>NZ_JAKSXN010000005.1 GCF_022427145.1 Paenibacillus timonensis
CGTGACCGATACATTAACCTCAACTAGCGGCTCGAACAACGCATCAGACGCCACCAGCACTTCGTCATCGGGTGATAGTACCTCCACCAATGGAGATAATACCTCCACCACAAGTAGTGGTCCTGCGGCCAACTCATCGGATACGGACGCCACCAGCAGCTCAGGTGATAGCACATCAACGAATGGTGATAATACGTCAACCACAACAAGTGGTCCTGCAACAAACTCATCGGATACAGATGCTACATCGAGTGCAGGTGACAGTTCCTCAACCACTGGCGATAATTCATCCACAACCAGTGCCACTGCCACCACAGGTGATAACACCTCTACGCCTACAGCAACAGCGTCGACAGGCGATAATACTACCACCAATACCTCCAATGCTGACAACTCTTCAACGAACGACAACGCAAGCACCGCCAACAGCACGTTAAACTCCACCAGCTGCGCCACCAACGAATCCACGAATACCAGTGAATCCAACAACACCTTTGACTACAACAGCGCCTTAGTGAGCACGGCAAACGGGTTAGCGAGCTCGGCAAACAACTCGGCAAACACCGTCTCCAATGGCAACAACTTCACCGTTGGCAATCAAATTCAAATTAGCGACAATTCCGTGCTTTTAGCCTTATTGCTTTTGTTTTGCAAATGCCGTACCTGCTGTAACTGTCAGCCTTCTAGCGGATCAACAAGCGGCTGTACCTGCGGCACGTCGGGGACGACGAATTTGGAAGGGATTATTTCCAAACTGCTCGATGATGAAAAAAATAAACAACAGCGCATTTTTGATATGTTAAACCAAAATAATTCAATCGCTTAAGGAGGCGTTTACCCATGCTTGAAAACAGTTCAAAAACCACGTTCACGATGTCTCGCAAAAACGGAGAAACCACACTTTCGGTGGCGATCAACAATGGCAGCGACGAAGAAAAAAATATTAACATGGTCGTCAAAGACAGTGCAAACGGCAATGTATTGCCAAGTGTGATCGATGGCACAGCCATCGACAACGGGGTGACGCTGGAACCTAAAGCAATCAAAAACATGGTGATTGATACCACAAACGCCATCGGGCAAATTCTCGTGGAAATGGCAGGTGCAGGGAGGATGACAATGCGTCAAAAAAGTTCGTCATCCGGTGGCAAAACAAGCAACATCATCGAATTGATATTAAAATAAAAAATATGCTTCGTGAAGTATCGCGCAGAAACGATTCCTATAGCGCGATTCGTTGCCGATTCATTTGCTGCACGAGTGTTTCCTCGGTTGCGCAAATCGTCTCTACGAACCATCATGAAGGAATGATCTCCTAATATTAAATGACCGCTAATTAAGATTAGCGGTCATTTGGTGTTTTCAAAGCATACACTTGATGTCCGCTAATGTTTCGGTTAAAATAAGAATATCATGTCCGCTAATGTAAGACAAGATTTGGAGGCTTTGCTAATGAGAGAAACACCGGGGATTTCGGAACAGGGCGATCAGACGATTCAGGACTTCATTCACGCTCTCACCACCCACGAAGATTTGAATCCCAAAACACTAAAAGAGTATGCAAGCGACCTAAAACATTTCATCGGCTGGTTTGAGACCGCCTACCACCAAGAGGAAGAGATTATATTTCGAATTGAAGATGTGGCTACTCCAACATTAACGCGATATAGGGAAGCAGCACAAAAAATAATGGAATTGAAACCGGCGACCATTAACCGGCGGCTTATTACCCTGAAACGTTTTTTTGAATGGGCCGTGTCAGAATCCAGGATTCGCCGCGACCCTTCGAAGCCGGTTAAATTGGTTCCGGAAGAAAAGGTAAGCCCCAGACAGATGACAGACAAAGAAGAAGCTGCTTTGGTTGCTGCGGCCGAGCATGGCGGTTCTCTTCGGGATCAGACGATTCTAATCGTGATGTTTCACACGGGCTTACGAAGCATGGAAGTGTGTGACTTGGCTCCCGGAGATATTCAAATCGGTAAACGTAGTGGTCAGCTTACGGTCCGATCCGGAAAACGAAATAAACAGAGGGAAGTTCCTTTGAACGCCACGTGTAGAGTTGCTTTAGAAAAATATCTGGCAGAACTCCCTCCGCACAGTCCTTTTCTGTTTCCATCTGAAAAGACCGGCGATCGATTAACCGAACGTGCTTTACGTCATTTAATTCAAAAATATATGAAAGCAGCCCGGCTCGAAGGATTGAGCGCCCACGATCTACGGCACCGGTTCGGCTATGTGATGGCAGAAAACACGCCGTTGCACCGCTTGGCGCAAATTATGGGACACGATAGTCTGGACACAACGATGATTTACGTCAAGGCAACCCGTGCGGATCTGCAAGCGGAAGTCGAAAAAATAGCTTGGCAATAGGGGGATGAAGTACGATGTACGCGAGAGTAAGGGAACTGCTAACTCCGGAGGAACGGCTGCATTATTTGCAGATACCGCCTGATCTTGGCGAATGGGAATTGGGCACTTATTTCACATTTACACAGCATGACCTTGAAATCATACAGCAGCGGCGAAGAGATTATAATCGACTCGGCTTTGCCGTGCAGCTGTGCGTACTTCGTTATCTCGGCTGGACACTTTCTGATACAAAAGAAGTGCCGGTTCAAATTCTTCGTCATATTGCAAAGCAAATCAATGCCGATGTGGAGTCTTTTGCATCTTACGGCGACCGAGAAGCAACGAAGTACGAGCATCTGGATGAGATCCGGAAAGAATATGGCTACCAGACATTCACCTTGAGCGAATATCGTTCTTTGTGCAAGCATCTATTTAGCCATGCAATGGCAAACGGCAATCCCTTACACCTGATTCAACTCGCACTCGAAGATTTACGTAAGCGTAAAATCATTCTCCCTTCAATGGCTACAATTGAAAGAGCCGTTTGGGAAACGCGCAAACGAACAGAAGAAAAAATATTCAAGCTGCTCAGCAGTTCACTGACAGAATTACAAATTGCTAAGCTGGATCGCGTCTTAACCACCATGCCGGAAAGTAGCAAAACCTACTTAGCATGGTTAAGGGAAATTCCAGGTACTAGCTCTCCGGATTCTTTTTTGAAGGTGATTGAAAAACTCGAATACTTACGCGACTTGCAGCTGCAAGTCGATACGAAAGGCATCCATCCGAACCGTCTACGTCAACTTTCTAAAATCGGTTCGCGTTACGAACCTCATTCTTTCAGACGTTTTAATGATCCGAAAAAGTACGCGATTTTAGTAGCGTACCTATTGGAACTAATTCAGGATTTGACAGACCTGGCTTTCGAGATTCATGACCGGCAGATTATGATACTGCTTTCCAAAGGGAGAAAGGCCCAAGAGGAACTTCAAAAGCAAAACGGTAAATCGATCAACGAAAAGGTTGTTCACTTTGCCGATCTTGGAGCCGCTCTTATTAAGGCCCGAAGCGAAGGCATTGATCCGTTTGTTGCTCTTGATGCCGTCATGCCGTGGGATCAGGTCGTCGCATCCGTGGAGGAAGCTAAACGGCTGGCGCGACCAGTTGATTACGACTACTTGGACTTGTTAGAAAAGAAATTCTATGCGCTCCGAAAATACACGCCAACGCTGCTAAAATCGTTGGAATTTCGGTCAACTAAGTCCGCAGAGCCGCTAATGAAGGCGGTCGATATCATCCGGGATATGAATGAAACCGGGAAGCGGAAGGTTCCGGAAGGCGCGCCGCTGAACTTCGTTTCGAACCGCTGGCAAAAGCACGTTTACGACGATGACGGAACGATCAACCGGCATTACTACGAAATGGCTGTCCTGACAGAGTTGCGGAATTACGTTCGTTCCGGGGACGTGTCCATAGTCGGAAGCCGTCAGCATAAGGATTTCGAGGAATACCTTGTTCCGAAAGCCGATTGGAATGGCATTGATCCTAACGCTACAAAGCTTGCCGTCAGTTTGTCCGCAAAGGAATATCTTGAAGAACGGATTGAAGCACTTCTTCAAAGATTAAATTGGGTTTCGGATCACATCGATGAGCTGGACGGAGTAAATTTGGAGAACGGGAAATTGCACATTGAGCGATTGGAGAAAGATGTTCCCGATGAATCCCGAAATTTCAGTCTTTCCCTCTATGAGCTGCTACCACGAATTAAGCTTACGGATCTGCTCATGGAAGTAGCCAACTGGACGAATTTTCATGAGCAGTTTATTCACGCTTCCAGTAACCGCGCTCCGAACGAGGAAGAAACAACAATCCTTATGGCTACCCTTATGGCAATGGGAACGAACATCGGGCTTACGAAGATGGCTGAAGCCACGCCGAGCATTTCATATCGGCAAATGGCCAATACAGCTCAATGGCGGCTGTACGAAGACGCGATGAATAAAGCGCAAGCTGTTCTTGTCAATTTTCATCATAAGCTGGCGCTGCCTTCATATTGGGGGAATGGCACTACCTCCTCATCTGATGGAATGCGCGTCCAGATCGGTGTATCGTCTCTTCACGCAGATGCGAATCCTCACTACGGGACCGGAAAAGGAGCAACGATATATCGCTTCGTGAGCGACCAGTTTTCCACGTTCTATACGAAAGTCATCAATACGAACGCTCGGGATGCCGTACACGTCATCGACGGTTTGCTCCACCACGAAACGGACTTGTCCATTGAGGAGCATTATACGGATACGGCCGGTTACACCGATCAAGTCTTTGGTTTAACGCATTTGCTTGGATTTCGCTTTGCGCCGCGCTTACGCGACTTGGCTGATTCCAAGCTCTACGCTATCGGAAAACCGTCCATTTTCCCTAAATTGGAGAAGCTGCTTCGCGGACAGATTAATACAAAGATCATTCAAGAGAACTACGACGATGTACTCCGGCTGGCTCACTCCATCCGGGAAGGAACCGTTTCAGCATCACTCATTATGGGGAAAATCGGTTCCTATGCAAGACAAAACAGCTTGGCTACCGCGCTGAGAGAAATGGGGCGTATCGAGAAAACGATCTTCATTCTGGATTACCTTTCGAGCGAGGCGCTGCGGAGAAAAATCCATCGGGGGTTGAACAAAGGAGAAGCCATGAACGCATTGGCCAGAGCGATCTTCTTCGGCAAACATGGCGAACTGCGGGAACGTGCGCTACAAGATCAGCTCCAACGGGCAAGTGCGTTGAACATTATCATCAATGCAATTAGCGTTTGGAATACCGTCTATCTCCAGCAGGCAACTGAACACCGCAAAAAGCAAGGTAAGCTTCAGGAAGAACTGCTAAATCACATTTCCCCCCTTGGATGGGAGCACATCAATTTTCTAGGTGAATACAAATTCAACTTCAAGCAGAATACGTCTCTCAACTCATTACGACCGCTGAAACAACAGGAAGGTGAGTGATCGGTAGTCCGGGCGGTGTAGCCCGGACTATTGGGCTTAGAGTAAGAAAAAACGCTAAGCCAGGTACATCCGAAGGCTTAGCGTATATTATCGTTAAAATGTTGGCGGTACCCCTTTTTAAATAATCCGGCGCATTGATCGAAGCGTCTCCCGCAGGAAGGATCCCAACGACAGTTGCCCTCTTCACCGAAGAAACCACGGCGTTGCGCAGCGGCAGATTCGGCAAAGTAACGCCTTTTTCCCCGCGGTTGGCTTTCATCGCCCACCGTTCTTGCAGCACTTTGGAGAGGGGCCAGACGTGATGCTGAGCCATCACTAAGTTCTCTCCATCGCCGATCCGTACCAAGGAAAACGGCTTCCGGTTCTCGATAGCGTCTTCGATTCTCTTAAGCAAGTCTTGAGTTTCTAAATAGATTTGTTGCATCGAACGGTTCATTCCTTTCGCGTGCTTGATCATTCCAGTCTATGTTCGCGAAATCTATTTGAATTGTGTGCTTGTACCGCAGAACAAAAGAGGCGTGTTCACTTGACTATATCCCCCGAGGTATATGGAATGCGTCCTGTCCTTCTCCTGTCGTCTAGCATATAGTGAAAGATCGGTAGCTCCGTTTCCCGTGAAAATAGGCAAGCAGGGGGCTATTATGACTAGGAGGGATGTGCATGTCCAAAAAAGTGGTGATCGAGAGCAATTTCAATACGTTTGGTTTTGACCCAGAGCGGCTTACCCGGCCGTGGCTGGAGAAACGGATCGCTATCTTTCGCAACTTTACCTTGAAATCGTTGAAAGCCCAAACGAATCAGAACTTTCTGGCGGTGTTGAAGATCGCCGAAGGAACCGAAGCGATCGTAGCTGATCTTTTGTCAAAACAACCGCCGCTTCCAAGCAATATCTGGTTTGGGACGAACCGCGCCAGCATCGACCGGATCAAAGCTTTTGCCGGAAAAAGCGTTGATTTGTATGTCGCACGATTGGATTCCGACGACCTGTATCATAAAACCTATGTGCAGCAGCTATATGATTACCGCCCGAAGTCCGAAACGGTCGCCTTAATCAACCAAAACGGCTATTTGTGGGATAGCGTCCATGGAGAAATGGCGCCGACCTTCCATCGTTCTCCGCAATTTTACGTATACTTGTACAAGACGGCAGAGTATCTGTCAGGCTACCGAGTTAAGCTTCCAGGACGGGGCACGCACGGCAACGTCATTGATTTGCCGCATGAACTGCTCGCTCCCCGCAACTACGTCAACGTGATCCATCAAGATAATACCTCCGCCAAAAGAGTGCCGCCTCGCGACCGATTGAACCCTACAGAAATCCGCACCGTGTTGAAAAATTTTATGGGTTAGCCTCGGCTTCCCCCTCGATTGAAGGAGGTGAGTGTGCATGGTCAACCATGATCGTGTGAACGAACGTTACTACGGGATGGTGAACACGGTTAAATCTCAGGAAGCAACTCGTGCCAGAATTCATTGGATTTGCCGGCACGTGTCCGGCAATCGGATGCTTGACGCCGGTTGCAGCCAAGGGATCACTTCGATCCTTTTGGGCCGGGAAGGACGAAAGGTCGTTGGGGTAGATGTGGAAGAGGATGCCATCCGATATGCGCAAAAGGAGTTGTCCCGGGAGTCCGGACCCGTCCGGTCCAAGGTCCAGTTCAAAGTAGCCGACGTTACGGAACTCCAGGTTCATCAGTTGTTCGATACGGTCATTCTTGGACAAATTCTAGAGCACTTCGCCAATCCCGGGCTTTTGATAAGCCATGCCTATCGATTGCTGAGAGACGGAGGCTCGCTGATCGTGACGGTGCCTTACGGATACCATCCCTTCCACGATCATAAGCAAACCTTCTATGCGGGGAGCTTTGGCGTTTGCCTGGATCCCTGGTTCGAGATCAAGAAATTGGAAACGCAGCATAACTATTTATGCTGCGTTGCCGTGAAGCGAAAAGAGATTCGGAACCAAACGCTGCCGGACGCATCCATGATGAAAAGTTGGGTGGATTTTGACAGCGAGCGGTTTGTGGAGATCGAACGCCAGCATCTGCAAGCCATGGAACAGCGTAAAAAGGCGCTGGAGCAAGCCTACGAGCAACTGAAAGAGCTGCGCAAAACGAAACTGAAATAAGCACGACCCACGAACACACCCAACTACGGGTGTGTTTTATTGACCGTTTAAATTCAGTTTAACTAACTCGGTTAACCTCCTAACTGTAGAACCCATTGGATGAAAGATAGGAGGACGAAACCAATGAATACGATAACTTCCGCCCTGACGGGAGGCAGTTCTAAACCGGCGATTGAAGCTGAGGGACTCGTGAAAATATTCGGAACGAACCGCGCGGTGGACGGAGTGAACCTGCGGGTGGGGAGCGGCATGATTTACGGCGTCCTAGGACCGAACGGAGCCGGGAAAACGACGACGATCCGCATGCTGGCCACTTTGCTGCGTCCGGATGCGGGATCCGCCCGCATTTTCGGCCATGACGTCGTGAAGGAGCAGCATATCGTCCGCCAACTGATCGGCGTGACCGGGCAGTCGCGTCGGTGGATGAAACGCTGAGCGCTACGGAAAACCTCGTCATTTTCTCTAGGCTATTAGGCTTGGGACGCAGCGAGGCCCGCCGAAAAGCGGAGGAGCTGCTGGAGGAATTCGGCTTGTCCGATGCAGCCAAACGCCCGCTGAAGCATTTTTCCGGCGGGATGCGGCGTCGCCTGGACTTGGCGGCTAGCTTGATTGCCCAACCGCCGCTCATCTTCCTCGACGAACCGACGACGGGTCTGGATCCTCGGACGCGGACGCAGATGTGGGATACGATCCGCCGCCTGGTGGCTTCAGGCTCGACGGTGCTGTTAACGACGCAATACCTGGACGAAGCCGATCAACTGGCGGACCGGATCGCCGTGATCGATCGCGGACAGGTCATCGCCGAAGGAACCGTCGACGAATTGAAAGCTTCGGTCGGCGCCTCGTCGCTGCAGCTGAGATTAAACAATCCGATGGATTTGGCGGAGACTCGCCGAATTGTGGAGCAAGTGCTGAAGGTGCCTTCAAGCGTCTCGGCTGAAGTCGGCAAGATTACCGCCCCGATGGCGGAGGCCGATAAAGTCACGGACCTGTTGATTGCCTTGCGCGAATCCGGCGTTGCTTTGCTGGAGTTAAGCGTCCAGAAGCCAACGCTGGACGAAGTCTTTTTGACGTTGACCGGGCATGGCGTCGAAGCAGATACCGCAGGTACGGACGTGTACGTTCTCAAACAGAAAGGGGTCATTGCATGAACACCACGGCTGCCTCTTCCAAGGCTGCTCGGCCTTTAAAGAATCACACCAGTTTCCGTCAATCGCTACGCCATTCTTTGACCATGGCGTACCGGGGTTTGCTCAAAATCAAGCGAACACCGGAACAACTTTTCGACGTGACGATCCAGCCGATCATTTTCACGCTGATGTTCACCTATATTTTCGGCGGGGCGATCTCGGGGGATGTACTGAGTTACTTGCCGGTCATTATTCCGGGCATTCTGGTGCAAACCGTCATTTCGACGTCCATCGTTACCGGGGTCCAGCTGCGCGAGGATATGGAGAAGGGCGTCTTCGACCGCTTTAAATCGCTGCCGATCGCGCGAATCGCTCCGCTGGCCGGCGCTTTGCTTGCCGACACGGTCCGCTATACGATCGCTACGGTCTTGACGTTTGCGATGGGCTATCTCATGGGCTTCCGGCCTGAAGGAGGCCTCGGCTATGTTGCGCTTGCTTCGTTACTCGTCATCGTCTGCTCCTGGGCGATCAGCTGGATTTTCGCTTTCTTTGGCGTGATCGCCCGAACGGCTTCCAGCGTGCAGGGGATTTCAATGATCGTGTTGTTTCCGCTGACATTCCTGTCCAATGCGTTCGTTCCGGTCGATACCATGCCGAAATGGCTGGAATGGTTTGCGAACGTGAATCCGATTTCGCATTTGGTTACCGCGGTTCGGGAACTGGTCAATACGGGGACGGCTGGCGGAGATTTAGTGACCTCCCTCGTTGGAGCCGCCGTTATCGTGGCGGTTTTTGCACCGATAACGGTTCGCGCCTATATGCGACGCACCTAAACAAACAAAGCCGGAAGACGATTCGTCTATCCGGCTTTGCCATGTTGTTCGGGTAGGAATGATCTACGTAGTGCGTGCGGTGACCGCTGCGCAAAAGCGCTCCAGGGCCTCCTGCAATAACGAGCGCGGACACGCCAGGTTGATCCGCAGGAACCCTTCGCCGTTCTGGCCATAGATGGAGCCCTCCGTAAAGGCGATTTTGGCCTCCTTGTACATCGTTTGCTTCATCTGGGCTTTGCTCCATCCCAGCGCCCGGCAATCCACCCATAATAAGTAGGTGCCTTCAGAGAGGACAGGGGCCGCCGCAGGCAAGCGCTCCGCGAGAGTCGCCACCGCAAAGTCGCGGTTGTCGCGGATGTAGTCTAAGACGGCATCAAGCCAATCCTCGCTTTGGGTATAGGCGGCGATGGTGGCGGAAGGGCCGAAATAGTTCAGCGAACCGATGGCCAACGCTTTGATCCGTTCCGCGAACCGCTTGCGGATCGCTACGTTCGGAATGATCGTATAAGCCGTGGCGAGCCCGGGGATGTTGAACGTCTTGGAGGGTGCCGCGCAGGTGACCGTGATGCCGGCATGGGCCTCGGAGAGCGAGGCAAACGGCAAATGGCGATGTTCCTTGAATACGAGGTCGCCATGAATTTCGTCCGAGACGACCTTCACACCGTATTTCAAGCAAAGTTCGCCGAGCCGTTCCAACTCGTCCCGGGTCCAAACCCGCCCGCCGGGATTATGGGGGCTGCATAGCAGCAGCAGTTTGGCACCGTTCTGCATCAGCGACTCCAGTTGTCCGTAATCCATCCGGTAACGACCCTCGTCAAGAATCAGCGGATTTTCGGCGACCTCGCGTCCGTTGCTGCGGATCACGTCATAGAACGGATTATATACCGGGGATTGCAGGATCACTTGATCCCCCGGCTCGGTTAACACCTGAACGGCCACGCCGAGCGCAGGCACGACGCCTGGGGTGTCGGTCAACCAGGACGCGTCGACGCTCCAACCATGCCGGCGCTCCAGCCAGCCGGTGATGGCGTCCAGGTATTCTTTGGGCCGGGCGGTGTAGCCGTAAATTCCCAGCTTGGCCCGTTCCGTGACGGCTTCGACAATGGCCGGAGCGCAGCGGAAATCCATATCGGCGACCCACAAGGGCAGTACGTCCGGATCGCCGAACAGCTCCCGTCCAAGATCCCATTTCTCGGAGAAAGTCCCTCTCCGCGGCATACGTTCGTCGAAATGATACGTCATCTAGTTGCTCCATCCTTTCTCCATCTGGCGGGTTCGACCCATCCTAAGCGGGATTATTTCTGCAGTTGCTGATATCCGTCGATCACAAGCTCCAGCTCGCCCGTCGTGGAATCGATCAACATCCCGTGAACGGGAATGTCGGCAGGGAGAAGAGGATGCTTCTTGACGATATTTACCGTCTGGATGACGCCTTCCTTCTCGTTATCGAAGCCGCGCAGCCATTTATTCAGCTTGATGCCGGAGTTCTCCAGCGTGCTCAGCGTATCGTCGCTGATTCCCCGCTCCCGCATGGATCCGATCATCCGGTCCGAATTCAGCGCGGCCATCCCGCAGCCGGTGTGACCGACGATGAACACCTCTTGCGCATGCAGCTCGTAGATCGCCACCAGCAGACTGCGCATGACGCTCCCGAAGGGCTGGGAAATTACCGCGCCGGCGTTCTTGATGAGCTTCACATCGCCGTTGCGCAAATTCATCGCTTTAGGTAGAAGCTCCGTTAGCCGAGTATCCATGCAGGTAACAATCGCCATTTTCTTCTCGGGAAATTTATCCGTTACATATTTCTCGTATTCCTTATCTTCGACAAATTTACGGTTATACTCCAGAATCGTTTGCAGTTGAGTCATTTTACCTGCCTCCTTAGTTTTGGGGTAGCGGATCCCGGCGTTTTACCGGTGGTCAACCAAGCGGATATTGGATTTGTAAAATTGCGACGGCCCATCCAAACGGAAGGTGCCGGTGTTTTCTTCCCCCTTCAGGGTAAGCTCTTCTTCAAAAAATACCGCCTGCAGCTTATCGATCCAAAACGGATAAACCTCGTTCTCCACCGGAATGTCGTAAGCGCCGGGTTCGGACACGATGGTTAGTCCCGGAACGCCGCTCATTCCGCAGCCGCAGTTTTCCGTATCGTACACGAGGCGGAGGAGGCCTGGCTTAGCGCCCAGCTTGTCGGCGATCAGTTTTTCGGCCGTCGGGTTTAAAGATATTTTCATAAGATGAAGACAGCTCCTTTACATGAAAATGAAATATTTCAAAAAAAGGTGATTTCGCCCGCTTAAAATTTGATTATACGGTTTGTTAAAAGTATCATCAAGAGTAGCAGTAAATTTCACCAGTAAAGGCGGGAGTTGTCATGAAGCAGGAAACGGTTGAAAAATGGGAGCTCTTTCGAGAGCTTCTGCAAAAGATTCACGGCTACGGGGAAGCCGTCGCTCTGATGAATTGGGATTTGCGCACGGGCGCGCCGCGGAAAGGCGCAGAGACCCGGGCAGCCACCATCGGCTTATTGTCCACGGAGGCATTTAAGCTGCAAACGTCGGCGGAAATGGGCGAGTATCTTGCCTATTTGAATCAGCCTTCCGTACTGGATGAATTGGATGACGTCAAACGCCGGATGGTGCTTGACGTGCAGGAGGAGTACGACCGGAGCGTCAAGATTCCTCCGCAGAAATTCCGCGAATATACCGAACTCACGGCCCATTCCGAGACGATGTGGGAGGATTTTAAGGAAAACAGCGATTTCGCCGGCTTTGAACCTTATTTAACGCAAATCGTGGAAAAAACGCAGGAGTTTATCGATTATTGGGGTCCGAAAGCCACTCGTTATGATACGTTGTTACATATGTATGAACCGGATCTGACGGTCGAGAAGCTCGATCAGGTATTCGGGCAGTTGCGCGACCGCCTGGTACCGCTGGTCGAGGCAGTGGCTGCGGCGAAGAACAAGCCGGAGGCGCCTTTCCTGGATCAGCTGTTCGATGCGGGACAGCAGGCGAAGTTCAGCCGTTTCCTCCTTGAACAAATCGGTTACGACTTCGAGGCCGGGCGGATCGACGAAACGGTACACCCGTTCCAAACGACGCTAAATCATGGCGATGTGCGGATCACGACCAACTACAAGCAGGATGATGTCGCCAGCGCCATTTTCAGCTCCCTCCACGAAGGCGGGCATGCCCTTTATGAGCAGAACGTTTCTCCGGAGCTTGCCGGATCGCCGCTGGGCCAAGGCACGTCGATGGGGATCCACGAATCCCAATCCCGTTTCTGGGAGAACTTCGTCGGGCGCAGCCTGCCATTCTGGCAGCGGTATTTCGGGGAACTCCAACAGCACTTCCCGGATCAATTTAAGGATGTTACGCCGGAGGCGTTCTTCCTCGGCATCAACCGCGTGGAGAACTCGTTAATCCGAATCGAAGCGGATGAGCTGACTTATAATTTGCATATCATTATCCGTTACGAGATCGAGAAGATGCTGTTTAATGAAGCTTTGCCGGTAAGCGAGCTGCCTATAGTATGGAACGAGAAATACCGCGACTATCTCGGCTTGACGCCGCCGAACGACGGGCTCGGCGTGCTGCAGGACGTTCACTGGTCGGGCGGCCTGTTCGGCTACTTCCCATCCTATGCATTAGGCAACATGTATGCGGCCCAGATCGCAAACACGCTTCGCAAGGAGCTTCCGCAGTTCGAAGGCTTTATCGCGGACGGCAATTTCCAACCGATCAAGGAATGGCTGACCGAGAAAATCTACAAATACGGCAAGAGCCGCAAACCGTCCGAAATTATCTTCGCGGTCACCGGGGAAGAGCTGAATCCGGATTATCTCGCTGACTATCTCGAGGAGAAATTCAAGAGCATTTACGGCATTTAGTCGTCAATCCCAACAAAGGCTGTCCATGAGCGGAATGATCCGCCCAGGGGCGGCTTTTTTGCGTTCTCCAAACATGCCCGCCCTTCCCTTACAACCTGGGACGGGATCCTCTCACCGTCTACGCTTAACCTTTTGCTGGGCCATCGCATACTATTTAGTATGTTCTAGCCAACCGCTAGCAATCGATTGGCTATGAAACTCCATAAAGAAGGAGAGGTGAACGGCATGAACAACGTTAGAAAGGGGTTATGGCTCGCGCTCATCGTTCTCCTGACGGCAGCCCTTAGCGGTTGCGGAGGAAGCGGCCAAGCACAAAAGGTGAAAATCGGGGAAGTTACCCGTTCCGTTTTTTATGCCCCTCAATATGTCGCTTTGGAAAAAGGCTTTTTCAAAGAGGAAGGATTGGACGTAGAGCTGCAAACGACGGCAGGGGGCGATAAGACGATGACCGCGCTGTTGTCGGGGGCGATCGATGTGGCGCTGGTCGGCGCTGAAACGTCGATTTACGTGTATCAGCAAGGCTCGGAGGATCCCGTGATCAACTTTGCCCAGTTGACGCAAACGGACGGCACGTTCCTGGTCGCCCGGGAAGACCCCGGGGAGTTCGATTGGGAGAAGCTGAAGGGGAGCGTCTTTCTTGGCCAGCGGAAAGGGGGCATGCCGCAAATGGCCGGCGAGTTCACCCTGCGCAAGCACGGGATCGATCCGCAACAGGATCTGGAGCTGATCCAGAATGTGGACTTCGCCAACATCACGGCGGCGTTCGCGTCGGGAACGGGACAGTTCGTCCAGCTGTTTGAACCGCAAGCTTCCATTATTGAGAAGGAAGGGAAGGGCTTTGTCGTCGCTTCCTTTGGTACGGAGAGCGGAAAGCTGCCCTACACGGTGTTCATGACCAAGCAAAGCTACATGAAAGACCGCCCGGAAGTCGTTCAGAAGTTTACGAACGCGGTCTATAAGGCACAGCGCTGGGTCCAGTCGCACACGCCGGAGGAAATTGCCGAGACCGTTGCTCCTTACTTTAAGGACACGGACATGGATATTTTGGTCAGCTCGATCAAGCGTTATCAGGAGCAGGGGACGTATGCGGAGACACCGGCGTTGGCGGAAGACGCATGGAACAATCTGCTTGACGTGATGGAAAGCGCCGGGGAATTAAACGAACGGGTCGCCCCCGAGAAGCTGGTCGACAACAGCTTTGCCGATCAAGCGGTAAACTCGGTGAAATAAGCATAAAACAAACGGAAAAGGAGCGTGAGTGCTTTTGCCTTCTGTCGTGGAACTGAAAAACCTGGATCTGGTCTACGTGACGGACCGGGAGGCCGTCCTCGCTTTGCAAGGGATGAATTTGACGGTGGAGCCGGGCGAGTTCATCAGTTTGGTCGGTCCCAGCGGTTGCGGAAAGACCACGCTTCTCTCCGTCATGGCAGGTCTGCTCACTCCATCTCGGGGGGAGATGCTGCTGCACGGCAAACCGGTGACGGGGCCAACCCCGCAGGTCGGTTATATGCTACAGCAGGATTATTTGTTCCCGTGGCGGACGATTCTGAGCAATAGCGTGTTGGGTCTCGAGCTAACGGGGCGGTTGACGCCGGAAAGCACGGAAAATGCCCGTTCGCTGCTAGCTGAAATGGGCCTCGGCGATACGGAGAACCTGTATCCGCATCAACTGTCGGGCGGAATGCGCCAGCGGGTTGCCCTCGTTCGTACCCTGGCGACCGATCCGGAGCTGCTGCTTCTGGATGAGCCGTTCTCGGCGCTCGATTACCAAACGAAACTGCAGCTGGAGGATTTGGTGTGGGGAACCTTGAAGCAGCGAAAGAAAACCGGCGTGCTGGTGACCCACGATTTGTCCGAAGCGATCGCGGTCAGCGATAGGGTGATCGTGTTGGCCCCAAGACCCGGCCGGATTCGCAGCATGTACGAAATACCGGAGAAGATCCGCAATGCGCAGCCGTTTTACGCCCGGGAAGCCGAAGGCTTCAACGAGCTGTTCCATGAAATCTGGCGGGATTTGGAAACGTCGGAAAGGGAGGAGGGATAGCCCTTGGCACAGCCTGTAACCAAACCGGATGCCAATCAGGAAGCCTGGCTGCGGGAGAAATGGCTCCTATACCGCAGACGCAAACGCCGGATGAGCAATTATGTGGTGAGCGTGCAGGCACTGATTCTCGTGTTATTCATCGGATGTTGGGAGCTCGCGGGCCGGATGCGCTGGATCGATGTGCTGATCTTCAGTTACCCGTCCAAGGTAGGACGGCAAATTGTCAAAGATGCCGTCAGCGGCGAGTTGTGGCCGCACCTTGCCATGACGGTTGGCGAAACGGCGGTGGGTTTCCTGCTCGGTACGTTGATCGGGACCTTATTGGCCGTACTGATCTGGTGGTCGCCGTTCCTGTCCCGCGTTCTCGACCCCTACATGGTCGTGTTCAACAGCATGCCGAAGGTGGCGCTTGGCCCGATATTTATCGTGTTGTTCGGCGCCGGATTTACCGCCATCGTGGTCACAACGCTGTCGATTACGGTGATTGTCACCACGTTGGTCGTCTTCAACAGCTTTAATGAAGTGGATGCCAACCTGGTCAAGGTTATCCGCACGTTTGGCGGGTCGCGGCGCGACGTGTTTGTGAAGGCGATCCTGCCGGCCTCGTTCCCAACCATCGTATCCACGCTCAAGGTGAACGTGGGCATGGCCTGGGTCGGCGTCATCGTCGGCGAATTCCTCGTCGCCAAAATCGGGCTCGGGTACCTGATCGTCTACGGGTTTCAGGTGTTTAACTTCACCCTGGTGCTGTCGAGTCTGGTCATCATCGCGGTGGTGGCGACGGCGATGTACCAGCTGGTTGTATATATCGAACGGAAGCTGGTGCGGGAGCGGTAACGCTGCCGCACCAGGTTTACCCATTATGAGGAAATCAAAGAGTGAACCCAATTTTCAGGTTGAAACAAGATTTGAGATAGAAAACAAAATCATTACGAAACTCAAAAATGAAAAAAATGTAACCATCACGACTGGTTAATCTTGTATGCTATTTACACAAATTGTTTATAAAAATCAATTTATTTAGAAGGTATACAAGTCTATGAAGAAAATAAAGGTAACCGCTGTTTTGATCGTCTTGGTTATGTTATCTCTTGCCTTAGTGGCACCTGCGGCTGAAAATGTTGCTCCGGTATCCGCTCAATCTGTGGTGTCATTGTCAGCTACGGAAGAAGTATCAAGCAATAAAGTTACAACTATTGAAGACAACATGTTTTATCCAATGGATGTGCTTCTGATTAATCATGTCACTCATACAGGTTCCTCGGCATATACAGGAGAATTTACAACCGCTCCAGAAAATGGTTTCTATTTGAATGTTTGGGTTAAAAACAATGTATCTTCATCTGTCTTTATTAATATCAGCCGCAATGGTCTACACATTACAGATGGTTATGAATTAAAGGGGAAAAGTCAAAAAACAATAAGCTTTGAAGATAAGCAAGCTAATGGATTATCTGGAGATTGGGAAGTTTATATTTATAATAAGACTGGGGATAAATACAATCTTAATATCAATGCAAGACAGTTTTGATTATTTAAGAAAACAGGAAGATCGCCCTATCCGGCCAGCTTGGTCAGGTCGTTGGCGATCTTCTTTGCTGTCCTGCCAGACACGTGACATGCTTACGATTGTTGTCATCAGCCTTGAGGTGGGGGATCGGTGATCGGTGAACAACACGGCCTGCTGCGACTATTCGAATGGGGATATCACGGAACATCATTGCGTAAGGCCGCTTTGCAGCATGATCCCGTTCGATCAGATCAGGAGAAATGGGGGAACCCTTACCCAAAGGGATAATCGTACAAAGCTCCCTTTTCCCATGACAGCAAAGGTTGAAGGTGAAAGTGGGATTGTTTGGATTCCGAAAATCAAGTAGGATATTTCCATAGATCGTTTTCGACAAAAAAGGTGGGTATTTATGGGCTTTCGGGTGATCAAAACGGCCATCGCCACGTTAATGGCTATTTTTATTGCGGATTTTGCCGGGGTGGCAGGCGCCAATTCCGCGGGACTGCTCGCGATTCTCGGGGTAGATGTCACCCGCAAGCGCAGCCTGGCTTCGATATCAGCGCGGTTTTTCGCTTCAATTCTAGGTTTGTTGCTGGCATTCGGCGTTTTTTACTTTCTCGGTTTTCATATATGGGTCCTGGCGATTTACATCCTCATCGCTTTTCCTTTGATCGCCCGCGCGGGCTTCAAGGAAGGGATCGTGACCAGCTCCGTCGTCGTGTTCCGCGTATTCGGCGGCGCGGAGATCTCATGGCATGTCCTGTTCACCCAGGTGGAGCTGCTGATCATCGGGCTCGGCTCGGCTATGGTCGTTAATTTTCTGTACATGCCCAAAACGGAAGACAAGCTGCTGGACACTCGGCACGAGGTGGATGCTTTGTTTTCGCGCATTTTCCAGGAGATTGCCGCTTCGCTGCGTGATCCGTATCGCCTATGGGATGGCAAAGAGCTGACCGATGCGGCCCGGCTGGTCGAGGAGGGGCACTCGATTGCCAAACGGGCCGCTGAGAACCAAATGATCTCGCCCAACGAGGCCTGGACGGCGTATTTCATCATGCGCAAAGAGCAGTTAAGCCGCATCGAAGGCATGCTGGAGCTGATTTCGCAAGTGTACCAACGCATGCCGCAAGGGGAATTTGCCGCGGTGTTGTTTGACCGCCTTAGCGTGGATGTCAATCAGGAGGAATACACCGGCATTACCGAACAAATGCTGGCCGAACTGGAGGAGGATTTCAAAAAAATGGAGTTGCCCTCCACCCGCGAGGAGTTTGAAATCCGTTCGGCCATTCTTCAGCTGTGCCGGGAACTTTCCTTGTATTTAGCCGTTTCCAAAAAAAATAAAGCCCCCATACCTCGAATGGCGGCGAATCGGGCGCGGAAACGAAATCAGGCGCCGATAAAATAGTTGTCACCCTAGACGAATGTCCTGCATACACTTTTAGTGAATGATGTATGGAGGAGGTTCTAACATGTCATTGAAATATCAAAGTAGAGAGATCATCACGAAAGCGATCTGCGGCAAAGGTCGTAAGTTCTCTACCGTAACACATACCGTGACTCCCCCTCATAAACCGTCGAGCATCCTGGGGGCCTGGATCATCAACCACCAGTACGAAGCGGTCGCTGCGGGAGACGGAATTGAAGTTATTGGTACTTACGATATTAACATCTGGTATTCGTACGACAAGAACTCGCAGACCGAGGTCGCTAAGGAAACGGTATCTTACGTCGAGAATGTTCCGCTCAGCTATTTGGATTCCAGACACCGTTCGTCGACGGTGGAAGTATCCGCAGAAGCGACGCAGGAACCCAGCACCGTCGAAGCCACCGTCTCGGGAGACGGCCGCGTATCCATTCGGGTGGAACGCGAATTTGCGGTGGAACTGGTTGCCGAAACGAAGTTGAACGTCCTTGTGGTGCCGAGCAGCGGCATCGAAGACAAGGATTATGATTTCGGCTCCGAGCTCGGCGATTATGAAGATTTGGATCCGGATCTCCTCGACGACGAACTGTGATTCGTGTTGGAAGCAAACCGGCAGATCGGTAAGCACCGAATGTTTCAGGCTACAGTGTAGCATATGCGGCAGGGGCGTCGTCGAAGAGGGCGGCTGCCCTCTTTTTGTTTTTATTTTTCGCTGAACCTCTAAATTAGACAGGGGATGAACTCGGTGGTGAAGGATGAGCACCTCGTGTTGAAAATCCGCCCGGGCTCCGCTGCGTTCAAAGGACGCCTGTTGCAGGCGCTGGGACGCTTGGGCGGCCCATATCGGGTGTTGAAAGGACCAGACCTGACCGGTGAGGCGTCGGCGGACTCCAATTATGGAAGAAGGCTTGCCAAACCCGCTCCGGACGCTTCGGATTGGATTTATTATGGACCGGAAGAGGCCTATTGGGGGGGACGGGTGCAGGAGATTTTACTGGGCCGGCCCAACGCATCGCTGGAGGACTGGCGGCGGCGACTCGAAGCGGCCGGCCTATTGACAACGCCTTCGGAAAGGCCTATCCCGTCAGCCAGAAGCACTCCTGCCTCCTACAAGCGCCGTTTTGCCGTTACCGTATTCCACTTACGGGCACGGGAGATCCGGCCGCTGGGCAAAGCCGGGCAAGCGCTCCCGCTCCTGGGCGAAACGCCGACACTGGACACGCCGCTTTATAAACGCCTGACAAGCACGGCCGTTCGTGCGTTATATGCCGTCGGGCTCGATTTCGGCGAAGTGGTGATCTCGGCCGGGGAGGAAGGGCGGTTTACGGTGGATTCGGTAACCCCTGCCTCAGAATCCGGCAGCACCGTTGCCGCCGGATTTGCCCGTGCCATGCGAGAAACCTTGGCGGAACTGGAGAAGCTGCGGGAATCGCCGGCCGAGCGGCTGATCGGGATGGACCCGGAGTTCTTGCTGTTCGATCCGAACCACGGCAAAGTCGTTCCGGCCTCCCGGTACTTGCCATTCCACGGGGAAGCGGGATGCGACGTGCTGCGTTACCGCGGGCAGCGCTTGTTCCCGCTGGCCGAGCTGCGGCCTCGGCCCGGCAAGGAGCCTCGCGATGTCGTCGTCCATCTGCTGCACGCGTTCCGCGAAGCCCGCGGCTCCATCGAAGACCAGGGGCTGATTTGGCAGGCAGGAGCCATGCCGCAGCGCGGCTTTCCGCTGGGGGGGCACCTGCATTTCAGCGGGGTCGCGTTGACGCCCGAGCTGTTGCGGACGCTCGACAACTACTTGGCGCTGCCGCTAGCGGTGCTGGAGGATCCCCGAAGCGCGCCCCGCCGGCCGAAATACGGGTTCCTCGGCGACTTCCGGATTAAAGAATACGGCGGCTTTGAATATCGCACTTTACCCAGCTTCCTGATCTCTCCGCTCGTCACTAAAGGGGTTGTGGCGTTAGCGTGCTTAATCCTCGAAAACGCGGAACGGCTTAGCTCGAGGCCGCTGGAGAAGGACGCGGTGTGGGCGGCATTTTACGCCGGCCGAAAAAAAACGCTGCGCGAGGCGTTGCCCCGCTTGTTAGCCGATATCCAAGGCGTTCCCGACTATGCCCGCTACCAGGGTTATGTCGCTCCGCTGCTCGAAGCCGTTCAGTCCGGCCGCGCCTGGGACGAAACCGCGGATATCCGCCCCGCCTGGAAAATCCAAAATCCTTCATAACCGCGCTGCCCTTTTCTGGTATAATAGGATTCTATGAAAGACCTGATTGCGCAGGGTTAAATGGAGGGGAATCATGGCTACCTACACGCCGATGATTGAGCAATATTTACGAATTAAGGCGGAAGCGCAGGACGCGTTTCTGTTTTTCCGGCTGGGAGACTTCTATGAAATGTTCTTCGAGGATGCGATCCTGGCCGCGAAGGAGCTTGAAATAACGCTGACCGGACGGGACGGGGGCGCCGAGGAGAAAATTCCGATGTGCGGTGTTCCCTACCATTCAGCAGACAATTATATTCACCGGCTGATCGAAAAAGGATACAAAGTCGCGATCTGCGAGCAGATGGAAGACCCTTCGCAAACCAAAGGGATGGTCCGGCGCGAAATCGTCCGGGTCATTACCCCGGGGACGATCATGGAAGGAAAGACGATCGGCGAGCGGACGAATAACTATATCGTATCGGTCACCGAGCGGCAGGGCCTGATGGCCCTAACGGCCTGCGACCTGTCTACCGGGGAGCTGTACGCGACGTCAGCCCCGTCAAACAAAGAGTGGCTGCGCGACGAAATCGGCTTGTACGATCCGGCGGAGATCATCGGGGATCCGGAGTTATTGGAATGGATTGCCGGACAAGCTGCACCGCTCGGCAAGCCGGTGGTATATACGCCATGGGCCAAGGCGAAGGAAGAGACGGGGCGTTCGCTGTTCGGCGAAGCGGAATGGATCCGCCTGGAGCCGGAACGGCGCGACAATATCGCGCTGCTTGTCGGCTATTTGAGCGAAACGCAGAAACGTTCGCTTAGCCAGCTGACGAAAATATCGGCTTACGAGCCCGAGCATTTTATGATTTTGGACCCGTTTACGCGGCGTAATTTGGAATTGGTCGAAACGGTCCGGGAGCGTTCGAAGAAAGGTTCGCTCCTGTGGCTGCTTGACCGCACGGAAACCTCGATGGGTTCCAGACTGCTGCGGCGCTGGATCGACAAGCCGCTGCTGCAAAAATCGCGGATCGAGGAACGCCTGGAGGCGGTCGAGCATCTGCACGGCGCATTTATCCTGCGCGAGGACCTGCGCGGAGCGCTGCAAGATATTTACGACCTGGAGCGGCTGGTAGGCCGGGTCGCCTTCGGCAATGCGAACGGACGGGATTTGGTCGCCTTGAAGACATCGCTGCTCCAGGTGCCGGCCATCAAGGATTTATGCGGTGGCTCGGCATCGTCGACGCTGCGGCGGATCGCCTCGGCAATGGACGAGTGCGCCGATCTGGCTGGGATGATCGATGCGGCGATTGCCGACGACCCACCGGTTTCGGTACGGGATGGAGGCATCATCAAAACCGGGTTCCATGAACGGCTGGACGAGCTGCGCGAGGCCGGGGTGAACGGCAAACGCTGGATCGCCGAGCTGGAAGCGGCCGAACGCCAGGCGACAGGGATCAAATCGCTGAAGATCGGCTACAACAAGGTATTCGGATATTATATTGAAGTCACGCGGGCCAATCTAGGCGCACTGCCGGAAGGCCGGTATGAACGGAAGCAGACGCTGGCGAACGCCGAGCGTTTCGTTACGCCGGAGTTGAAAGAGAAAGAAGCGCTGATTCTCGAAGCCGAGGAGAAAATGGTCGACCTGGAGTACGCGTTGTTCAACGAACTGCGTGAACGGATCGCTGCCGATATTCCACGCTTGCAGAAGCTGGCCGAGCAAATCGCCGAAATCGACGTATTGCGCTCGCTGGCGGCGGTGGCGTCGGACAATGGCTTCGTGAAGCCGAAGCTCACCGACGGCTACGACCTTGTCGTGGAGCAAGGCCGGCATCCGGTGGTGGAATCCGTGATGAAGGATACGGCGTTTATCGCCAACGGCACGGCTTTACGCAAGGATGAGGCCAGCATCCTGCTGATCACGGGACCGAATATGGCCGGGAAAAGCACGTACATGCGGCAGGTCGCACTCATTTCGATCCTGGCGCAAATCGGCAGCTTCGTGCCGGCGGGCAAAGCGGAGATCCCGTTGGTTGACCGCATTTTCACGCGGATCGGGGCGGCGGATGATCTGATCGGCGGGCAAAGCACCTTTATGGTGGAGATGGCCGATATTCAGATCATGACGGAAAAAGCAACCCCCCGCAGCTTGATCATCATTGACGAGTTGGGCCGGGGCACGTCGACCAGCGAAGGGATGGCGATCGCGCAAGCCGTGATCGAATACGTCCACGACCGGATCGGCTGCAAGGCGCTGGTCTCGACCCATTTCCACGAGCTCGCCCATCTGGAGCATAGCCTGCGCGGGCTGAGCAATTACAGCATGGCGGTGCAGGAAAGCGGCGACAAGGTGCATTTCCTGCGCAAGCTGATCCCTGGCGCGGCCGACACCAGCTACGGTATCTACTGCGCGCGGCTGGCCGGCTTGCCGGAGGAGATCATCGGCCGGGCCTATGGGCTGCTGAAAGGACTGGAGGACAAAAACCCGTTGCCTACTGCTGGCGACGTTGTCGTGTCAGCGGGGGCTTCGCGGGCGGCTCAGCCGATGGTGAGCGAGGAAGTCGTTGCGACTGTGCGAGAAACGGCGGCGGCAACGACTGAGGCTGCGGCTACGATGGAAACTGCGGCGAAGCCGCTTGCCGGTGAAGGTGGGCCGGTGGTGCAGCTTTCGATATTTGGCGATGAGGAACCTCCGGTTCAAGCGAAACCGGTCGTCCAAGCGCCAGAAGATCCGGGAACGCGGACGATCATCAATCTGATCAAAAACGCCGATTTGATGAACATGACGCCGCTGCAGGCCATGCAATTGGTGAATGATCTGAAGATGAAGGCGAAGGATTTGTAGGGAAAGCGGGCAGGCTGGCCTAGCTCCAGCCATCGCCCAGGGGAGAGCGGCTAGGTTAGGGCCAAAGCCTTCCTCGACCTCTAACGCTTGGAAGAAGGCTTAAATCGGCCTAAATCGCCGTGTTGTCATTTTAACGCTGACCACGATGCTTATTAGCCCGTTTGATGAGCGAAATCCGGTGTTTTGATGAAAATAGCGTTGCTCAGCGTTGTTAGAAGTTATACGCGTCGGATTTTGTCTGAATAGCATTTCACATCAGCGTTAGAGCAACAGGCAGGCGCGTAGGGATTTTAAAGTAATCAAAGCGTAGGGTCTACAGCTACGGGAGTACGGGAGGGAAGAGCAATGGCAAAAATCGCAATATTGGACGAGCATATTGCCAACCAGATTGCTGCCGGGGAAGTGGTGGAGCGTCCGGCGTCGGTGGTCAAGGAGTTGGTGGAGAACGCGATTGACGCAGGATCAACCAAAATCGAAGTCGCCGTCGAAGAGGGGGGTCTGCAGCTAATCCGCGTCACCGATAACGGCTCCGGCATTGAACCGGAGGACTGCGAAACGGCCTTCTACCGTCATGCGACCAGCAAAATCACCTCCGGCCGCGACTTGTTCCAGATCCGCAGTCTCGGATTCCGGGGCGAAGCCTTACCCAGTATCGCAGCCGTCGCCAAAGTCCGGCTCGTGTCCTCAAGCGACGATACGGGGCTCGGGCGGGTGATCGAAATCGAAGGCGGTTCGCTCAAGCTGAACGAAGATATCGCCGCTCCGCAAGGGACGGATATTTCGGTGAAGGAATTATTTTACAATACGCCGGCAAGGCTGAAATATATGAAGACCATCCAGACCGAACTGGGCCATATCTCCGATGTGATGTACCGGCAGGCGCTGGCGCATCCCGAAATCGCCTTTACGCTTCGGCATAACGGGAATACGCTGCTGCAAAGTCCGGGAGGCGGCGATCTGTTACAGGTCATCGCGGCCATCTATGGCGTGAATGCCTCCAAAGGGATGGTGCCGATCGAAGCGGAGGACCTCGACTACCGGATCACCGGGTTTATCGGTCGTCCCGATTTAGCCCGGTCGAACCGCGGTGGCATGTCGACGATCGTCAACGGGCGTTACATCCGCAATCCTGGGCTGCATCAAGCCATTTTGCGCGCGTATCACACGCTGCTGCCGATCAATCGCTATCCCCTGGTGGTGTTAATGCTGGAGATGCATCCGTCCCTGGTCGACGTGAACGTGCACCCGGCCAAGCTGGAGGTGCGCTTCAGCAAGGAGCCGGAGCTGAACGGCTTCGTGGAGAACAGCGTACGCGCCGTGTTGTCCGGCCAGGTGCTGATCCCGCAAGTCGTGCGCCAGACGATCGGGAAGGGCCCGAACCGCTCCGTGATCCAGGAGCAGTTCCACTTCCCCGCGCCGCCTTTAGGCGCGGAGGAGGGCCCATCCGCCGCCGGCCAGACGGCTGCGGCGGCGGAAAGCACGCTCCGACCGTCGGGGAACGGCGGCGCGGAGCGCGACCCGGGCGCGCGGTCGGCTGTGCCCGACCGCGGCTGGGGCGGGGCGCCTGCTGGCGGCGCCCCGATGGGCGGCGCGCCGCAGCGCAGCGCCGCCGCCTTTGACGCTCCCGCAGCGGCCGAAGGCCTGACGCTGCGGGAGCGGGGCGCAGCCGGCGCCGGCACGTACGGTGCCGCGCCTAGTCCGGCCAAGCCGCAAGGCGGGCTTGGCCAAACCGGCGCCGCCGCCTACGGGGGCGGCGCTGCGGAGCGGCAGCCGCTGCCGGCCGCGCGGCTGCAGGAGATGCCGGAAGCGTTGTACGGCTCGCCAGAGGCGGCACCGGAGCTTCCGGCGTTTCCCGAGCTGTCCTTGATCGGACAGCATCACGGCACCTACCTGATCGCCCAGAACGATCAGGGGTTGTATCTGATTGACCAGCATGCCGCGCACGAGCGCGTGAATTACGAATATTATTATGAGAAGTTCGGCCGCCCGGCCGATGCATCGCAGGAGCTGTTGATTCCAATCACGTTGGAATTCACGCCTTCGGACAGCGCCAAGCTGCAAGAGCGGCTTCACTGGTTCGAACAGGTCGGGGTCGTGCTCGAACATTTCGGCGGCGGTACGTTCCGCGTGGTGGCGCATCCGTATTGGTTCCCGCAAGGGGAAGAAGCGGGCATCATCGGGGAAATGGCCGAATGGGTGCTTAGCGAGCGGGCCATCGACCTGGCCAAGCTGCGGGAGGCTTCGTCCACGATGGTGTCGTGCAAGGCGTCCATCAAGGCGAATCAAAAGCTGACGCCGGAAGAAGCGAACACGCTGATCCGCCGGCTGGCCGCCTGCAAACAGCCTTACACCTGCCCGCACGGGCGTCCGATCATCGTCTCATTTTCCACCTATGATCTGGAAAAGCTGTTCAAGCGGGTCATGTAACGTCAGCAAACGGAGGAATTCATCATGTTAATTACTACGGGAGACCATGAAACGTCTGCCGCCGTCCGTCGGGCGAAGGAACTGGCCGGCTTGGCCGGCGTTCCTTACGTCTCGCGCAGTCGGACATCCCTAGCGCGTTTAGCCGAGCGTCATGGCGACGGCGACATCCTGGTGGTTTTGGAGAAAGGGGCCCGGCTGCATCGGACCGGCCGCGAACCGATGACGTTTCACCCCAGCATGGCATTCGTCCGGGCGAAGCGGTTATTTAAGGGGGAGAACGACGCGATGCTGGACGCCGCGCGGGTCGTTCCCGGCGACGTCATCATCGACGGCACGGCGGGTCTAGGTTCCGACGCGATGGTCTTTTCGATTGCCGCGGGGGCTGAGGGGCAGGTGCTGGCGCTGGAGGACTCCCTGCCGCTTTGGGCTTTGCTTACCGAAGGGCTGAAGTTCTATGTCTCCGGCCTGCCGGCCTTTGACGAAGCGTTGCGGCGGATCGAACCAATACATACGAACCATTTGGACGCGTTGCGGGCGATGCCCGACAAGAGCGCGGATATCGTCTACTTCGACCCGATGTTCCGCGATCCCATCGCGGAATCGTCTTCCATTTCGCCGCTGCGGACATTCGCCAATCCGAACCGTCTGGATCCGGAGGCGGTGAAGGAGGCTTGCCGGGTCGCTCGCAAAACGGTCGTCCTGAAAGAGCAGCGCGGGAGCGGGGAATTCGATCGGCTGGGGTTCGCCGCGAGCAGCCGATCCCATACTAAAATTGCCTATGGAGTGATTTCGCTTGACCCGAAACGATAAACCGAAACTGCTCGTGCTGCTTGGCCCGACGGCGGTCGGCAAAACAAAGCTCAGCATTGAACTGGCCCGCGCGTTGTCCTGCGAAATCATTTCCGGCGATTCCATGCAGGTGTACCGGGGGATGGACGTCGGGACCGCCAAGATCACCGAGGAAGAGATGGGCGGCGTTCCGCACCATTTGATCGATGTGCTGGAACCCGATCAGCCTTTTTCCGTCGCCATGTTCCAGGAATGGTGCCGCAAGCTGATCCCGGAAATCACCGGCCGCGGTCGGTTGCCTTTTATCGTAGGCGGGACGGGGCTGTACATCGAATCCGTTTGCTATGAGTTCCAGTTTACGGAGGCGGGGGCTGATGAGGATTTCCGGGCTCGGGAGCAGGCGTTTGCCGAAACCCATGGCGCTGAAGCGCTTCACGCCAAATTGGCGGAGTTGGACCCCAATTCCGCGGCGCGTCTGCATCCCAACGATGTGCGTCGGGTGATACGGGCGCTGGAGATTGTCCACCTAACCGGGGAGACGTTATCTTCACAGCTTGAGAAGCAGCAGAAGCAATCGCCTTATGAGCTTTGCTTGATCGGTTTGACAATGGACCGTCAAATGCTTTATAACCGTATTGAACGGCGAATTGACGATATGCTGAGACTTGGCCTTGTCGATGAAGTCCGCGGACTGCTCCGCAAAGGCTACCGCCGCGATGCGGTCTCCATGCAAGGGCTGGGGTATAAAGAAATCGTCGAACATCTGGTTGACGGCATCCCGCTGGATGTTGCGGTGGAGAAGTTGAAAAGGGATACGCGCCGGTTTGCCAAGAGACAGCTTTCCTGGTTCCGCCATATGAAGGATATCGTCTGGATCGATGTGGGCGACGGTGAAAATTTTTCCGGGATTTTGGCGGCGGCCCATGCTATAATAGCAGGAAAGTTTCCCGCTGATCTTGAATATAATTCAAAACACTAATTGATTCCTATTGGGGGTACGGCTATGAATAAGACCATTAACATCCAGGATACATTTTTGAACCAATTACGGAAAGAGAGCATCCCGGTCACCGTATTTTTGACGAACGGCTTTCAGATCAGAGGGACGATTAAGGCATTCGACAATTTCACGATCGTCATTGACAGCGACGGCCGCCAGCAAATGGTGTACAAGCACGCGATCTCGACGTTCCAGCCGCAGCGGAATGTATCGCTCATGCAGGAATCGCAAAACGAGGATTAAATCAGGCTGAAACTTTTTGAATTTCAATACGTTAAGAGTATAGGATAAGGACGGAGCAACCTGAACCAGGTTGTTCTTTTCTTTCCGGGCACTTTTAAGCCAGGAGCTTAATCAAATGAATTCATTCAGGCAAGGAAATGTTCAAAAAATCACTCTCTCGTCATCGAATCCGTCATCGAACCCGCGCTCATGCGGTGATATGATATTATTAAGCGCATGAAATCATGATTCGACGCCGAATCAAGTCGGGATAAGAAAAACAGTCAATTTTTGAACGTCCTTGCAAAAGCAGACTGGCAGGAAGGGAGTCAGAACAAACCATGTCTAGCAAGAGCCCGTCAAGGCTGCAAAGAAGCGGCAAGCCGGACAAAAAAGAAAAAGCGCCGAAAGCGCACAAAAAGAGAAAGCTGACGGCCAAACGCGTGTTGTGGACTTCATTTTTTACGATTGCTTTTGCGGTATTTTGCGCGATAGCAGGCTATATGTACATTACGGTCAGCGGCGAGAAGATCCTCTTGCAGAACGAGGACAAGCTGACGGTGTATGAAACGACGAAGGTATATGACCGCACCGGGGTGTTGATGGGTGAACTGTCCATCGATAAAAGCGAACCGGTGGAATCGGATCAGATTCCGGAACTGCTCAAGAAAGCTTTCGTGGCGACGGAGGACAAACGGTTCCTCGAGCATAACGGGGTTGATTTGTGGTCGATCGGCCGGGCGGCCGTCAAGGATATCGTGGCCCGCTCCCTGGTTGAAGGCGGTAGTACGATTACGCAGCAGCTCGCCAAAAACATTTTTCTGAGCGCGGATAAAACGTTCTTCCGTAAAGCAACCGAAATGTCGATCGCCATGGCGCTCGAACGCCACAAGACGAAGGATGAAATCCTGACGTTGTACTTGAACCGGATTCCTTTCGGCGGTACGGTTTACGGCATCAAGGCGGCATCGATCCGCTATTTCGGGAAGAGCGATCTGAATAAACTCGACGTGTGGGAGATCGCGACGCTGGCGGCCATGCCGAAGGCGCCGTCCCGATACAATCCGTTGAAGAACCCTGAGCTGTCCAAAGAACGGCGCGCGGTGGTGCTCGACCTGATGTATCAGGAGGGTTATATCACGGCGGAGCAAAGGGACGAAGCGAAGGCGGTGGATTACGATTACGAGCCGCCGGTGAAAAACCAAAGCTATCTTGCCTTCAAGGACTATGTCGTGGAAGAAGCCGAGGAGAAATTCGGGTTAACCGAAGACGAATTGAACCGCGGGGGCTACAAAATTTACACGACGATGGATGCAAAAGCGCAGAAAGCGCTGGAGAAAGCGTTCGAAAACGATGATTTCTTCGAAAAGAGCAAGGACGACCAGCAGGTTCAGGCCTCCATGGTCATTATGAACCACGAAAACGGCAGCCTGATCGCTTTGCTCGGCGGCCGGGACTACGAGCGCAAAGGTTTCAGCCGGCTGGACAGCCGCCGTCAACCGGGCTCGGCGTTCAAACCGATCGTATCGTATGCACCTGCTCTAGAATCCGGCAAATTTTCGCCGAACTCGCAGATCAGCAACGAGAAGCAGTGTTTTGGCGACTACTGTCCGACGAATCTGCATGGGTACTCCAAAACGATCAACCTGACCGATGCCTTGACGAAATCGGAGAATATCCCGGCCGTCTGGCTGTTGAATGAGGTTGGGGTGAGTACCGGTGTTAAATATGCCGAAGCCATGGGCATTAAAATGGATAAAAATGACCGCAACCTGGCTATTGCGCTGGGCGGTCTGACTTACGGCACGAACACGCTGGAGATGGCCGGAGCGTTCAGCGTATTCGCCAATGGCGGTTCGTATAACCCGCCGTACTCGATCAAATCGATCGTTGACCACGATGGCGTGGAAAAATACAAATACAATGCACCGAAGCCAAAACGGGTCATCAGCGAACAAACGGCCTATTACATGACGACGATGATGCAAAACGTCGTCAATGACGGAACCGGGAAACGGGCGAAACTGGACCGTCCGGTTGCCGGCAAAACGGGGACGACGCAACACGGGATCCCCGGGCTGAGAAGCAGTAAAAACCGCGATGTCTGGTTTGTCGGTTATACGCCGGAATGGACCGGCGCCGTCTGGATGGGGTACGATAACCCCGACAAGAACCATTTGCTGAACGGCAGCAGCGGGCAAACGGCGGCTTTGTTCGCCGCCGTCATGAAGGAAGCTTTGAAAGGCGAGCCGGCAAAATCGTTCCCGGTTCCGGAGAACTTGCAGCAGGAAGAGCCCGAGGACCAAACGGAAACGGCCGCGCCGACGGGATTATCCGCCGCTTACAATCCGGACACCGGAGCGGTATCGCTCAGTTGGACCGGCGTTGAAACCGCCGATGCAGTGTACCATATCTACCGTCGCGAGGCGTCCGAATCGGCGTTCACGCACATCATGGATTCGGTATCGACGGAGGCGGAGGATATCAGCATTACCCCAGGAACCGGATACGTTTATTACGTAACGACCTACGATCCGGTTAATGCGGTGGAGAGCGAGCCGTCCAACAATGCCCAGGTGTTGATTGACAGTGTGGAGCCGCCTCCAGGCGATGAAACTCCGGGATCGGATACCGGTACGCCGGTCGATCCTAACCTTCCGGGCAATGGCGATGGCAACCAGGGCGTTCCGCCAGGCAATGGCCAAGGAAACGGTAACGGTAACGGTCAAAACAATGGCAACGGCAATGGTAATGGAAACGGCAACGGCAACGGTAACGGTCAAGGCAATGGGGGAAATGGCAGCGGAAATGACACGGAGCTCCCCCCCATGGATGATGACGGAGGCGTCATCGTTCCGCCGGACACCGGCGGGGACGGAACCGGCGCCGATGTCCCGGCGGGCACTACGGATGGATCCACGGGAGTCGGCAGATAGGCGAAACTTCCGAGGCCCGATACCTGAAAGTAACCCTCAGCCCAGCGCGAAAAGCGTGGCTGGGGGTTGTTTTTTTCGTGTGAAAATGGTTTTTGTGACTCTCTTTCAAATATGGTAAGCTGATAGTACATTGTGTTGAAAGGGAACTTATTTATGAAGCGAAAATTCGGAGACCGCGCGAATTGGCGCCGTGTAACCCATCGTCAATTCAAATCCAAGTTTGTGGAGAGCGATGAGTTTACGGGATATGTTACGCTGTACAGCATTTATGCCCTGCGTGATCCATTATGGAAAACCTACGGGGGTCACACCTTCCGGATCGCCGACAAGGGTTACACGTGGCTGCAGTACTATCCCAAAGGAGCTCATTTCGTCGTTACGGCCATGTTTGATGATCATGGCGAGATCGTGGAATGGTACATCGATATTTGCAAAACGCAAGGCGTCACCGACCAGGGCGTGCCTTGGTTTGATGATTTGTATCTGGATATCGTCGTGCTGAAAAATCGTGAAGTGTTTTTATTGGATGAAGACGAACTTGACGAAGCTTTAACGAAAGGCCTCATATCGGTAAAAGATTATGATCTGGCAACGGAGACGGCCCAGCAATTACTTCACGACATAAAGGAACGGCGTTTCCCCTATTTCCGCCTATCCCTGGACCATTACCAGAGCGGGTTTATGACTTCGGAGCCGAATCAACCAGGGGGATAAACCATGCGTTATGCCAAACCTAGCGAGAACGTCGGTTTAGGTAAAGCTCGGAATTCGGTCCGTGTGAGGAAGCGGATACTACGATGGGGACTTGCTTTCATTTTGCTCGGGATGGGATGGGTGTTGTTCGTGTTGGCCCAAATCGGCAGCGTGGAGCGAAATCCGGCAGCCAACGCGACTCTAAGCGAGCCGGCGGAGGTCGGAATCGTCCTCGGAGCGGCCATGTGGGGGGACGAGCCAAGTCCGGGACTCCGGGAGCGCCTAGAACAAAGTCTCAAGGACTACGAAGCGGGGAAATTTAAATGGTTTCTGTTGACCGGGGGGCTGGATACGCCAACTTCGAGATATACCGAAGCGGAGGGGATGGCGAATTATCTGGAGCAGCACGGAGTTCCGCGGGACAAAATGCTCCTGGAAAACAAGGCGACTAGCACCTACGAGAACCTGAAATTCAGTCAGGAGATGATGGAAGAGCGGGGACTTACTTCGGCGTTGATCATAACGCACACCTATCACGGGAACCGCGCGCTGGAAATCGCCAGAGCATTGGACTACAAGGAGCCTAAACTTTCGTTAACCGAAACGAAGGTGCTGAAACCGTTCCCGAACACGTTCCGGGAAATCTTGGCGTATTCGAAATGGAAGCTCGATCAATTGGGACTGGCCCTCGGCATGATAGGATGACAAAACTTCTAATAACGGACAGGGAGAGAGAATACATTTAGATGTGTGTTCAACAAGATGGCTTAGTGTATTTCCTCTCAGCCCTACCTTTATAAAGAGGTGATTTCCTATGTCTGGGCGTGTCATGGCCAGAAACGGCTCTTCCGATGAGAGACCGTCGCGTCAGATCAACGTGATCCTCCGCAGCACCGAACCGCCTGTCGTCTCGCAGGCGATAGCCGACAGCGAACCTCAGGCGTCGGCCAAGGGTTTGCCGCAGCAGGGGCTTTTTGCCGAAATCCAAAAAGAATTGGATCACCTGATCGGTTTGGATCATATTAAAGAGTTAATGTACGAGATATATGCGCTCTTGCAAATCGCCTCGATGCGCTCGGAAGCGGGACTGCTATCCGGGGCTCAGGTCTACCACATGGTGTTCAAAGGCAATCCGGGCACCGGAAAAACGACGGTAGCGCGAATCGTCGCCAAAATGTTTCAACGTATGGGGGTGCTCAACAAAGGGCACTTGATCGAAGTTGAGCGTGCCGATCTGGTCGGCGAATACATCGGCCATACGGCGCAGAAAACGCGCGACTTGGTCAAAAAAGCGCTCGGCGGCATTTTATTCATCGATGAGGCCTACAGTTTGGCGCGCGGCGGTGAGAAGGACTTCGGCAAGGAAGCGATCGATACGCTGGTCAAAGCGATGGAGGATCATAAAAATCAATTTATCCTCATTTTGGCCGGGTACTCGGATGAAATGGACTTTTTCCTATCGACCAACCCGGGGCTGCCCTCGCGCTTTCCGATTCAGATGGATTTTCCGGACTATTCGATCGACCAGCTGATTCAAATAGCTGAGGGGATGGCGAAAGAACGCGATTATATCTTGATGCCGCAGGCGATACTCAAGTTAAAGCAGCATTTGCTCCGGGAGAAATGCGAAAGCGAGCAGGTGTTCAGCAATGCCCGTTATGTCCGCAACGTGATCGAACGGTCGGTTCGGCAGCAGGCCGTGAGGTTGCTCAATCAATACGGCGGCGGCTCGCCGGGCAAGCTGGAGTTGATGACCATCCGAACCGAAGACCTGAAGCTTGACGCCAAAAAAACGTGATGGGCCGCAAAAAAGCGGGGGTTCAGCACCGAGAAGGTTGGATGAAGCGAGGGAACGAGTAGCGGAGCGTAGGGAAACCTACGTGAGCAATGGAGGTCCCGGCTGAATTCAAGATTCGACGCCGCATTGGCTTCCCGACCAGCATCGTGATGGGCCGCCGTTTTTTTGAACCCCTTTAAGGAGTAGTGATGATGTCGAGGTTGCATGAGACTACCACCCACCGTCCGGATGTGGCCGTATTGGTCAGCTTGGTTACGCCGGAGACGAAGCAAAGCGGAATCGACCCCGAATATTCCCTGGCCGAGCTGGTGCAGTTGGCCGAAACGGCCAGGGTCGAGGTTGCCGAATCCATAGTGCAAAATCGCGATAAACCCGATCCCCGCTGGTTTATCGGGAAAGGGAAAGTGCTGGAGCTCCGCGAGGTGATCGAGAGCCAAGGGGCGAATACCGCAATATTCGATCAGGAATTGTCCGGTGCCCAGGTGCGCAACTTGGAAGAGATGTTGGACGTCAAAATAATTGACCGCACCCAATTGATTCTCGATATCTTCGCGCAACGGGCGAAAACGCGGGAAGGCATCATTCAGGTGGAGCTGGCGCAGCTTACTTACCTGCTTCCGCGGTTGTCCGGGCATGGAAAGAACCTGTCGCGGCTTGGCGGCGGGATCGGGACGCGGGGACCGGGGGAAAGCCAACTGGAAACGGATCGCCGCCATATTCGCCGGAGGATCGGCGAGTTGAAACGTCAGTTGGAGGAGGTCACCCGGCACCGGCAGCTACACCGGGCACGACGGAAGGAAAACGGCGTGGTGCAAATTGCCCTGGTCGGTTATACCAATGCCGGCAAATCTACGTTGCTTAAGGCGTTGACTTCGGCCGACGTCTTTGTGGAGAACCAGCTGTTCGCTACGCTGGATCCGACGACCCGGCTTCTACCGCTCCCTGGCGGGAAGGAAGTGGTGTTGACCGACACGGTAGGGTTCATTCAAAATCTGCCGCATGATTTGGTCGCCGCCTTCCGTGCTACCCTGGAGGAGGTCAACGAAGCGAATCTGATTTTACATGTCGTAGACGCATCTTCGCCGATGCGCGAGGAGCAAGTAGAAGTGGTCGATCGGATCCTTGGTGATTTGGGAGCCGGGGGAAAGCCGCAAATCGTGCTGTTCAACAAGAAGGATATCTGTCCGCCAGAACGGCTTCATATGCTGCCGACAGGCGAGGGGTACTTGATGATTTCCGCATTTGACGAAAGGGATCTGTCGGCGATTCGTGTAGCCGTGCAGCGGAAGCTGTCCGGCGGGACGAAAACGTTTCGGATTCCTGCGGAACGAGGCGATCTCACCCCTGTGTTATATCGGGTTGGTGAAGTGGTGGACAAGCAAATGGACGAGGATTTCATGATCTACGAGATCGATGTGAACCAGGCTGATTTCAACAAGTATGGCTATCGACTGGCTCCTTTTGCGATTCCCAAGCAGGACTCCAAAGCCGAGAATACGACAAATGATGGAATGGATTAAGGGAGAGATAACGTAACGATGGCAGCATTTTCGGAAGAAATCGTACATTGGCTGGAAGCCGCCGAAGGGCAGGCCGAAAGCCGGTTTCGGGAGATTGACCGGATCGTCGATCAGAACCAATGGAAGGTAATTGAAGCATTTCAACGCCACCAAGTCAGCGATTATCATTTTGCAGGATCAACGGGGTATGCCTATAATGACCGGGGGCGCGAAGTATTGGATCTGGTGTATGCGGACGTATTCGGTGCGGAGGCCGCCCTGGTGCGGCCGCACTTCGCTTCCGGCACGCATACGATCGCCACGGCTCTGTTCGGGGTCTTGCGGCCGGGGGACGAACTGCTCTATATCACGGGCCGTCCATATGATACACTACATAAAGTAATAGGAACACCGGGAGACGGCAGCGGCTCGCTGCAGGATTTCGGAATTACGTATGACGAAGCGGCATTGCTAGCCGATGGAACGGTTGATTGGGAGGCGGTGAGAGCGAAAATTACCGATAGGACCAAAGTCATCGGGATCCAGCGCTCCCGCGGTTACGACTGGAGAGACTCCTTTACGGTTGCCCGGATCGGCGAGATGGTTCGTCGGGTAAAAGAAATCAAGCCGGATTTGATCGTCTTCGTGGACAACTGTTACGGCGAGTTTACCGAGTTACAGGAGCCCACGGAGGTTGGGGCCGACCTGATCGCCGGCTCGTTAATCAAGAATCCGGGCGGCGGTTTAGCGGAAACCGGAGGATATATCTGCGGACGGGAAGATCTGGTGAAACTAGCTTCCTATCGTTTGACCGCACCGGGCATCGGCGGTGAGGTCGGGGCGATGCTAGGGACGACCCGAGGGATCTATCAAGGTTTGTTTTTGGCGCCAACCCTAGTGGGACAGGCCGTGAAAGGCAGCATTCTTGCCGCGGCCCTGTTTGAACGGGCCGGATTTCAAAGCCGGCCGGGATGGCAGGATGCCCGTACCGATCTCATCCAGGCGATCGCTTTCAGCGGACCGGAGCAACTGATCGCCTTTGTGCAGGGCATCCAGCGGGCCGCAGCAGTGGACGGCCACGTCGTGCCGGAAGCTTGGGACATGCCCGGGTATGAACATCCGGTGATTATGGCCGCGGGGACGTTTATTCAAGGCGGGAGCCTGGAATTGTCCGCCGATGCTCCGATCCGAGCTCCATATATCGCGTATATGCAAGGCGGCTTAACGTATTCCCATGTTAAATTTGGCCTCCTCACCGCGCTCCAGACGATGAAGGACCGTAACTTGTTGTAAGTTATCCTAACATATCTATTGACATGTTAGGATAACTCACATATGATAAGGTCATGAGAATCTAACTGGAAGGTTGAGAGCGATGAGTGAGGAAATTCGCAGAAACATGGCCTTGTTTCCTATTGGTATCGTCATGAAACTTACGGATTTAACGGCAAGACAAATACGATATTACGAGCAACATGAATTGATAGTACCCGCGCGCACTTCGGGGAATCAGCGTATGTTTTCCCTCAATGATGTCGAGCGGTTGCTGGAAATCAAGGGTCTCATCGATAAAGGCGTGAATATCGCGGGGATCAAGCAAGTGATGAATCCGATGTCCCGGGAATCCCAGGAAGCAACCGTCATCACGAAGGACACGGAAGAGAAGCGGAAGGAAATGACGGATTCCCAAATCTACCGCATGTTGAAGCAGCAGTTGGTGCAAGGGAGCAAGCCGGGGCAAGTTTCTTTGATCCAAGGCGAACTGTCCCGATTTTTCAAAAAATAATCTAAATGTTGGGAGAGGTTAGGGTGAGTTACACGAATTACACCAAAGAAGACATTTTGCGCATCGCCAAGGAAGAGAATGTGCGTTTTATCCGTTTGCAGTTCACGGATTTGCTGGGAACGATCAAAAACGTGGAAATTCCGGTCAGCCAATTGGAGAAAGCGCTGGACAACAAGATGATGTTTGACGGTTCTTCCATCGAAGGATATGTTCGCATCGAGGAATCCGACATGTATCTCTTCCCGGATCTGGACACTTGGGTCATTTTCCCTTGGGTAACCGAGGATCGCGTGGCGCGTCTGATTTGTGATGTTTACATGCCTGACGGTACGCCGTTTGCCGGTGATCCGCGCGGGATTCTGAAACGTGCGCTCAAGGAAGCAGAAGAGATGGGCTACACCTCGATGAACGTCGGCCCGGAACCTGAGTTCTTCTTGTTCAAAACCGATGAGAAGGGCAACCCGACAACCGAACTGAACGACCAAGGCGGATACTTCGACTTGGCTCCGACGGACCTAGGCGAAAACTGCCGCCGCGAAATCGTATTGACGCTGGAAGAAATGGGCTTTGAAATCGAAGCTTCCCACCACGAAGTGGCTCCAGGTCAACATGAAATCGACTTTAAATATGCGAATGCGATTAAAGCCGCAGACCAAATCCAAACCTTTAAGCTGGTTGTCAAAACGATTGCTCGCCAGCATGGCTTGCATGCAACGTTTATGCCGAAGCCGCTGTTCGGCGTGAACGGTTCGGGGATGCACTGCCATCAATCGCTGTTCAAAGGCGACGTGAACGCATTTTATGACGAAAGCGATAATTTGGGGCTGAGCAAGGAAGCCCGCCATTATATGGCTGGTATTCTGAAACATGCCCGCGCATTTGCCGCAATCACGAACCCGACGGTAAACTCTTACAAACGTCTCGTACCGGGGTATGAAGCGCCTTGTTACGTCGCTTGGTCTTCAAGCAACCGCAGCCCGATGATTCGGATCCCGGCTTCCCGTGGCCTCAGCACGCGGGTCGAAGTGCGCAATCCGGACCCTGCAGCCAATCCGTACCTGGCATTGGCCGTAATGTTGAAAGCCGGCCTGGACGGGATCAAGAACGAACTGCCGCTCGTCGATCCGGTTGACCGCAACATTTATGTCATGTCCGAGGAAGAGCGGGTCGAAGAAGGCATTCCAAGCTTGCCTTCCGATCTGAAGGAAGCGTTGGGCGAGCTGCTGCGGAGCGAGATCATCTGCGATGCGCTCGGCGATCACGCGTTAACCCATTTCTTCGAACTCAAAGAGATCGAATGGGACATCTTCCGTACGCAAGTTCATCCATGGGAACGCGATCAATACATGACTTTGTATTAATAGGTAAAGAAGGGGCTCCTGAATGGTTCAGGGGCCCTTTTTTTATGCCTGCCTGGCGGGACTTTGGCTCAATTTATGAATTACAGCTTTTGGATTTCGAAAAAATGCCATGATTTAACCGGGATTGGGACACCTTATAGAGAAGAGAAGGAGGTTGATGCGAAGATGATCGTGACCGAATTGAAAAGATATCAACGCCGCCGCTACCGGCTGAAGCAATGGTGGATTTCGGAACGTGCCGGATTCGGTTGGGGGACACGCGGCCGTCGCGAAAAAAACGGGTACAATCCGATGAACTTCCCGGATCTCGAATGGGACTAAGCGGGAAGGGGCGGAGGGCAGCGAAAACAAATAGGACGAAGCCGATGTGAATCAATCGCTTCGTCCTATTTGGTGTTCATTGCTGCGCATGAAGGGAGATATTCGAAATTAGTGCAAGTCGCGGAACAGACCGATGACTTTGCCCAGAATGGTTACATGCTTCAATCGAAGCGGTTCCATTGTCGAATTCTCCGGCTGCAGGCGGATATGGTCTTTCTCCTTATAAAACGTCTTGACCGTCGCCTCATCATCCTCCGTCATGGCTACAACGATCTCTCCGTTGTTGGCCGTCTGCTGTTGGCGAACGATCACATAATCCCCACTATGTATTCCGGCTTCGATCATGCTGTCGCCAATCACGGAAAGCATGAATACTTCTCCGTCAGCGGCATAGTGCTCGGGCAACGGAAAATAATCTTCAATGTTCTCCGTAGCCGTGATCGGCATGCCTGCGGTTACCTTCCCGACAACGGGAACGCGGGCAATGCTATGTGCGAATAAATTGTAATTCTCCGACTCCTCTTGGCCCAACAACTCAATGGCACGCGGCTTCGTTGGGTCGCGGCGAATGAATCCCTTCTTCTCCAGGCGGTCCAGATGGCCGTGAACGGTAGAACTGGACGCCAATCCTACGGCTTCTCCGATCTCCCGCACAGAAGGCGGATAACCTTTGGCGCGTACTTCGTTGCGAATAAATTCAAGAATGGCCTGCTGCCGGCTCGATACCTTTGACATGTACGGATCAACCCCATTTAGTAACGTTTGGAAAAATTATAACACAGAACTGCCGTTCGTACAAACATTAGTTCTAAATAGACGAAAAACCTAACTTCGGAAATAAAAAAAATAAGAACAACCGTTCGAAAAAATATTGAAACAAACAAATGTTCGTGTTATATTGAATTACAGAAAACAGAACACTTGTTTGGAGTGATGATTAAATGTTGAAGTATAGTTCTTACCAAAGCATCTACGATCAACCTTCTTTTTGCCGTCCTGTGGAGAGAAGATTACATATGAGCGCATTCCTGAAGAGCAGATTGTCCAAAATTGCCGTGCTTCTGATCATTCTCAGCATTACGTGCACCGGCATGGTACGGGCTTTTGCGGCTTCCGGCGATAGTTCTGAAGCTGCCGCCCCGGCGGAATACGTCGTTGTTATGCCTGGGGATACGTTATGGGAAATCGCTGTGGCCCATAAGCCGCAAGGTCAAGATACGAGAGTTTATGTGCAGAAGCTGATGCGGACCAATGGGCTGGAAGCCAGCTCGATTCAAGCCGGGGATACATTGAGGTTGCCAAGCAGATAATCGATGTCGGCCGAGTTCGAAATATATAAGAAGAGCAGGAGCTTGATTCAAGGATACGGACGGGGTTGCCGTCGCCTTGACAAGCTCTTTTTCTCATGTCAAAGTAGGAATTAATGCCCTGTGTGACACCATGGGAAGCATAGTATATATAGAAGTGGGAGGAACTTATGGATATCGATGCGTTGGTTAAGCGGATTAACGAACTGGCTCGTAAAGCGAAGCAGGAAGGATTATCACAGGACGAGTTATTGGAAAGAGCGCAGCTTCGGGAAACGTATCTGCAAAACGTTCGCAGAAATTTTCGGCAACAGCTCGAGTCGATCGAGATTGTAGATAAATAGGGAGGAACAGGTATGGGGTCGTTTGATCGTAAAGTAGAACGCAATCAATTAAGAATGAATAAGAAAGGCAAAGGTCCGAACGTCGGGCAGGGGACCCGAAACCCGCGGTCATCGCTCGGGGCTAACGGAGAAGGCGATGTGTTCAAAGGGCGCAACTTCATTTTGCCTTCCGCATTGTTCGTGTTGGCTCTTCTGTATGCCAGCGTAGGAATCATCGGCAATTCCGCGGAAGTGAACTCGGTGCTGTATTGGGCGACGATCTTCTTGTACATGGTGCTGGCGCTGGCCATTTTCCTGCGCAAGCCTTATTTGCGCGTAAATAAAAGCTGGCTGTACACTTCGAAATTTAACCGCGACCGGATGTTGGATGCCGGCAATATTGGCAAAATCAAGGTGAGCCGGAACAAGATTGTGATCGAACCGAAAACCCGGGAACCCAAATGGGTGTTTTACCGGACTCGCAACCGCTTCGACACGGAAGCGATGGCTACGCGCCTGGAGCTGTACGCCAATACCCATCAAGTGAAATTCGAGAAGGAATAATCCTTTTGCAAGAATAACCAAAGAGAACGGAGAGGGCTGGGACGAATGACGATCAAAGCGGTATGTTTTGACCTTGACGACACGCTGCTCTGGGATGAGCGGAGCGTAAGGGAAGCTTTCGCGGCAACCTGTGAAAGCGCGGTGGCCAAGACGGAGGGACTGGATCCCGACAAGCTGGAGGAAGCGGTACGGCGGGAAGCCCGGGGGTTGTATGAATCCTACGAGACGTATCCGTTCACGACGATGATCGGAATCAATCCGTTCGAAGGGTTATGGGCGACGTTCTCCGCCGGGGAGCAACCGGAATTTCGCCAGTTGGAGCAGCTGGCTCCGATCTATCGCAAAGAATCCTGGCGGCGTGGCCTGCTTGCGCTTGGCGTGGAGGATGAAGAATTGGCCGGCGAGTTGGCGGAACAGTTCGGACGCGAACGGCGCTCCCGTCCTCATGTATATGAAGAAACGTTTCAAGTCCTGAAAGAATTGAAGGGCAAAGTGAAGCTGCTGCTGCTGACGAACGGTTGTCCGGCGCTGCAGCAGGAGAAGCTGGACGGGGTGCCGGAGCTGGCGCCTTATTTTGACGAGATCGTTATCTCCGGAAACTTCGGGAAAGGGAAACCGGACCCGTCGATTTTCCGGCATGCGCTGGAACGGTTGGCCATCGAACCAAGTGAGGGAATCATGGTCGGGGATAAGCTGACGACGGATATTAAAGGCGCGCTCAGTGTCGGCATGACGGCGGTTTGGGTGAATCGGGAAGGAAAAGCGCTTACTGGCGGGATTGTGCCGGATTATGAAATCAAACATTTGTCCGAATTGCACGGCCTGCTGGAGAAGTTGGCTTAAGGCTTCGCCCGGCTGAGGACGAAAAATAAGGTGAGGCGTTCATCCGCCGCGGAAGGAGGGAAATCTGCATGCGAATCAAAGGGAAGGCGGGGCTCATTGCCGCCATCGTGTTGGTGATGGTCGTCATGTCCGGATGCACCAGGGGCGAAACAAAGGCAGCCGAGGCCGATGCGGCACTGGAACCGATTCAGGTCGAACTCGAGGTGACGCCATCCGTCGTCAAAGCCGGGGACCCGGTAACGTTTACCGCGACAGTAACCCACAGCGGCGAGAATGTGGACGATGCGAAGGAAGTCATGTTCGAATTTTGGAATACGGCTGACGACAAGGCGAAACATGACCAGGTGAAAGTGAAGGGCGCCGGGAACGGGACCTATGTGTTGGAACATTCGTTTAAGGAACCGGGTACCTATGAAGTGATTTCCCATGTCACCGCGCGCGATCAGCACTCCATGCCATCGAAGCAATTTACGGTGGAGTAGTGCTCGCCGACAGGCCTGAAATGAAGCTGCTGTTCCCCCGGTTGGGGAGACGGCGGCTTTTTTGTTTAAGTAAATTCCGAATTTTCCGAAAGTCATTATCCGAGTTTGTTCGGTTTTTAATTCTGAGTTGATCGATGGGATAACATTACCTTGCCTAAGGGGAGAAGCGGTATCGAATTCGCCAAACTCTCTTTTCTTCAACGCTTCATTCTGTTAAACTAAAACATAACGTTTTACGGGAGGGACATGATCATGAGTAAACCAAGCCTGCTCGAAAGAATGAAAGAACGAATATTAATCCTCGATGGCGCCATGGGCACCATGATTCAGCAGGAAAACCTGTCTCCGGCCGACTTCGGCGGCGAAGAGCTGGACGGCTGCAACGAAATGCTCGTGCTCACCCGTCCGGATGTGATTCGCGGCATCCACGAGAAATATCTCGCGGCAGGTGCCGATTTGATCGAAACGAATACGTTTGGCGCGACTTCGGTCGTGCTGGCTGAATACGATATTCCGCAGAGAGCGCGTGAAATCAATTTGGCTGCGGCCAAGCTGGCGATCGAAGCAGCGGAAAAATACAGTACCCCGGAACAACCTCGCTACGTGGTAGGCATACTGGGACCAACGACCAAAACCTTATCCGTGACCGGCGGCGTGACGTTCGACGAATTGACGGCCAGCTATGCCGAGCAAGCCGCGGCATTGATCGAAGCCGGGGTCGATGCCCTGATGCTGGAGACCTCGCAGGATACGTTAAACGTAAAGGCAGGAAGTATCGGGATCAAACAGGCTTTCGCCGACACCGGAATCACCTTGCCGCTGATGATTTCCGGCACGATCGAGCCGATGGGTACGACGCTGGCGGGTCAAAACATCGAAGCTTTCTATATTTCGCTGGAGCATTTGAATCCGATCTCCATTGGCCTGAACTGCGCAACCGGGCCGGAGTTCATGCGCGATCATATTCGCACTTTGTCGGGTCTCGCGAAAGCGGCGGTCAGCTGTCACCCCAACGCAGGTCTGCCGGATGAAAACGGCATTTACCACGAGTCCCCGGATTCACTCGCCCAGAAAATGTCCGCCTTTGCCGAACAGGGTTGGCTGAACATCGCCGGCGGCTGCTGCGGAACGACGCCTGCCCATATCGCCGCGTTAGCGAACACGCTGAAGGATTATCGTCCTCGCGAGCTGACGGGCAGCCACCTGCCGGCGCTTTCCGGCATCGAGCCGGTCTATATCGAATCGGCCAACCGTCCTTATTTGGTCGGAGAGCGAACGAATGTTCTGGGGTCGCGCAAATTTAAGCGGCTGATCGTGGAAGGCAAATACGAAGAAGCTTCGGAAATTGCCCGGGCTCAAGTGAAGAACGGGGCGCAGGTCGTCGATGTCTGCGTGCAGGACCCGGACCGCGATGAAGCGGAGGATATCGAGAGGTTCCTTGAGCTGGTCGTCAAGAAAGTCAAGGTTCCGCTGATGATCGATACGACCGACCCGAAGGTGTTGGATTTAGCGCTTCAATATTGCCAAGGCAAATCGATTATTAACTCCATTAATTTAGAGGACGGCGAAGAGAAGTTCGAGCGCGTCACGCCGCTGATCCATAAGTACGGCGCTGCCGTGGTGGTCGGAACCATCGACGAACGCGGGCAAGCGATCACGCGCGAAGACAAGCTCGAGGTCGCCAAACGTTCGCATGACCTGCTCGTTCATAAATATGGTCTGAAATCGGAGGATTTGATTTTCGATCCCCTCGTGTTCCCTGTGGGTACTGGTGATGAGCAATACATCGGATCGGCCAAGGAAACCATCGAAGGCATCCGCCTGATCAAACAGGCGCTGCCGGAGGTTCATACCGTACTGGGAATCAGCAACGTGTCGTTTGGCCTGCCGGAAGCCGGCCGGGAAGTATTGAACTCCGTTTTTCTGTATGAGTGTACCAAAGCGGGGCTCGATTACGCGATCGTCAACACGGAGAAGCTGGAGCGTTACGCCAAAATTCCGGAAGAGGAGCGCCGTCTGGCCGAAGAATTGATCTATCAAACCAATGACCAGACGTTGGCTGCTTTCGTGGCCGCTTTCCGCAACAAGAAGGTGGAGAAGGTTGAGAAATCCTCCCAGCTCTCGCTGGAGGAGCGTTTGGCTTCGTATGTTGTGGAGGGCACGAAGGAAGGCTTGATTCCCGACCTGGAGGAGGCTCTAAAGAAATATACCGCGCTCGAAGTCATTAACGGTCCGCTCATGGCAGGAATGGAGGAAGTTGGCCGGTTGTTCAACAACAACGAGCTGATCGTTGCCGAGGTGCTGCAAAGCGCCGAGGTGATGAAGGCGTCGGTGGCTTACCTTGAACCGTTTATGGAGAAGAACGAAACCAGCGTGAAAGGTAAAATATTGCTGGCGACCGTAAAGGGCGACGTGCACGATATCGGCAAAAACCTGGTGGAGATCATTCTGTCCAATAACGGTTACCACATCGTCAATTTGGGCATAAAAGTACCACCGGAGCGCATTATCGAGGCGTATCGGGAGGAGAAGGCGGACGCGATCGGCCTTTCCGGCCTGCTGGTGAAATCGGCGCAGCAAATGGTGACGACGGCCCAAGACTTGCGGAATGCGGGGATCGACGTGCCGATCCTGGTAGGAGGGGCAGCCCTTACCCGGAAGTTTACCAAAACGCGGATCCGGCCGGAGTACGAAGGGATGGTCATTTACGCCAAAGATGCGATGGACGGCCTCGATTTGGCCAACAAGCTGATGGATCCGGCTGCCCGGGAGCAAATGCGCCTTGAAATGGAAGCGGAAAAGGAAACCGATCAAGCCGTGGCCGTTGCTGAACCGCTGCCGGAACTGACACGTGTGGAGCGGTCGAAGATTTCGGCGGATGCGCCGGTGTATCTTCCGCCCGATCTGGAGCGGCATGTGCTACGCGATTATCCGATCGGTCATATCACGCCATATATCAACATGCAAATGCTGCTCGGTCACCATCTCGGGTTGCGCGGATCGGTGGAGCAGCAGCTGGCGGCGGGCGAAGCGAAGGCGGTGCAGCTGAAGGATACGGTCGATCAAATCCTGCTAGAAGCGGTTACGGACGGCATCATCCGCACGCAGGCGATGTACCGGTTCTTCCCGGCACAATCGTCCGGCAACGATATTCTAGTCTACGATCCGGCCGAACCCGGCAAGGTATTGAAGCGGTTCAGTTTTCCTCGGCAAAAAGTCGAGCCATACCTGTGCTTGGCGGATTTTTTGAAATCCGTGGACAGCGGGCAAATGGATTACGTTGGCTTCTTGGTCGTTACGGCCGGCCAGGGTGTCCGGGATTTATCCGAGAAGTGGAAAGAACAAGGCGATTATCTGCGTTCCCATGTGCTGCAGGCGGTAGCGCTGGAGTTGGCGGAGGCGTTGGCGGAACGGGTACACCATATCATGCGGGATACTTGGGGCTTCCCGGATCCGGCGAACATGACGATGAAGCAGCGTCACGGAGCGCGTTACCAAGGGATTCGCGTGTCGTTCGGCTATCCGGCCTGCCCGGACCTCGAGGACCAGCAGCTGCTATTCGACCTGATGCAGCCGGAGGACATCGGCATCACCTTAACGGAAGGCTTTATGATGGAGCCGGAAGCTTCCGTCTCGGCAATGGTTTTTGCTCACCCTGAAGCGCAATATTTCAACGTGGACAAAGCCGGGAGTTGATCCCGCAAAGCAGATCCTTGGAAAACCCTCCGAACTTCGGAGGGTTTTGGCAATCTGTCCGTGAAGCGAACAATTTTAGGTAAAGGACGAAATGGGATGGAACTATATTTTTTAGGAACGAATGCGGGGGTCCCTTCCTTGGAACGGAACGTGACCTCGGTTGCTCTACGTCTCCTGGAGGAGCGCCGATCGCTCTGGCTGTTCGATTGCGGCGAGGGCACCCAGCATCAAATCCTGCGTTCGCCGCTGAAACTAAGCAAATTGGAATCCATATTTATTACCCATCTGCATGGGGATCATTTATTCGGCCTGCCCGGGCTGATTTCGAGCCGTGCCTATCAGGGCGGGGACACGCCCTTGGTCATTTACGGCCCAAAAGGCCTGAAGAAATTCATAGAGACGTCGCTATCGCTTAGCGAATCGCGGATTAACTATAAACTGGAGATCGTGGAGCATCAGGGCGGAGTCGTATTCGAGGACGATTCGTTTCGGGTCGAAGCGGCACTGCTGGAACACCGGATCGACAGTTATGGCTACCGGGTGATCGAAAAAGATCTGCCGGGCAAGCTGGACGCCGCCGTGCTGGAGCGGTACGGCATCCGTCCAGGCCCGTTGTACGGCAAACTCAAACGCGGAGAAAGCGTAGTAGCTCCGAACGGCGAGACGCTGCATGCAAAAGATGTGCTTGGAGAGCCTAAAGCCGGGAGGATCGTGACCATTCTCGGCGATACGCGCCCGTGTCCGACGGTCATCCCTTTGGCGCAGGACGCCGACATGCTAGTGCATGAGGCGACCTTTTTGCATGAGTTGGCGAAAACCGCACACGATTACCATCACAGCACGGCTAAGCAAGCAGCGGAAGCTGCCAAGGAAGCGGGCGCACAGCAGCTTATGCTGACTCATTTCAGCTCGCGGTATAAATCGGAAGAGCAGCTCTTGCGGTTGCAGGAAGAAGCCCAGGCGATATTCCCGAACGCGCATCTGGCCCGGGAGCATGTGCTCTATCCGGTGACGCGGCGTAGCAATCGGAAATAATTATTTTCCGGGAAAGCGCAGGAACTGACAGGGCGCATCAAAGTTTGGCAAGGGGAAAAGGTCCTGTTTTTTCACCGTTCGCGATGGTTCGACGCCAAGCAGCGGACGGGGGCTCTTTTTTGACACGGCTCCCAAGCAGGTACGGAAAAATTTGCCTGACCCCGGGTTTCCTAGGTACAATAAATAGGGGAACGGGTTGATGGAAAGGATGAGGATTTTGCCAAAGGGTTGGAAGGCCTATCTCATTGATTTGGACGGCACGTTATATCATGGGCCTCGAATGATTCCCGGCGCGGACGGTCTGATCACCGCCTTGCGAGCCAAGCGGATTCCCTTTCTGTTCGTCACCAACAATTCCTCGCGGACGCCCGAGGAGGTCGCCGCGCATTTGGAGGCGATGGGCATCTCGGCGCGGACGGAGGAGGTCTGTACGTCGGCGGTAGCAGCAGCCAGATATATCGCGCAGGCACAGCCGGGTTGCAAAGTCGCGGCCATTGGCGAAGCCGGGCTCACGATCGCGCTGAAAGAAGCCGGGTTACAGCTGACCCTGGAAGAACCGGACGTGGTGGTCCAAGGCATTGACCGCCAATTTACATACGATACGCTAACCCGGGCTGCCCGCTGGATTCGGGGCGGGGCACGTTATGTGTTGACCAATCCGGACTTGTTGTTGCCTTCCCAGGAGGGATTGATGCCGGGGGCGGGAACCCTTTCCGCGGCCATTCAGGCCGCATCGGGCGTGAAACCGACGGTGATCGGCAAACCGGCAGCCCCTTTGATGGATTTCGCCATCGCTCGGGTCGGTTTAGAGGCTTCGGAGGTCGCCGTCATTGGGGATAACCTCCATACGGACATCGCTGCAGGGGTGAATGCCGGCTGCGGTACGATCCTTACGCTAACCGGCGTCACGACGGCCGATAATCTGCCGGACTACGTGAAGTCCTCCGGCGTAGAGGCGGATCTAGTGTGCCGGGACCTGGATGAGGTCAGGGCGCGGATTTGCGGTTCAGGCGAATGACGATGGATGTTGGGTGTTTCATGGGATAATCGAACTTATAAGGATGAAGGGAAAGATGTACCATGCCGGAATTGCCGGAGATGGAAAATTATCGCATACAGCTGTCGCAGCACATTTTGGATCTCCCGATTACCGGGGTGACCGTAGGCCGGGAGAAATCGGTGAATTTGCCGGCGGAGGAGTTTGCCCGCGAACTGACGGGAAGACAGGTGATTTTCATAGAGCGCCGGGGCAAGCATCTGCTGTTCCATCTGGATAACGGTAAAAGATTGCTGCTTCACTTGATGCTTGGCGGATTGCTTTACCTGGGCTCCAAGGAGGACCGTCCGGACCGCAGCACCCAGGTTGAAATCACCTTCGGTGAGCATCTGGTGCTGTATTTCATCGGGCTGCGTCTCGGCCATTTGCATCTGCACAGCGCGAAGGAAGCGGAGGAGCTGCTCTCGCATCTGGGACCGGAGCTTCTGGATCGGCGGATGAACGAGAAGCGATTTACCGAGCTGCTGCGCAAGCGCCGGGGGAGTCTCAAGACGACGCTCGTCAATCAGGACGTCATTGCCGGCATCGGCAACTGTTATGCGGACGAAATTGCGTTCGCTGCCGAGCTCCTGCCGATGGCGAAGCTGCAAAATTTGAGCGACGAGGATTTTTCCCGTCTGTACCAAGCCGTGCGGGATGTGCTAATCGAGGCAACGGAGGCCGGCGGATATATGGAGATGCCGCTGACCCGGGAAGACAAGTTGACCGGGGGAGCGAACGAAACCTGCAGGGTGTATGACCGGGAGGGAGAGACCTGTCCGCGCTGCGGCGATCACATCGTGAAAGCGGAAATGAACGGGCGCAAAGTGTTTTACAGCCCCGGCTGCCAACATGACCGTTAAGGTGAAGGTTGGGGGACATTTGAGCATACGTGGCGGCTTCTATGGCGCTGCCAAGGCCGCGCTGCAACTGGGGGCCGGCGCTTTTCAGTATTTTCCGAAAAATCCGCGGAGCCTCACGGTGAAAAGCTTTGATCCGCGGGACGCGGAGCAATGCCGAACGCTGTGCCAAGAGCACGGCTTGGTCTCGATCGCGCATACGCCTTATCCTAGCAATCTCGCCACGGGCAAGGATGCGGACGCGGTTGCCTATCAACGAGTGGTGGAATCGCTGCGCAATGATCTTGAAATCGCCGAAGCGTGCGGCTCCGTTGGGATCGTTGTACATTTTGGCACATTTAAGTCAGGAAACCCCTTACAAGGATATCAAAATATTATACAATGTATTAATGATGTGCTCTCCGGCTGGCGAGGCTCGGCAAAACTGCTGATCGAGAACCAAGCCGGCGATCACGGCGACATGGGGATGACGATCGAGGAGCTGGTCCAGATTCGTAACCTTTGCCGGGATTCGGAGCACATCGGCTTTTGTCTCGATACCTGCCATGCTTTTGGGGCGGGAATGTGGCGAGGCGAAGGAGACGAGAGCTTTGCGGCCAAGGCCGAGGAGCTCAAATTCTGGGACGGATTATGCGCCGTCCATCTGAACGATTCAAAATACCCGGTATTATCGCGCAAAGACCGTCACGCCCGAGTTGGCCATGGCCATATCGGCGAAGCCGGTTTTCGCTGGCTGCTGCGGATCGACGCGATTCAGAGATCCCCGCTTATTTTTGAGAGCGAAACCGGGGAAGATGGGACCTACAGAGAGGATATGGAGCGAGTGAGACGGTGGGCGGAGACCTGAAGACTGAACAGGTATACAGGCTCCGTTTGGAGCGAAATACCGCGGGAAAGGAAGAACACAATTGATTCATGTATATATGGACGATTTTCGCCGATGTCCGCAGGGATTTACGTTAGCGCGCACCGTCGAGGAGTGTCTGGAGCTGCTTCGCTTGACGGAAGTAGACATTTTATCGCTGGATTACGATATGGGGCCGGATGAACCTACCGGTACGGAAATGGCGGCCGCCATGGTTCGGGAAGGGCTTTTTCCGCGGGAAATTTATCTTCATACCTCGAGCATCACCGGGAAAAAAAGCATGTACGAAATCCTCTATCAAGGCTTGCCGGAGCAGGTACAGCTGCATAATGGCCCGATTCCATTCGAAAGGCTGGAGGAGATTGCCCGGAACTGCAAGGTTCCGCCCCATTCGAAATGGATTTGCACGGCCAATCACGGCTTTGCGCCTTATGCCCAGGAGGAGCTGCGCCGCATGTTCGGCAGCGTAAAGAGCACGATGTTGGTTCCCGGCGAAGTCTTCGCGGCTTCGCTGCAGGCGATGCCCGAAGACGTGCAGCACCGGCTGCGTCAGGCTCCACCGGTTTTTCTGCGGCATACGTTCCTGGTCGATTGGGAATGGTGCCCGGGGGAAGCCGAAGAGTCGAAGCCGGAGCATTGGCTGGAACCGCTGCGGAAGTATTTGATGGCCGATTTCCGGCTCCCGGGAGCTAAAATTGCCGTACAGGCACGGAAATCGGATGACGGGTTATGGGCCGGGACGGCATCGGAGCTGAAGGATCGCCTGCAGGAAGAGCTGCAGGATGTCTCCGTCGGGGAATTCGTGGTGCGGGATGCCGATTGGGTCATCTCCGTGTTTGCGGGTCAGGACCGGATTTACGCCGGGGTGGCGCATCCGCAGGATAACCTCTCCGATTGGAACGGCGGCGCCATCCGCTTTCGCAAGGAAGAGGGTCAGATTTCCCGGGCGAAATTCAAGCTGCTGGAGGCCGAAGCGGCTTTCGGCATCCCGTTCGAATCGTTCCGCGAAGCGCTGGATATCGGCGCGGCTCCGGGAGGCTGGACTTCGTTCCTGTTGGAACGCGGTCTAAGCGTTACCGCGGTGGATACGGCGAAGCTGCATCCGTCGTTGCTGTCTTCGCCGAAGCTGACGTTTTTGCAGCGCAATGCGAACCGTGTGAAGTTCAAGGAGAATCAATTTGATCTGCTGGTTTGCGACATGAGCTGGAGCCCGAAATTGACGGCAAGGCTCGTAACGGATCTCCTGTACGCACTGGTCCCGGGAGGAACGGCGATCGTGACGGTGAAGCTGCTGACCAAGAAACCGATGGCGCTGATTCAAGAGGTCACCGAGGTGTTTCAGGAAGCCCGTCTTCAAGTACAGCGGGCGAAACAGCTGTTTCATAACCGCGATGAAATCACGCTCTATATGATTAAGTATTAACGGCGTGAATGAATTGCTTTGAAAAAAATGCTTTACATTTGGCGCCAGCCGTCCTATACTGATTCCAAAATTATACAATGACCGCAATAGGGAAAGCATCCCCAGTCATTTACGCTTGGCCGATCGGCCGAGGTAATGACGGGAAGCTTTCCCTTTTTTGCGTTCAGGAAAGGAGGAGTCATGGCGAGGTTCGTTCCCAAGCTTGCGCCGGGAGACTTGTTAGCCGGACGTTATCGGATCGAACGAATCATCGGGGAAGGCGGCATGAGCCGGGTCCATTTGGCCGAAGATCTCAAGCTGCCGGGGAAGGCTTGGGCCGTAAAGGAATGCCTGACCGTACCCGGAGAACCGGTATCCGTTGCCAAGGAGGTCAAGCTGCTGATTACGCTGAATCATTACCGGCTGCCGCGGATCGTCGACTTCATTGATCCCGACCGGGACGGTTATTCCTATATCGTTATGGACTACATCCAGGGCGTGCCTTTGGACCAATTCATTCGTGCAAGGGAGGGGCGGCTGCCGCTGGATCTGCTGGTCCGCTATGGCCTCCAAATCGCCGAAGGTTTGCGGTATCTGCATCGGCATGAGCCGCCGGTTATTCATCGGGACGTTAAGCCGGCCAATCTGCTGGTCGACGACAAAGGCGAGCTTCGATTCGTGGATTTCGGCATTGCGCGCACGTTTTCAGCCGGCAAAGCGGAAGATACGGTGCAGCTGGGGACGGTCGGCTTTGCTGCGCCGGAACAATATGGCGAGCGCCAAAGCGACGCGCGGACCGATCTCTATTCCTTGGGCGCGGTTCTTCTCTATATGGGCACGGGAGGCCGGTTTTCGGTCTGGACCTCCGAGGCGGCGGCGGCATTGCGGGAACGCGGATGCGAACGGCTACAGCCCATCGCGACCCGACTATTGAAGATCCGGCCCGAAGACCGATACGCATCGGCCGAGGAGGTGAGCGAAGCATTAGCTGCGCTGCTGCGGCCGCCCAGCGCGACTAGGTTAGCGAATCCAGGGTCCAATGACCGGATGCCGGACGGAATCGAGTACAACGGCCGCCCGGTTTTGGTCGGCGTCGTTGGTGCCTCCACCGGGGCAGGGGCGACCCACACGGCCATCGCCCTCGCTCATACGCTGGCCCGCAGTATCAAGAAGGTCGCGATTGTGGAGATGAATCCCAAGTCTGCGGATTTTTCCCGTTTGGCACGGCTCCTGGAAGAGGAAGTTTCCACAGCCTACGGGAGCCATCGGGGCCGCTTTCGCATCGGACAAGTGGTTTACGCCAAACCGGCGTCCCGTTCGGATTTTATCGCCTTGCTGTCGGAAGGGTTCGGATGCATCGTTTGCGACTTGGGGACCGGCCAAAGCAAAGAGCTGATGGAGGAGTTTCGCCGCGCGGACCTTTCCGTCATCGTAGGTTCCGGGGCGGCGTGGAAGGGCGAAGAATTGGAGCGATTCATATTTGCCTTGAGCGGCGGGGAGCAGATCCCACCCTCATGGAGGCTCTGCGTGCCGTTCGCTTCGAACGACGGCTTGCGGCGGATCCGCAAAACGCTACGCACCAAATGCGTGTACGGCCTTCCCGCTGATCCGAACCCGTTTGATCCTGCAGCCCCGATGTCTACCCTACTGCAGGAGGTTTGCGGGAACTTGCTGGCCAAGCCCAAACGACCGGGCCTCAGGTTCCTGGTCAACCCCAAATCATAGAAAGGAAGTGGATAGTCCAATGCCGAGATTTAGGCAGAAAACCAAACAACTGCTGTTATCCGGGCTCATCGGAGCGATGGCGTCGGGTGCGGCGTTAACGGGGGTTGTTATTGTACGGGAAAAACAATTCCTTGCCGCAAGGAGCGTTATGGTTCAGGAGTATGAAGAACAACTCGCCGGCTTTCGCCATCAGGCTCAGCAGCAGACGATTCAAGGATGGGTACTTACGCGGGATATTCCCGCCGGAAACCGGATCGGGGCAGGCGACCTGAAGCGGTTGAAGCTGCCTGCCGACAGCGTGCCTGCGGATCTCTTGAAATCTCAGGAAGACATCGCGGGGAAATACGCGAAAATCTCCCTAAGCTCGCGGACACCGTTGACGAAAACACTGCTTTATGAAGAGGAGCCGATCCCCGATGATTTGCGCTGGCGGGACATGGCTTTCGTCCAGCTTCCGCAGACGCTGAAAGAGCAGGACGTCATCGACATCCGCATCCAATTTCCGACCGGACAGGATTATATTTTGCTATCGAAAAAGAAGGTGGAAACCTTGAACTCCGGAACGTTGACGGTGACGCTCGGCGAAGCGGAAATTCTCTCGCTGTCGAGCGCGATCGTGGACGCATATTTACATAAAGCCTCGATTTATGCGCTCGCTTATGTCGAGCCGAATCTGCAAGGCAAGCCGTTTCCGACTTACCCGGTCAATGAAGGCGTCATGGAGCTGATTCGAGAAGACCCGAATATCGTACAGAAAGCGGAGCAATCCCTTCGTCTCAGCAACGCCGCACGGAACGGCCTGGAAAGTGACTTATTATCGATGTCGCCGCAGAGGGCTTCCGAATTCGCCAGCAGCCAGGCGCAGGCCCAGCGTTCGCTATCGGGCGCCCAGGACGGAAATATCCCGCCCGGAAGCCTCGTCTCGGACGGTATGCCGGCGGAATCCGACCGGTTTGTGCTCGATCCGGCGAAATGAGAGGAGAGAATGGCGTGAAGCGATGGTTGTTTGTAGGGAAAAGCGATAAACGTGACCTTGTACTGTATCTATCCAGTATCTTGGCTGCAGCCGGCTCCAGGGTGTTGCTAACGGACGGTACGGAGGGCGGCAAATACCGATATTCGATTAGCGGAGGTGATTCGCACCTTCCGTTAACGGAATTTTACGGCTTTGATGTTGCGACGAGCTTCGTACCCACAAAGCAGAGCAACGAAGGCACGTTCATTGCGAATGAATACGATTATGAATTGCAGGATGTAGACCTACTTCACGGTCTGACTCCAGAGCTGTTCGCCTCTTCGGATGAAATCGTCTGGGTCACGTCGTTCGACCGATACGAGGTGGAGGCTAGCGCGCAGTGGTTCCGCAGCCTGTTTCACCTCTGGCCCCAGCTGCGCGGGATGGCCGTTCGACCGGTCTTTATCCGAACCGTCGACAGCGGCGTGAATAGCCAATTCATCTTGGGATTGATAGACGATCTCCCCCTGAAGTGGCGCTCCCCAGAGCTGTGCATCCCCTGGAACGAGTCCAATCTGGCAGCCCAACTGGAGAACGAACATACCCAACGGCTGCGTCTCGGAAGCTTCTCTCGTTCCTATAAAAGAGCCCTGCGCCAACTGCTGCGCGAGCTGGCGGGCTGGGACCCAGCCAGCGCCAAGCGGGCCGTGCGCCAGACAGTTAGGAGACAGGCATGAGCCGCCTTGTATTCTGGGACGGCGGTCTTGGCGGAGCCGCGGAAGCTGCCGTGGCTACAGCGGTAATGTTAGGTTTGCGGTTTCCGCAGCGCCTGCTCCTGGTTAATGAAGGTCCTGCCGGCTTCGGCTTGGAGGAAGGGATACGACAAACCGTACGTCTGCACGGCGAAACCTACGGGGAAGAAGCGATCCCGGAGCATGGCCTTGACGCGCTGCTCCGTCTGCAGGCGAGCGGGCGCCTTGCGCGAAACAATTTTGCCGATTATACCGTCCCGTTGCTGCGCGGCCGGCTTGATCTTGTGTGCGGGACGCGGCTAGGCGATTCGGCTTGGAGTGCAGCCGAGAGGAGGGACGTCGCCGAGGTGCTGGCCATGGCGGATCAATCGTACGATGGGTTAGTTTTACTGGCCCATGGTCAGCGATTAAGCGAGGTGCTAAGGAATCAAAGGGAAGGCGACGTGCTCGTCGCGGTGCTGCCGCACCGGCTTAGAATCTTGGACGACCGATATGCGGAAATAGCCCCCTTTCTTAACGGTTCCAAAACCAAACTGATTATGGTCTTATCGCCCTTTGACCCCCGGTCCCGGTGGGGAATTAACAATGTGAAGCGTCGTTATCCCGTTTCCCTGCCGATGATCGGCATCCCGCATCATACCGGGTTCTCCGATGCCTGGAACGATCGGAACATCCTGGCCTATTTTCGTCAATCTTCGCTGTGGCCGAAGCGGGGCGGGGATCGGGAGCTTCTACTCAAAGGGTATCGAGCTTTAGGGGACAAGCTGATGGAATCTGCGGTGGACCATGGCGCATCCTCTACTCTGAAGGAGAAAGGGGCGTAAGGTGTGAACGGTTGGATGAACGGTTTGTTGATGATGCTCCTGGTCCTGGTGGCGCTGTTTTGGATATGGCGGAAAGCCCGAACGACAGGGGCGGCGGGGAAGGATTCTCTTACTGGTCCGAATCGGTACGAGCTTTCGGCGATCGTGTCCTACGTCAAGGAAAGGTTGCATGAACTTAGCCGCTCGAACGGACAGGAGTGGGGGATGAGCGAGGAGGCTTGGAATCGCAAGGCTAAAGCGCGTACAGAGCTTCGTCAGGCACTTCGAGGCTGCTCGTACGGGGATATTCAGGATAAGCAGTATATTAAGGCGTTTATCCGCGACATGTTGGCGGGGGATTACGGAATCGCCGAGCAGAATATCGACCGGATCTTGCCGTTTCAACAACGGGAATTGTTAACCGTTCAAGACCGCTTCGACATCGTGCTATACCTATATAAACAGCGGCATGGTGCCGACGCGTTAACGCAAATGGTGGAAGACTATTCGCTCGACGAACCGAAACCGCCGAAAAAGTCCGATGGCTCCCCGGTCTATGAAGTGACCGGCGATGACATTGACCGCGTATTTTTCTTGGAGTATCGCGCCCTTACATTCCAAGAGAAGTTGGACCTCGTGGTTCAGCGCGTCTATCAAATGTACAAAGGGTTTTCGGTTGTGGATGAGCTGCGGGAAATGCGGATCGACGGACTGAGTGGGGGAGTCAGCGGGATTCCGGGCAGTTATGCGGAGATCGTGGCCCTCGATAACACCGATTCGGGTAGCGGATGGAGCTACAGGGCCGCGCTTGGCGTTGACGAGGATGGTGAACCCATAACTCGCGCTTGGGACAGCGTCTGGATGTTCTACAAAGGAAAGAGCATTCGCCTTGCATTTCTATCGTTCGGGAGCGAAGCGGAGTTGAAGCGCGTTTGCCAAAACATTTACAAGTTTAACCTGCCCGGTCAATTGTCGGAGGTGAACGGGTATAAGGTAAACGAAATGAAGGACGGTTCGCGGATCGTGGTCGTTCGGCCGCCGTTTGCCGAGACGTGGGCATTTTTCGTGCGGAAGTTCGATCCCCTCGGCGCATCGCTGGAACAATTGATCCAAGGCGAACAGGCCGAACTTCCCTTGGGGTTGTTGAAATATTTCATGAAGGGCAGCCGGATCACCTCGATCACCGGATCGCAAGGTTCGGGCAAAACGACGCTGCTGATGGCGATGGTCAAGCATATTTACGCCTCTTATACGTTGCGGGTACAGGAAATGTCTTTCGAGCTTCATTTGCGGCGCTTATACAGCGGACGCAACATTCTAAGCTTCCGGGAGACCGATTACGTGAGCGGACAGGCGGCACTGGACTTGCAGAAAAAGACGGATGGCACCGTCCATATTCTTGGCGAAGTGGCGACGGATGAGGTGGCCTCCTGGATGGTGCAAATGGCGCAGGTTGCCAGCCTTTTCACTTTGTTTACGCATCACGCCAAAACGTTCCGCGACTTGATCGAGTCGCTGCGCAATTCGCTGCTAAAAACCGGCGTGTTTCGCGACGAACGAATCGCCGAGCAGCAGGTGGCATCGGTCATCGACTTTGATATCCACCTGCGGCGTGACATAACGGGCCGACGTTATATCGAACGGATAACGGAATGCTGCCGACGGGGATCGGAAGATGAACCGAGCGCGGCGTTTCACGATCTGGCGTCCGCTGCGATACGCAAGTCGAATCCGGTTCATCCGAGGGGGTATGAAGAGCGGGTGATCATGGAATATCGGAACGGGCGTTATGTTGCCGTTCAGCCGATGACGCTCGAATCCCGTGAGGCCATGGCCCGGGAGATGCTGCCGGAAGACGCCGCGGAATTCGAGCGTTTTGTCGGCTCGTATTGGGGGGAGACGGTTGGAGCTTAGGACGATCCTGTTGCTGGTGCTAGGAATATCTCTGTGCGGCTGCGCCGGATTATACGCTGCGGGTCAGTTGCTCGGAAAAAGGGAAAATCCGCTATGGGCGGATGCTTGGGGACCGGCCGGGACGTCTGCCCATCCTCCCCTGCGCTGGATGAAGCTGCGGGTTTCCGCGTTCTTGCTTTCGTCGCATGCCGTGTGGATGAAGATCCCCCCGCTAAGGCATTATGCCGGAAAAATCCGGGCGCGTTTAGCCGTCATTCACCCTTATGACGAGCTGGAGCTGAGGCGCCAAACGATGAAGTTCGCCTACGGGATGACGGGGACCATCGCGGCCTTAATAGCAGCCTTAACTGTATTGAATCCCGATTTGTTGTTTTTTCTGTCGCTGCTGATTGCGGCCGCCGTCCTCCAGGGCCTGTTGCTCGACGGCTACGTGAACCGATTGGAAACGAAGCTGCTGGAACGGTTGCTCGATTTCTATGCCGCCGTCCGGCATGCTTATCAACGGCACGGCATGGTGACGGACGCGATTGAGGAAGCCGGCGAGACGATGGGCCGCGAGATCGGGGTTCATGCCCATTTGATCAGTGAAGCGTTAGGGGATGCCAATCCCAACGAAGCTCTGGAGAACTATTATGAAATCGCGCCAAGCCGCTATTTGAAGGCTTTCGCCGGCATTTCTCGGCTGGTGTCGGAATACGGCGACCGGAAACGCGCGGAAGGCTCCATGTACCTGCGCGGTATCAGCCGATTGACCGGTGAGGTCCAGCTGGAGCTGATTCGAAAGAAACGGCTGGATTATCTGTTAAAAGGGCTTCATATCATCGCTCTGTTGCCGGTCTTTTTTACGAAGCCGGTTGAGGCGTGGGCCAGAGGTCATTTCCCCCTGATGGACTCGTTTTACTTAAGCAAGGCGGGAATGTTGATCAAGGCCGGGCTTTTTCTGATCATTCTGTTCAGTTACGTGCTGCTGCAGAAGTTGAGGAGCGAAGAAGAATCGGCTTATCGGGCCAAACCGACGAAAATGCCGTGGGAGGCGAGGGTGTATGCCCATGAAGTACTTGGCCGTTTTTGCCGCCGCTTTGTTCCGTCGGCCGATTCCCTGGTTTATCATCGATGCTCCCAACTGCTAAAGGAGACGAATTGTCGGTTGCGGGTCGAATGGTTTCAGGTCCGACGGATCAGTGCCTTTGTCCTAAGCCTAACCATTACGCTTGGTGCGTTCCTTACGCTTCACCATCTTGTGCAACAGCGCATCCTAACCGAACCTCCCGCCGCGGCCTCTTTCTTCGGCGCTTTACCCAGCGATGCAGTCGAGGCCGGGCGCTTGGATGCCGAAAAAGATGCTGCGGTGATGCGGGAGTTAAACATGTCCGCTAACGCTGACTATGACGCGATTGCACATTCGGTATCCACGTTGCAGACGAATGCCGAGGGCGGGATTACCCATGAAGAAATATCCGAGGCGGCCCGCCGGATTATGGACAAGTTGGAGCGCTGGAACCGGGAGAATCTCAAATGGTGGGAGGTTGGCTTGGCTTTTTTAGCCGGGGTGATCGGTTACCAGCTGCCGCTGTGGACGCTGCAATTCCAACGTTGGATGCGGCTGATGGACATGCGCCACGAGGTGTATCAACTCCTGACGATGATTGCCATTTTGCGGGAGTTGGAACGGATCTCCGTGGAAGAAATCCTGGATTGGTTGGCTTCTTACGCCGTGATCTTTCGGTTGCCATTGCAAAAATGCCTGCTGAACTACGCACATAGCCCTGAAGATGCGTTGCTTGAACTGAAAAGGGAGGTTGTGCTGGAGGAATTCCAGCGATTGGCGGACAAGCTGCTGTTGGCTTCGGAGAAGCTTACGGTTGCCGACGCTTTCGACGACCTCGACAGCGACATGTCCTATCAATTCGAGCGGCGGCGGTTGGAATATGAGAAATCCCTGGATGTCAAAGCCGGATGGGGCCGGATGATCGGGTTTACCCCGATGTATGCTCTGGTGTTCGCCTATTTGGTCGTTCCGCTGATCTGGATGAGCTTCGAACAAATGAGCTTGTACTTTGAACAGCTTCAAAAACTGTGAAGATTAAGGGAGGTTTTTATCGATGAATAACGCTTCATCCGCTTTAAAAGTCGCAGCCGGTATTTTCTTGACGATCGCTTTGATCACGATTGTCGTCATTTTGTTCGTATCCGCGCAGGAAGCCACGAAAACGGCGCAGAACAGCTTTTCCGACATCCAGACCGAATTGTCCCAGGCTTCGTTTACCGTTTATGACGATACGACGGTCAGCGGCTCGCAGGTGACCAATGCGCTGCGAAAATTTAAGGATCGCGATCAGTTCGGGATCTTGGTGAAAACCGGGAAAAACAGCGGCGGGGAATGGTATGGGGATGTGCTCGTTATCAATGAGCCCGTATCCTCGGAACGTTACGGTTCCGTTAACGGACAAAGTTATGCCGCGATCAGCAACGCCTGGGACGAGCGGCTGAATGAATACGTCAATCCCAGCGGCAAATTTAAGGCGATGGTCGTCAAGGACAGTTCCAACGTGGTTCGAGGCTTGATCTTTACGCAAACGACGCTGATTCCTTAAGCCTTGCAGGATGGAGGCGCAGGCCAAGATGTTTAATCATGTGAAAAGCTTGATATGGCTGCTCGTTTCCGTCAGTTGTTTCCTGGCAGCCACCCTCTATACGCTTGAAATCGGGGCAGAGCAAAACGAATCCTACGATGGGGTAGCGGCACAGCTTCACGGCGTTGGGCGGAGCGTTTATGCCCGCGAGGGGATGGGGCGCTCTCCGGAAACGGCGGGAAGCCACGGCATTGACGATGTGCTGGAATTGGCGGGCGAAAGATATACGGGAAATGAAATCTTGCACCGTCTTCCGGATTGGATCGACCTCGGCGTAACTACCGAAGTGGAAGGAGAAATATTGAACGCCACCTCGATTGGCCCGCTGGAGGACGTATTGGAGCTAAGCCGAGAACGCGCTTTGGCCGTGCTGGATTTAAGGGCTGAATATCGAACTGAACACGTTTTTGATTCAACCGGAGAAGTGGTTCGCGTTATTTTTCGCAGAAAGTAGGTGGCAGCGGATGACGAATGCCTTGTCCAAAATCACAGCCGCCCTGCTTGCCGTGCTGCTCCTGTTCCTGTTTCCGGCCTTGCAGGCGGCGCAGCGGCAGGAGGATATCCGGTATTTGGCGGCGTATCGCGTTATGGTGCAGTTCACCGACGCTGTTCGGAACAAGGGGGTTGTGACGCCGACCATGTACGAGGATTTTATCCGCGAGTTGGAGACGACCGGGGGAGGGTATGAAGTTGAATTGGAGCATCGGCATAAAACCTATCATCCGGAATACGGCGATCCGGCCGATCCCGCTACCTTCCTGAATGGTTTTAGCGTCGTTTATGATTCGTATTATACCTCGGATATCCTGGAGGCGATGTTTCCAACCGGAGCAGGGCAGGAGGGAGAAGCCTACAAGCTTCAGGAAGGTGATTTCATCGCCGTTACGGCGCTTAATCATAACCGCAGCCCGTATGATATTCTATCGGAGTTTCTCTATCCCGGTGCGGACAAAGCGAATTCGTCTCTGCTCACGTATGGGGGGATGGTGTTAAATGAAGATTACTGACTGGGCGGTCATTTTTGTGTTGATCGTCGCCCCTATCCTATGGCTGAGCGGCCTGCGGGCGGAGAACCTACGGGAAGTGAATCGCCTCGAAACGCGGTATACCGCCGCGATGCGCACGGCAGTCCAAGATGCGGCGGTCGCGTTGAACCGGAACGAGCTGCAGCAATTCGAAAGCGGGTACGGATCCGAGAAATGGATGCGCGCCGATAAAGAGCAAGCGTTAGCCGCTCTGCTTCGGAGTTTGTACTTGAACTTTGGCGTCGCGGACGATCCGGCTGGGCAGCAGACGCTCCTGGGCTATATCCCGGCGGTTGTCGTCATGGATTACGACGGCTATTACCTCTATGCAGCGGACGTGGAACCCGGCAGCGATGCGTTCGCTTACCACTGGCAGGATAAAAAGCCCTATACATACGTTGATGCGAGCCGGAACAGCATTGCTTTTACCTTGGATAGCCAAGTGACGGCCTATGATGCGACGGCGAACCGCTGGGTTAGCGGACCGCAAAGCGAGATCCGATCGGAGGTTTCCATCCCGCTGCTGCAGAACGGGGAAGAATTTGACGCCGTACGGCGTGCTACGATCGTCCGCCGGATCGAAGAGGATCTGGCTCGGGCGATTCGTCTCCATAATCTGTTCGCGAAAAAACAAGGCGTGGATTACACGTTTACGCTGCCGACGATTCCGCAGGAGGCGTGGAATAACACGCTGGATGATGTAGGCATTCTAGTGTTTCTGCAAGGCATACCGGTGGGAGATCGCCATTACAACAATTATGCGTTAGGCGGGGGGAGGCTGGATCGAACGCCAAGCGTTCTGGGAACGGTGGATCCGTTGACGGGATTGAAATACGCTTACAGGGAGTCCTGTGCAAGGGCTCAAGGGTTTGGTTATCGCATCGAGGAAATTTTCGCGAATGAACGCGCTGCGGCCGAAAACGGGTATTTCCCGCTGGATTGTCGAACTAGCGGGCCTTAATAAAACGAAGAAGAGGCCGTTCAACGAACGGTCTCTTCTTTCGTGGGCGGGCTTATTTGAAGGAGGCATACCCTTCGTCGGCCATGACGACGCTGCCGTTAATGGCGCTGGCTTCGTCCAGCGTTAGCAGATAAACCGTATCGGCGACTTGTTCCGGTAAAGTTAATTTGTTGCCCATCACTTTGGATTTCATCGAATCGATCATCCCTTTGTCTTTGTACCCTTGGATAATCGGCGTATCGACGGCCCCTGGCGCCACGGCAATGACGCGGATGCCCAAGTCCGCCATTTCCAGAGCGGCGGATTTCGTCATCATGATCACCGCCCCTTTGGAAGCATGGTAAGCGAAGGTGCCGGGGGAGGCCAGGAAGCCGAACACCGAGGCGGTGTTGATGATCACGCCTTTGATCCCCAACTCGCGCATTTTTTTACCGGCGGCGATGATGCCATAAGCAACCCCGTGCTGGTTTACCTGAATCACGTTATGATAGTCGTTCAGATTCTGATCCAGCACCGGCGTGACCCTTCCGATCCCGGCATTATTGAACATGACGTCGATTCTTCCGAACGTGTCCACCGCTTTTTCAACCAATGCCTCTACATCCTCATATTTCGAGACGTCCGTCTTCACAAAAATCGCTTCGCCGCCATGGGCGACGATGTGGTCGACAACGGCTTGTCCGCCTTCCGCATTGAAGTCTGCCACAACGACGCGGTCTCCCTTGGAGGCAAACTTGTAAGCGGTTTCCTTTCCGATTCCGCTGGCTCCTCCGGTCACGACGGCTACTCTGTTTTGTTGCATGAGCGCTTCTCCTGCCTTTCTTTGATCTTTATTAAGTTCTGTACTATGATTGTATCAAATGTCATTGTTAAACAAAATTTATATATAATTATTATCAAATTAGAATTACTTAAGAAGTTGCTCGCCTCCGGGAGGGGATGCCATGAATCTCGAGCAGTTGGAGTATATAGTCGATGTAGCCAAAACACGATCCTTGACAAAAACGGCGCAAAATGCGCATGTGACTTTGTCTGCGGTCAGCCAGTCCATCTCTTTGCTGGAAGCGGAACTTGGGCTCGTCTTATTCAACCGTTCGCGGGGCGTCGGCGCCGTACCGACGCAAGAAGGCCAGGCGATCATTGGCCGGGCTGCGGAGATCTTGGCCAAACTGGATGCGCTTCGTTCAGAAGCGAATTCCTATAGTGACAGGTTGAGCGGCGAGCTAAACATTGCGACGATTCCCGGCCCGATGCATTTATTGATGGAGACGATTGCAGGCTTCAGAAGGGATTACCCCGATGTCAAGATCCGTATCTACGAGCAAGGCCCTAAAGAAATACTTGACGAGCTGCACCACGGCGGCATTGACCTCGGTTTTATTGCAATCACTGCGGATCTGCTCGCCCAAAATAAAACGCTGCAGTTTGAGAAGCTTTTGACAGGGAAAATGGTCGTCGGCGTGCCGAAAACTTCGCTGCTGGCCCTGGAGAAATCGATGAAACCGGAACAGCTTGCCGGCTACTCGCTCGTGTTGTATGACGATGCGTTGATTCGGGATTATTTGACAACTAAACTTGCGGAATACGGAGAGCCGGATATCTTATTCGCCACCAATAACGTGCAGGCGATTCAAAACGCGGTGAAGGAAGGGCTTGCGCTTACGGTCGGAGTGGATTATTCTTTCGAAAGCGGCAGGCAGGCGGAGATCGTGCCGGTTGAGCTGGAGCTTCCGGATTTTCACCCGGTCTATTACGGCTGGGCGATCCCTAGAGGCAAACAGGCTTCAGCGATCACGAAGAGCTTTGTTCGCCGATTACAGTAAAGCATAGATAGCAAGTCGGAAAGGAGACCAAAATGAAACTCGATTTGGAACAACATAAAGAACAACCCGACCGTTATTCACGGCAAAGGTTGTTTTCTCCCATAGGCAACGCCGGACAAGACAAGCTTGAGCAAGCGAAGGTACTGGTCGTCGGAGCGGGGGCCCTTGGCACCGGCATCGCTGAGACGCTGGTGCGCGCAGGCATCGGCCATCTCGTGATCGCCGATCGGGATTACGTGGAATGGAGTAATTTGCAGCGTCAGCAGCTGTTTTCCGAAGCGGATGCGGCAGGACGGGTACCGAAAGCGATCGCTGCGAAACGGCGATTAGCCGCTATCAACAGCCAGGTTCGGATCGATGCTCACGTGATGGATGTTGACCCGGAAGAGCTGGAGAGTTTAATTTCCGGAGTCAACCTGATTATGGATGCGACGGATAATTTCGATACGCGGCTGATGATTAACGATATTTCGCAAAAATACCGCATTCCCTGGATTTATGGCGGATGCGTCGGCAGTTACGGGATTACCTATACGATTTTGCCCGGTGTTACGCCTTGCCTGAACTGTTTGCTGGGTACCATTCCGCTCGGCGGAGATACCTGCGACACGGTAGGCGTGATTCCCCCGGCCGTGCAAATGATCGTGGCCCATCAAACAACGGAAGCGCTGAAGCTATTGACCGGGCATCCCGAGGCGCTGCGCGGCACATTGCTCACCTTTGACCTGTGGCGAAACGAACAAGCCTCGATCAAGGTGGGATCGGCCAAGCGGGACGACTGCCTTTCGTGCGGGAGCGGGGCGACCTACCCCTATTTGTCAACAGCCAACCATCGGAAAACGGAGGTGCTTTGCGGAAGGGATACGGTCCAGATCCGACCGGCGGCTAAACGGAAGATCCAGCTTCAAGAGATGGCGGAGAAGCTGGGACGATTGCAGGAAGGAACGGTCGAAGTAAATCCGTTTTTGCTTTCCTTTTCGCTCGGCGAACGCCGATTGGTCTTGTTTGCGGACGGAAGGGCGTTGATCCACGGCACGCAAGATCCGGCAGAGGCCAGAACCATGTATGATCGATATTTAGGGTAAGAGGAAGCAGGTTGAATCCGAAACGACCGAATGGTTTGCCGAAGGAATGACCATCTTAATAATGGATTGGTAGATGCAAGTAAGGTGGTCGCGCGATGAAAAGGTACATCATGTTGGTTTTGGAAGATCCCACAGAGGGCGAGCGGCTGAAAACCGGACTGGAGGAAGCCGGCTATCGGGTCAGCTGGAAGCGAAGCAGCGCTGGCGTGCTTCGGTTGCTGGAGGAAGAGCTTCCGGATTTGCTGCTGCTGGGGACGGATTTGCCGGGCGAAAACTCGCCGGTCCTTCAGGAGGAAATCGGGCGATTCGCTCCGTTTCCGATCCTCCTTCTGCTAAAGGAGTGGAGCTCGGAGGCGGTCGTCGCCGGCTTTGTTCGGGGAGCCAACGACGTGGTCCAGGTCACGATTCCCATGGCTGAACTATATGCCCGTGTCGGCCACTTGATTTCATTGTTTAAGCGGTTGGGGGACGGCTCTTTAACGGAGTTGTCCTTTGAGGATTTACGAATGGAGCTGCGCAGCCGCAAGGCGTGGAGAGACGGGGAACCCATCAAATTGACGCCGAAGGAATTCGATCTGCTGCTTTTTTTAATGAAACGGGCCGGGAAAGTGTGTGGGCGGGAGATGATCCTGCAGCAAGTCTGGGGGTATGATTTCGCGACAGGGACGAATGTGGTGGATGTTTATATCCGGCATTTGCGCAAAAAAATCGACAGCGGTCATTCGAAAAAGCTGCTTCATACCATCCGCGGCACCGGATACATGCTGGGTTAAACGACAAATATCCCGGTTTTAGTTATACCAGGGTTATCTTGGGGGGTCAAAAAGCCGCTGCGATCAGAGATCTAGGCAACGACTTCTTGATGAAATTGATTTCGGCTTGTCCGACTACAGGACGCGACGAGCCTTCAGATACGTTCTCTTCCAGTTGCCGGAGTTCAGATTGGAGATCGTAACTCCTGGTTTCCCGTAGGTGTGCAGAATTTTTCCGCTGCCCATGTAGATGGCCACGTGCGTTACGTTTCTCCCGTTTGCCCGGCTGCCGCTGGAGAAGAAGACCAGATCGCCGGCTTTCAGATTCGACTTCGATACGGCATATCCTACTTTAGCTTGTGCAGCGGAAGTGCGCGGCAAAGTGACGCCGTATTTTTTGAATACATATTTCGTAAACGAAGAGCAGTCGAAAACTCGGGTCGTGGATGTGGATGCTCCGAATTTGTAAGGCGTGCCCAAAAAATTCTTACCGTAGTTTACGACCTGCGTTCCTTTGGAAACGGCAGTGCTTGTTGCAGACTGGGCTTGTACAGGTTCAGCCCCGCTAGCAAGCAGCGTACTGAAACCGATGGCGGACACCAGTCCGACCGTCAATACTTTTTGGAAAATGGTGCGTTTATTCATGTTGTAGTACCTCCAAAGTTATTGTTTTTTGACCGGTTCGTAAATGAAGTATAACAGATCTGTAATCTCCTAAAACTTGGTATGATCTCCTAAAAACCATGTGTCCCAACGCTTTGAAGGTGATTATTAAAATCTCATTAAAGTTTACATTTTTTTAAGATATCGAGATTTTTCTTCAAAATTGAAATGTAAAAAACCCTTGAAAAATCAAGGGTTTTTGCATTTGTTTCACGTATCATCAAGGTATCAAAAAGGTTACAAAAATGAAATAAATATCGAAACTAATCCCGGCTTTGAATGACGAGCAGCCATCCCTCACCGACCTGCACCGATCCGACGGGGGCTGCTAATTGGTTGCTCACGGCCAGGGATTGTCCAATCCGTAGAGTCGCGTTATGTAAAGGGTACATGAATCCTTCCAGCGTAATGCCGGTGACGACGGGGGTGAGCGGGAGCAGGGAGACATAGGTATATCCGCGATCCTCGACCCGGCAGATAGATCCGCACAGCGTGACGTAATTAAATTCGTCCCAAATCGAGCAGGTGATCCCTTGTTCCGCCGCGCGCAGCAACATATGCAGATTGGCCAACGTATGGTCCAGACGGGTTCCGATCACACCGGTAAGCACGATTTCCGCCGGGCTTCTTCGCACGGCCAGATCAAAGGCCAGCTCCGTATCCGTCAGGTCTTTGTCGATCGGATCAAAGGCTAGAATCTCCTTACTATGTTTACGAATAAGAGCTAACTCCTCTTGGCTCACGGAATCGAAATCGCCTACTGCTAAATCCGGCTTAAATCCATGCTCCACCAGGAATAAGGCTCCGCGGTCAGCCCCGATCAGCACATCGTCCGAGCGGACCTCCCGAAGCATTCCCGGATCTAAACGCCCGCCGGCAAAAATGAGAACCCGGTTCACGGTCATTTCTACTTCTTCCTTTCGCGCCACAAAATCCTTTGCTCCAGTTAGTATAATTCAGATTTTAGGGTTGCACAATTTCACCTTGTGGGCCTAAAATGGGGATTGACGAATTATAGCTGACAGAGAAAGGCAGAGAAGGACGGAAGAGATGCATATCTTTGATATTTTTAGCATCATCGGGACTGTGGCTTTCGCGATGTCCGGCGCCTTCGTGGCCATGGAAGAGGAATACGACATCCTTGGCGTGCTGGTGCTGGGCCTAGTGACGGCGTTTGGCGGCGGGATCATCCGCAACGTATTGATCGGCGTCCCGGTTACGACGTTATGGGCGCAGGGGGATTTGATTTTGCTGGCCGTATTGTCCGTTTTTGTCGCCTTCGTGCTGCCGATGCCATGGGTTCGCCATTGGAAACGGACAGAGGTTTTGTTTGATGCCATCGGTTTGTCGGCTTTTGCTATTCAAGGAGCGTTATACGCGACGGAGATGAAGCATCCGATGAGCGCGGTGATCGTTGCGGCGGTGCTGACCGGCATCGGGGGAGGGATCATCCGCGATCTGCTGGCCGGGCGTAAACCCCTGGTGCTGCGGGACGAAATTTATGCGGTCTGGGCGATGCTGGCGGGTTTGGCGGTTGGCATGGGATGGTTCAAGTCGACGTTGGAATTGATTTTGCTGTTTGCAGCCGTCGTCTTCTTCCGGATGTTGTCCGTTCATTATAAATGGAAGCTGCCTAGACGGTCTTTGGCAACGGGAGATATTTACATCGGGACGGAACCGAAGAATCACCCGGAACCCAACGCCGAACGGGCCATCGTACAGGACCAGACTCCCTAACGCGCAGTCAGTCGGAATCGAAACGACACCAAGAGAGGCTGTCCGAAGTAGAGAAGCATCTACCAGGACAGCCTCTGATTTTCGACGAAATGAAAGCGCTATTTTAGAAAATGCACCAGCGCATCGGGCAGTTCTTGCTGCCAAAATCCCCATAAATGTTTGCCGTCCTTCTCGAAATAGGCGACTTGGGCACCGCGTTCCTCTAGCAGCGTTCTGGCTCTGCGGTTCAACTCGACGAAATTATAGGTACCTGTATCGGTGGTGTAATGATCCTCTTGCAATCCGACGATCATGAAGAGCGATAAATAGGAAAGATCGGTCTCTTCGGCTAGGATATTCAGGGACGGTTCATAGAAAGCGCCGGACAAGCTGATGATTTTGGAAAACAGTTCCGGGTTTTTCATAGCGAGATGAAGGGAGACGGTTGCCCCTAAAGAATCCCCGGCCAGCACCCTTTCCGAGGGTTCGCGGCGTACGGGATAATTGCGTTCGATAAAGGGAATAATTTCTTCCGTAAAACAGCGCGTATAGGCGTCAAAGCGGTTGCCAAAAGGGGCATATTCCTCTGTGCGAACCGCGGTGTTCACCTCCACGCCTACGATAATGAAGGGTTCGAGGCCTTCGTCCAGGATCAGGCGATTGGCGTGCGTCGCGATACGTCCGAAGTTGAAGAATTCCTCGCCGTCCTGGCAGTAAATGACGGGATAGCTGAGGATTTCGTTGTACCCGGGAGGAAGGTAAACGCGCAGATATCTTTTTTCCCCCAAGAACTGGCTTTGAATTTCCTCTTTAATGATGGTTCGTTTTAAATAGTTCGAATCCGTCATGGTTCTACACACACTCCCAGCTGGTTGATTTTGCTTTTGCTTTTCGAATCAAGTAACATTTACCATGAAATAGAGATAACGCTAGCTTACCACAATATGGGTTTGTGTTATACTATTTTTGAAAATCTGTTACATACACAAAAATAAAAATATAACACAATAAACCTTAATTCCTTTGACTTCTAGAATGAAACAGGAGTATAATAATTCTATAACAGAGGAACAAGTTAATCAAATTTTCAGTCGAGGTGAAAAAAATGAGCAAGATTCCTTATGAAGTATACACGGAAGAAGTTGAAGCTTTGACCGTGCTCTCGCCAGACGGTGAAATCGTTAACAAAGATAAAGTACCGGCGCTGTCCGACGATCAATTGAAAGAACTGATGTATCGCATGGTATTTACGCGTACTTGGGATGAACGTGCGATCAACTTGGGCCGCCAAGGCCGCCTCGGTTTCTATGCTCCGGTATCCGGACAAGAAGCAACCATGGTAGGCAGCGAGTTCGCGCTGGACAAAAACGACTTTGTTTGCCCGGGTTACCGCGATATGCCGCAGCTCGTATGGCATGGTCTTCCGCTGTACCAAGCTTTCCTGTATTCCCGCGGCCATCAGCATGGCGGACAAATTCCGGAAGGCGTCAACGTACTTATGCCTCAAATTATCATCGGCGCACAAGTGCTGCACGCGATGGGGATCGCGATGGGCTTCAAGCTCAAGAAGCAAAAACAAGTGGCCATTACTTATACCGGTGACGGTGGTTCCTCGGAAGGCGATTTCTACGAAGCGCTGAACTATGCCGGGGTATTCAAGCTGCCGGTCATCTTCTTTGTACAAAATAACGGTTATGCGATCACGACGCCGTTCGCGAAGCAAACCGCAGCTTTGTCGATCGCGCATAAAGCGGTCGCAGCCGGGATCCGCGGCGTGAAAATCGACGGCATGGACGTGTTCGCCGTCATCAGCGCCGTACAGGAAGCCGCTGAACGCGCTCGCAACGGCGAAGGCGCGACTTTGATCGAAGCGGTCACTTATCGTTTCCGTCCGCACTCCTTGTCTGACGATACTTCGAAATACCGGACAAAAGAAGAAGAAGGACAATGGAGCGAGAAAGACCCGATCGCTCGCTTGGCGAAATATTTGGAGAAGAAAGGTCTTTGGACCGAAGAAGATACCGCTCGCGTGAAAGAAGAAGCGAAAGCGAAAGTAAATGAGCAAATCAAAAAAGCGGAACAAACGGAGAAAATGACGATTCCAGGCCTGATCGACAGCATGTTTGAAAAAACACCGAAACACCTGGAAGAGCAAAAGGCCGATTTTCAATAATACGTACGTGTAAACTAGTCTGATCGTTCTATAGAGGAGGATACAAGCAATGGCACAAATGAATATGAAAGAAGCGATTCGCGACGCCATGCGCGTCGAGCTGCAACGCGATCCAAACGTTCTGATTTTCGGCGAAGACGTAGGTAATGTCGGCGGGGTGTTCCGCGTAACGGAAGGCCTGCAAAAAGAATTCGGGGAAGAGCGCGTCATGGATACGCCGCTGGCGGAATCGGCCATCGGCGGGATGGCGGTAGGCCTGGGGATTCAAGGATTCCGCCCGATCGCGGAAATCCAGTTTGTCGGCTTTATTTTTGAAGCCTTGGACCAAATTCTCGTACAAGCGGCCCGGATGCGTTACCGTTCCGGCGGACGTTACCACGCTCCGATCGTGTTCCGTACTCCTTTTGGCGGCGGCGTTAAAGCGGCCGAATTGCATACCGACGCCCTGGAAGGCCTCATCGCCCAAACTCCGGGGATCAAGCTGGTCGTTCCTTCGAACCCATACGACGCGAAAGGGCTGTTGATCTCTGCCATTCGCGATAACGATCCGGTCTTCTTCATGGAGCACTTGAACCTGTACCATGCTTTCCGCGACGAAGTGCCGGAAGGGGAATATACGGTTGAACTGGGCAAAGCCAACATCGTTCGCGAAGGTTCCGACGTAACGATTCTTGCCTATGGACTTATGGTTCATACCGCCGTTAAGGCAGCGGAAGAATTGGAGAAATCCAAAGGCATCAAGGCGGAAGTCATCGACCTGCGCACCCTCGTGCCGTTGGACATCGATACGATTGTTGCCTCGGTGAAGAAAACGAATCGTGCGATCATCGTTCAGGAAGCACAAAAATCGGCCGGCATCGCAGCGGAAGTGATCGCGCAAATCAACGAGAAGGCGATTTTGCACCTTGAAGCCCCCGTGCTTCGCATCGCTCCGCCGGATACCGTATATCCGTTTGCGCAAATCGAAGACCAATGGCTTCCGTCCCCGGCTCGCGTGATCGAGGGCGTTAACAAAGTGCTTGAATTCTAAATCGAAGAACAAAGCTTATGCTTCCGAAGCAAGTTTTGCTCGAAGTTGATTCAAGGCATGGGCTCACAAAACTTTTAGGAGGTCTTTCCTGTGGCTAAGTTTGAATATCGGTTCCCTGAACTGGGCGAAGGCTTGCATGAGGGTGAAATCATCAAAATGCATGTGAAGCCAGGGGACAAAGTAACGGATGAAGATATCATCATGGAGGTACAAAACGACAAAGCCGTCGTTGAAGTGCCATGTCCTGTGAACGGTGTAGTACAAGAAGTATTCGGCAAAGACGGCGCCGTGTTCCGCGTGGGCGATGTCGTTGCCGTGATCGATGCGGAAGGCGATCTGCCAGAACAAGAAGGAGCGCCAGCTACGGAGGCAAGCGCCCCTGTAGCTCCGGCAGCCGCTCCGGCTGCAGCACCGGCTCCTCAAGCGGCAGCTTCTTCATCCAAATTCGAATACCGGTTCCCTGAGCTCGGCGAAGGTTTACATGAAGGTGAAATCATCAAAATGCATGTGAAGCCGGGCGACAAAGTAACGGACGAAGACATCATTATGGAAGTGCAAAACGACAAAGCCGTCGTCGAAGTTCCTTGCCCGGTTAATGGTACGGTTCTTGAAGTGTTCGGCAAAGACGGCGCGGTGTTCCGCGTAGGCGACGTCGTAGCCGTCATCGATGCGGAAGGCGACCTGCCTGAACAAGCCGTAGCTCCGGAGCAAGCGAATGACGCGCCTAAGTCCGCAGCAAGTGCGCCGGCCGCAGCCGCAGCCCCGGTTGCTCCAAACCGTGAAATCCTCGCTACGCCTAGCGTACGCAAATATGCTCGTGAGCAAGGCGTGGACTTGTCACTGGTACCAGGGACAGGCAAAGCCGGTAAAATCACGAGAGAAGACGTGGATAACTTCAAGAATGGCGGAGCTACCGCCGCTGCACCTACGCAAGCCGCTGCACCTGCGCAAGCCGCCGCTCCTGCCGCAGCCGCCAAAGCACCGGCAGCCGCTGCACCAACCGCAATTTCTACGGATGGCGAAGAAGAACGCGTTCCATTCAAAGGCATTCGCAAAGCGATTTCCAATGCGATGGTTAAATCGGCTTACACTGCACCGCATGTAACCATCATGGACGAAGTGGATGTCACCGAATTGGTCGCTTTCCGTACGCGGATGAAACCGATCGCCGAGAAGAAAGGCATTAAAGTTACTTATCTTCCATTCATCGTTAAAGCGCTGGTGGCCGCTTCTCGTCAATTCCCGGCTCTGAATGCCTCGATTGATGAAGTGAACAACGAGATCGTTTATAAGAAGTTCTATAACATCGGGATTGCAACCGACACCGATAACGGTCTGATCGTTCCGGTTATTAAAGATGCGGATCGGAAGAGCATTTGGATGATCGCCGAAGCTATCAAAGACCTCGCAGCCCGCGGTCGTGAAGGCAAACTGGCAGCGAACGAGATGAGAGGCAGCACAATCTCGATTACAAACATCGGTTCTGCCGGCGGGATGTTCTTTACGCCAATCATCAACTACCCAGAAGTAGCGATCCTTGGCACCGGCCGCATCAGCGAGAAACCGGTTGTCAAAAACGGCGAAATCGTTGTCGCACCGGTAATGGCTCTGTCGCTCAGCTTCGACCACCGTCTGATTGACGGCGCAACCGCACAGAACTTTATGAACTATATCAAACAGCTGCTCGCGAACCCTGAGCTGCTCGTTATGGAGGTGTAATCAATGGTAGTAGGAGATGCTTCTCTTGATATTGATACATTAGTCGTCGGTGCAGGTCCCGGCGGATATGTGGCGGCCATTCGCGCCGCCCAGCTCGGGCAAAAAGTGCTGATCGTCGACAAATCGGAGCTTGGCGGCGTCTGCTTGAACCGCGGATGTATCCCGTCCAAAGCGCTGATCTCGGCAGCTCACCAATACGAATCCGCTCAACATGCCGATGCCTTCGGGATTACGGCGGAGAACGTGAAAGTGGACTTCAAGAAAACGCAAGAATTCAAAAGCGGTGTCGTCAAAAAGATGACCCAAGGCGTTAGCGGCCTGCTCAAAGGCAACAAAGTCGAGGTTTTCAGCGGTGAAGTGATGTTCATCAACGAAAACGAAGCTCGTGCCTTCAATGAGCATGAATCGCCTCGCTATCGCTTCAAGCACTGCATTCTGGCTACCGGCTCCCGCCCGATCGAGCTGAAACCTTTCCCGTTCGGCGGACGCATCTTGTCTTCGACGGAAGCGCTGGAGCTGCAAGAAATTCCTAGCAGCCTTGTGGTCATCGGCGGCGGTTACATCGGTGCCGAGCTCGGCCAAATGTTCTCCAAATTCGGCACGAAAGTGACGATCATCGAGGGCATGGATACCGTATTGCCTGGCTTCGATAAAGACATGACCCGTCTGGTTGCCAAAAACATGGCGAAAACCGGCATCGAAATCGTAACCAATGCGAAAGCCGAAAGCGCGGAACAAACCGATAAGAACGTTACGGTGAAATATTCCGTGAATGGCGAAAGCAAAGAAGTCACTGCCGATTACCTGCTGGTAACAGTAGGCCGTCGTCCAAACACGGATGGCGATTTGGGTCTGGATCTGGCTGGCGTGGAACTGACCGATCGTGGTCTGGTCAAAGTTGACCATCAAGGCCGCACCAGCAACCCGAACATCTTTGCGATCGGCGATATCGTGGCTGGCCCTGCGCTTGCGCACAAAGCTTCCTATGAAGGTAAAGTAGCGGCTGAAGCGATCGCGGGACTTCCTTCCGTGGTGGATTACAAAGCGATCCCGGCGGTCGTCTTTACCGATCCGGAATGCTCCAGCGTAGGTCTGACGGAGTCGGAAGCGAAAGACAAAGGCATCAAGGTTAAAGCCGGCAAATTCCCGTTCGCCGGTAACGGCCGCGCCACTTCCTTGAATCAACCTGAGGGCTTCATCAAAATCGTGGCAAATGCAGAAAACAATGTGGTGCTCGGCGCGCAAATCGTCGGGATTGAAGCTTCCAACTTGATCGCCGAGCTGGGTCTTGCGGTTGAAATGGGCGCTACACTCGAAGATATCTCGTTGACCATTCACGCTCACCCAACCCTGGGCGAAATCGTGATGGAAACGGCTGAGCTGGTTGAAGGTCATCCGATCCATATCATTGCTCGCTAATTTTTAACGTTGTACATCCCACTCCTCCTAAGAGTGGATCATCTCCTAAGCATGTTTAGGCAAGACCGATTTAGCGGTCTTGCCTTTTTTTTGTTTTGGTTTGCGTGGATACCGCTTGGCAATACTTCGTAAAGTAGGGCTAAAACGAATCATTTTAAGCGAGAAGGAGGGAATCAGATCAGGATGATCAGAAGATTCATCGTGTGTGGAGTGATGGCCTTTGTATTGCTTGCAGGGTCTTCAACAATACATGCAGTCGCACCTGCCAGCGGGAATGAAAAATTTCAACCGGACAAGCTCCACTTTTCGTATGAACGTCAAGATGAGTGGGAGTTCGTGTCCGGGAACATGCAATCCCCGATCAATATAGATACCTCAAAGGTTGTGGATTATCTCGGCTCCGGCTTAGAGCTAAGCTATGAACCGATCGGGACCTATGTCGAAGATAACGGGCATAGCATCCAGGTAGGGCTGCGCGGAAAGGCTGAGATCGATGACAGGGACTTCAGCGTATCCCAGGTTCATTTTCATGCGCCGAGCGAACATACCGTCGATGGCAAGCATTTCCCGCTCGAGGGCCATTTCGTTCATCAAGCTCAAGATGGCCGAATTGCGGTAATCGGCGTGATGTATGAGATTGGCCGCCCTAACGAAGCCTTTCAGCAAATATTGGATGCGGTAAAATCGATCCCAAAAGGGAGTAAAGAGAGCAAGATCGAACATCTTAAACCCACTCGTTTACTCCCCAATACATTAAGCTACTATCATTACTTGGGGTCTCTGACGACACCGCCTCTCACCGAAAACGTGGAGTGGTATGTTTTGACGGAGAGCGTCCAAATTTCACAAGAACAACTGAAAGAGTTCCATCGCTATTACGACCACAATAACCGTGACATCCAAAAACGGAATGGCCGGAAGGTTTTCTTATGGGATTAACTTTATTTAACGCCAAGCCGCATCCGGTAACCAAACAGGATGTTGCGGATCTCTGCGCCAAATGCCCGTTTCACCTGAGCGCGAAATTGCTCGGCCGCGGAAGCGATTTCGTCCGCTCCTAACTTCAAAGCCGTTTGAAGGCCGCCTTGACTGAGGGCCAGATTCGCAAAACGATCGGCATCGCAACACTCCCAGTGGTGAAAAACGATCTCACGGGAATATCGGAACAGGCCGCTTTGTTGGATTTGCTGCAAGTGCTGGTCTTTGGGCCATTTATAGGCCTCCTTGCCGTTTTCGATCCGTTCGTTTACCCGTTGGTCAGCCAGCTGGATGAGCTGTTCATAAGCCTGCTCAAGCTCTGGGGTTGAGACCGGTGGCCAGTCGCAGTCGTATGCGGCAAAGATGCCCCCGGGACGCAATACCCGGGCAAACTCCTGAAGCGTCGGCTGCGGGTCCATCCAGTGGAAGGATTGAGAGCAAGTGATCAGATCGACGGAGGAGGGTTCCAGCGGCAGCTCGTAGGACAAGCCTTTGACGAATTGAAGGTGCGCCGGACGACCACTTTCCTGCCAGCGGCTGTTCGCAACGGCTCGCATGTCATCGTTCGGTTCAATCCCGACAATGTGCTCTGCATGCTCAAGCCAGATAAAGGAAGAGAGACCGGTACCGCAGCCGACATCCGCGACGAGCTCCGGGGAGCGGCCTAAATACATCGTGAGGATGTCAATGAGGTCAACCGGTGCCTTTGGGCGGCTCTGATCATACAGATCGCCGAACCCACTGAAACGATCCACGTTATTTTGCCGGATCTTCTTGCTCATGAGAACTCACTCCTTAAGTTGAAAACGTATGATTCATCCATTATACGATATCGGAGGGAGCGAACAAAACCTAGTAGTGATACGATAATGTCGTCCGTTAATCACTTGGCGTCGTTCGTCATGATGTGAACCATTTCGTCCAGAAGCCGGTCCATCGTAATTGGGTCGTCGAAATTATATTTGCTGTCAATCGTATACACTCGGCCCTCTTGGACGGCAGGTATCGTCTTCCACAGGGGACTTTCCGTTAATTTCTTCTGAGCGGCAACCGTCTCGTCGGCGTTGTCGCTTAATATGAAGATGTGCGTTCCCGCAAAATCGGGCAGTACTTCATCGGAGATGTTCGCAAAGCGCTCGTTCTGATCCATCAGCTGTTGAACACCGTCGGAGGGTTTGAAACCTAGTTGGCCATAGAGCGTCGTGTTCATCCCTTGATTGCCCATAACGAACATATCTTTGCCCATCAACAGGAGGGATAAGGCGGACTCATTCCCAGAAAGGTTAAGCTTCTGTTTGACATCTGCAGCTTTGGCGTCGTAGGCGTCAAACCAAGCTGCGGCGTCATCGGATCGACCAAGGATATCCGCAATGCGGCCGATGCGTTCCCGGGTAGGGGTGACATCATCTGTTCCGACGACGACCGTGGGCGCGATCTTCTCCAAGGACGCAAGACCGTTGATGTCCCAGTCGTCGAAAAGGATAAGGTCGGGCGCTAAATAAAGCACCTTTTCCACAGAGTAGGGATAGCCGACATCTTCAATCCCGGTGATCATTTCGGGGTAGGCGATTTGGCTGGCGATTACGCTCAACGAGGCGCCGACCGGTTTCACGCCCAGAGCAAGCAGGTCACCAGGCGCGCTGCCTATATATACAATTTTTTGCGGATCAGCCGGTATAACGACCTCGCGGCCTTGAACGTCTATGTAATTTCGCTCTGCAGGTGCGCCACCTAGGGCAGCGGCAGTTTCTGCGGGATTTGCTTCCGATGCCGGCGTCCGGCCGCAAGCCGCCAAAATCATCATGCCGAACAGAATGAACGCAATTCCAATTCGGTTGTGTTTCATGTGCATAGAATAACCTCTTCCCATAAAAGATAATGATAATCATTATCAGTATTATACAAACGTCAATGGCGAATGACAATAGTCGGAATGAAAGTTGATTCGGAACAAAATATCGAAAAATAAGCGGACGTTTGGAGAAGGGCAACAAAAAGATCGCCGGAGCAAACCCGATTCGGGCTTAGCCGCAGCGATCTTCTTGTGAAAGGATCGATTAGATGAACAAATTAATGCCCGATTGATCCGCCTTGCCTAAATAATAGCCAACCCCGCCGATTTTGACGCCATCGATCAGCTCTTCCTGACGGATCCCCATGAGATCCATGGACATTTGGCATGCGACGATTTCCACGCCTTGATGAATGGCGCTGGCCATCAGTTCTTCCAAGGAAGAGACGTTATTATTATTCATCACGCCGCGGATCATTTTCGCCCCCATCCCCAGCATGTTCATGCGGGAAAGGGACAGTTTGCGGCTGCCGCGAGGCATCATCATGCCAAACATCTGGCCGATGAAAGTTTTGGCCACGGGTACCTTTTCCGATTTTCGTAGAATGTTCAACCCCCAGAAGGTGAAGAATAACGTTACTTTCTTGCCGCTAGCCGCTGCGCCGTTGGCGAGAATAAACGAGGCAATGGCCTTGTCCAAGTCTCCGCTGAAGACGATCATCGTGGAGCCTTACGGCGTGGCTGCCGGCTGAACCAAAGCGTCGCCAGGTTTGTGGGGATCTTCTTTGCATAAGTAGGCTTCGATCATCCCGTTTGCCTTCTTGGCAACTTCGATCATGCGGTGTTTGGACATGGTTGCCCATGCCTGCACATCTTCGTAGAACCCAGGATCCGAGGCGGTCACGTGCAGAATTTGCCCGACCTCCAACCGGTCCATGGCCTGTTTCACTTGAATCAGCGGGCCGGGACAACATAACCCGCAGGCGTCGAGCTCCGCGTCGGCATGCAGCTTGGAATCACCGGACGTCACCGTAGGGGGGACGGCCTGCGGTGCCACAGGCGCCGCCGAAGCAGCGGCGATTTCCGTTTTTGCCGCTTGGTCAACGGGACGATCCGATGAATTTGTCCGGCCAGGTTGGTAATTAGCCATTTGATAGAGCTTGTAACCGCCGGTTAGATTGCGGACCTTATAACCTTTATGCTGCAGAATTCGTGAAGCGGTATACCCGCGCAACCCGACTTGACAGTAGACCCAAATCTCCTTGTCGCGGTCCAGTTCGTTCAGGCGATCACGCAATTCGTCGACCGGGATCAGCAGGGAGCCGGGGATATGCCCGTTCGCATGCTCCATCTCAGAACGGACATCGACCAACAGGGTCTTTTGTTCGTCCCGTGTCGCCAAATCCTGAGGAACGAACACGTCAACGCGTCCGCTTAATACGTTCTCCGCAGTATAGGCGGCCATGTTGACCGGATCCTTAGCCGAAGAGTAGGGTGGGGCATAAGATAGCTCCAGCTCCGTCAGATCGGTTACTGAGCCGCGGAATCGAATGACTGTGGCGATATCGTCGATCCGTTTGTCCACCCCGTCATATCCGACAGCCTGCGCTCCTAGCACGGTACCGTCCGGCTTGAACAACAACTTGATCGAGAGCGGAGTAGCGCCGGGATAGTAGGAAGCATGAGAGTTAGGATGAACCACAGTGACATGGTAAGGGGTGCCCAAACGTTGGAGCGTTTTCTCGTTGTTCCCGGTTGCTGCTCCCGTAAGACCAAACACTTTGATAATGGACGTGCCCTGCGATCCCTTATATGAGGTTCCCAGACCACAGACGTTATCCGCTGCGATACGTCCCTGCTTGTTGGCAGGTCCAGCCAAGGGGATGGCTGTTTTGGAACCATTGACGAAATCAACGACTTCTACCGCATCCCCCACAGCATAAATGTCGGGAATGCTGGTTTCCAGTTTATCGCTTACTACAATATGACCTCGAGGTCCCAATTCAATGCCGGTCTCTTTCAGAAAAGCCGTATCCGGCGTAACCCCAATCGCCAGGATGACGATATCGGCAGCTAATTCAAGCCCGTCTGACGTATGCACTTTAATCTGGTTCCCTTGTTCCGTAAAGGAAGTTACGGTCTGTGACATGAGCAATCGAACGCCATGATCCTCCAGTTCCTTGGCAAGGACTCCAGACATCTCGGTGTCAAATGGCGCTAAAATTTGCGGACCGCCTTCGATCAACGTGACCTCAAGCCCGATTTCTCGCAGGTTCTCCGCCATTTCCACCCCGATAAATCCGCCGCCAATGACAATGGCGGAAGCGGCCTGTTCCTCAACAACCCGGCGCTTGATGCGATCGGTATCTGGGATATTCCGCAACGTATGGACCCGGTCGCTGTCGATGCCGGGAAGATTTGGCCGGATGGGTTTCGCACCGGGCGACAAAATCAACGAATCATAGCTCTCCCGGTATTCGCCGCGTTCTTTGCTGCGGACAAGCACGGTTTTGGTGGCCGGATCGATCCCGATCACTTCGCTTTCCGTACGGACATCGATGTTAAACCTGCGATGCATCGCTTCCGGCGTTTGAACCAAAAGTTTCGAGCGATCCTTGATCGAATCGCCGATATAGTAGGGAAGCCCGCAATTAGCAAACGAAATGTAGGGGTCGCGTTCAAACATGACGATATGGGCTTCCTCATCCAAGCGGCGAAGTCTTGCGGCCGCAGAAGCTCCGCCAGCAACGCCGCCGACTATTAATACCTTTTTACTCATCGTTTATTGTTCCTCCTCGAACAGATGGCGAACCAGCTTGATGACCCTGTCATTCGCCAGTTGGTAATTGACTTCCAACCCGCTGCGTTCCGCTTCGACGATGCCTAAGCTGCGCAGCTTTTGCAGATGCTGGGATACGGTCGATTGCGGCAGCTCCAAGCATTCTTGCATGTAGGTTACGTTACATTGCTTCTTATCCAGCAATCCGCGGACGATGCATAACCGGACCGGATGGGCCAAGGCTTTTAGCATTTCGGCCGCTTCCTGATAGGCTTTGAAATTGTTATCCATCATAGTTCACCTCGTTTTTCTAATTATCATTATAACGTAATATTACGATATTGCAATATAAATAATCGAGCCGTCCATTACCAATGTTCTCTAATCAATTCTCCATGTCTATAGAAACCGTGCGGGCATTCGGTGCGTTATATACAATAATCAGAATTGAGGTTAAATGGTCGGGAGGTCTTAGGTTATGCGAAAAGCAGGGGTATTCCTACTGATGATGCTTACGGTATCCGGTTGCTTCCAAAGGGATGATCAAGAAATAGCGTTCGATCGTGAGACTCCGGTTCAGCTCGAACCCGGTCAAAACATTAACAAAGAGGGAAAAGCCGTAGAGGGAAAGGGCGATGAGGCAAAGGGAGTGGAGCCGGCCGAACCGGCTGGAGAGGTCGATGTATCCCGACTCGGGCAGGCGTTCGGGTTTGCCGACGAAAACGGCCGACGGTTGTTGGTAGGCGCTTCAGAGGAACTGTCAAAGGATACGTTGCCAGGGATCACCCGGGCCATCGGCGAGAATGGGAGCTTGTTATCCGTCGCTTATGAGGCTTGGCAGGAAGGCGACGATGCCAGCAATGGCAGGGACACGTCTCCCAATCTCGCGCATTTGCCCGGGCATCTCTTTGCCGTGACCGAAGGAACGGCAAAGCCTAATGCCACCTATTATCTCTTTCGGGAGGAGGAGGTTCCGCTGGAATCCTTGCTTCCGATCACGATCGATGGCCAAACGATCACGGATTCGGACCTGGCACGGCAAATCGAAAACGAAAAAGACAGGGAGCTTCAGCAACTCTGGCGGCTTGCGGACGTAGGCGGCGAGGCGGATCTCTACTTGGCGTTGTTCCGTCCGGACGGCCCAAACCACTTGTTTTGCCTGATTCTCGAACAGGAAGATACCCTGGCCGTTCTGGATTTCCCTGCTACGACCGAGGATTCGTACAGCGTCTGGCGCGTGGATGATCAGGGGGAGATCGCCCCCGATCACTTTTCATATCTGTTCGCGGCCAGAACCAACGCCCCCGGCATCCTCCTCGGAATGGAGTGGCTTGGGACGGAAGGGAGCAACGCGCTCGTACTGCACGGTACGGGAGATCGTATGTCCCAGATAGAAACCCGCTATGGCCGCTACATGTCCCCGTGAGGAATTCCCAAATCGACTAAGGGAGCTTCGTGCTGGCTAGTGAGAGGGCTTGAGCGATTTTTTTCTCCCAATCATAAACTTTCGTTAATGAAGCATGGATGGCTTGGGTCTGATCATAAACCGTCTTTAGCTCCAGCGCCGCAACAATGGCGTCGCCTCGCTTCACGCTGGCTTTATACCGTTTATCCGCCGCCGAAAGGTGTTTTCGCGCGGCGGCGACGGATTTGTTTTCGGCGGTGATCTGCTTTTTTAACGTCTGAACCGGAATTAACGCGTCTTTGACCACTTTCGCTTTGGCGGCTTTCGTTTTCTTCGCAGCCGCGAGCGCCTCTTTCTTGGCTTTGATCTCCGCTGCGGCCGCCAGTGCCGAAGGTTTCAGCTGATTGCGTTTCAGTTCCAGCAAATCCGCCGATTTCTTATCCTTGCGTTTCTTGGCGGCCGTAACCTGCTTGCCCAATGACGCGTACTGCTCCAACAGAGAAGCATGCTTGCGCTGCAGCGAATCGCTCTCCTGGGTTAAGCGGGTAACTGCCGTCTGGTCGATGGCTTTGATCTTGGCATTCAACGCCGACAAAGCGTCATTGTTCTTCTTCCGCAGCGCCGAAATCTCGGCGCTTTCTTGCTTGACCAACGTTTGTACGACCGTAAGCCCGTCATATACCACATCGATCCCGTCCAAGGCCGCATCCCACGATCCTGCTGCATTCGCCGGGCGATTCACGCACAACACCAGCGAAGAAGCGATGACTGCGAACAACAGCAGTCTGACCGACTTTCTCCATTTCACAAACCGTCAACTCCCATCAACAATGGATTTGCCATCCTCATCGGAACGTAAAAAAGCACCTGCAAGAAAGGCGATCATCGCCTGCCTTGCGAGGTGCTTCACTCGCATTCGTTCCATTTGATTTTGGTATATTAACTATAAACTACCAACTCTCGAAAGTCAACCCGTTATGCGAACCTATGTTCTAGGTTTGGCGAATTACGGTATTTTCGCAGGGAGAAATGACATACTATGGTTAAACTTAAAGGCTGGTGAGCAGAATGCGTTGCACATTCGTGGGGTACGGGCGGTTATGCTTATGGCTTCCGCTCGTTGTCATTTGTCTGCTGGCGGGCGGATGCCAACAAGAACATAAAGAGCAGGATCTACTGCAAATCCGATCAACAAACGAACATTCCACAGGGAAGAAAAAGGTCATTTTCGTTCTGGTAGACTCCCTCATGGCCCAATCGATTGAACGCGGAATGGAGCAGAACGAGCTTCCTACGTTTCGATATTTGATTGAGCATGGCCAATATTATCCGGATATGGTCAGCTCTTTTCCGACGATGTCGGTCTCGATCGACAGCACCTTGCTTACCGGAAGCTATCCTGAGGGTCATCATCTGCCGGGTTTGACCTGGTACCCCAATAATGGAAAGAAAGTGATTGGTTACGGCTCCGGTCCCTTTGAAATTTTGCGCCGCGGGACGAAGCCGGTTTTGACTCATGCGTTAAGGGATTTGAACGGGAAGCATTTGAACCCCGATTTGCCGACATTGTATGAGGATTTGCACCGGTTAGGGATCACCTCCGGGGCGGTAAACGGATTGGTTTACCGCGGGATGACGGAGCACCAGTTAAACTTGCCGGCTCCGATCAGCGAGCTCTTTTCGCTGGCGCAGCCCATCGTTGTTAAAGGGCCGGACTTTCTGGCATTCGGGGCGTTGTCGAATCCTCTTGACGGGAAGACGGATTTGCCTGACGGGCCGACAGACCGGCTGGGCTTCAATGATCGATATGCCGTAGAAGTGGCAAAATACTTGATTCGAACCCATCAACTGCCGGACTTTTTGCTGATCTATTTGCCTGATCTGGACGGGAAATTACACAAACACGGTCCCTCGGATCGAAAAGGTATCCGGGAGACGGATCGTCGTCTGCGGGAGTTGTTGGAGGCTTACGATTCACACGAAAAGGCGCTCAACGATACGATTCTGATCGTTGCGGGAGATAGCGGGATGAGCAAAGTGTTGCCCAAAGACCAAAAGCCGGTGATCCATTTGCCCAAGCTTTTACAGCGGTATCGAGTACTGCCCGCAGGCGAAACGATCGATAAGTCTACTGAAATTGCGCTTGCGGTTAACGATACGATGGCTTACGTCTACAGCTTGAAACCGGAGGTCACGCTGGAGGGGTGGCCGATATTTTGAAAAGCGATCCGCGAATCGACATCATCTCCTGGCAAGAGGACGGCTGGATACATTGCCTAAAAGCAGGAGATGGGGCCTTCATGAAATTCAAGGCAGGCGGGGATCTGAAGGATAAGTACGGTCAATCCTGGACCGTCCAGGGGGCGGAACAGGTTCTCGATTTGACGCGGGGGAGCGAAGCCGGGCAAAAGGGGCCAACCCGGATCGCCTACGGCAAATATCCGGATCCGTTGCGCCGACTTCAAGGCGCCTTACTTTCACACGAAGGGCGATTTCTCGTAATCACCGCCAAACCGGGGTATGAGCTTGCGGAAGCCGGATCGCCAACACATATCGGAGGGGGGGCCCATGGGGGACTTGATGCATCGGCATCGCAAGTGCCTCTGATCATCTGCGGAACGAAGAAGAGACCGGAGTTTTTGCGTATCGTCGATTTGAAGCCTTTTTTGCTAGATCTGCTCCAGTCGGAAAATCGCGAACCCATTCAAATGCCGAGGAAGTCTGCTATAATAGGAGGGATAAGTAGACCAAAGTGACGGGGTGTTAGAACGATGAGAAATTACTTGGACTTACTGGAAGACGTTCTGAAGAACGGAACTCCCAAAGAGGATCGGACCGGTGTCGGGACGCGCTCTGTCTTCGGCCGGCAGCTGCGGTTTGACTTAAGCGAGGGCTTTCCGCTGGTGACGACCAAACGGATTCATTTGAAATCAGTGATTCACGAGCTGCTGTGGTTTTTGCGCGGCGATACGAATATAGCTTATCTCAAGGAACATGGCGTCCGCATCTGGGACGAATGGGCGGATGAGAACGGCGATCTGGGGCCGGTATACGGCTCGCAATGGCGTTCCTGGGAAGCCCCGGACGGCCGAAAAATCGATCAAATCGCGGGCGTCGTGGAAGCGATCAAGAAGAATCCCGATTCGCGCCGCCACCTGGTGAGCGCTTGGAACGTGGCCGAGGTGGATCAAATGAAGCTGCCGCCATGCCACTTCGTTTTCCAATTCTATGTCGCGGACGGCAAGCTGTCCTGCATGCTGACGATGCGTTCGGTTGACACGTTCCTCGGCCTGCCTTTTAATATTGCAAGCTATGCGCTTCTGACGCATATGATCGCCCAGCAATGCGATCTCGAGGTTGGCGAGTTTATTTGGTCCGGCGGAGACGTGCATATTTACAACAATCATGTCGAACAGGTGAAAACGCAACTGGAGCGCGAGCCTTATCCGCTGCCGAAGTTGGTGATCAAACGTAAGCCGGACTCCATTTTCGATTATGTATACGAGGATTTCGAATTCGTGGATTACCAATACCATCCGACGATTAAAGCGACAGTTGCCGTATAAAAAAGCGAGAAAGGGGCGGTATCCCATGGCGATTACACTCATATGGGCGATGTCCCGGAATGGGGCGATCGGTCGGAACAATCAGCTGCCCTGGAGGCTGCGGGCCGATCTGAAGTTCTTCAAGGCGCAAACGACAGGGAAAACGATGCTTATGGGCCGTAAAACCTGGGAATCGATGGGCAGCAAACCGTTGCCGAACCGACACAGCGTCGTGATCACGGCGGATGCCTCTTACGAAGCGGAGGGGGCGGATGTCGTTCATTCGGTCGATGAAGCGCTAACCTACGCGGAGCGCGGTGATCTGATGGTCATCGGCGGCGCCGGGGTGTTCCAGCACTTCCTGCCGCTGGCGGATCGATTGCTAGTAACCCGGATCGAAGAAGACATCGAAGGAGACGTGTTTTTCCCTCACTTTTCGTGGGAAGATTTTGAATTAGTCCATGAAGAGCAGGGGGTACGTGACGAGAAGAATCCCTATGATTACCGTTTTCTGACTTATGAACGCCGCAAATGATGTGATAATAAGTACAAATTATCATATCATTAATCCATTAATAACAGTTCCCCCGAAATGCTAACATCAAGATACACTAATGACGGCGTATAAAAAGTCACATTTCGTCCGGCTTGGGCGATCTGACTTCTTAATAAGATAAACGGATGGGGGAACTTTTAGATGTCTACACCAACAGGATTTATGGAGTTCAAACGCGAACTTCCCGGGGACCGGAGCCCGTCCGAACGGGTGAAGGACTGGGAGGAATTTCATAAGCACATGTCCGACGAGGAGCTGCGCACCCAAGGCGCGCGCTGCATGGATTGCGGCACGCCGTATTGCCACACGGGAATCGACATGGTCGGCGGGACGGCGGGATGCCCCGTGCACAACTTGATTCCGGAATGGAATAACCTGGTTTACCGCGATCTGTGGAAAGAGGCGCTCGATCGTTTGCATAAAACGAATAATTTTCCGGAATTCACGGGCCGGGTATGCCCTGCGCCATGCGAAGGCTCTTGTACGGTGGGCCTGATCGGGCAACCGGTGACCATCAAGACGATCGAGCAGGCGATTATCGATAAAGGATTTGAGGAAGGCTGGGTCGTACCTGAACCTCCGGAGAAGCGGACAGGCCGTAAAGTCGCAGTCGTCGGCTCCGGACCAGCCGGTCTGGCCTGTGCAGCCCAATTGAATAAAGCGGGCCACGAGGTCACCGTCTACGAGCGTTCGGACCGGATCGGCGGCCTCTTGATGTACGGCATCCCGACGATGAAGCTGGACAAATCGGTGGTGCAGCGCCGCGCTGACCTGTTGGCGGCGGAAGGCGTCAAATTCGTCACCAACACGGAGATTGGCAAAGACATCCAAGCGCAGCAGCTCGTTGATGAATTCGACGCCGTGGTGCTGTGCGGCGGGGCCACGAAACCTCGCGAATTCAACATCGAAGGCAGCAACCTGAACGGGGTGCATTACGCAATGCCGTTCTTGAACGGTACGATTAAGAGCTACTTGGACTCCGGCTTAACCGACGGGCAATATTTGTCTGCGGAAGGGAAGGATGTCATCGTGATCGGCGGCGGCGACACGGGCTCCGACTGCGTAGCGACGGCGTTGCGCCACGGCTGCCGCAGCATTACGCAATTCGGCACGCATGGCAAAGCCCCGCTCGAACGCGATCCGATCAACAACCCTTGGCCGCAGTTCCCGAACGTCTACACGTTAGACTATGCCCAGGAAGAGGCCAAAGCGTTGTTCGGCAGCGATCCGCGTGAATTTTCGATCATGACGACGCGCTTTGTCGGCGACGAGAACGGCAACCTGAAGGAGCTGCACACCGTGCAAATCCAGCGGATGGTCGACGAGAGCGGGCGTAAAATCTATCAGCCGATCCCGGGTACGGAACGCGTCTTCCCGGCGCAAATGGCGCTTATTGCGATCGGTTTCGACGGTCCGGAATCGACGCTGGCCGACCAGTTGGGTCTGGAAAGAGACCGCCGCACGAACGTCAAGGCGAAATACGGCCAATTCAAAACGAATGTCGACAAAGTGTTTGCTGCCGGCGACATGCGCCGCGGCCAAAGCTTGGTCGTTTGGGCCATCAACGAAGGCCGGGAGGCGGCCCGCGAAGTGGATAAATACCTGATGGGTTCGACGGTGCTGGTGTAACGTTCATTATCCGGACACTACAATTTTTGCAGGACGATCCTGGGTCCATATGCTATAATAGGTACTAGCTTACTAGAGCTGCGCGTAGCGCGGCTCTTTTTGATTCGAGAGACAGAGGAAGAGGGGCGCTTAAGCATGAAAACGCTCGTAATAGCCGAAAAACCGGATATGGGACGGACGATCGCCGCGGTGATTGAGCCGAAAGCGAAGAACAACCGGTCCTATCTGGAGGGAGAGCGCTATATCATTACTTGGGCGATAGGTCATTTGCTAGGTCTGGCCGAGCCGGATGCCTATGACGAAAAATACAAACGCTGGAATTTCGGCGACCTGCCGATTCTGCCGGATCAATTCAAGATCGTGCCGAATCCGCGGACGAAAGATCAGTTGAAAACGATCGGTGAGCTGGCGAAACGCTGCGACGCGATCGTGAATGCCTGCGACGCCGCGCGCGAGGGGCAGTATATTTTTGCGCTAATTCAGCAGCAGTTGAAGTTAACCCAGCCCGTCAAGCGTCTGTGGATCTCCGATTTGACCAGCGAGAGCATCGCCAAAGGGTTTGCCGAGCTGTATGACGCCTCCGAGTTCGAGAACTTGACGATGGCCGCACGGGCCCGCAGCGAAGCGGACTGGCTGATCGGAATGAACGCCACGCGGGCGTTTACGACCAAGCATCGGGAGCTACTCTCGGTTGGCCGGGTGCAAACCCCGGTGCTGGCGCTGATTTACGACCGTCAGAAGGAAATCGAGAACTTTGATTCGCTGACCTACTATGAGATCAAGGCCGAATTCGAACAGGATGCCCGCAAGTATACGGGAAGCTGGCAGGGCGACCGGCTCACGGACGGGGAGAAAGCGGCAGCTATCGCCGAGAAGGTTCGCGGCAAGGAAGGGCGGATCACCGAATACGAGGTCAAAGAGACGAAGGAGTATCCCTACAAGCTATACGATCTGACCTTGCTGCAGCGGGAAGCCAATGCGAAGTTCGGCTATTCCGCCAAAAAGACGCTGGACATCGCTCAAGCGCTGTATGAACGCCATAAGGTGATCTCCTATCCGCGGACGAGCTCCAACTATGTAACCGAACAAAATATAGACGGCATGCACAAGGTCTTGCATATGTTGAAAACGTCGAGCTACAAGGAGCTGGCGGAAGGCGGCCGGCCGAGCCTGGTCCATGTCGGCAACAAAGCGGTCTGCAATCCGACGCGGGTGGAGGATCACCATGCGATCTTGCCGACGCTTCGGCGGCCGGGCACGTTAAGCAAGGAAGAGCAGAACGTTTACGATCTTGTGATCCGGCGGTTCTTGTCGCATTTCTATCCTGCGGCGGAATATAAGCAGCACACCGTGCTGACCGAAGTGGAAGGCGAAACGTTCAAGACGAACGTGAAGGAGCTGCTCTCCCTCGGGTGGAAGGTATGTTTGCCGGGGGATGACGGGGCGAAATCCGCAAGCGGACGCGGGAAGAAAAAAGACGAAGAAGAAGAAACCGAGGATCTGGTCAGCGAGCCGTTTCAGATTGACAAGGAACGCCCGGTGCAATGCACTGGCGCAGAGGCGAAAGAGAAGGCCACGCAGCCGCCGAAGCACTATACGGAAGGTACGCTGCTGAAAGCGATGGAGAGCGCCGGGAAGCAGTTGGAGAATGAAGAGCTGCGCGAGGCGATGAAGGATGCCGGCCTAGGCACTCCAGCCACGCGGGCGGCGACGATCGAGCGGCTGAAGAACGTAGGATACATTACGATGCAGGGCAAAAAGATCACCGTAACGCAGAAAGGCCGGACAGCCGTGGAGTTGATCCGGCGCGCCGGCGTCGAGTTGCTGACTTCGCCGGAGATGACGGGGCAATGGGAGCGGCGGTTGTATCAAATTTCCAAAGGCGAAGCGGCCCGGGAAAAGTTTATGGATAACGTGCGGCGTTTCACGATCTCGATCATCGAGAAGGTGCGGACGCAGCAGAAAGCGGACGCCTCCATGTTCGGAACGGAGGAGGCGGACAAGGGCGGCCGGCGCGGCGGAAGCCGCAGCGGCACCGGCGGCGGCAAAGCAGGCGGACCCGGCGCCGCTACCGCGACGGGCGAGCGCCGCTCCGCTGCAACAGCCGCCGCGAAGCCGGCGCCAGGCTCCCTGCAGCCGCTTGCGCCTTGCCCGCGCGAAGGCTGCGGCGGCCAGCTGATTGAAGGCCGCAAGGGCTACGGCTGCACGCACTACAAGCAGGGCTGCGGCTTCGTGATTTGGAAGGAATTCAGCGGCAAGAAGATCTCGCCGGCGATGCTCAACGCGCTACTGACCAAAGGCCAGACACAGATGTTGTCGTTCAAGCGAGACGGCGGAGAAGTAAAAGGGCGCATTTTGTTGGCAGACCGCAATACCGGGAAGCTTACTCTGGAGCAGGCCGATAGTACGGTTGCCTCATCTAATTCATAAGTTCGAATCTATTTCATTAATGATATTAACTAAGAAGCAGCCGGCTACCTAAACCGGCTGCTTCTTAGTTATAACTCACCGTTTCGGTTGATGTTTGGGGTAAAAACGTTTAGTGTAGGCTTGGGAATATTCAACACGTAATAGAGAGGTAGAACCATGTCCAAAACGATTCTAATTGTCGAAGACAAGCTCCTTTTGCGAGAGATTATCAGAGATTATATGGTGAACGAAGGATACGGCGTGCTGGAGGCCGGCGACGGGAAGCAAGCATTGGCTTTGTTCGGGCGGCATCCGGTCGATTTGATCCTCCTTGACATCATGCTGCCGGAACTGGACGGATGGTCGGTGTGCCAACGGATCCGCAAGGTGTCGGACGTCCCGATCATCATGCTGACGGCCCGTTCGGACGAAGACGACACCTTGCTCGGATTCGAGCTGGGCGCGGACGATTACGTCGTCAAGCCGTGCAGTCCGCCGATATTGATGGCGCGGGCCAGACGTTTTTTGGAACCCCGGAGCAACCCCGGCCAGGAGAAGGACCTGCTGTCGGGCGCAGGGATCGCGATCCAGCTCGCTTCCCGTTCCGTTACGATCGACGGGGAAGAATGCAGCCTTACGTACACCGAATTCGAAATTTTGGCCTATCTCATGAAGAACAAAGGAATGATCGTAACCCGGGAGCAATTGATGACGAAAATCTGGGGTTATGATTTTCCCGGCGACGAACGGACGATCAACAGCCATATGCGCAATTTGCGGGCGAAATTAGGCGACAAAGCCAAATGCATCGTGACCGTCATGCGGGCGGGTTACAAATTCGAGGAGCGGCCATGATCCGGGGGATCGTTCTCAAGCTGTTTTTGTTGACGACGGCGCTCTGCCTGTTGATCGTGGCGCTGATTTTCACCGGGCAAACCGTGTTTTTTAAACAGTTTTATGTGCATCAGAAGGTGGAAGAGGTCAAGGCCGCCGTTCATACCTTTCAGCAGGATTACATGAAAACGAACGGGGAACCGAAGGCGGTGGCCGAACTGGAACAGGAGTTCTACCGTGAGCATGGCACTTGGATCGCGATGTTGGACGAAATGGGGAGTTTGCTGTATTCCGGCGATTTTGAGATGGAGGTCCGATTGGAACAGGCGGACGGCTTCCCGACGCTTGCCGGCCAAACGCTGAAGATTCCGCTTTACACCGTGGCGAATGTGGACGATTTCAGCACCGACAATCCGCTGTACGCTTTCGGAGGCACCTGGGTTCAGGAAGGCCAGCCGATCGCCATCGAGGGCCTCATCATGAATCATCGTTTGGTTCCCCAGCGGATGGCCAGGAACGATTCCGGTTTGCGGGAGGAAGGGCGCTTGGAAAATGCGCTTTTGACCCAGAAGGAATATGAGGTTGTTCCTCGCTTCGAGAGTCCGGTGCAATACTTTGAAAAGTACCCTTCGGCGTTGGTCCGGGGAACCATCACGAACCTTCGGCTTCCGGATGGAGCTGACGTTACCCGCTATACAAACGGTCTGTTTCTGGAACGGATCAAAGCTTTTCAGGCGGACCTGCTGTACGGGGATTACGACGACGCAAATGGCGAGATGAAGGATTTTGCGGAAAACGGGGTGAACTACAAAATCTTTTTGGAACGCACCCAAAACCGGAACGGCAAGCCGTCTTACCTCTTCGCCATGACGTCGCTTCAGCCCGTAAGCGAGGCCGCAGAAGTCATGCGGAGCTACTATGGCTATATCGTGATCGCCGCATTGCTGCTGGCAGTGGTGGCCTCGCTTTACTTTTCCCGCCGGATTGCCCGGCCGTTGCTGCGAATCAACCGGACCACCAGGCAGATCGCCCGGCTGGACTTCTCCGAGAAATTGCCGGTGCGCAGCCGGGATGAATTGGGACAGCTGTCCGGCAGCATCAATGAACTATCCGACCGGCTGCATTCCCACATTCTGCAGCTTACGCGGGACATCGAAAAGGAAAAGCAGCTGGAGCATACGCGAAAGGAATTCATCGCCGGCGTTTCGCATGAGCTGAAGACGCCGCTGAGCGTCATTCAAAGCGGTTTGGCCGTGCTCAAGGACGGAGTTGCCGGCCATAAGCGGGATTATTACTTTGCGGCCATGGAAGAAGAAGTGAACGGCATGATTTTGCTGATCACGGATATGCTGGAGCTGGCGAAATTCGAGTCGGGTACGTACGCTATGCACACGGAACCGTTCGAAATCGTCTCGGTCGTCGAGCGGGTCTGCGGGAAGCTGGCGCCGGACATGGTGGCCAAGCGGCTCAAACTGTCCACCCTGCTGACATCGGCGGAAGTCGTGGCGAACCGGCATCGCATCGAACAAGTGTTGGTCAATTTTCTCACCAATGCGATTCGCTATACGCCGGAAGGGGAAACCATCCTCGTCACCACGGCCGATGAAGGGGATACCCTAAGAGTCGGCGTCGAAAATCGCGGAGTTCATCTTCCGGAGGAGCAGTTGGGAAAAGTGTGGGATCGCTTTTACCGCGGGGATCCTTCGCGAAATGCGGCGACCGGCGGAACCGGCTTGGGCCTGGCGATCGCCAAAAATATTTTGGAGCTGCACGGCTCGTCCTACGGCGTAATGAATACGGCGGAGGGAGTATTGTTTTATTTCGATTTGCGCAAAAAAGCGTAGAACTTCGGTTCTGCGCTTTTTTTGTCCTCGGATCGGCCAAATTTTTAGATCATATTGACCCGGTCTGCACCCGATCTGCATTTCTTTTCGCTATCCTATCCAGGTGAAATAGAAAACTGCTAGAGAGGAAAGTGAAGAGAATGAAAAAGATGCTGGAAATCGGGCTGACCGGAATGATTCTTTGTTCGCTCGCGGCCTGCGGAGGGCAGAACGCGGGAAGGGAACCGTCGACCAGCCAACCGGCTTCCGCCGGTCAAACACAGGAGGCCTTCACAGGAACACCGCAAACCAACCTGGCTTCGCTGTTTCAGAACAGCGTTTTTCTGGGGGATTCCATTACGGAAGGCTTGTCGTATCACGATGTGCTGGACGAAAAAAACGTGCTGGCCGGAGCGGGAAAAACAGCGGAATTCGCAATGGAAGATATGGAGGAGCTGTCCAAGCGAAATCCCAAGCACATTTTCATCCAATTAGGTTCGGATGATCTTTTATGGCCGACGGATAACCCGCAGGAATACGCGATCAACCATTACACTGCCTTGATCGAAGCGATCCAACAGAAGCTGCCGCAGGCCGAAATCACGATATTGTCGGTTACTCCCGTCACGGAGGAGGCGCTCGGAAAAGAGCCGCGTTATCAAAACATCCCCGCCTATAACGAGAAGCTAAAGGAAATGGCCGCCAAGGAGCAGATCGCGTTTGCTGATTTATCCGCAATGATCGCTGGCCATCCGGATCTCTTCGATACGGACGGCATTCATTTTAAGCCGGAGTTTTATCCGCTCCTGTTGAATGCCTTGAAGGAACGGGTCAAGTGACGAGTGTATCGGTGCCTGCGGTCCGGCGGAGCAGGGAGGGATAAGCGTTGGTATTTAGCAGCTTGATCTTCCTGTTTCAATTTTTCCCGGCGACCTTGATCGTCTATTATTTATCGCCCCCGAAGCTTCGAAATGCCGTCCTGCTCGCGGCCAGCCTGGTGTTTTACGCTTGGGGCGAGCCGTTCTATGTGTTCGTCATGCTGTTCTCCACTTTATTCAATTATGCGGTCGGGTTGATGGTTGAGAAGCATCGGGAGCGACCCGGAATTGCCAACGGCCTATTGATCGGTTCCCTCATCGTCAATCTAGGCGTATTGTTCTTCTTCAAGTACGCCGGGTTTGTCGCGGAGAATCTGAACAGGTTATTGCATCTACACCTGCAGACGGCGGATCTTCCGCTGCCGCTCGGCATTTCCTTTTATGCGTTTCAAACGATGTCCTACGTGATCGACGTTTACCGGCGCAAAGTGACCGCGCAGCGCAATCTGATCTCGTTCGGCACTTACGTGGCGATGTTCCCCCAGCTTGTGGCCGGTCCCATCGTCAAATACGGCGACATCGCCCGCCAGCTTATTGCCCGGCACATGACGCTTGAACGGTTCGGCAGAGGGGCCGAGCTGTTTATCCGCGGCCTCGCCAAAAAAGCGCTGCTGGCCAACCAGATCGGCTTGTTGTGGACGAACGTCAAAGCGACGCCGCCGGGAGAACTCAGCGTACTTTCCGCCTGGCTCGGAATTTTGGCGTTCACGCTGCAAATTTACTTCGACTTCAGCGGATACTCCGACATGGCCCGCGGTCTCGGGAAGATGTTCGGGTTTGATTTAATGAAAAACTTCAACTACCCGTATGTATCCCGGAGCGTGACGGAATTTTGGCGCAGATGGCATATTTCCTTGGGCTCCTGGTTTCGGGAGTACGTCTATATCCCGCTTGGCGGCAACCGGAAAGGACTCGCGAAGCAACTGCGCAATCTGCTGATCGTCTGGTTCTTAACCGGGTTATGGCATGGGGCGAGCTGGAACTTTATCGTGTGGGGGCTTTATTTCGGGTTCCTGGTTACCGCTGAAAAGTTGTTTTGGCTGAAAGGACTGAGCCGCCTCCCGCGTTTTGTCGCGCATGGGTACACGCTTGCAGCCGTCATGATCGGATGGGTGTTTTTCGAATACGAAAACCTGGGGAACGCCGTCCAGTTCATCGGTACGTTGATCGGGTACGGTTCGAATGGTTTCGCCGATCGGCAGGCGCTATACGATCTGTCGGTTTACGCTGGTTGGTTGACTTTGCTAGCCGTATGCGCGACGCCGCTTCCGCGCAGGCTTCTGTTACGTATTCGGAAGAGATGGGCGATCGCGGGATCCGCCCTGGCGTTGGGCCTTTACTTGCTGCTGTTGTTCGTGTCGACGGCGAATCTCGTCCATGAAACTTATAATCCGTTTTTATACTTTCGTTTTTGACGCGGGGAAAGGAGGCGGCGAAATTTGAAAAACGTTCAAAAGGCGATGGCCGTTTTACTGCTGCTATTTTTAGGCGTGCTGCCGACTGCGGGTTGGTTGACGCCGGACCGCAAGTTTTCCCCGGAGGAAAACCGGATGCTGGAACCGAAGCCGAAATATTCGCTGCATGCTCTGACTTCAGGGGAGTTTACAGCCGATTACGAGAAATACGTGTCCGACCAATTTCCTTACCGCAATTTCTGGATCGGCGTCAATTCCGATATGGGACGGGCACTGGGGCAAAAAGAAAGCAACGGGGTTTACCTGGGCGAAGCCGGCTATCTGATTCAGCAGTTTCAACCGCCGTCGAAAGAACAGGTGGAGGAGAACGCGGAGGCGATCCGGAGGTTTGCCGCCGCGGCGCCCAACCTGCAAATCTATCTCATGCTGGCGCCCACTTCATTAACGATTAACAAGGAGAAGCTTCCGGCTTATGCGCCTGTGGGCGATGAACTTGGTTCTTTGATGCAAATGCGGGATGCCCTTGGCAATGCGATTAAGTTTGTCGATGTTTACCCGGCCCTGTCCGCCAACCGCCGGGAATACCTCTACTACAGGACGGACCACCATTGGACGACCTTAGGGGCTTATTACGCATACCGCGAGTTATGCAAGCAAATGGGAATCGTCCCGCAAGCAAAAAACGAGTACGAACTTCGGCAAGTCACGGATCAATTCTACGGATCGCTGTATTCAACAAGCGGGTTCAGGCATCTGCGGCCGGATCAAATCGAACTCTGGCTGCCGAAGGACGAAGAGCGTGTTTCCGTAGAGTATTCCGGCGAGCAACAACCAGCCGATTCTTTATACGCGATGGAGAACTTGAACGGGAAGGACAAGTACGCCGTCTTCTTGAACGGCAACCCTGCCCAGGTGAAGATCACTTCGGATCAAGCGAACGGGAGAAGGCTGCTGATCGTGAAAGATTCGTACGCCAACAGCCTGATTCCGTTTTTGACAAAGCATTTCAGCGAAATCGATATCGTGGACCTTCGTTATTACGACGGCGATTTGTCGGCCCTGGTTCGGGACCGGGAAATTCACGATCTGCTGGTACTTTATAATATCAACACGTTTTTTGCGGATCCATCCATTCAGAATTTATCGGAGATGATTGAATGAAGCGATTAGTTATATGGAAAAGAAGGCCGATCCTTGCGATGCTGGCGTTATCCTTAATGATCGGTTTGCTGGCCGGATGCACCGGGAGGGAAGGGGGGAGCGGCAACCTATCGGCGGTCGAGGTCGCCAAGCGGATCGAAAAATCGGCGAACCTGGGCAACATGGAGCAGGGTGACGAGGAGAGGCTGAAAAAGCTCTATCATCTCTCAAGCGGCGATGTGGCGAGTTTCGTGCTTTATACGGCATCATCCAATGTGAAAGCGGACGAATTGCTGGTGATCCAGCTTAAGGAAGAAAGCGAGAAAGACCGCATAATGGCGAAAATCGAAGGGAGAATCGCGGCGCAAACCGCCAAATTCAAGAATTATCGTCCAGAAGAGTATGATCTGATCGAAAAGCGCGTATTAAAAACGCATGGCCTATTCATTCTGTTTGCGGTCTCGGCTGAGGCGGACTCTATGGAGCGGGTGTTTGACGAGACATTCTAATGATCGGGTTTTAAGCGAGTAGCACCTCAAACCGCCGCATGAACCAAAAAACGGACCTTTTACAAGGTCCGTTTTTGCCGTTCCGCATGATGAATTTGATTGAAGATCACCCGCGGCACTTCCTCGAGCGAAGTGACCGTGTGCATTTCCGCATCTCCGTCATGCTGGAGCTCCACGATGTTGTACAGCCACTCGTTGGGAATTTTGATATAGATCGCTTTGATCCCGGCGGAAAGGGCCGGCATGACATCGGTGCGCAGACTGTTGCCGATCATCCAGGTACGGGAACGGTCAAACCGCCGCGTGAGCAAAATGTCTTCTAAAGCTTCGGCATTCTTGTGCTGGCGAATGTAAATCCGGTCCTGAAAGTAATCGGCCAGCCGCATCTGCTCGATCTTCCTCTGTTGAATCACGGTTTCGCCGCCGGTGTACAAATGGAGCTCATGGCCCTGGCTGCGCAGCAGATTTAACGTTTCGACCATCCCGGGATACGGCTCGATCGGCTGCTCATACACGCTCAGCCCCAGCTTCATCAGCCGGTCTTCCTCTTCGGGAAGCAGCTTCCGTCCCGTCAGCCGGGTGTAATATCGGTAGGTGTCAACCAGCGATTCGGGAAAATGCGAGCTGGCAAATCCGATTTGATGGACGCCGGCAACGTCGATTTCCGTTTGTTTCCCGCGGATTTCTTCCGTAGCGATGCCGAACGGCTTGAACCAGTCGGTAAGCAGGTCGGCAAATTGATCCAGAATCAAATCGAAATACTTATTGCAATGGACCAGCGTATCGTCCAAATCAAACAGGATTTGTTGATGCAAAGCGTTATTCATTAGCGGGTCACTCCTTTATCCAAGAAACGCTTGTCTCTACGTATAATTCTATCCTAACACATGGGGAAGCGTCCCGCCAAAAGCAACCAGTCCTCCTTCTGCACTACTACAGCCGGATGTAGGATTCAAGAAACATCTGCAGCTCCGCCGCGCCGTCCGGACGGATACTGAACTTCTCCGTGTCCTGGGCGAGCAGATGGATGCGCAGCAAGCCGGCGACCCGAAGGCGCATCAAATCGTGCATCAGCTGTTCCTTGGGCTCGCCCAGATCCCGCAGCATCTCCTGCATCGACTTCGGCTCGTCGGCGACGTAGCGGAGGAGGCGCAAACGCTGCGGTTCGGCCAGCGCCCGGGTCAGACGTTTGAGCACCATCGGCGGCTCGTCCTCGTCGAGTTCCGGTATATCCAAAGGATACTGGATAAACAACACATTTTCGTAGAAGACGTATGTATTGATCGGACGAAAATGGATCGAAGGGGTCAGCACGACCTGCGTGATCGGCTTTAGGGGCTCCAGCACCAAACCGCCGGAGGCGTATTCGATCAGGGCGTCGGTGTCCATCTTTTGCAGCAACGTGTGTTTCTCGGCAGCATCTTCCTCCAGCAGCGAGAGAAACTGGTTTTCAATCGGGCCGAAATAAAGGCGCTGCCAGCTTCTCAGCAACGGGATGTAGCTGCTGCGAATCCGTTCTATTGTCTCATTATTCACAGTGGGAATGTAGGATTTTGTGCGGTGGCAAAGGGTGTCGACGGGAGTCTCCGCCATCTCGTTCAGAAAACGCGATACCTCGCCAGCTCCGTTTCGCTCCAATGCCCAAACGAACAACACGTCGTAGTCGGTAAACGGATACTGGGCCGCATCGGCGAATTGCCGCCGTTCTTCCGGCGTCAGCCGGGCATCGATTTCGGCGATCCAATCCGCCCCGACATCCAGATTGTTCACCCATTTTTGCGTCGCATATATCATAAAGCTGCTGATCAGTTCGTAGACCAAGGAATGGTCCACTTTCACATCATAGGCCATGATAGAACAAACCTCCCAGAGATCTTAGCATTCAGATTCATTATGGCTTGTTAGGGAGGGGATTGTCTACTATAATGTTTAAGGATTATTCGCAAAAGATCATTTGGGGAAAAGTCGTCGAATTTTCGACGATTTTCTTTGTTTTATAAAGGAGTGCTTCGTTTGATTACATGGACAACAAGAACCCATCGATTATTCTCGCCAACCTTCATTCTGATCGCCGTCATTATCATCGCCGGACTCAGCCAAGGGCTGCTGCTGCCGGTGTTGTCTATTTTTATGGAAGAAAGGGGAATCTCCTCCTCCATTAACGGACTGCATGCCGCAGCTTTATACGTTGGTTCGTTTGGCATGTCGCTGGTCGCCGAGAAGCTGCTGCGGCGCACCGGATTTAAGCTACTGCTGCTGAGCGGCGTCGTGCTCGTCATGCTCGCCTTGCCGGTATTTCCGCTGGTCTCGGATTTGCGGCTGTGGTTCATTCTGCGGCTGCTGGTCGGGATCGGGGACAGCGCGATTCATTTTACTTCGCAGCTCTGGATCATTTTAGTGTCGCCGCCGGAAAAAAGAGGGCGAAACATCTCGCTCTACGGGATGTCCTATGGGCTAGGCTTCAGCATCGGACCGCTTGGCATCCGTCTCTTGGAATTCGGGCATGCCGTACCGTTCGTGATGTTATCCATCTTGTTTTTGGCCATCGTGATCCTTGCCGCCGTATATTTGCCCGATCGTGCGCCTGAACCGGTTCGCCAGGAGGAAGCTGGCGCTCCGCGCAAAATTCCGCACATCTACCGGCTCGCCTGGTTTGCCTTGTTGCCATCGCTGCTTTACGGCTATATGGAAGCTTCCATGAACAGCAATTTTCCGATCTACGGCTTGCGGTCAGGCCTTAGTGCAGCGGATATCGCGGCGTTGCTGCCGTTTTTCGGCATCGGCGGGTTGATCCTCCAGCTCCCGCTTGGCATGCTCAGCGACCGGTACGGCCGCAAAAAAGTGCTGATGATCGCTGGATTGACCGGCGGTCTCCTGTTTTTGGCCGTTCCTCTGGCCGGCAATCACTTTATGGCGCTGTTGCTCTTGTTCATGGGGGCGGGCGGCCTGGTGGGTTCGTTCTTCTCACTGGGCTTGGCGTATGCCGCGGACTTGCTTCCGCGCCACCTGCTGCCGGTGGCCAACGTGATCGCTTCCTTCCATTTCAACTTGGGGAGCATCGTGGGCCCGAATCTAGGCGGAGCAGCGATGCAACTGGGGGCAGCACCGCTGTTATTCATTCTTCTGGGCTCGGCGTATTTGCTGTTTTCCGCGTCCGGGTTGGCATTCAGGTTGCAATCAGGCAAAAAAAGCGCAAATATGAACAGGCTGTAATGGATTTTCGCCGGTTTTTCCAATACACTAAAGGGTAAAGAAAAAGCATCGTAAATTAAGCGTTTGTTCAGAACGTTTTGAACAACCTCTTAGAGCAAAAGGAGAAATCGGACATGATCAGAGTCAACCACTTGCAGAAATCGGTGGATGGGAATAAGAAGAAAGTGCTCCGCGACGTGACCGTCCAGTTTGGGGCCGGGGAAATGATCGGCGTGGTCGGGGCGAGCGGCAGCGGTAAAAGCATGCTTCTTCGCTGCCTGGCGCTGCGTGAACGCTGGAACCGGGGAGATTATACCTGGAACGGGGATAAGGTGATCGAGGGCAGCGGGCGCGGTTCGCAGAAATATCGCTCCCAATGCGCTTATCTCGAACAAAATCCCTCCCTGTATCCCGAAAAAACCGCGCTAAAGAACGTCTTGATCGGACAAGCCGGGCAAACGCCGCTGCTGCGCCGCCTTACCGGGATGGTTCGTTCGGACGATTACATGGGAGCGATGGACGAGCTGGAGAAATACGGCCTGCTGGACAAGGCTCACGTGAATGCCGGCAAGCTGAGCGGCGGCGAACGCCAGCGCGTGGCGATCTGCCGGGCATTGGTGCACGGGGCGAGCTTCCTTTGCGCGGACGAGCCGGTCGTCGGTCTCGATCCCAGATCGGCGGAACGCGTACTGGATACGTTAAAAGAGCTCTGCACGCAGCAGAATATGATCGTGATTGCAGCATTGCCGCTGGAATTGGCGGAGCGTTACTGCACGCGGATATGGGGTCTCCATGAAGGAGAACTTAAACTTGACGTATCCGGACGGCGGTTGACGATGGAAGATAAACGTTTGATTGATATGGTATGAAACGAGTGATGAGGATGTTTACCAAAAGGAGGTTCGCCGCTTGGGCAAGTGCTTGCTTGCTCCTGATCCTGAGCGGCTGCAGTTTTATAAGCGATCCGAAATCCTTAATGCAGACGCCGCAGCTCTCCACCGATCGCGCCTCGCTGATCAGCGTCATCAAGGCCGAGCTGAAGGGCGGGGAAATCGTGTCGCCGCGGGATGTCCGGAATATCAGTTCCATCCGCACGCCCGATTTGAATAACGACGGGATCAAAGAGGCGGTCGTGTTCTATGAGACACCGGATGAAGCGGTGCGGATTCATGGGATGATTTTGGAGCATCAGGGGAACTCCTGGGCGTTAAAGGTGCGATTCGACGGAGAAGGACAGGTGCTGGAAACGTTCGATCTTCTGGATCTGAACGGCGACGGTAACCTGGAGATCATCGCCGGCTTCTCGAGCGGATCCGAGGAACTCCAAAAAGGGTTAACCGTATATACTTACGATGGGACCAAAGTCGAGAAGGCGATCGCGCTGCCGTATCATTATTTTATGGTAGACGACCTGAACAAGGACGAGATCCCGGACATTACGGTCGTCAATTTAAAGCGCGAGCAATTTGCGACGGTGACGACTTATCAATATGACGGATCTTTTAAGGAATTAAGCCATCTGGAACTCGACGACCCGATCAGCGAGTATTATAATGCGGTCAGCGGTAATATTACGCCAAACCTTAAGGGGATCATACTCGACGCAACAGTAGGAACCCACTCCGCTTTTTCGACGGTCATCGTCATGAAAGACGGGGAGCTCATCAACCTGCTGCCTTCACAGGACATGACGCTAAAAGGGTATCCGATCCTAAGCGGCGACGTCAATAACGACGGCTTGCTCGAAATCGGCATGCTGGAGAAGCCGAAGGGCTGGGAATATATTTCGTTCGATGAAATTCCTTGGCTGTTTTCGTATTATCAGTGGGATGAGAAGGATGGACTTAAATTCGTGATGCAGCAGTACATGGATATGGCCGGACGTTTCTACTTCAACTTCCCGAAAGAATGGCAAGGAAATGTGACGATCGATACGAAATCGGACAAAAACGAGCACCTGATTTTCGTCAAAATCGATACGAACGAACCGGTAGCCGAGATCCGCTTCTTTACGCTGTCGGAGTGGGAGCGGAACAAGTCGGATTGGGAACTGCTCGCTAGAGATGCGGATAAAGTGATCGGGTTCCTCAGCCATACGGATTTGAAAGTCAACAAAGGCGAGACGGAAATCAAGCGTTAAGCCGTTTTTTTGAAGAGGGGGCAACTAAATTGAGTAAAGTGTTGATTTTGGAGGACGAAGAGTCCATCCGTAGTTTTATCGTCATTAACTTGAAACGCAACGGCTTCGATGTCGTCGAAGCAGCGGACGGCAATGAAGCGTTAAGCAAGTTGCAGAGCATTCCGGACATCGACATTGCGCTCCTCGACGTGATGGTTCCGGGAATCGACGGTTTTGAGGTATGCCGCCGGATTCGCGAGACGAACGAACGGATCGGGATTATTTTCCTAACCGCCAAAGTACAGGAGCAGGATAAGGTCTACGCCTTGTCCGTCGGCGCGGACGATCATGTCAGCAAGCCGTTCAGTCCGACCGAGCTGATCGCCCGGATCCAGTCGCTGCTGCGCCGCGTGAACGTCTACCGCGAGAGCAGCGCGAAGGTGACGTTTACTTCGGGACCGTTTACCCTGGATTTGATCTCCAAGCAATTCAAGAAGAACGGTCAGCTCATCGAACTGACCCCAACGGAGTTTTCATTGATCCAGTTTTTCCTGGAGAAGGAGAACACGCCGCTTAGCCGCGATTTGCTTCTGGATCACGTCTGGGGCAAGGAATATATGGGCGATCCGAAGATTGTGGACGTCAATATTCGCCGATTGCGGCAGAAAATCGAAACCAATCCGTCCGAACCGGCTTTCCTGCAAACCGTGTGGGGGCACGGTTATAAGTGGAAAGGCGAGGGACAATGATCAAGAAAGGGATTGGACGGCAAATCGTCTTACATTATTTCATCGTTGTATTCGTAACCTTGTTTATGGTCGAGATCATTTTTACGCTGGCCATTCGCATGTATTATTACGATACGATCTATAACCATATGTCCAATCACTCCATGTGGGCCTCCGATTACTTCCAGAAGTTCGTCCGCTTGAACGCGGAAGGGGACCCGGACTATTTTACGGAGATGCTGCGCACCTTTGAACTCGATAACACCGAGCTGATGATCCTGGATCGCAGCGGCGAAGTTAAGGCAAGCACGAACGCGTTCCAGGCGGACAAAGCGATTCAGACCAGCGATGTTCCGCAAGCGTTGGCCGGCAGCGTCGGCAAGTGGATCGGCCGGCAGCCGGCGACCGGCGAACTGGTGATGGCCGTGTCCAGGCCGCTGCAGATTCAAGGCCAGACGCAATATATCGTCCGCTACGTCACCTCGATGGAGTCAGTCAATTCGAAACTGCTAAATCTGACGTTTATGTCGATTGCCGTTTCGGTAGCCGTACTGGCCCTGGTTACGCTGTTCAGCATCGGTTTGGCCAACTCGATCGTTAAGCCCATTAATAATATACGTGCCGTGTCGGCGCAAATGGCTCGGGGGAAATTCGATGCGCGGATCAAGGGGAATTACCGGTACGAGTTGGGTGAGCTGGCTGCAACTCTGAACTATATGGCCGAGGAGATTGTCCGAAGTAATCAGATCAAGGATGATTTCATCTCCTCCATTTCGCACGAGCTGCGCACGCCGCTTACCGGGATCAAGGGCTGGAGCGAAACGTTAACCTCCGGAGGCTTCGATCCCGAGGAGACGAAAATCGGAATGGGGATTATCGCCAAGGAGACCGATCGCTTGATTGGACTCGTCGAGGAAATCCTTGATTTCTCCAAGCTGCAATCCAATGAGATGAAGCTGGTGATCGGCGAGGTGAATCTGAAGGAGCTGCTGCAGGAGACGATGTTAAACGTCTGGGCCAAGGCCGAACAAAAGCAAATTCAGTTAAAGCTCGAAGACCAAACCGAAGGCAGCGCCATCATCAGGGGGGACGGCAACCGTTTGAAGCAGGTGTTCCTGAACGTCGTGGACAATGCGATCAAGTTCTCCCATGAACAAAGCTGGATTCATCTGGTCATCAAGCGGTTGGAAGACGAACGCGTGCGGGTTGAAGTTATCGATACCGGCATTGGCATCAGTGAAGAGTACTTGAACAAAGTCAAGGATCGTTTCTTCCAGGTGAATCATCAGGGAGGCGGTACCGGATTGGGACTGGCGATTAGCCAGCAGCTGGTCGAACTGCATCAGGGAGAAATGGAAATTCAAAGCGAGCTTGGCGTTGGGACGACCGTTTCCGTGACGCTGCCGCTCTTAAGCGATACTCCAGGAGCTGGCTCTACGGACGAGGCGCAGACCAAGCTATAAAAGAGAGAAGAAAGCCAAGGAAAGAGGGGACCTGGGGTGAAGCAGCCGATGGATGCCGTGGAAACGGCTCAGGGGACGTTAACCGTTACGTTAGCGGGAGAAAACGATTTGGATGAGGTGCGGCAACTGCTGGTAGAAGCCGCAAACTGGATGCAGGAGAACGGCGTTAAACAGTGGAATCCGCAGCAATTTACGCCGGAATTGATCCGGTCGTATTATGAGGAACGGGAAATCTATTTGCTGCATGACGCGGGCAAAAGGGCCGCGATGTTTACGCTGCAGGACTCCGACCCGGACTACTGGGGAGAACGCAATATTCCCGGTTACAGTTATCTGCATCGGCTGACGATCCGGTTGCCGTATCGCGGCCGCGGGCTGGGCGGCGATATTTTGCGTTATGCGGCAAAACGTTCCAAAGCGTTGCAGCGAACCGGCCTGCGGTTGGATTGCTGGAATCAGAATTTGAAGCTGAACCGGCTGTACCAAAGCTTAGGGTTTCAGCCCCAGGGAACGGGCAGCTTAAACGGCCGCGAATTCAATCTGTACCAGTTGGATTCAAGCTTGTATCAACAAAGCTAAGCAAGCGTATCGGTTTATAGGTATGCCAAAAGGGGCCGCCTCGAAAGATCATCCATGTCTTTCGAAGCGGCCCCTTTTTCGGTTACGAGAGCAAACCTTCGGCCCGAAGCCGCGGGGCGTTGTCATAAACCTCCTGTAGCAGACGCGAGGGCTGCGGCCGGTTCATCGGTTTGGCGAACACGGTCTCGAAGGGGGCGACGACGCTGATGTCTGCAGGGCCCGCTTTGATGACGGCACCGTCTTTGATGACGGCTCCTTCGCCGATGATGGCTCGCTCGATCTGGACGTTGCGGCCAATTTTGGCACCCGGCATGATGACGCTGTCCTTGATCCGGGAATACCGGCCGATTTCCGTACCGCTGAAGATCACCGATCGTTCGGCAAATCCTTCTAGCGAGCAGAAATCATGAACGAGGGAGGAGGGGGCATGGTGGTTCCGTTTTTTTACCAACCCTTGCAGGACCGGGCGTTCCCGCGTGAACATCGGCCAATCTTCCCGTTGAAGCTTCCATTCGGATGATTCGGCGAGCAAATCCATATGCGCTTCCCACAGGCTTTGTACGGTCCCCACATCCCGCCAATAGCCCTTGAATTCGTAAGCGTGCAATGGCTCGCTTCCCGCCAGCATTTTCGGAATCAGATCCTTGCCGAAGTCATGGCTGGAGTTAGGATTGACCGCATCTTCCTCCAACTGTCGCTTCAGGAACTCCCACTCGAACAAATAGATGCCCATGGACGCGAGGTTGCTGGTTGGTTGCGGCGGTTTTTCCGCGAATTCGGTAATGCGGTTCCGTTCATCCCTGGACATGACCCCAAAACGGTGGGCTTCTTCCCAAGGTACTGGCATCACCGAAATCGTCGCTTTCGCTTGGTGACTAAGGTGGAAATCCAGCATGTGACGGTAGTCCATATGGTAAATATGGTCTCCCGAAAGGATAAGGACGTATTTGGGCGAATGGCCGTCGACGAATGCCATGTTTTTGTAAATGGCGTCCGCCGTCCCCGCATATTCCTCTACGCCTTCCCGGAATGCGGGCAGCAGCGTGATCCCGCCATCCTCCGAGTGAGTCAACTTCCAGGGTTCGCCTTCGCCGATGTGCTCATGGAGCGAGGCCGCTTCGTATTGCGTAAGAACGCCAATCGTGTCGATCCCGGAATTGACGCAGTTGCTGAGAGGAAAATCGATGATCCGGTATTGTCCGCCAAAGTGCACGGCCGGTTTCGCCTGCTTGGTGGTCAGCGGAGACAATCTTCGTCCTTCCCCGCCGGCAAGAAGCATAGCAATACAGTCCTTTTTCCTCATTTCATTTCCCTCCCGTATGTTTTTGTCTGTGTAGCACATACATTAAAGGATATAATGTAGTTGGAATAAATTATGGAAATCGAACGAAAATATTACATCATTTTATTGTAAATACTGAAATTTTTTTAGGATTGCTAAATTTTCTTGAAATTCATTTCTGATCGTGTAAGGGTGGTGGCATAATTGTTCGATTCCAGCTCCGAATCAACTTGGGCTTCCTCCGTATCCCCGGCGGATATCTATTTGTTCCGCGAAGGGACGTTGTATCAAAGCTACCGCACCTTTGGCGCCCATCCCGTAACCGAAGGGGGAAGACGCGGCGTCCGCTTTACCGTTTGGGCCCCGAATGCATGCCAAGTCGCCGTTGTCGCCGACTGGAACGGTTGGAAGGGGACGCGTGATGTACTATATAAGATACCCGAATCGGGAATTTGGACTCGTTTTTTTCCGGATATTCAGGTTGGAAGTTTTTACAAATTCGCCTTGACGGGGCCGGATGGAGAGACTCGGTTCAAAGCGGATCCCTATGCTTTTTACGCTGAAGTGAGACCAAAAACCGCTTCGATCGTCACCCGGCTGGACGACTACGTCTGGGGAGACGGGGAGTGGATTCAAGGCCGTAGCGCACCGTATGCACAGCCGATGAACATTTACGAGCTGCATTTCGGTACTTGGCGGCAACGGCCGGACGGAACGTTCTACACCTACCGAGAGATGGCGGATTTGTTAATCCCTTACGTGAAGGAGATGGGCTACACCCATATCGAAATCATGCCGCTTTGCGAACATCCGTATGATTTGTCTTGGGGATATCAGGCCACCGGGTATTTTGCGCCGACCAGCCGCTATGGGGAGCCGCAGGACTTGATGCATTTCGTGGATAGGTGTCATCAGGCCGGTATCGGAGTGCTGCTCGACTGGGTGCCGGGCCATTTTACGAAAGACGATCACGGGCTGCGCCTTTTTGACGGGACGCCGCAATACGAATATGCCGATCCGGCCAAAGCGGAAAAACCGGGGTGGGGGACGCTCAGCTTTGATTTCGGTAAACCTGAGGTTCGTTCTTTTTTGATCTCCAGTGCGATATATTGGCTTGAAAAGTACCATTTCGACGGGCTCCGGGTCGACGCGGTCACCAGCATGATTCGGTTTGACTTCGAGAAGCCTTCCTGGGCGGCAGCCCACAATAAACAAGGCGGCACCGAAAATCTGGAGGCGATCGATTTCCTGAGACAGTTAAATACTGCAGTTTTTCGCTATTTCCCGCATGCCTTGATGATGGCGGAGGAGTCCAGCGCTTGGCCGATGGTGACCGCGCCCGTAGACGATGGGGGGCTCGGGTTTAATTACAAGTGGAATATGGGCTGGATGAACGATACGCTGGACTACGTCGAAACCCCGTTTGGGGAACGCCCCCATCGCCATGGCTTGCTCACGTTCCCGATCTGGTATGCCTATTCGGAGAACTTTACGCTCCCGCTATCCCATGACGAGGTGGTGCATGGCAAAAAATCGCTGCTGGATAAAATGCCGGGCACGTACGATCAAAAATTCGCCGGACTGCGTCTGCTGCTTGGGTATCAGCTGACGACTCCGGGGAAAAAACTGATATTTATGGGCGGGGAATTCGGCCAATTCATCGAATGGCGGGATCAAGGCGAGCTGGATTGGTTTCTGCTCGATTATGAGGCGCATCAACGCATTCATGGGTATTGCCAGGCGCTTAACCGCTTTTACCTGCAAGAGCCGGCATTGTGGGAGCTGGATCATGCGCCCGAGGGTTACCGGTGGATGATCCCGGACGACGACAAGCAAAGCGTGATTGCGTATGTGCGAAAAGGAAAGCAGCCGGAAGATTTACTGCTGGTCCTGCTGAATTTTCTGCCTGAGGAAAGAGACGAGTATCGCGTCGGCGTTCCGTTGCCTGGACGGTACGAACTCGCGTTCAACAGCGATGACGTTCGTTTCGGCGGCTCGGGAAAACATCAGCCAAAAGTGATTCCGGCTGAAAAAAAGGCTTGGAACGGTCAATCGCAAAGTCTAACCGTTACGCTTCCTCCGCTGAGCATGACGGTATGGAAGCGTCAAGCGCCAAGAAGGAGGGCGAAAGGATGAAGATCTTATTTGCTGCGGCGGAAGTCGCGCCGTTTATCAAAACCGGAGGGTTAGCCGATGTGATCGGCGCGCTGCCGAAGGCGTTGATCGAAGCCGGACACGACGTGCGGATCGTCATGCCGAGATATCGCGAGCTGCCGTCCGTTTACCGGGATCGCCTGGAGCATTTGGGCACCGGCATGGTTCCGGTCGGATGGCGGAATAAGTACGGGGGCATCTCCCACCTGAACTGGGAAGGCATTCCGGTATATATGATCGATAACGAAGATTATTTCGGCAGGGAAGGGGTCTATGGGCATTGGGATGACGGGGAGCGGTTTGCTTTTTTGGACCGGGCCGTGCTGGAGCTGCTTCCGCTTACCGGGTTCATGCCGGACATCATCCATTGCCATGATTGGCATACGGCGATGGTTCCGTTGCTGCTGCGGGAGCATTACCGCGATCGGCCGGACTACAAGAGCATTCGAACCGTTTATACGGTACATAATCTGCTGTATCAGGGGATTTTCCCGGAAGAGGTGCTGGGAGATTTGTTAGGTTTGCCTTGGGACTACTTCACGCCGGAAGGAGTAGAGTACTACGGCAACGTCAGCTTCATGAAAGCCGGTTTAGTCTACGCCGATCATGTGACGACGGTCAGCCCGACTTATGCCGAGGAGATCAAGACGGAGCATTACGGCTACGGGCTGGACGGCTTGCTACGCTCGCTAGGTCGGCGGTTGTCGGGAATCGTAAACGGAATCGACGCCCGGGCTTACGACCCGGAGACCGACCTGGAGCTGTTTGCCCGTTACGGCCGCAGCCTGGAGCAGAAGCGCGCCAATAAACCGGTGCTCCAGCGGGAGTTGGGGTTGCCGGAAGCCCCCGATACGCCGCTCGTCTCGATGGTCACCCGTCTGGTCGAGCCGAAGGGGCTGGATTTAGTGACACGGGTACTGGATGAATGGCTGGGCGAAGACGAGGTGCAATTCGTGCTGCTGGGCACGGGGGATCCGGCTTACGAAGACTGGTTCCGGGAAGCGGCATCGCGTCATCCGGAAAAGCTCGCCGTTCAAATTAAATTCAGCGATGCGTTGTCCCGGCGCATCTACGCCGGCAGCGACATGTTCCTCATGCCTTCGCGGTTCGAGCCGTGCGGCATCAGCCAGTTGCTGGCGCTGCGCTACGGCACAATTCCCGTCGTGAGGGAAACCGGAGGCTTAAACGATACGGTGCACTCCTACAACGAGTTTTCGGGCGAAGGCAACGGCTTCACGTTTCGCAATTACAACGCCCATGACATGCTGTACACGCTGCGCCGGGCTATGTCTTTCTACCGCCGGCCCGAGCATTGGAACCGGATAACGTCGAATGCCTTCGCCGGCGATTACGGATGGGAGGCCTCGGCAAGGCAATATCTCAAGATCTACGAAAGCCTAAAGAAATAGCGGACGCCTGTCGTCCGCTTTTCCTTTTTGTTAACGTTGAATGTGCCGGTACAAGATTCGAAAGCCGTAGGCGTCCAGCGAGATGTTCATTACCCCGTTCGCCGGCGCTACCGCTTCTTCGGTCAGGGCGTCCCGCCAATCGCTGGTCTGCATCGGGTGCGTTAACGTCACCGCTTTAGACGTATTGTTCATCCATACCGTAAAATGCATTTGCTCGTCCATCCGTTCATAAACGATGCACGGATCGCCCGGTTCCGCATGTAAAAATCGAAATCGGCCATGGCGAAGCGCCGGATGCCGTTTGCGCAACCCGATCATCAGCTTGTAGAAATCGTAGAGCTCACGATCCTGTTTGCTGCGGTCCCACTCCATGCATTTGCGGCAGTCCGGGTCACCGTCCCCGGTGAGTCCGACCTCATCGCCGTAAAACACGCAAGGCGTTCCGATGTAGGTAAACAGAAACACGACGCACAGCTTGAGCCTTCGTTTATCGCCGCCGACCCGGGTGAGGAGGCGAGGGGTATCGTGACTCCCCAGCATGTTAAAGACCACTTCATTCGTTTGATGCGGATAACGCATGATCAGCGACCCCATTTCGTCGGAGAAGGCCGCTCCATCCACGCCGCCGGTGAAGAACTCCAGCACCTTGTCGGCGAACGGATAGTTCATGACCGAATCAAATTGATCTCCCAGCAGCCAATTCAGCGAATCGCTCCACACTTCCCCGATCAGATAGGCTTCCGGATTCGCTTGCTTCACGACCTGCCGAAATTCGCGCCAAAACGGATGATCGACTTCATTGGCCACGTCCAGCCGCCAGCCGTCCAATTTGATTTCCTTGATCCAGTATTCGGCGACCCCAAGCAAATATTTGCGCAAATCGGGGTTGGCCGTATTAAATTTTGGCATATTAGGAAAAAAACCAAACGTATCATAAGTAGGAACCCCATTCGCCACTTTGGCGGGGAAAGCATTCACGTGAAACCAGCCGGCATAAGGGGAGGCTTCTCCATTTTTCAGGACGTCCTGAAACGGAGGGAAATGCTCGCCGCAATGGTTGAATACGGCATCCAGCACGACCCGGATCCCTCGGTCATGGCAGCGCTCCACCAAGGTCTTCAGCAGATCGTTGTCGCCGAAGTGAGGATCGACCTGCTTGTAATCCACAATATCGTATTTATGGTTGGACGGGGCCGTAAACAAGGGCGTTAAATAAAGCGCCGTAATGCCTAAATCGGTTAAGTCGTCCAAGTGGTCGATGATCCCCTGCAAATCGCCGCCGAAGTAATTTTCGCGCGTCGGCTTGCCGCCCCAAGCTTCGACCGGCTGAGGGTCGTTAGATGGGTCTCCATTGGCGAACCGCTCCGGCATGATCTGATAAAACACGGCTTGTTTGGCCCATTCCGGCACCCGGACCACTTCGATTTCGTGGATGTACGGAAACTCAAAGCATTCGCCGGGCGGATGCGGCGCTTCCGATTGAATCCCCGCATCCAGCAGGTAGACCGATTCCGTTCCCGCGGTGAGTTTAAACGCATAAGAGAGGCGTTTGAATTTGGGACGCACGGCTACCTCCCAATAATCGAACATGCGGTCATGGGCTGCTTTCTCCATCGGCAGCTCCTGGTAGGTCCCCGCCCAGTCGTATTTGTCCCCGGTCATCGCGTAGACCTGTTCCACATCGTCCCGTTTGGTCCGGATGCGAAGATGGATCGTGGACGGATCGTAAGCATAAGCCCATTTGTCCCGGGGGACATGGTAGAGCGCTTCAAGCAACACGGATCGGCGCCTCCTTTCGCGTATTCGCTAGTGTCGTTATGAAGCTTATTATTCCCCAAGGCAGGCCGGAGCATGAACCGGAAACAAAACATAAATATTCGCCGAATTGACCAAAGTATGATAAACGGGGTTTTGCCTCGCTTGATTAAGTCGGAACTGTGAAAATATCATGAATGCTATGAAAATTGTTTTGCATATATATGCATTCTGATTTATAATTAGCCCAGTAATCATCTTAGAATGAAAATAACGAAGCAGAACAGGAGAGAGATCCATGAAAAAATGGGGCATGTTATTGATAGCCGTCATGATGGTAACTTTGGTGCTGGCCGCTTGCGGACAGGAAAAAAATAACAGCGGAAACGCGGCAAACAACGCCGGCCAAGCCGCGAACCAAAATGAAACCCAAGCGGGCGGAGAACAAACCGAACCGGCCAAGAAGCTGATCGTCGGCATGAGCGCGGACTTCCCGCCGTACGAGTTCCACATCAAGAACGACAAAGGCGAAGACGAAATCGTTGGTTTCGACGTCGAGATCGCCAAAGAAATCGCCAAGGATCTGGGTGCCGAGCTGGAGATCAAGGACTTGAAATTCGATACGCTGCTGAACGAATTGTCGAGCGGACGCGTAGATCTCGTCATTTCGGGGCTGAGCCCGACTCCGGAGCGTGCCGAACAAATCGATATGTCGAAAATTTACTACAAAGCCGAGCAGGCCGTCGTGACCCGCGAAGCGGACAAAGACAAATTCAGCACGATGGAATCGCTGGAAGGCGCTAAAATCGGCGTTCAACAAGGTTCCATTCAAGAAGACATGGCCAAGGGAATCCCGAACGCTCAATTGACTTCGCTGGGCAAAATCAACGATATCATTATGCAGTTGAACACGAACCGCGTAGATGCAGCTATTCTGGAAGGTCCGGTCGCAGAATCGTTCGTGAAGAACGTGAAAGGCTTGGTGATCACCGATGCGAAGCCGGTAACTGAAGATGAAGGCTACGTAATCGGCATCAAGAAAGGCAACCAGGAGCTGCTGGATCAAGTGAATACGACGCTGGACCGCCTGATTGGCGCAGGCAGCATCGATCAATTCGTTGCCGAAGCCAGCGCGTTGGCCGAGAAATAATCACGGTATCCATCTACAGAAAATAGCGAAGTCGATCTCGCTATTTTCTGTTTTTTTGCGTAAGGGTTTGAGGTAAAGGAGGAGGAAAGAGGTCGTTATGGATTTAATATCGATGTTTATGGAATACCGCAGTTACTTCTTGGCCGGCGTGCAGTATACGCTGCTCTTGGCGGCGATCAGCGTGTTTTGCGGCTTTATCCTTGGATTGTTGATCGCGTTGCTGCGCATGTCGCCTTGGGGAATCGTGCGTTTTCTCGGGCATGCCTGGGTCGAATTTCTGCGCGGCACACCGATGATGGTCCAGCTCTTGATTATTCACTACGGGTTCGCTTTTATGTTCGACGTCAACTTCACGCCGATCCAATCCGGGGCCATTACGTTGTCGATCAACAGCTCGGCTTATTTGGCGGAAATTTTCCGCGCCGGCATTCAGGGCGTCGACCGGGGACAGGGAGAAGCGGCCCGTTCCTTGGGGATGACCAAAGGGATGGCCATGCGCCACATTATCATCCCGCAAGCGATCAAATCGGTGCTTCCCGCCATCGGCAACGAGTTCATCACCATCATCAAAGAATCGTCGATCGTTTCGATCATCGGTACGGCCGAGCTGATCTATCAAGCGCAATCGGTCGTGACGATTACGTACGACGGGATGACGCCGTATCTGATCATCGCCATCATGTACTTTATTTTGACATTCACCTTGTCCCGTATTTTGGGCGTGTTCGAAAGGAAGTTGAAGACCAGTGATCACCGTTAAAGGTTTGCATAAAAAATTCGGCCAACTGCATATTCTGCGCGGCATCGACCTGGAAATCTCCAAAGGCGAAGTCGTCGTCGTCATCGGGCCGAGCGGATCGGGGAAAAGTACGTTTCTTCGCTGCCTGAACCTGTTGGAAGTCCCAACGGAAGGCGAGATCACGTTCGAAGGCGCTTCGATCACCGGCAAGGGGCATGACATCAATAAAACCCGCGAGAAAATGGGAATGGTGTTTCAGCATTTCAACCTATTCCCGCACAAGACGGTCATCGACAACATTACGCTCGCGCCGATTCGCGTGAGAAAGCTCGACAAAGGCAAGGCGGAAGCGATCGCCATGGACCTGCTCCGCACGGTCGGCCTGGAGGATAAGCGGGATGCCTATCCGGCCCAACTGTCCGGGGGACAGAAGCAGCGGATCGCGATTGCCCGCGCGCTGGCCATGGAACCCCATGTCATGCTGTTTGACGAGCCGACGTCGGCGCTGGATCCGGAAATGGTCGGGGAGGTGCTCGACGTTATGAAGAGCTTGGCGGAACGGGGCATGACTATGGTTATCGTGACGCACGAAATGGGGTTTGCCCGCGAAGTCGGCGACCGCATCCTGTTTATGGATCAAGGCGTCATCCTCGAGCAGGGAACGCCGCAAGAGGTATTTGGCGCGCCGAAGCATCAGCGGACAAAGGATTTCCTGAGCAAGGTATTATAAGCGGTTGAAGAGGTTGTTCAAAAAGTCATCTTTCCATGACGAAGCAGAGCTTGTGTAGTGGACTCGACATCGAATCTTGAATTCAGCCGGGACCTCCGTTGCTCACGTACCCAAAACGTACGCTCCGCTACTCAGTCCCTAGCTTCATCCAACCTTCTCGGTCCTGAAAACCTGATTTTTTGAACTTGTATTATATAGACCGTTCGAAACGATAAGTTCGGGCAGTTTTTTTTGCCTTATTCTGCCGAACGCATGATCTAATTTAATATTCAGTTTACGTATGGACACAAAAATGTAACCCGTCCCATCAAGGTTTTTCGCCACTTGGTTGGAATTACCTGAACAACTGGTTACAAAATTGTGATATATTCAATGAGCCGAAACCTGATCTTTAGGTGCGGGGGACGAAAGACGAAAACGAACCGTGATGAACGAAATTCGTTTTCTTGGGGTGAAGCGCATCAACGGGATGCGCCGGGAATGTTCCTTTTTTCCGAATCCGACAACTAACTCCGCAGGCGCAGTCAAAAGGAGGGCAATCCATTGAAAAGTCGCATTTGGTCTAAAATTGCAGCATCGGCGTTGATCGCCGCAAGTTTGACGATTACCTTGCAGACGGCTTCCGTCCATGCAGACGCGGTACATAAAGCCGTGGAAGGAGACACGTTTTATCTTCTTGCCAAACGGTACGGCGTGGATTTGAAGAAGCTTATGGCCGCAAACCCATCCGTAAATCCACAAAATATATACGATGGCTTGAACATCATCATTCCGGGGGCTGAAACCCGCGCGATGGCAATCGCTTCCGCCGCGCCGGTTAAACAGGAGTCCGCTCCGGCCGCTGCCCCAATAACGGCTTCCGCTTCTAAGCTGAAGGTCATGTCCACCGACAATGTCGTCGAGGCTTGGGGGAAAACCTTTAATTACTCGCAAACCATCAACGTGAAAGCGTCGGCGTATACGGCGTCGGCAAGCGAAAATGGGAAATGGGGCGCGGTGGACTACTTCGGCAATCCGTTGAAGCTTGGCACCATCGCCGTTGACCCGAAGGTCATTCCGATGGGCACGAAGGTGCTGGTGACCGGACACAGCCATGACGGTTTGCCGGATCAGGCATTTGTGGCTACGGCCTCCGACCAGGGGGGCGCGATTAAAGGCAACCGCATCGACATCTTCATTCCCGGCAGCGCCGCGGCCGCGAAGTCTTTCGGCTATCAAGACGTTACCCTTTACGTATTGAAATAGGACCAGCAGAACAAGAGCTCCCTCGATGAGGGAGCTCTTGTTCGTTAGCGGTATCTGGCAGTTTGCAACAGCTCGGCCAGGTCGACGAAATGATACCCTTGCGCCTGCAGGGAATCGATAATCTCCGGCAAAGCTTGTATGGTTCCCGTGAGGTTGGAGCCGACACCTCCGCCCGAATGATGGAGGATGATCGAGCCGGGTCCCGCCGCGCCGATCACGTTGGATTTGACCTTATCCTTGTTAAGCCCTTTCCAATCCTGCGAGTCCACGTTCCAGTTGACGAGGGTATAGCCGTTTTTCTTTGCCCATTGCACCTGTACCTCGGTGATCTCCCCGTAAGGCGGGCGGATCAGCTTGGGGCGGTATCCGACGGTGCGCTGAATGATTTTCTCCGTGCGCAGGATTTCGTTCTGGAACTGTTTCACGGAGCGTTTGCGGAAATTCGGATGACTGAAGGAGTGATTGCCGATCAAATGACCTTCTCGATGCATCCGCTGCATGATGGCGGGGAATTTCTTGGCCCGCGCTCCGACGACGAAGAAGGTCGCCTTGATTCCTTTGCGATGAAGCGCATCCAGAATTTGCGGCGTGAACCGCGGATCGGGGCCATCATCAAAGGTCAGCGCAATCTGCTTCACTTCCGGACCTCGGAATTTGAAGGTCTCCGAATATTTGCGCCGCAGCTCACCAAGATCCACGGGTTTGCCGACAGGTACTGCCTTGTTCTGGTTCAAGTCTCCCTGCGATCCCGGCCCCCGCGTTTCGTGAACGACGGAGGAGGCATCCACAGGATGCGGTTCGAAGCCGCAGCTTAGCACCAACAATGAAACAGCCATGAACAAGACCCATGCTTTCTTAGCCAGGATAAGCAATTTAAGTCCTCCTTCATCCCAATACTTCACCTGATGCGTTCTAGTATTCCCTAACTTTTGCAGAAAATGAATGAAAAACAAGAAAAAAGCCGCGCCCCCCGTTTCACGCCTGTTGTTGTGAGGAATATCACAGACGATCCTCGCGAAAAATTGCATCCTTTGATGAAGCATAAACGAAGGGATGAGGTGGATTCATGGCAACGGTAGTGGCCAACCAAGAAGTCGCGCAAGGGGTATTCAAGCTTACGGTACATGGACGGTTTTCGGGGAAAATGGGGCAGTTCTACATGCTGCGCGCCGGGGATCGTTATCCATTGCTGTCCCGGCCGATCAGCATCTATGATATCACTGAGGACCACATTGATTTTCTGGTCCTGGTCGCGGGGGAAGGGACCGCGCTGCTATCGGGACTCAAGGCAGGCGACTCGTTGACGCTGGACGGACCGTTTGGGAACGGGTTCCCGCAGCCGGAAGGGAAGACGGCTTTTGTTGGCGGCGGAATCGGCATCGCTCCGTTTTTCTATGCGCTAAGGGAAGTGCCGGAGGCCGACGTATTTCTCGGTTTCAGCCGGGAGGCTTATATGGTGGACGAGTTTCGCAGAGCCTCCAAAGGCAACGTTACGGTTGATGTAGGCGGGTCGATCTTGGACCGAGTGGACTTCCGGGCTTACGATACGGTGATCGCCTGCGGGCCTCATCCGATGCTGCATGCCGTCCAGCGCAAACAGGCGCAAAGCGGCAGCCGGGCCAAAGTATACGTCTCCCTAGAGAATCGCATGGCCTGCGGGATTGGGGCATGCCTCGTGTGCAGCGTGAAATGCAAAGACGGTCGGAAGAAAGCCTGCGCGGACGGGCCGGTATTTTTGGCGGAGGAGGTGGTGTTCGCATGACGGATTTATCGTGCAGCCTCGCAGGAGTTACTTTTAAGAACCCGATCGTCATGGCCTCCGGGACGTTTGGGTTTGGCAAGGAGTACGGCGCGATTTACGATATCAACAAGCTCGGCGGACTGTCCGGCAAAGGGTTGACGCTTCACCCGAAGGCGGGGAACGATGGGGTTCGCGTCGCGGAAACGGCATCCGGTATGTTAAACAGCGTCGGACTGGAAAATCCGGGGATTGCGGCTTTCCTGCGCGAGGAATGTCCGCGGTGGGAAATGCTCGACTTAGCACGGATCGTGAATCTGGGCGGCAATACGATCGAAGAATATGTGGAAGGCGCCAGGCTGATTAACGATGATGCGGCTTGGCGGAAGCGGGAAGGCAGAACCGCCGTCGACATGATCGAGCTGAATATTTCCTGCCCGAACGTCAAGGCGGGCGGCATGGCGTACGGGATCAAGACCGACATCGCCCGGCAGGTCGTTCGCGAGGTTCGGGCAGCGACAACGCTGCCGTTAGTCGTCAAGCTGTCGCCGAACGCCGAGGATATCGTCGGCATGGCCGTGATGTGTCAGGAAGAACAAGCGGACGGCGTGTCGCTGATCAATACATTTTCGGCGATGAAAATCGACATCCATAAGCGACGGAGCGTTTTCGACAATCTGTACGCAGGGCTGTCCGGCCCGGCGATCAAGCCGATCGCCTTGCGGATGGTACATCAAGTCTGCCAAGCGGTGAACGTTCCGGTGATGGGGATGGGCGGCATCAGCTGCGCGGAGGACATCGTAGAATTCATTATGGCCGGCGCCGCCGTCGTTCAGGTAGGAACGCATAACTTTGTGAATCTCCGAGCGGGAGAACAACTGATCGAGGATCTTGCAACCTGGATGAGCCGCGAAGGGATCCAAACCTTGGACGAAATCCGCGGAATCCTATAAAATAAAGGGCATACTGTTGTGGAAGGAGCTGCGGCAATATGTCATTTGAGGATATCAAGCTGGAAGCGATCCCGGTCGGCCGCGATTTGCTGCTGCTGATGACCGGAGGCGTCTCGCATATCGGCGCGGCGTCCACCGCTTATAAGGCGGGGGAAGGAACCGAAGCGATGACCTCCGCCGTACCGGGTCATAAAGAGCACACTTTAAGCGAGGATTATGCCCGCCGGGCATCGGCGGCGTTAGGCCGAACCGTCACCGTGGTGATGGGGATCCATTACGACAATTTAAGTAAAGAAGAAATTAAGGAGATCGCAAGGCAGACCTCCGAAATGCTGGATCATTATTTACTCGAGCAGCGGGGGAATGGAGCGAACCGGCCATGACAGAAGCAGATCAGGATAAATTTCGTCGCAAAGCGCTGCAGGTGACCGAAGCACAGGCAAAAATCATGCCTTACGCCAAAGAAACGGAAGCCGAGACCGTTTCGCTGCCGAAAGCGTTCGGCCGGATTTTGGCGGAGCGCGTCAGTGCGCCGCATCCGTATCCGCATTTCCGCCGGTCGGGCATGGACGGCTTCGCCATTCTCAGCTGCGATACGACTGGCTGCCACGCGGGACAACCCGTGCTATTGGAAGTGGTGGATGAGGTTCCCGCCGGATCGGTTCCGAAGGTGAAGCTGAAACCGGGTCAAGCCACCCGCATCATGACCGGGGCCAAAGTGCCCGATGAAGCGGACGCCGTGGTCATGTTCGAGATGACCGAGTCCGTGGCACAGGCGGGCAAAACCTATATTCGCCTGATCCGGGAAATCGAACCGGGCAAAAATATCACCCCGATCGGCCTGGAGCTGTCGGAAGGCGACTTGATTCTGGAGGCTGGACGCAAGCTGTCGGCTGGCGAAATCTCGGTGTTAGCCACGTTTGGCATTCACCGCGTTCCGGTCAGGAAGCGTCCGCGGATCGCCGTATTCTCCACAGGTTCGGAGCTGCTGCGCGTCGATGAACCGCTGCAGGACGGCCGAATCCGCAACAGCAACACGTATATGCTGTATAGCCAGATCATCGAAGCGGGCGGCGAGCCGATTCTGTTCGAGGCGATCGAGGATGACTTGGCCCAAGCCAAAGCGCAGGTGGAAGCGGCATTCGCCAACTACGACATGGTCGTGACTACGGGCGGAGTGTCGGTAGGCGACTACGATATCATGGCGGATTTGGTGTCGGGGGACAGCGTGGATATGCTGTTCAACAAAGTAACGATGCGCCCGGGGAGCGTAACCACCGCCGCGGTGAAAGACGGCAAGCTGTTGTTTGCTTTATCCGGGAACCCTGGAGCTTGTTTTGTTGGCTTCGAACTGTTCGTTCGCCCGGCGATCGGCAGGATGATGGGAATACCTCAGCCGTTTCTGACAGAGTTAACAGCGGAACTGGCCCGTCCCTACGCTAAAATCAATAACTTTACCCGGTTCGTGCGCGGCCGATTGGAGGTTCGGGAAGGCAAGCTTTACGCCACCCCGGCTGAGCTGGACGAATCCGGGGTGATGATTACGATCAAGGACAGCGATGCGTTGATCGTCATTCCTCCTTCCAGCGCGGGGATGGAAGCGGGCCGGCAAGTGACCGTACTGAAGCTGCCGGGAGGTAATTTCTAATCCATCGTTGCAGTTGGAAGAATGAAGGAGGGAACGTACGTGGCACCGGTTCTCCAAATTGTCGGTTATAAAAACAGCGGAAAAACAACGTTAATCACTCGGTTGGCCAAGTTATTTAATGGCATGAATCTTCGCGTGGCCGTGATCAAGCACGACTTGCATGGGTTCGATGCCGATCGGGAGGGCACCGATTCGTTCCGTCATCGGAAGGCGGGAGCGGCGGCGGCCGCGATTACGTCGCCATGGCGGACGGCGATCTTCGAAGAGCGCGAGACTCCGCTTGCCGAGCTGATCGACCATTTTGCCGGCTATGATCTGATCTTGGTTGAAGGCTTCAAGCAGGAAACTTATCCGAAGATGGTGATGCTGCGCTCCGCGGAGGACGAGCCGTTGATTCGGGAATTGAGTCAGGTCTGCGCCATCATCCAGAAAGAAGCCGACTTTCCTGCCAAAGAGGCAGGTCCGCGCCGGTTTCAACGCGACGAGATCGAGCAAATCGCCGAATTTATCCGCCGTAGCGGAATGTAGCGTATAGATGCAAAGAGGACTTTCCTGCATAAACTGCAGGGAAGTCCTCTTTGCGTTGAGCAGTTCAAAACGTTCGCGGGCCGGTTAACCGCTGACCCGGCGTTCGATCGCCTCGGACATCGTTTTGTCGGTGAGGTGGGCATACACCTCGGTCGTTTCCGTCGAGGCGTGGCCGAGCTGCTCCTTGGTTTTGTAAATATCGTTTTGCAAATAATAGTCGGTAGCGAAGGAATGCCGCAACTTATGGACCGTGAGGTACGGCTTGCCGAAACGTTTGGCATACTTGATGATCATCGCTTGGATCGCGCGTTTGGTCATCCGTTTGCCTTCCTTTTGCCCGTTCGGGACGGCCACAAACAGCGCCTTCTCCCGTTTCGGCGTCCGGTACCGTGTCTGTCGCAGCATTATATAAGCGGCTAGATCGTCTTTGGATTGCTCCCGAAAGTAAACGGGGGTTTTGAACGACTCGTCGTTGTTGCCTTTCCGGTAGACGTATATGAGTTTATTCGCGAGATCCAGGTCGTCCACATTCAGATTAACCACTTCGGAGACACGCAACCCGGAATTCAAGATCAGGCTGACGATGCAGGCGTCGCGTTCCTTGTTCAGCTCGTAGGCATACAGCGCCTGCTTGTTATCGATAATGTCCTGTCCATAACCCTCGGCGATGTAGGCGATGAATTCGGTCAACTCGTCCTCTTCCAAAATTTTGCCCTTCAGCTTGGCCGCCGTATCCTTGGGTTTATGAATGCGTTTGATTTCCACTTTGGCCATGATATTTCGCTTCAATAGCGGATAGAAGTTTTCGTCCTCGGCAATTTGGCTCAAATAGTGAAATAACGAGCGCAACGACGACATTTTTCGCGACACCGTAATTTTGGAGTTGGTGCTCTCGGTCCGCGTGGTCAAGTGGAGCCGATAACCTACAATGCTCTCCATATGCAGCGTCTCCAGCTCCAGAAGCGTCACTTGAGCGTTCGTCTCCGCCGACGATAATCCTTCTACCCGCAGCCAGCCGAAGAATTGCTCGTAGTCGCGCACGTATTCGAGCAGCGTAGAAGGGGAGAGGTCAGGTAGCTTGTAATCGATAAACTGCTGCACGAACCAGGGCATGTAAACGACCTTCTCGTCCAGCTTCCGGCGATCGATGGCTTTTTGGATATTCATGTCGGTCCCTCCTGAGGTTTACGGCTATGCTACTTATTCACGTACGTAAAAAATATAATCCGGATCCCCGTGGCTTTGCGGGACTTCATGGATCTCCACGTTCCCGAACGCTTCCCGCAACCGTTGGGCGAAATCCGGAGAGGGGGTAGCGCTCCAGAACGACAAGCACCCGCCGGGCCGCAGCCGGCTGCGCAGCGCCTCCAGACCGGCATCATCGTACAGCGATGCGTTACCGTCGAACACTTTCCAATCCGGACCGTTGTCGATGTCAAGGCAGATCAGATCGAACGTCTCTGCCGTTTCGTGAATCCAGGCAACCAGATCCGCATGGATCAACCGCGTCTTCGCATGCCCGAGCGCATGGTCGTTCACGGGCGCCAATTCGGACCGGTTCCATTCGATCACTTTGGCTTCGATCTCCACCACGGTCGCTTCCCGCACGCGGGGGTCCCGAAGCGCTTCCTGCAGCGAGAAGCCGACGCCAAGTCCGCCGATCAACACCTTGTCCGGAGAAGGGACCAGTTCCAGCGCGCGGCGGACCAGCAGACGCTCCGACTCGCCGTTATACGTAGCCATTAGAAAGGTGCCGTTGCTGATGATTTCGTACGCATCGCCGCGCCGCTGCAGTTGGATTTCGCCTCGGGTCGTTTCAGCGCGTTCGATGATTTCAACAGGCAAATCGATATCATTCATCAGGGTAACCTCCAGTCGATTGACGTAATAAATATTATGTAAACCAAACAGACCGATTCAGGAATTGGAATTCAACAAGGCGCGATTGAATTTTTGCAAGAGGAAGGCAAAGGTTTCTCTCTCTTCCTCGGGCCAGTCTGCGAGCAATTCGTGAATTCGCGCTAACCGGATTGCCTTATAATCCGCATACTCCTTCGCGCCAAGCTCCGTGATCTCCATGAAAAAAGCGCGGCGATCCGCCGGATCCGGAATTCGCCGCACATAACCTTTTTGCTCGAGCGCAGCAGCTTGGCGGCTGACGGTAGAAATGTCCAATTGAAACTCGTCGGCCAGCGATTTGACGCCAACCGCGCCGTGGGCCCCGATCCGATGCAACAACAGGTAGGCGGAACGGTCCAAATTCCCGTATTTTCGGGAAGCGGTCGCTGTAGTGATGCGTCGGTAGAGTACGGCCATCTCCAGTTCGATGGTTTCGAGCGATTTATCATCCATGATTTCGAATCCCTCACTGCCAAATAGGATAAGTTTATCGTATCATAGAATGGATATGAAAATAAATGAATGCGGGCTTCAGCAAAAGGAAGCGTTTTTGCGGATTCGAAGCAATTGACAACAATTTATGTAGTTGTATAATACAATTATATGAGGGGGATATGCATGCAAGCGCATGAAATCATGATCAAGCAGGTTTACAAAGTCAAGGAGACCGATACGGTTCGTTCCGTGATCGAGAGATTCATCGAATATCGCATCAGCGGGCTTCCGGTCGTCAACGAACGCAATGAAATCGTGTCCTATATCAGCGACGGCGATATTATGCGTTACATCGGCAAACATCGCGACGTCGTCGTGGATTCGATTTATTACGTCGCCGTTTTCAAAGGGGATCAGGAGGACTTTGAAAAGCGCGCCCAGCGGCTGCTCGACCTCAATGTTAAAGAGATCGGGAAGAAGAAAGTGTATACCGTTTCATGGGATGAAGAAATTGAGAACATAGCAGCGATTCTGGGGAAGAAGCAAATCAAGAAGCTCCCGGTCGAACGCAACGGAGTGCTGGTCGGAATTATCAGCCGGGGAGATGTGATCAGGCATTCCTTTAAATCTTTTTTATAACCCAGGGAAGGAGTTTTTATGTCATCATCATCTAAAGCAGCAAGTTTATCAGAAAATACAGAACGTTTGGAACTCGAAAGCGCAAGTCTATTAAAACAACCCAAAGCCGTTTGGGCTGTTTTTTTTGCCTCGATCATCGCTTTTATGGGGTTGGGATTGGTTGACCCGATCCTGCCGGCGATCGCAAACAGCCTGAATGCTTCGCCCAGCGAAGTCACGCTGCTGTTCACCAGCTATAACGCGGTGATGGCGGTCGCCATGCTGATTACCGGGGCGATTTCCTCGCGCATCGGCATCAAGTGGACCCTGCTGGCCGGCATCATTGTGATCGCCGTGTTCTCCGCGCTTGGCGGCATGGCCGGCGACGTGTGGACGATCATCGGGCTGCGCGGCGGCTGGGGGCTCGGCAACGCTTTGTTCGTCGCTACGGCCTTGTCGGCCATCGTTACTTTGTCCGGCAGCGGGACTGCCAAAGCGGTCATTTTGTACGAGGCTGCGGTTGGCCTCGGCATCTCGGTCGGCCCGCTCGTCGGCGGGTGGCTGGGTGCCATCTCCTGGCGCGGCCCGTTCCTTGGCGTGGCTGGGCTGATGGTCATTGCTTTCCTTGGACTCAGCATCCTCATGCCGAAATCGTCCGAGAAGGCCGGCTCCAAAGCATCGCATACCTCCTTGCTGGCCCCGTTTCGGGCCATGCGCCACCGTTCCCTCGTCGTGTTGGGAATAACGGCTTGCTTCTACAATATCGGTTTCTTTACGCTTATGGCTTATGCCCCCTTCGTTATGGGGCTGGATGAACATGGTTTGGGGTATGTGTTCCTGGCGTGGGGAGTTCTGCTGGCGATCACTTCCGTGTTCACCGCTCCTAAACTCCAGGAGAAGTTCGGTACGGTGAAATCGATGGGGATGATGCTGTTCCTGTTCGCTCTCATGCTGCTGGCGATGGGAATTTGGACGGAGATCCCATGGGTCATCATTGCCGCCGTCATCGTTGCAGGGGCGTTGCTAGGGAACAACAACACGTTGATTACAACGGCAGTGATGAATGCCTCGCCCGTCGAGCGTTCCACGGCTTCGGCCGCTTACAGTTTCCTGCGTTTTCTGGGCGGGGCGCTGGCACCGTTCATGGCCGGCAAACTCGCCGAATGGTTTAATCCCCATGTCCCATTTCTCGTCGGCTCCGGTTTCGTGCTGCTAGCCGTACTGTTTATCGTTTTGAATCATAAGTATGTCCAACATGTGGATGAGGTGCAGCCGGGGCATTAACAGGATCGACCCCAGGCCTGAGCCTAATTAATGACATGAAATGAAATGATTAAGTGCATAAATCGATAAAAAACGTCCGGTACCGCAAGCTTGCGAGTCCGGACGTTTTGTTATGGAATAAGAACCCCTTTGCTGATAATTACAGATCAAGGTTGGCGATTTCCGCTTTCAGTTTATTCGCGGAGGCGTGGAACTGAGTCAGTTCCTCATTGCTCAGCTTCAGATCTAACACTTCACGGACGCCCGTGCGGTCAACGATACTCGGTACCCCGAGGTATACGTCAGAAACCCCGTTATAATCGGTCAGCAGCGTCGATACGTTCAATACGGAAGCTTCGTTCTGCAGGATGGAGACGATGATCCGGTCCAGCGCCAGTGCAATCGCGTAGGAAGTTGCGCCTTTGGCGTTAATGATTTCGTAAGCGGCATTTTTCGTGCTGTTGAAAATCTCCTCGCGATCCTCTTCGGAAAACTCCAGTCCGATGCCCGCTACGTTGGCCAAGCTCCAAAGCGGAAGCTCCGAATCCCCATGTTCGCCGATAATGTGCGCGTGGATGCTGCGCGGGTTAATCTTCTTGTTCTGTCCGATCAAATAACGGAAACGCGCGCTATCAAGCAGGGTCCCGGAGCCAATGACGCGATTGGACGGGAACCCGCTTTTCTTCAAGGTGACGTAGGACAGAATGTCCACCGGGTTCGTCGCCACGAGGATAATTCCGTGATCGTTATACTTGACGATGTTTTGAATGATGCTGTCGAAAATGCCGGCATTCCGTTTAAGCAAATCGATTCTTGTCTCGCCGGGACGCTGGGAAGCGCCAGCGGCGATCACGATGACGTCGGCGTCGGCGCAATCGCTGTAATCGCCGGCCCATAACTTAACTCCACCGGTAAATGGTAGGCCGTGGTTCATGTCGAGCGCTTCGCCAAGCGCTTTCTCCTTATTGGCATCGATTAATACCAGTTCGGAAATCCGTTCTCTTAAGAGCAGCGTATAAGCGGTCGTTGTGCCAACCGCCCCCGTGCCGATGATGACAACCCGGCTGGAACGCAGTTTGTTTTTCATTTTTTCATCTCCTCGTATTATTCTCCAAACCTTAGCTTGCGCCAATGCATGCGTTCTTAACCTGATGCGTCGCATGCGTTCAGGCGCTTCGTCGCTTCCAAGAAGAAGCGCGATATGTAATTCGCCCAAATTCATTGTACCCGAAAGAAGCTCAAAATTTAAAGTAAAAGTTGGAATGTTCAGTTTTGATAGAATAGAGACATAACAAATATTATGTAAACCTAAATCAGGCCCTTGAAACTTGTTATCACATTGTAACCATCGATTAACGATTCTGTAAGGACGAAACTCTCTCTTTATATTATTCTAGTAATAGAAAAAGAGAGAGAGGAATCCGGTGAACCCTATGTCGCCTTACGGAAGACGAAGTGATAAACATGGAGGCCGCTCCGCGCGTACCGGCGCAACGCGGCAGGCGAAATTCGTCATGACGGCAGCGATCGTCCTGGCGGCGTCATCCCTGGCGCTGACCGCAGTCGCTGTCACTCCGCTTCTGCACGACTCGCTCCCGTTCCAGACGTCGAAGCCAACCCGGGTGATCATACCGGCCAAATTGGCGAGCTCCGAAGGGACGGAGGGAGGCCAGAACGTGACTCTAGCCGAATCGCAGCCAACGGAGGAACCAAGCGTTTCCCCGACGGAAGAGGCCCCGGCGCCTCCCGTTCAGCCAACGGTCGAAACGAAACCGCAGGTAGTGACCGACAAGAAACCTCATACGCCCGTGAAGCAAAAAGTCATCTATCTGACCTTTGATGACGGACCCGGTAAATATACGGAGCCGCTGCTTGATATTTTGGAACGTTACCAAATTCACGGCACGTTTTTTATGATTGGAAACCAGCTTGGCAGCCATAAAGAAGCCGTACATCAGGTGGTGGAGGCCGGCCATTACGTGGGTCTTCACAGCATGACTCACAACAAGAAGAAGTTATATGACGGGGAGGGCTCGGCTCATTTCATCGAGGAATTCACGCGGGAGCAGAAATTGGTCGAGAAGCTGACGGGGACGACGCCGACCTTGATTCGTGCGCCATACGGCAGCAAACCGGAAATCGACGAGAAGTTCCGCGGCGATATCGCTAAGGCCGGTTTTCATATGTGGGATTGGACGGTGGACTCCAAGGATTGGAAATACCCGGATAGCCCCAGCACGATCCTAAAGGAAGTGAAGCGCCAAACGCACCGAAACACGGAAGTGATCCTCCTGCACGAAAAAGCGCAAACCGTGAAGGTTCTACCCCAGATTATCGAATATCTGCAGAGCAAGGGCTACGCCTTTGCCGTTTATAAACCCGACCAGCATTTTACGGTCAATTTCGGGAACGATCCGCGGCTGTAACGCAGCGTTACGCCTATGGTATAATGATGTACATACAAGTTTATGCAGAAAGCGAGGTGGTTCGGGTTGAGCTTGTGGCACAAGTTGGCCGGAACCGCCCTGGTTATGGCGTTGCTTCTGACGGCTTGCACGTCCGAGTCGCCTCCGGCAGCCGCTCCGGTACAAGACGAGCCTGCCGAGGAAGGACAGACGATCACGGTGATCAATCCGCAATCCTCCGAAAACCAGGGAAATCCCGCCGCCGCTCCGGCGGAGAACAAAAACAACCGCTACCAGATTCAAACCCGCCTAACCGATTTTCAGCTGCTGAGCGCAACGACCGGTTTAGCCTGGGGCTGCACGCGCAATGAACTGCGGCTCTATATTACGGAAGACAACGGCAAAACATGGACGAACATCTCTCCCGCGGCGTCCGTTCCTTTTCCCACCACGCCTGAGTACGGCAAGGATATCTTTTTCCTTGATCCGGATCACGGCTTTATCGTACGTAATTCCGCAGGTTCCGGAGATACGATTGTCCTGCGCACGACCGACGGCGGTGCGACCTGGAAGGTGACGTCGTTTCCTGGGAACGGGGAAGTGAAGGCGATGGTGTTCGCCGATTCGGCCAACGGATGGATTTTGTCCGAGGGCAACTCGCCAGAGAAGGGGCAACGGTCCTTATATGCAACGGACGACGGAGCCCAATCCTTCGAAGCCTTGCTTGGAGGGACGGACCCGGTGAGCCTTTTGTCATCGGATAACCCTGGCGGCACCCCCGGCATTCATCCATCAATGGCTTTTACGAGCCCGCTTCGCGGTTTTGTCGGCGAGATCAAGGAAGGTCTTCCGACCCTGTACGTGACGCAAAACGGGGGATTAACCTGGACGAAAAACGATCATTTCTTCAGCTTGGACAAGTATACAACCTGCGATAGTTTTACGATTGGAACGGTGTCCTTCTTCTCCGGCAACGTAAGAGAGGGTTGGATTCCCGTCGGCTGCAGCCGGGGCAATTCCACCAAATTCAACGGATATTTCACCGAAGATGCCGGCAACACGTGGACTCTTGCCCCGTTTCAATTGTCCTGGCAGACAGGATTGAACGAGGAGCTGGCTCCAACCTTCTTGACCCGGAATGAAGGGTGGACGATTCTGGATTCAACGGTTTATTATACGTCGGACCAAGGGGCGAGCTGGGAGCCATTGCCGGATAGCGAGAAATTGATCGAGACGCTCAAAGGCTACCCCGAAATCGTGAAGCTTCAGTTCTTCAACTCCCGGGTGGGTTGGCTGTTAGTGGCCAAGGAGGATCAACAGCGCTCTCTGCTCCTGCAAACGAAAGACGGGGGACGGAGCTGGCAGGTACTGTAGGATAACGATGTAATCAAGCACGGCACGGAGTGTCGTGCTTTTTTTACGC
>NZ_JAKSXN010000050.1 GCF_022427145.1 Paenibacillus timonensis
AAGAGCCGAAAAGGTCTTTTATAGTTAAAAGGATAAACTCCGGTGAATCAGCTTAGCGTGGCGAGGGATTCCTTCGTGAACGGCTGCAGTTCATCCACGAGGCCGTCGCGGATCTTGGCCGCCCAGGCCGGGTCGGTCAGCAGCGCGCGGCCGACGGCAACGAGATCGAACTCGCCGCGTTCAAGACGCTCGACCAATTGCTCAATCCCGGTTGTTTCCCCGCCTTGGCCCGACTCGAACAAGCTGGTGAACTCGGAGTTCAAGCCGACGGAACCGACGGTGATCGTAGGTTTGCCAGTCAGCTTGCGCGTCCAGCCGGCCAAGTTCAACTCCGAGCCCGCGAACTCCGGCTCCCAGAAGCGGCGAGTGGAGGCGTGGAAAATATCGACGCCGGCAGCACTTAATGGAGCCAAGAACCGCTCCAATTCCTCAGGAGTAGCAGCCAGCTTGGCGCTGTAGTCGACAGGCTTCCATTGCGAGAAGCGGAAAATGATCGGGAATTCCGGCCCAACTGCGGCCCGGACCGCTTCAATGACCTCAACGGCAAAGCGGGTACGCCCGACAAGGTCGCCGCCGTACTCGTCGGTACGCTTATTGGTGACCTCCCAGAAAAACTGGTCGATCAAATAGCCGTGTGCCCCGTGGATTTCGACGGCATCAAAGCCGAGGCGTTTCGCATCCGCGGCAGACTGGGCATAAGCCTGAACCAGCTCCTGAATCTCCTGCTTCGTCAGCGGTTCGGAAACCGGCTGGCCGGTTAAGCTGAGACCGGATGGGCCGATGGGATCGACATTCGACTCAGGGAACGTCTCCCGTTGGCGGGCCGTGCCGGTATGCCAGATTTGGGGAGCGATTTTACCGCCGGCTTCATGCACTTCATGGACGATCTTCTGCCACCCTGCCAATGCTTCTTCACCGTAAAAATGGGGCACATCCCGATCCGCAGGTGCTGCCGGGTGGTTAATGACCGTACCTTCCGTAATAATCAGTCCAACGCCGTTCTCCGCTCTGCGGCGGTAATAACCGGCCACGTTGGAACCGGGAACGCCGCCCGGCGAGAAAGACCGGGTCATGGGGGCCATGACGACCCGGTTTGCAAGCTTAAGACCGCCGCCTTCAAAAGGTTGGAACAGGGCGGTTGCCGTTTTGGAAATGGACATGGTGATCTCTCCTCTTTATGCCTTATTTTATACATATATCTAAATATATAGATTAACTTATGAATAAGCAAGAGAATCTTTTGTAAAATTTTCCTGAATGATTATTTGGTTTTCAGCTTGGCGGCAAATTGCTCCAGGAAGGCGTCGATCCCTTCATCATTTAGCCGATAGTAGGTATATTGCCCATGACGGCGCGATTCTAACAGTCCGCTTTTTTGCATGCTGGCTAAGTAAGAAGAAATCACGGATTGCGCCAATCCGAATTTTTCTTGAATGGAGCCGACGCATACGCTTCCCGGAAATTCCTCTTTGATGACATCCGGCAGTTCGTATTTCAATTTCTCCGGTTCCCGCAGCCAACATAGGATGTTAAGCCGAGTCTCATTCGAGAGGGCCTTCAGCACGGCCAGCATGTCTTGGTCTTTCATCTCCAGACCCCCGTTCTTGGTTGGTTTGTTCCCAGTATAACAAAACTTTCGCCGATTCATAAAGAGAGGAGATGGCAAAGTTCTTTGTTTTTGTTTGAGGTTTCGTTATAATCAAAAGGCATGATCAAACGAAGATAGGGAGGGTTAGGGAAAATGGTGCATTACATCAGACTGCGTCATTCCGCTTTGAACAAGTAATTTCATATGTTCAAAGGCTCTGTTCGCCTGAACAGGGTAAACGGGATCAGTCTGCCCATTTTCATAACTCTTCATCGGATATATTCAATAGGTGAATGAAGGAAGGCGGCCGTGCTGTCTTTCTTTTTTTGCGCCCATTAGGCCTTATTTAGGCATGCTTGTCCGGGCTTCTATGTTCATGGGCTTTCTCCCCCTTTACTCTGTAAGGCAAAGGAAAGGAAGGGAAAGCATGAATCAACCCATCAACGGCGCAGGACGCGCGAGTAACGATATATCCATCTTAAAATGCCCGGTATGCGGAGGGCGATTTGACGCGAACGGCCCGCAAAGCTTGACCTGCCCCCAAGGGCATGCGTTTGATATGGCGAAGCAAGGTTACTTCAACCTGACGATTCGTCCGGCTCATAGCCATTACGACAAGGAGCTCTTCGCCGCCAGGCGGAGTATCATTACGGAAAGCCGCTTATACGCCCCTCTGCACGAAACGATCGCAAGGATGATCGCGAACCGAGCCGGCAACCCTGCTTCTGGCGGACTGGTCGTCGATATGGGCTGCGGGGAAGGCTCGCATTTGCAGAAAATTTTGCATGGGCTGGGTCCGTCGGGCTGGATTGGCCTGGGAGTCGATTTGTCCAAAGAAGGCATCCGTTTGGCTGCCCGACAGTATGCGGATGGACTTTGGGTCGTTTCGGATTTGGCCCATGCGCCGCTGCAGGACCAATCGGCTCAGGTGGTACTCAACCTGCTGTCCCCGGCCAATTATCGGGAGTTTAAGCGAATCCTTGCTCCGGAGGGCGTTCTCGTCAAAGTCGTTCCGGGTGCGGACTACTTGCGGGAGCTGCGGGAGACGTTGCACGGCGACAGCAACAAAAGGGAATACTCCAATGCCAACATCGTGACGTTGTTCCGCCAACATTTCTCTAAGATGGAAGTGGTGCATTTAAAGTACCGGCAGTGGTTAGATACCGAGGCCTTGCGTGATTTAGTGCGCATGAGCCCGCTCGCCTGGTCCGCGGAGCAGGCGAAAATCGCGGCGTTTACGGATCGGGATGGCGCGGAAATCACCGTGGACGTGGATCTGTTGTTGGGTCGGAAGGACTCGCTTAGCTAGACGGCAAATCCGCATTGCGCTATCATTTACTAGACTAAAGATCTTGTACGGATGGGAGCAGGCATATGATCGGGACATTGGTGAACACTGCGGCGATTTTGGCGGGCAGCGTGCTGGGAAGCATTTTCAAGAAAGGGCTGAAGGAAAAGTATCAGACCGCGCTGTTTACCGCGATCGGCTTGGCCGCTACGCTGCTGGGGATTAACGCCGCGGTGACGCATATGAAGGACAGCTCGTTTCCCGTGCTGTTCATTATCAGCTTGGCGGCGGGGAGTCTGATCGGGACGGCGCTGGATATCGACGGTAGTTTCCAGAGGCTGGTCGGGCGTTTCTCCACCTCGAATCTAGGTCAGGGGTTGTCCACGGGAATTCTGCTGTTTTGCATCGGGACCCTGTCGATCCTGGGACCGATCGAAAGCGCAATTCACGGAAATCACACCTATCTGTACATGAACGCAACCCTGGATCTCGTGACCTCCATGGTGTTGGCCTCCTCGTATGGCATCGGGATTGCACTAACCGCCGTCGTGCTCTTTCTTTGGCAGGGAGCGATTTATATGAGCGCCGACTATCTGGCGCCTTTTCTGACGGCCCCGTTGCTGACCGAAATCTCCATCGTCGGCGGCGTGCTGATTGCAAGCTCGGGGTTATCGATTTTGAAAATCATCGAGGCGAAAACCTTGAACATGCTGCCGGCGTTGTTAGTGCCGGTGATCTGGTTTTTGTTGAAGGGGTTATTGGGTTATTGAAAGAACGCTCCTTTCGGGTATATCTGCCCGAAAGGAGCGTTTTCATATTGATCCATCGATCAAGCTACCTTCCGATTTTCATGAACCCTGCCAACTTCGATCTGTGATAAAGTAATAGCAAACCGGGAAAGGGATGGGTTATGAGACGCTTAATAAGACTTCAAGGCTCGGTGTTTACGCGGTTCGTGGCTGCTTTTTTACTAGCGATCATGCCGATTTGCGCGATCGGGGTGACGCTCTACAATTGGCAAATCCGCTTGTTGGACAACACGACGGTAGAAGCCTTCGGAACGGCCGCCAAACACGGCTTCGATAAAGTGGAAAACGAATTGGATAAAGTGAAGACGCTTTCATATGCAGTTTTGGCGGACGAGGATTTGCTGGCGCTGGCGAATTCCGGGATGATTATGGACAACTATCAGAAGACCGTATCGATGAACCGTTATATCCGCCGCATGGAAAATTTGCAGGACCCATCATACTTATGCGGCTTACGCAAGGGAGTCCGATCCGGCGGATCGTCCTATCGATTTGAAAAGCTTGGTGCTGCAAAAGGCGAACGCCGATCCGCTCAAAGTAAACGCCGGCGGACGGACCGCCTGGATCGTGAACCAGGATTCGGAATACCAGGGCTTAAGCCTGGCGGCTTATCTGCCCGAGGGAGAAATCAACCCTCAACTGAGGGAACTGCGTTCTCCGCTATGCGGCGCAATGTTGGCCCAGCGATAACACGGATCCCTTCGACCGTTTGTTCATCCAGCACGGTTTCACGCAGTTTTACGCTCCGCAGATCATGATGTGCTGGGTAACGGACACGCTGTCCGGCGCGGGCAAGGCGAATCGAAGCATCGCCTACAAGTTTCACAGCGCCATGTGCGGAGGGCTGGGCATCGGCGCCGACATCAACCGTCTCTCTTCGGAGGAAGCGGCAGAGTATAAGCGGCATATCCTTCAGTACAAGGAAATCCGTGAAATGATATTACGCGGGATCTCTTCCGCCTTCGGCCACCGGGCGAGTCCGGTTTGACGGCGGTAGAGTACGTCGGCCCGTCCGGGGACGAGATCGTCGTGTTGGCCTTCCTTCACACGCAGCAGTACGGGGATTCCTGTCCAAGGCTCAAGCTGCAAGGCCTTTTGGAGAACGCCCGGTATGAGCTGGCGGGGGACGGCAAGCAGTATCACGGCAGTACGCTGATGAATTACGGATTGCCGGTCGAGCTAAAGGGCGATTTCGACAGCGTCATGTTTATATTACAGCGTACTGAACGATAATTTCCCACGTAAAAGCGGAAGGCCCTCTTTCCGTCAGGGAAGGGAGCCGTACGTCGCAGCTGTTTATGCCTGGCGCTTTTTTTAGCTTCGGTCGGGAAGGCATACCGCCCGAATCGGAGCGCAGCGGCAGGGTATAACGGGATGCCAGCCATCGATACTGTATGGGGGCGGTGCTGCTTGATCTGGAAGATCCGGGAAAAGTCATCGGGCGATCGAAGCGGCCGTTTCTAGAGCCAGAAACGGATTATGAGGTGAACGGTTTTTTCGGCGGGGTCGTATTCTCCTGTGGTGCGCTGTTGGTCGGCGATACCGTCCGCATGTATTACGGAGCGGCCGACGAAGTGATGGCGGTGGCGGATATTCCGCTGAACGACATCTTTGGCACGATATCATAAAATCAAAGGGTTAGAAATTTCAGCAGATGCAATAAAAAGCCCCTTTCCATCCGAAAGGGGCTTTTGCTCGCTTAATGGGACATCCCGGCCATGCCGCCGACGATTTCTGGATTGACCATCCCGAAGATCATGGCGATGTGGGCGACGATGAGGAATCCGCTGACGAGGATAAAGTGCAGCTTCAGCTTCTCGTCCTCCGAGCGTTTGCGGCCAATGACGCCAAGTTCTAGCAGCGCCAGCGGCAGCAGGAAGAAAGCCCCGCTCAGGTAGAACCCGACAGCCACGACGTCCACCCAGGTGTGCCATTCGCCGTTAATGGTCAAAGGAATGAACGCCGTAGGGAACAAATAGAGGAAAATGCCGGTAAAATAAAGCCCTGCCAAGATACTGCAGATTTTATTGAAGGTGTTGAGGCCGCCCTGCCGCCCCCGGTTAAACAAGATGATAAATTCGGTGACGGTGATCGTCTCTGCAAAGATAACGGGGATCGCCATGAATAAAATCAAGTTCCACGGCTGGTTATCCGCCAGCAAAGACATGTAGTGCGTCATGCTCATGTTTCATTTCCTCCAAGTAGGTTATTTATTTCACAACCCATTCTACAGAGCAATTGTGTGGAAAGTATGGAGAACCCGTGTGGATTTTATTGCCCGGATTCGTTGAAAAATCTGGGAATGTCGACTACACTATCGATAGTCTCTCATACTTTTTCGGACATCAACGCTATTACGGACATAGAATACTCATATACGTGATTTCACTTTATTTCCGGCAAGCGGAGAGGTGGGGCAGCGATGGGATTTTGGATCGTATTGGCAATCGGATGGATTGCGGGAGTTATTCTGTTTCGAAAAATCGTGCTTCGCGAACGGGAGGAATCGTATCGCGGCACGGAAAAGGTATCGGTCATCATCCCGGCGCGGAACGAAGCGGGGAATTTGCCGCAGCTGCTGGGTTCGCTGCAAAAGCAAACCTATCCGCCATATGAAATCATCGTGGTGGACGATTTTTCCGAAGATGGAACTTATGACATTGCCGCGGATTACGGGGCAAAGGTGTTCCGCAACGAGGCATTGCCCCCCGGCTGGACGGGGAAAACTTGGGCGGTATGGAACGGATACCGGCAATCGACCGGCGAGGTGATCGCCTTCCTCGATGCCGACATCCGCTTGGCCCCCCGGGCGCTCGAATCGCTGCTGCAGGCGCGGGCCGAAGCCGGAGGCGTCATTTCCGCAGTGCCGTTTCATGTCACGGAGAAGTTTTACGAACGCCTGGCGTTGATTACCAACGTCCTGGGCGTATTTGCCTTTACGTCGCCGTTTGAGCAAAACAGCCCGCATAAAGGGCTATACGGCTCCTGCATCGTGACGACGCGCCGCGATTACGAGGCGATCCAGGGGCATGACAGCATCCGTTCGGAACTGCTGGACGATTTGAACCTCGGCGCCAAATTCCGGGCGGCGGGGCTCCGCGTAACCAATTTTCTCGGCGGCGGCCTCGTCTCCTTCCGCATGTATCCGAACGGGATTCGCAGCGAGCTGGAGGGGTTCGGCAAAGGCGCGGTGCTGAGCACCGCCAAGCTTCGGCCGGCCACCACGCTGCTGGTGGCCGCGTGGCTGATCGGGCTGATCGCTTCCGAAGGCGCGTTGTTCCTTTGGAATACGTCATGGGCCTATCCGCTGCTGTTCGGGTATTTGCTGTATGCGGCGCAGCTTTATTTTCTGGTGCGTTATGTAGGGAAGTTCGGCGTGTTCATGCCTCTGCTTCACGTGTTGTCTACGCTCTTCTTTCTGGTGGTGCTGCTCTACTCGGCCTATCAGGTGGCGTTTCGCGGATCGGTCACCTGGAAAGGCCGGGATGTGCAGGTAGGAAGCAGGGGAGATCGATGATTCTATGGCTGGCTGTCGCTGAGTTCCTATGCGGGGCGTTGATGTTTTCCTATTGGCTGGGCAAGGCGGCGCGGAAAGACTTGAAGCACGTTGGGGACGGCAACCCTGGGGCATTCAACTTATGGCGGGCCGCCGGTTACCGCTGGGGGCTGGCGGGCATCGCGCTGGATTTCCTGAAAGGATATGTGCCGCTGGTATTTCTGATCGAATCGGGAACGCTGGGACGGGATTACGGAATGACGATCGTCGCCGCCGCGCCGATTCTTGGCCACGCTTTTTCGCCCTTTCTGAAATTTAAGGGAGGCAAGGCGATTGCGGTAACCTTCGGCGTTTGGTGCGCGTTAACCCGATTTGAGGCTGCTTTGGCCTATGCGGTGATTCTGGCCGTGCTGCTTGCGGGATTTTCATTCTATAAAAAAGGGAAATACGCGTCACGGGAAGCCGACGGCTTCCAGGTCGTGGCCGGCATGGCGCTATTATCGGTTTATCTCCTGGCTTCCGGTTCTCCTCCCGCTTTATGGGGCGTATGGCTGGTGAACCTGCTGGTATTGGCGTACGCCAATCGCCAGGCGATTCGGGTCTTCCTGACCGGGAAGGGCGGCAAGCTCCCCCGCTCCGGCGATGGCGTTACGCTGTGACCGGCAGGTTGTTGGCGGCGATCGAAGCGAGCACGCAACCATATGAAGAAAAACTAGCAACCAAGGTATATCTGAGGGAAAATATAGAAAGCCTAGTAGCAACTTATACGGAAGGAGCAAAGCTGTATGGATGCTACTCTTGGAGCGGATGAAGTTGTCCGCCGAATCAAACGGTTGCAGAGCGAAGGCGTTTCGCTGAGCAAAAAGCAGGTCAAGCAAAACGATCCGGAGTTGATGCGCAACGCTTTGTTTTATTTTCCCAGCTGGGAACATGCCGTAAAGAACGCGGAAGTTTTGTAAGGAAACACCCCATAACCAATTCGGGCTGGCATTGAGGATGCCATGACCGGATTGGTTTTTTTTTGGTTGTTTATTTTCCGGACAAGGGCCGATATGATGGAGATGAGGATTCGTGTAAGCGATTAAATTGATGAGAAAGCCTGGGGCCGATGAAAAAATACATTCCCTTCACCTATAAAATGCTGATTCCCTACCTGCTGCTCGTCTTATTGACGGACGCGATCATCGGTTACGCATCGTACACGATGCTGATCCAATCCCGAACGGAGATGGCCGAGACGAACATCCGTACCGGCATGGAACAAGCCCGGAACAACATCCGCTATCAGATGGACGAAATCCAGCGGATGTCGGACACCCTGTTCGGCGACCTGGCGTTTCAGCGGGCGCTTCAGGCCAAAGGCGAGCCCTATGACATCTATTTGGTGATGCTCGATGAAATCGTTCCGGAAATCACCGCGCCGCTCAAACTGTTCGGCAACGATATCCGGCTGATGCTGTATACGCTGAACAGCGAGCTGAACATCGTTTCGGGCGACAATTTGGAAGAGCCGATCCAGGACAGCGATTATTACATCCTGCCGTTCGAGGACATCCAGGACAGCGCCTGGTATCAGGAATTCAAGGATTCCGAACGGGACAACATCTGGCTGCAGATCGACACCGATCAGCGGCTCGGAAACATCTCCCACATCCGTCGTCTGGTTTCGTACAGCGGAAACATGACCGTGATCGGGTATGTCCGCATCACCGCTTCCCTGGATGATTTATTCGGCGACTTCTCCACGTTTCCCGTTGAACAGGGGATCACGGTGCGCCTGATTAACGAGGCGTCGGACGGCACCTTGCTCTATCAACGGGGCAACGCCGAAATGGGAGCCCGGCATGACGACTATTTGAGTCTGCATGAGCCGATTCCAGGCTCCGATTTCGTGATAGAAGCGCTGGTTCCGAAGGCGTATCTGACCAAGGATGCCGGCAGGCTGCAGCGCGTGATTTTTACCGTATGCGGGATCAGCTTCCTCGGCATGGCGTTCATCGGCTACATCGTGGCCCGGTTGTCCGGCCGGAAGATGAAACGGATCGTTTGGCTTGTCCGCTCGTTTCAGGAAGGGAACTTCCAGAAGCGGATCCGCTTCTCGGGCAACGACGAATTCGTGCATATCGCCGATGCGTTTAACGTCATGGCCGCCAATATCCAAGGGCTGATCAACAGCGTGTACGTGCAGGGGATCCAGAAGAAACAAGCGGAGCTGGAGGCTTTGCAGGCGCAGATTAATCCGCATTTCCTCTACAATACGTTGTCGACGATCAGCAGCCTCGCCAATCTCGGCGAAACGGCCAAGGTGACCGATATGGTCCAGGGCTTGTCGCGATTTTACCGGTTGACCTTGAATCAAGGAAACGTATTTACGCCGCTGGAGAACGAATTGATGCAGGTGGAGACCTATCTGGACATTCAGCGGGTGAAATATGCCGGCGCCTTTTCCGTCCATATGGACGTGGATCCGGAGATCCTGCAGGTGCAGGTGATGAAGCTGATTCTGCAGCCGTTCGTGGAGAATACGTTTAAGCATGCCTGGTTTGGCGAGTCGATTGCGATCGTGATAACGGGGAAACGGCAGGGCGATAACCTTGAACTGAAAGTGATCGACAACGGCATCGGCATGAAACCGGAGACGGTACAGCGGCTGCTCGTCGGTCCCACCCAATCCGGGGGTTACGGGGTAAAGAACGTCAACGAGCGGATTAAGCTCCGCTACGGCGACAAGTACGGGATTCGCATCGCCAGCGTTTACGGGGGCGGAACGACGGTCCAAATCATCCTTCCGGCGAACCCGGGGGCGCTTCCATCCTTGGAATAACCTCGGTATTCGGCGCACTTGAGACAATAAATCGGTGAATTTGTATAGGTTTTCATTGCAAACCGCTATGTTCAGGGCAAAGAACGACAAGTATGCTCGAGGTAAGGAGCAAAAATACCAGAAGGAATGACGGCCATGAATATCAACGTATTGCTTGTCGACGACGAGGCGGTCGATCTCGAGTGGCTGCGGCGCAGAGTGATGGGCAGCGGGCTGAACCTGCAGGTAACGGCGACGGCCAATAACGGCTTTAATGCGCTCAAAGCGATGGAACAGGAGCGGATCGACCTGATTCTCTCCGATATCCGCATGCCGATCATGTCAGGAATCGAATTCGCCCGCAAAGCCAAAGAGATTCATCCCGGCGTCAAAATCGTGTTCATCAGCGGGCACGAAGACTTTGAATACGCGAAAGAGGCAATCAAGATCAGCGCCTCGGGTTATTTGCTGAAGCCCGTGGAAGATCAGGAGCTCTATAAGATGCTGGGCGAGCTCTGCGCCGCGATCGAACGGGAACGGGATCAGGACCGCACGTTTACGGAGGCGCTTACACTCGTGAACGAGGAATTGCTGCTGCGCTGGCTGAACGAGATTTCCCCGGAGCAAGTGGAGGGGCATATCCGCGGGTTTCTGCAGACGCTCTTCAAAACGGGAACGGCGGCAGCCCTCGTCGAAATCGACGACCTGGAATGGAAGACCGGCGATATGCCGGAGGAGGAGCGGCGCAAGCAAATTCAGAAGGTCATGGCGTTCATCCGGCATTTTGCCATGGAAATGAAGCTGGGCACGTTTATCGTTAGCCAGCCGACGCGGTTTATCCTGCTTGCGTCTGTACCGGAAACGGCTTTCCTGGAGCTGCTGGAGGAGCTGATCCGGGCGGTTCGGGGGATATCCCCGTTCTCCGTGACGGTTGGGGTCGGAGGTTTCGCGCTGGATGAAGAGGGGCTGCGGGCGTCCTACCGTCAAGCACAGGCCGCGCTCAGCGCCAAGTGGCTGGTCGGCAAGGACCGCCTGATCCGCGAAAGCCGGGTGAACCCGGGCGAAAGCCGGTTTGCCGGTGTCCGGACGGATGAGATCCTTGGACGGATGCTGAAGGCGATACTGCACTATGACCTCGTAACGATCGACGACTGCTTGCTGGAGCTGTTTTACCAAGGTTTCCCGCTGGCTCAGAAGAACGACGTATACGATTTGATCATCCGCATCACCACCCAGCTGCATGCCGATCTGCGAGAAATCAACGAGAATTTGTACGAGCTGTTGAAATGGGATACGCACCAGCCGGTGCTGCTGTTCCAATTCGAGACGATCCACGATATCACGTCTTGGCTGCGGAAGCGGTTTTTTGAGTTGTCCGAGCTGTTGTACGTCAAGAAGCAAAAGCAAAAACGTAAGCTGATCCAGGAAATCATGTCGTATGTCGAATCGAATCTCGAGCAAAAAATGACGCTGAAGGACGTCGCGGCCCACTTTGATTTTACGCCGAACTACCTCGGCTACTTGTTCAAGGAAGAAACGGGCCGGCATTTCAGCGATTACCTGAACGAGCTCAAAACAAAACGCGTCTGCGAGCTGCTGACCGACCCGACGCTGAAAATCTACGAAATCGCCGAGCGGATGGGCTACAAGAACATCATTTACTTCAACCGGCAATTCAAGCAGTCGACCGGGATGACGCCCGGGGAATACCGGAAAGCGAACAAAATTTGACGGTCCGTTACCGTTTGTGCCTTCGCGTGTTTGCGACGCCAAGCCGGGCCCTATCCATATCTAAATCGCGTGAAAGAAGCTTGCCCCGACCTCGTCTCGCTAGTATTTTAGCGAAGGCGGGGCCTTTCTATTTCGGCATTTTTCGTCATCGTGGAATTTGTATTAGTTTTTGTTGTTTCGCTGAATCCCGCAAGTAAGCGCTCTCCTCTATACTGAGGAATATAGAGACAACCAAGAGGGGAGTTCGAAACATGAAGCGAAGCGGATTTTGGAGCGACGTGAAGAAGTATAAAGTTCTGCTGCTCATGCTGACGCCGGCCGTCCTGTTCTTCCTGCTGTTCGCCTACGTGCCGATGGCAGGGATCGTCCTGGCTTTCAAACAATACAACTACACGGGCGGGGTGTTCGGAAGCCCCTGGAACGGGCTGGATAACTTCCGGTTTTTCTTCGACTCCGGGGACGCCTGGCGGGTCACCCGCAATACGGCTTTGTATAACATCGCGTTTATCGTGGTGAACAACGTGGTTCAAATTTTTGCGGCGATCCTGCTGTTCGAGGTGGCCGGCAAATGGTTCCGCAAAATCACGCAAACCGTAATGTTCCTGCCATACTTCATTTCATGGGTTGTCGTCGGCGCGATCGCCTATAACCTGTTCAACTATGATTACGGTACGATCAACGTGCTCTTGAACGCGATCGGGCTGGAATCGCTCGATATTTACAACACGGCCGCGTATTGGCCGGTGATTCTCATCGTGGTTTCCGCGTGGAAAACGCTCGGCTATGGAACGATCATGTACCTGGCCGCCATCACGAGCATCGATACGGAAATGTACGAAGCGGCCGAGATCGACGGCGCTAACGTCTTCCAACGGATTCGCAAAATCACGATTCCGAACCTCTATCCGACGGTCATCATTCTGGTGCTGCTTGCGATCGGAAATATTTTCCGCGGGGATTTCGGAATGTTCTATAACATGGTTGGCAACAACGGATTATTGTTCTCCTCGACCGATGTCATCGACACCTTCGTGTTCCGGATGCTCACGACCTCGAACGAGATCGGGATGTCCGCCGCGGCGGGATTCTACCAGTCCATTCTGGGCTTCGCGACCATTATGCTGGCCAACTATGCCGTACGCAAATATGACAAGGACCGCGCCTTGTTCTAGATGGAATGCTACGGCAACCGGATGAATCAACACGATTGAAACGAGTGGAGGTTAACGCTGATGAGTACGATGGCACCAAACTTGCAACCGGCCGCTAAGCCGGAAGCCCAGAAACGCAAATCGGTCGACCGTCTGCTTCTGCAGATGATCGGATATGTGGCTTTGACTTTGCTGGCGGTCTTTTGTCTCTTTCCTTTTATATTGGTGATTTCCTCCTCCTTGACGGAGGAGAGCAAAATCATCGAGGACGGGTTCCAGCTCATCCCGACCGCGTTCTCGCTGGAAGCCTACGGGATCCTGTTCAAGTATCCGCAGGAAATGCTGAAGGCGTACGGCGTGACGATTTCCGTCACCCTGCTGGGGACGCTGTTCGGGTTGTTCCTGACCTCGATGACGGCTTATGTGTTGGCGCGCAAGGATTTCAAATGGCGCAGCCACTTCTCGTTCTTCTTCTTCTTCACCACATTGTTCAGCGGCGGGCTTGTGCCTTGGTACCTGCTGATCGTGAATTATCTCGATCTGAAGGATACGCTGATCGTGCTGATTCTGCCGATGCTGATGAACGTCTTCTACATCATCGTGATGAAATCGTTTATGAGCAGCATCCCGGAGGCAATCATCGAGTCAGCCAAAATCGACGGAGCGGGCGATTTCCAGATTTTCATGCGGTTCGTGATTCCGCTGTCGAAGCCGGCGCTCGCCACCATCGGGTTGTTTATCGCCCTAGGCTACTGGAACGACTGGTATAATGCGCTCTTGTTCATCTCCAACTCCGACCTGATGCCGCTGCAGTATTACCTGTACCGCCTGCTCGGCAACATGGATGGCATGCGGAAGGCGATGATGGCGGCGGGAGCCGTCGTCTCCTCGGATATCCCGACGGAGAGCCTGAAGATGGCCATGACGATCGTGGCCACCGGCCCGATCATGATCGCGTATCCGTTCATCCAACGTTACTTCGTGCAAGGTTTAACGATTGGCGCTGTGAAAGGATGACCTCGGGGCAACCCGGTTATCAGATAGAGGAAGCAACTCAAATCTTTTCCTATCATAATTTTAGGGGGAACATCGGTCATGAAGCTGAAAAAGAAAGCAACGTTTCTTGTGGCTATGGTACTGGCGTTGACGACCTTGCTGTCCGCTTGCGGCGGCGGGAACAATAACGCGGGGAGCGGCAACGCCCCGGATACGGCGGCTCCGAACAACGCGGCGACCAATACCGCAACAACCGATGGGGCGGTGGATACGTCCCAGGAAGTGACGCTGAAGCTGTTGATGGTCGGCAGCAAGCCGGCGGATTATGACGAGGTTTACGGCGAGCTTAACAAGCTGCTGAAAGAGAAAATCAACGCAACCGTCGAAACCGAGTTTCTGGATTGGGCCGATTGGACCCAGAAATATCCGCTGAAATTCGCAGCCAATGAAGATTTTGACATCGCTTACACCGCGAACTGGGCTTTCTATAACGACCAGGTGTTGAAAGGCGGTTTCTTAGAGCTGACGGACGAGATGCTGCAGAAGTACGCTCCGAAGACTTGGGAAGCGATGCCGCAAGCCTCTTGGGATCAATCCAAGGTGAACGGCAAGCAATACATGGTGCCGAACAACAACCAGGAAGTGACCGACAAGGTCGTATTGGTTCGGGAAGACCTGCGCAAGAAATATAATCTGGAACCGGTCAACAGCCCGGAAACCTACGCCGCTTATTTGAAAGCGATCGGGGCGGGCGAGAAAGGCATCAGTCCTTTTGGCGCCAAACCGGCTGATGGATGGAAATGGCATGAGCTGGATCAAATTTTGCTGGAGCAGCAAAACGAATGGAACCTGGTCGACTACAACTTCCCGCTCGCTTACAAATTGGACGATGCAACGGGAAAAGTGTTCAACGTATACGATACGCCGGAATTCACCGAGCTGGTTAAGTATTATAAGGATTTGGCCGATAACAACGGCTGGTCCAAGAATATCGTGAGCAACAAAAACGACGTCTTCCAAGACATCAAAGCCGGCAAGACCTCCTCTTACGCGCAAAACCTGGGGACGATTTCGAGCAACGTCGGCGAAGTCCGCCGCGACAAGCCGGAAATGGAAGTAACGGTTGCGGATCTCACACCGGATAAGAAGAAAATCGGGGCGATTTCCACGCAAAACGGGATGGCGATTCACGCGACTTCGAAAAACGTGGAGCGTTCGCTGATGCTGATCGACCTGCTGCAAAACGATAAGGAAATTCACGATTTGACGATGTACGGCATCGCCGGTAAGCACTACGAGCCGATCGGCGATGACAAGTATAGCCCGGGACCAAGCTTCAACAACTACAACCTGTCGGGCTACTCCGTATGGGGCTGGAACTCGCTGCTGAACCGCACGGACTCTTCCTACCCGGAAGAAGGCACTAAAATGTTGGCGGATTGGCAGTCCAAAGTGTACCACTTCCCGCTGGAAACCTTCGTGTTTGACGATTCCAAAGTGAAGAACGAAGTCGCGAACGTAGGCAACGTGATGCTGCGTTACGCCATTCCGCTGGAATACGGCCTGATCAAAGATCTGGAGAAAGGTCAAGCCGACCTGAACAAACAGCTGCAAGCGGCCGGTCTGGATAAAATTCAACAAGAGCTGCAAAGCCAAATCGACGCATTTCTTGCCGCTCAAACCAAATAAGCAGGCCTGGGTGAAAGGAGGGGACGCCCGTCCCCTCCTTTTCTTTCATAGCAATATGGAACATGGAACAACACCTAACCTCGATACAGACTAGAAGGAACGGAGAGGATTTATTCATGAGTAGAAGCACAAAACCGATGAAATTTCCGCCGATCAGCGGCAAATTGCCGGTCTTCATGCACGGTGCCGACTATAACCCCGACCAATGGCTGCACGATCCGCAGGTGCTGGCCGAAGATATCCGGCTGATGAAGCTGGCCCATTGCAACGTGATGGCGATCGGCATTTTCTCCTGGGCTTCGCTGGAGCCGGAGGAGGGCGTTTACCGGTTCGAATGGCTGGACCGCGTGCTCGATACCTTCGCCGAGAACGGCATTTACGCCTGGTTAGCCACGCCTAGCGGTGCTCGCCCGGCCTGGATGTCGGAGAAGTATCCGGAGGTGCTGCGCGTCGAGAAGAACCGCGTTCGCAACCTCCACGGCATGCGTCATAACCACTGCTTTACGTCCCCTGTTTACCGGGAAAAAGTGACGCAGATGAATACCCAACTGGCGGAACGCTACGCCAGTCACCCGGCGGTGGTCGGCTGGCACGTGTCCAACGAATACGGCGGGGAATGCCACTGCGACTATTGCCAGGATGCTTTCCGCACCTGGCTTAAGAAGAAATACGGTTCGCTGGACGCCTTGAACCGCGCCTGGTGGACGAAGTTCTGGAGCCATACGTATACGTCCTGGTCGCAAGTGGAGTCCCCGGCCCCGCACGGCGAAATGATGGTGCACGGGCAAAACCTTGACTGGCGCCGGTTCGTATCCGACCAAACGATCGACTTTTACCAGCATGAAATAAAACCGCTGAAGCGGATCAGCCCCGACCTGCCTTGCACGGTGAATATGATGGACCTGTTCTACGGGCTGGATTACCGCGAGTTTGCGAAAGTCGTGGACGTCATTTCCTGGGACGCCTACCCGATGTGGCATGAGGCCGATTCTGACGCCGGCGTAGGTTCCTGGTTTGCATTTAACCATGACTTGTTCCGATCCTTGAAGCACAAGCCGTTTATGCTGATGGAGAGCACGCCGTCCCTGACCAACTGGCAGCCGGTCAGCAAGCTGAAGCGCCCGGGGATGCACAAGCTCTCCTCGCTGCAAGCGGTGGCCCACGGTTCCGACACGGTGCAATATTTCCAATGGCGGAAAAGCCGCGGCTCCAGCGAGAAATTCCACGGCGCGGTCATCGACCATGTCGGGCATGAGCATACGCGCGTGTTTGAGGACGTCGCATCGCTGGGCCAAACGCTTGCCGGACTAACGGAGGTGCTGGGTACCACCGTTCCGGCGGAAGCGGCCATCCTGTTCGATTGGGATAACCGCTGGGCGGTCAACGATGCACAGGGGCCGCGCAACAAAGGCATCCATTATGAGGAGACCGTCATGCAGCAGTATCGCGCCTTGTGGGAGTTGGGCGTGCCAACCGACATCATCGGCTCGTTTGACGATTTCAGCAGCTACAAGCTGCTCGTTGTACCTATGGCTTACTTGTTGCGGGAAGAAACCGGAGCCAAGATGCAGCAGTTCGTGAAGGACGGCGGCACCCTGTTCGTGACGTATTGGTCGGGCATCGTCGATGAGAACGACCTGTGCCATCTGACCGGCTTCCCGGGACCGCTGCGCAAGACGCTGGGCGTGTGGGCGGAGGAAATCGACGGCCTGCATGATCACGACCGCAACGCGCTGATTCTGGGAGAAGGGAATCCGCTGGGCCTGAGCGGTACGTACGAGATCCATGAGCTGTGCGAGCATATCCATGCGGAAGGCTCCAAGGTGTTGGGCGTCTACCGTGACGATTTCTACGCCGGGATGCCGGCCTTGACGGTAAACGAGCTAGGCCAAGGCAAAGCGTATTATTTGGCCGCCCGCGTCAGCGATCCGGCCTTCTACGAAGCGCTTTACGGCAGGCTTGTCCAGGATGCCGGCGTTCGCCGGGCGCTGGATGTCGACCTGCCGGCGGGCGTGACCGCACAGCTGCGGACGGACGGTACGCACGAGTACGTCTTCGTGCAGAACTTCTCCGGCCGCGCCGCCCGCGTCGAGCTGGATGGACGGAGCTATACCGATGCCGAAAGCGGCCTGACGGCAGGCGGTGCGATCGAGCTGCCGGTCAACGGGATCGCGATTTTGAAGCGCGAGGTTTAAGGTGATGACGAGGCCGGTTATCAACGGCATGGATGTGTCGTTTCTGGACGAAATCGAAGTTGCCGGGGGGACGTTCGCAGAGGACGGAGCGAAGGAGGATTTGCTCGTCCTCCTAAAGCGCAGCGGAGTCAACTCGATCCGGCTGCGGATCTGGAACGAACCGCCCGGCGGGTTCTGCAATCTGGAACGGACGCTGCTGATGGCGAAGCGAATCAAGGCGCTAGGATACGCCAGGTGGATGGGGGACCGGATTTTACTGGTTGGAACCGGCCTGGATTCCAGCCAAATCGGAGTGGTCCGTCGGACACGACAATAACTGGGCCAACCTGACCTTGTTTGATTATGAGGGGCGTAGGCTGCCGGCGCTGGATGTGTTAAAGTAAGCTAACCCTATCGTCCGACAGAGGACAAGTGGAATAGACCCCTGTTAACGGGATTTCTCCGTTGGCAGGGGTCTTTTTTTTCGTGATCGCGAATGGAAATATAAACTAAAGTATAGCAGGAATTAAGTTAGTTTACAGAAAATAAGTACTATGACAGAAAAGAGTGGAATTCGTTAGATCTGAAGGAGTCTGAGTCGGATGAAGATGTTTTATATCCTCATGTTCGTATCATTATGGTTGCTAGGCGGTTTTTTCCTCTTCAACCGGAAGAAGGTCGCTAACATTTGGATTACGCTGACGATATTGCTTGGCAGCTCGGCCAGCTATGCCTTTGCGATGCATTTGTCGATCATGCCGGTATGGAGCGAAGAACCATGGCTGCCCCAAATCGTCAGCCGGTTGCTGTACCTATCCACCGTCGTCGCCATGCACATCTATTTTTACACTTTACCCTTTGTGTTTTGCATGGGCGGACTTTGGCTCGGGGGGGATATGGCGCTCCGGACCAAAAGAGGGTTGTCGATCCTTCTGGCCCTCGGCGTTTTCGCCTTGCTTGCGGATCATCTGATGAACGAGCCGTGGAACTCCTTTGACCTGGATCGTTTTCGCTGGTGGGACGGCATTTATATTGTTCTCGGTTGCGTCTTCTACTATTTAGCCTACGTTCGCGAACGGGATCCGGCGGTTCGCAGCGGCAGAAGGCGGGCGCTCCTGATTCCGGTCGTCCTGTTATGGGCCTACACGAGCGATTATTTGGGGTTTGATGCCTTGAAAATGGGATGGTGGAGCTTCGATCTGAAGAGCAACGGCATGTGGCAGGCCAACTTCGTCGTGATTTTGGGGGCGGTGGTAATGATTCTATTCTATACGGCGCGGTACGGGTTTCTGGGCATTAAGCTGAAGATCGAACGGGAACGGCTTGACCATTCGCTTCGAACGTTGACGATGGGCGTCTCCATCCTCAATCATTCCATCAAAAACGAAATTCAGAAAATCGACTATTTAGCGGAAAAATGCAGTTCTCTCCTTCGTGCGGGACAAAACGGCAAGGCGGCTCAAACGATCGAGCAGGTACATGGACTCACGCATCATTTACTGCACATGGTAAACCGGATTAAGGAGAAAGCCGAGGATGTGGAGCTTGACGAAAGCGAACAGGACGTTCACGATCTGGTTGATTCCATCCTTGATTCGGCGCGTACGCTCGTGGAGAACAAGCCGGTGGTTCTGTCGGCCAGCCATGAGACGGACGGACTGCTGCTCTGCGACCCCGTGCATGTCAGGGAGATGTTGTCGAATATGATCCGCAACGCCTTGGATGCGCTGCCGAACCGTGGCGGAGCGATTGCCTTGCGAACCTCGTCAACCCGACGGGAGTTTCGGATCGAGGTGAAGGATAACGGAGCTGGGATCCCGCAGGAGCATCTGACGAAAATTTTCGAGCCGTTTTTTACGACGAAAAAAAATGCGCAAAATTACGGGCTTGGCTTATCCTACTGCACCAGCGTGATGAACAAGCATGGCGGTAGTCTGACCGTCGTCAGCGAACCGGGGAAAGGTACGGTGCTGGTGTTGCATTTTCCCAGGTACCGATTCAAGGCGCGCAACCGTACGCAGGAAAAAATGGCCCGGGAACGCCACGGTGTGGATCACCTTAATCTATCTTGAAGTTGGTTAGTTTGTTTTTGATGCTGCGCAGCTGCGATTTGATCGTGTTGGCCGATTTCTGAAGCTTCTCCGAAATTTCCCGTTTGCTGAGCCCATTGCGCCGTAAATCAAAGACTTCGCGTTCCATCGGCGTCAGCTCCATCAGTTGTACTTCATTGCGCATGACCCGTGCGGCATCGCAATGAATGGAGGCGCGTCCGCGATGGGCATCGCGGATGGCCTGCAAAATATCCTTACAGCTGGACTTATTGATGTAGTTCAAAGCCCCGAGGCGGAACGACTTCATGATGACATCCGCCTCCGAGATGGAAGTTAACATGATCACTTTGACCGTCTCTTGGGCGGGGATCCGCAAGATGTGTTCGGCGGCTTCAAGTCCGTCCAAATTGTTTCCCGTCAAGTTGATGTCCATGAGAACGACATCCAAGGTTTGGCGGGTAGCGGCTTCTATCGCTTCTTCCTTCGTTGTCGCGAGTGCGGCGACTTCAATATCCGACTCCTCGGCCAAATCCGCGCTGATATGATCCCTCCAGAACGGATCGTCCTCCACTAACATCACCCGAATCGGCTCCATATCCATGACTCCCCCACGCTTACATATGTTTACAGATAATCCTAGTATATCAACGTTTTCGGCTTAGAGGTAGGATGAATTCCTTTCACCCCAGGTGAAAAAATTTCATCCTATTCGCGTGATCTCGCCCCGTCTATAATCCGAACTGCGGCCAATTCGGAGAAAGCCGGAAATCGAACAAGGAAGCGGGGGATTTGATATCCATTGAACCAATAGTTGGCACCACGGTAGAGTCGGCCGAAAGGAGTGTTGTTCCAGATGTTAATGGCCGAAGAGGTCAGCGGCCTGGCCGAATGCATTAGGACCCGGTTTTCCGAGGCGACGGTTCACCGGTTTGAGGAGCCGGTTGCGCCGGTATCCGGGGAGTTTTCGGTCACCCTGAAGCAAGAAATCCGCAAAAGCGATTCGTTAAGCCAGACTTCCATCGAGCGGCAGTACGCCTTGGTTTATTACGCAAATCAGGCCGAAGCCGCAGTTGTGGCGATGGAGACGTTAAGCCGTTACCTCATGAACGAAAAGGAGGCGGCTTCAGCGGAAGCCGGATGGCTTCGCATCGATTCGATCACCATCGCGGCTGCCGAGAAACTGGAGAACGGCCTGCACAAATGCAGCGGCACCTTGCAGACCACGGCGCGGGAGCCGGTCGCGTTCAAACCGCACGATAAGATCAACCGGATGGAAGTACGCATGACAAACAATTGAAAGGTGGTTTTGAGATTATGGGAGGAACATGGGATCCAACCAGCTTGCCGGTTCGGCCGGGGCTGTACATTAATTTCACCGAAGCCGCTGCGGCGCAAATCCAGGGCGGCGCAAGAGGAACGGTGGCGTTGCCGCTGATCCAGTATAAGAAAGCGACGGCGGGTCAATTCTTCACCGTCGAGAAAGAAGCTGAGGCAGCCGAATGGTTTGGCGCCGAATTCGTGGAACCGATCCGCTTCGCCTTGCGCGGCGGCGCCAAAGAAGTGTTGGTCTACACGGTGCCGAAGCCGTCCGAAGGCGCGGAGTTGACTGCGGCCGATTACTTAACGATTCGTGATGTATTCAGCACGCGGCATTTTAACGTATTCGTGTATCCGGACGAAGTTCCGGCTAGCGAGCAGAAGGCGACTTTGGCCTGGTGCGTGGACAGTCGTGAAGACGAAGGCAAGCATTTCCTGACCGTCTTCGGCGGTACGGCGGAAGACGACCAGGACCCGGCGAAAGGCAACCAGCGCAGCGTCGATCTGAAGGACGATTACGCCGTTAACCTCATTTCCGGCGTTACCCTTGACGGAACGGTGTACAGCTCCGCCCGGTATGCTCCTTATATCGCCGGTCTGATTGCCGGAACGGGCATCAATAAGTCGATTACGTATGCTCCGGTTTATGCCAACGACGTATCCAAACGCTTGCGGAATACCGAAATCAATGCGGCTCTGCAAAAAGGATCGCTGGTACTGGTGCACGATGGGGAAAAGGTGAAGGTCGAACAAGGGCTGGTGACCAGTAAAAATAAAATCCGCGCGATGCGCGCGCGGCAGGCCATTTCCACGGACGTGACGAAAGCGGCAGCCGATTCGTATATCGGCAAGCTCGATAATAACGCGGACGGCCAGGCGGCGCTGATTTCGGCGGTGAAGGCTTACGTGGAGCGCTTGGAGCTTAGCAACGTATTGACGGACATTGAGGTCACGCTTGACCCGGATCGCAAATCGGAAGGGGATACGGTATACCTGTTGATCGCCTTTACGGAAATCGATAGCATGGAACGGATTTTCCTGACCATTCGGGTGTAATTTCTTACGAAAAACGATCTAAATAGGAGGGACTCAAATGTTGGATTCAACCCGCGTTATTAACGGGACTTATGGATATGTGTATTACGACGGTAGATGGCTGACCAATGTCAAATCGGCCGAAGCGAACGTGGAGATTTCGAAAGAGGAAATCAAGCGTTCGGGAACGCGCTGGACGGCTCATAAGGTCACGGGTTTAAGCGGTTCCGGCACCATTACGGGCTACAAGGTAACATCGGAATTCGTCGAATTGATCGGGCAAATCGCTGACGATAAGAAAGGCGTCTTTACTACGGAGCTGATTCTGAAGCTGGAAGACCCCGAGTCCTACGGGGCGTATCGGGTGCGCTTGAAGGGAGTTACCTTCGATAAAATCCCGCTGATGCACTTTGAAGTCGGGTCGATCGTCGAAGAAGAGCTTCCGTTTAACTTTACCGGCTACGAATTGATGGATAAACTCGTGGCGGAATAAGCGTTTAGCTGGAAGGCATCGAACCCGGGCCTAGGAATGAGCATTTCCGGGTTCTATGTCTTTTTCCGGCAGGCATGTAGTTCATAATCATAATTCGATGAAGGGATGAAGAATACATGGCAATTACGGAGAACAGACAAGTAAACGTGCTTCAAGCTCTGCTAAGCGCGGAGAGCAAACCGAAGAAGGATGTTCCGATCAAACGGCTTGGCGTCGATTTTCAAATCCAGGCGCTCGACGGCAAAACGATTAACAAGATTCAGGAGCAGTGCACGCATTATGTCGGGAAAGGCAACAAACGCGAAAAGGTGCTGGACGAAGAGCAGTTCGGGGCGTTGGTCATTCAGAAAGCCTGCCTCGTCCCGGATTGGTCCGCCAAGGAGCTGATCGAGAAATACGGCACGCCGACGGAAGCGATCCTCGGACTGCTGCTGGCCGGAGAAATCGCCAAGCTGTCGGCAGAAATTTTGGAGATCAGCGGCTTCGACAGCGATGAAGAAGAAATAAAAAACTGATTCAGGCGGGCGGGGAAGCCTTCTTGCTGCATCTCATTTTCCAACGCCATCATATCCCTCCGGACGAAGTGTACAACAAGGACGAGAAAGTGAAACGGTTTATGTATGCGTCGATGATGCTCCAGCTGGAAGAAGAGGAGAAGGTGCGCAAAGAACAGGAGCGGGCCGCCCGCAGGATGAAATCGTAGGGTCGCTCTAGTCAGGAGGTTAGGGAATTGAGTAACTACTACAATCAAAAGAATGCAAACGAGTATGTCACCAACAAAAGCATAAACAACATGAAACGATACAACAAAGCGATGAGCGAGCTTCATACCCGCACGAAAGCCATTCATGACCTCAGCAGCATGTCCAGGATGAGCGAACAAATGTGGAACGCCGGCAGCGTCGGCAGCATGATGGCGGAAATCAATAAACTGGAGGCTGTAGTCAAATCAGCGGCTTCCCGAATCGGCACCGGATTTCTAGAGACTTGGAATTCGGTAAAGCAGGGCGCAGGTAAAGCGCTGCAAGCCGTCGGCAACAAGATTGCGCCGTGGAAATCCAAACTGGTTGGCCAGATCGCGAGAATAAGGCAGTCCTTAGGCGGGCTGGTCACGGATCCGATTTATTTCAAGAAGAAACAGCAACCTGACCCGGGTGCGCAAAATGCGTCGAACGAGGAAGGTGGCGGAGGCATTGCCGGCGTCATAAGCGGTGCCGTAGGCCAGTTGTCTTCGGCCAAGGACAAAATCCTCGAAGCCGCCAAATCTTATGGCGACGCCTATGGCGAGCTGCGGGCCGCTTCGGGGGCTTCGCGGCAAGAATTGGCCCGGCTTGCCCAGTCTTTCCGGACGGTGGGAGGCCAGGTTCCCCAAAGCCTAAGTGAAGTCGGCAAAGCGATGGGGGTCTTGAGCCGTGAAACCTCGCTAACCGGGAAGGATCTGGAAGGCCTAACCAAGATGCTGCTGGATGCCTCCCGATTAACCGGAACGGATAGCGCCCAGGCCGCAGAGTCCGCGGCAGCCGCCATGTCGGCCTGGGGCTACAAGGCCAAGGAAGGCGAAGTGATGCTGGAACAGTTCTTTGCCGCAAGCCGCGCAGGGAAAGTAGATATGCTCGGGCTGATGAATCAAATGGGTCAAATGGGCGAACCGCTTCAAGACATGGGCCTACGTTTCGAGCAATCGATGGCTCTTATGGCCAAATGGCAAAAAGACGGTTTGAATCCGCTCGGCGATGCGCTCAAGGATCCCAAGAAGCTTCCTGCCGGAGGTTTCGCGGAAGTCGCCGCCAAAATCAGGGAAGCGAAAACCGCAAGCGAAGCGATGCAATACGCCACGGGGATTTTCGGCAAAAAGGTCAGCGGTGATCTGGTCACGGCCCTCAAAGGAGGAAAGGTGGAGTTTAACGGCATCCTAGCCTCCATGAACCAATGCAAGGAAGGGATGATCAGTCAGGGGCAGACGCTGGACAGCTATAGCGACCGGTACGGAGCAATGCAGAATCGACTAACGATCGCGCTCGCGCCCCTTGGCGATCTTCTTCTGCCGTTCGGGGAAGCGCTGGTTGCGGTGATTGAGTTTTTCATGAAGTACGCCGAAGTATTGACGGCCTTTTTGATTGGGGTCAGTGCGGTATTGCTTACGGTCTTTGCGCCTGCGTTGTATGCTACGGCGACGGCCGCCATTGCCCTTGCCGCGCCGTTTGCTCCGCTGATTATAGCCTGCTTGGCCGTTGGCGCCGCGTTCGCGGCGATTGCCTACCTCGTGAAGTATCACATGGAAGACATGCGGAACATCCTGGTTTGGATAATTGAAGGCATCCAGGCGCTTCTGCAGAAGGCAGCGGGTTTTATAGCCGATAAATTCAACGCCTTGCTGGAACCGGTCATGGAGAAGATCAACCAAGCCAAAGCGCTTTGGAACACCTTTTTTGGGGATGACGCAAACGCCTCAGTCACGGTAACCTCAGGTTCTTCCGGCGGTCCTGCCTCTAGCCATTACCACGGCCTGGATTACGTTCCTTATGATGGCATGATGGCCCGGCTGCATAAGGGCGAACGCGTCATGACGGCCGCGGAAAACCGCGAATTTTCAGGCGGTGCCGGCGCGGGAGCCGCCATCTCGATCTCGGGAAATACGTTTAACGTTCGCCAAGAGTCGGATATCGATGCGATTGCCCGAGCGTTGGCCCGCGAAATCAAAGCAGCGGGAGGACTGATGGCCTGATGGCGTCACTGGAATTTTGGTTAAAGACGTTGGATGAACAGGAGAAGCTGCGTTTGCCCGTCAATCCGGAGCAGATCGCGGTCAAGAGCTCGTACGGTTACGATGACGTACAGGTCACCCAGCTTGGCGAGTATACGGTGATCGGGGAAGCGGTTTTGCGGGAGTTTTCGTTCGGGTCGTTTTTCCCGCGGGATTACCACCCCGGTTATTGCGAATACGTGGACGTGCCGAAACCTTGGGATACGGTCCAACGCATCGAGAAGTGGATGAACAGCAGAAAGCCGATCCGGTTTAACGTGACGGGAACGAAAATCGAAGAACTGCTGGTGACGATCCGTTCCTTCCAGTATAGCGAACGCGCCGGGAATCCGGGTGACGTGTTTTACGAACTGGAGTTGAAGGAATACAAAAAGGTGGAGTTCCGCCAGGTGGAAACCTCCGGTTCGGGCAAGGCCATGGTGATCACCGGCGAACATCGGCCGGATACCAAGGCAACTCCGGCATTTTATATCGTCGTTCCCCGGGATACGCTGTGGAAAATCGCGCAACGCACGCTCGGCAACGGGGATCGTTGGAAGGAAATTTACGCGGCCAACGAAAAGGTCATCGGCAAAAACCCGGATCGGCTCATTCCCGGCCAGAAGCTGGTGATTCCGTCATGAGCTGGAGCATCACGTATAAGGATGACAAGCAAAACGTGTATTTGGATCCGATCGTCAAATCGATCAGCTGGTCCGGGGATATCAAACAGGCGGCACGGAAGCTCGTCGTGGAAATGACCAATACCGGCGATCTTCGCGATCTGCACATGAAGTTCGAGAAAGGCGCGGAGTTGCGCCTATTGCTGGACGAGAAGCAGGAGCTGTTCCGCGGCGTGTTGTTTGCGGATCAGATGAACGCCAAAGGACAAATGACGTTAACGGCCTACGATGAAAATATTTATTTGACCAAAAACAAGGATACGAAAATCTACCGCAATCAATCCGCTTCCGCCATCATCAAGCGACTTTGCAATGAATTTTCGATTCCGACGGGCGAGATTCACGATACCGGATACGTGATCCCCAAGCTCGTTTTCCGGGACAAAACGCTGTTTGAAATGATGGTCATGGCGTTGACCGAAACCCAGAAGCAAAACGGGCAGCACTTTTGGATCAGCTCCAAGGAAGGCAAGCTGCAAGTGCTCGCCAGGAAAGAGCAGAAAGGGAAATGGGTCCTGGAGAACGGAGTGAATCTGCTGGATGCCAGTTATTCGCAATCCATTGAAGAGACGCGCACCCAGATCAAGGTGGTCGGCGGCGACGGGAAGAAGAAGGAACTATCGGCCAGCGCGAAGGACGGAGAATTGATCAAACGGTTTGGCGTGATGCAGCACTTGGAGAAGCCCGAGAAGGATATGACCAAATCCCAAATGGAACAGCGGGCCAAACAATTGTTGAAGGATCTGTCCACCATCGAAGACCAGGCCCAGATCGAGTGTCTTGGCATCCCGGATGTCGTTTCCGGCGCTTGCGTCTACGTGAAGGAGTCGGTGACGGGCATTCTCGGCGGCTACTATGTATCCGCCGACGAGCACAAGTTTGAAAGCGGGAGCCATACGATGTCGCTGACGCTATCGGCGACGGACGACATTCCGAAGATGGAGTACAAGGAAGAGAAGGGGGCCAAATAGTGGAACGCATTGAGGGATCAGGTGCAAGCCAACTGGTCCAGTTGATCCGAACGATCGGGTACAATTCCGAGATTACCTTCGAACTGGCCACGGTGACCTCGGCGCCGCCGCAGCTCAAGATCAAGGTGGATCACATGAACGTCGAGCTGGAGAAGGATGATCTGATCGTGGCCCAGTCGCTGACGAGCTTCAAGAGGAAGATCAATTTGACGAGCAAGGGGAAAACAGAAGTGAGTTCGACCTCGCCTAGTGTAGGATTTGAAATGCTTCCTGACGGAAATGGTCAAATCAACGAAATTTCATTTTCGTCCATAGGGCTTGCTTCCGCCGACCAAACGATTAAAGAAGCCGAACTCGAATTCCTCGACGAACTCAAAAAGGACGATCGCGTCATCGTAGTTGGCATCAACCAGGGGCAAACCTATCTCATTTTGGATCGGGCGGTGATGTATTAATGCCATTATCTCCGCTGCAAAACAGGGAAGAGCGGTATGAAGAGGTCAAGTCCCTCCCGCTTCCATCCAGGACTTACGTGCTTGATTTCACGTCAGGTCAAGTCGCAGAAAAATCCATGGATGGAATCGAAGCGATCAAACAGAGTATTCAGAAAGCCATTTTGACGGCCCGGTATCGATATTTGATTTATAACAGCCAATATGGGTGCGAAATCGAAGCTTTGCTGGGACAGGATATTTCTCCGCAATTGCTGCAAAGCGAGATTACCCGAGTGATTACGGAAGCACTCAAAGAAGATGACCGGATTCAGGCCGTCGAGCAGTTTCAGATCGTGAGGGATAGCGATAAGCTGTTTGTTACGTTTACGGTAATAACCGCCGATGTAGCCATCGAGCAGGAGGTGAGCCTTTAACGTGTTTGAAGATCAAACCAAAGAAGCCATTTTGAATCGGATGAGGGAAGCTTCGCCGGCAGGGATCGATACCCGCCAAGGATCGGTTACCTTCGACCTGCTCTCGCCCGCAGCCATTGAACTGGCCCATGCTTATATTGCCTTGCAAAACGTGTTGAAATTCGGTTTTGCCGGTCCGGACCAGCCGTCCGAATTCCTGGATTTACGAACGGCCGAGATGGGAGTGACCCGGCGCCCCAGCGAGAAGGCAGCGGGGGAAGTCGTATTTATAGGGGACGAGGACACCGTCATTCCCAAAGGGACGTTGGTTTCCACCGACGAGGAGGAAGCCATTGTTTTTGTAACCACCGAGAAGGGCGTGATTAAGCAAGGGGCCGCAAAAGTGAAAGCGGAAGCCGCCCTTGGCGGCGTCCGGGGGAATGTCGATGCCGGACGAATCAAGCTGATGCTTGGTAATTTGACCGGGGTCGTATCCGTCACGAATCCCGAGGAATTTAAAAACGGCGCGGAAACGGAATCCGATGAATCGCTGCTCGGCCGGTATTTCGACCGGGTCCGCCGGCCGGCGACGAGCGGAAATGCCTGGCACTATCGGCAATGGGCCATGGAGGTTCCCGGCGTTGGCGATGTGAAGGTATTCCCAACCTGGAAGGGCGGGGGGACCGTGAAATTATCGATCTTGTCCGAGGATAAGCGGCAGCCTAATGATGAGATCATCGGCAAGGTTCAATCGGCAGTGGACGAACGACGTCCCGTAGGGGCAGATGTGAAGGTTTTTGGTGCCGGCGAGGTTAAAGTCAACGTCTCCGCACGCTTGACTCCAGCCTCTGGAGCGGATCTGGCGGAAATCAAAAACGAGTTCGCCAATAAATTGGAACAGTTTTTGGCCAGCATTGCTTTTAAAACGAAGTCTGTCCCCTACAACCGGATTTTTGGGTTGCTGCTGGATATTGAGAACGTGGACGATTTTAAGGAACTGAAGCTCAATGGGGTGGAAGGCAACCTGAAAATCGAAGAAGACCAGGTGGCGGTAGCCGGGGCGGTGGATTTCGTTGGCTAGTGATTTGTTTGAATTGAAACGCGATATCGCGCTGGATATGACCGACTATCTCCCGAAATACTACGCGCTGCAAGGGAATGAAGGCGGGCCTGGAATCACCGGCAATTTGATCACTCAAGAGACGAAGGAGCTGATTGATCTCAACTGGGGGATCCTGGATGTCCTTAAGCAGTTTTTCGTTGAGCATGCCACTTGGGGGCTTGGTCTTTGGGAAAACGTCTGCGGGATCCCCGTGGACGAGAGTAAGCCTTATGACCAAAGGCGTTCGGTCATCAAGTCGAAGCTCCGGGGAGCCGGGACGGTTACGCTTGAGGTGATCAAAAACGTTGCGGATTCGTATGAGAACGGAGAGATCAAGGTCGAGGAGATTTTCTCCCAGTACAAAGTCGTGATCACGTTTATCGGAACGCGGGGCAAGCCGCCGAACGAAGCGGACATGCGACAGGTGCTGCGCGAAATCATCCCGGCTCATCTGGAATTGGAGTTCCGTTACACCTATCTGATCTGGGATGAACTGGATGCGGCGGACTTAACCTGGGATGAACTTGAGGCGATGCACATGACCTGGGATCAGTTGGAGGTATGGAAACCCCAAGCGATTAGAAAGGAGAGAACTTGATGCCTAAGCGACTACCAAGTGGACTCAATGCATTTGAACCTTCCGATACCGTAAGGAGAGAAGCGCAGAATGCGAACATTGAGGTGCTGGATCAGTTTATCAATAAAGGCAAAGTCCACCGGCATACCGGTCTAGAGGGGGATGCGCCGCAGATTGGCAAGGACGGGATCGAGAGTGGAGCTATAGAGCGTCACCATTTGATTTCCGGTAACTTAAGCAAAAACATAGCAAAATACAGCGGAGTCGACATTACCGGCGGTGAATTGCAAGGCTTGCCTACCGCACCCTATTATTATTCTAGTTCGGGAGGATACAATTGGTGGCGGATTCCAAGAGGGACGGGGTATCCTCAGTCCATAACAATTTATGTTGAAGAATCCGTTGTCCAAGGGGTTTCATTTGAGTTTATTCCCGAACCTAATGAGGACAAACCTTTTAACTGTATCGTGGAAATCGGTTATGACGATAATCAATATAAGGAAGTGTATAATGGGATCCTTGATGGGAAGGATCGCGCTCCTTATATCCGATTTGCCGAACCCCAATTAACGAACACGGTCGTAATCACTTTCAATGGCCTTCCGAGCAATATGGATTTATTTTTTAGCAGGTTTGCGGTTTACTCTTTTCATAGCAAAGGGATTGAGGAAGAGTTTCTGGATGACATCCGAACCTGGGGATTGATTGCGAGATTGCAGGGATTGATGGTCATATCGCCAAACCCAATTATCGATAACGGCAATTCCGTAACTCTCGGTGGGCATATCTATGTGTTGAATCCCCTTGCGAGTGCTTCTTTCTCAATCGTTGCCGGCACCTATCAATTACTCGACAATCAATTTCTTTACGCTAAGTTTGAATACAGAAATGAGAATCATTTCGGCGTGTACCCTTCAGTAGGAACCGCACAATACAACACTCGCCCTCAAATGTATGGAGGGGCAGACAACTTCCTCATTTTGTATCGGTTTGGCGGAAAAATCTATCTCAACCCCATCATAAAGGCGAAACTCCAAGACAAGAACGGAGTGCCTATCAGTTTGCAAGCCTCCGGCCATGGGGATGAACTTCTGAATGCACTGCAGACTAGCGACCTCTTTGCAGGAACGTCCGCGACCTTCAAGGCAGACAAAGAAAGCATCGTAGCCGGCGGATCGGATAAGATGGCCGTTGAGGTCCATCTGACCGATTGGCAAGGTAAAGATCTAGAGGACGCGAGCGAGTCACTTATCGTCGATTTAAACGGTCTCCAGCGGACCGTCCAAGTTTCCAAGGGCAAGGGCTCTCTTGTCGTGAGCAGCGACGAGCCCGGGGAGTTTCTGCTTCAGACCGTGGGATTGGATCGAAATGCACAGTTAAAGGTGGTGGTCGTGGATGGCAAATAAAAAACCGGCCCCCCAAGCGGTGCATCTTCATATTCCCGCTGATCCGGTCCGCGTAAAAGCGGAGGAGATCGTGAAAAGGCATGAGGAACGCAAGCAGCAAAAACCCAAATCAACCGAAATCACCTTGGACACCCTGTACGAAATGTTAAACGATGTCCTGGAGCAACAGGCGCTGCTGTTGAAGGCAATAATCCAGCGGTCCCAAAAGTAAAACAAAGCCATCTGTCCCCGAGGGGGAGCGGATGGCTTTTTATTTTCTCATGCGACATTTCAGAATGAAAACGTTGACAATCACCGGAGAAGGGATTATGTTGATGAAAACCAAATAAAATGTTTGTAATAAAACAAATATTTTATTAGTCTTTCAGACGCAGGTCGAATTTAGGAGGAAGAACATGGAGCAAGGTACATTTTTAAACCCGATTTTGTCAAAAGGTGCCGATCCTTGGGTTATTCGGCATCCCGATGGAAGCTACTATATGTCGGTCACTTTAGGAGATCGCATCGCTCTTTGGCATAGCCAAACGCTGACCGGACTCGGTCAGGTTCAACCGAAGACGGTCTGGGTTCCTGAGCCGAACGGACCTTTTTCCCGCAACCTATGGGCGCCGGAGCTGCACCGCATCGATGGGCGCTGGTACATCTATTATACCGCCAACGACGGCGGCGGGGACGACACAAGACGCATCTGCGTACTTGAACTTACGGGTGATGATCCGATGAACGGCGAGTGGTGTTTTAAAAGCGCGGTGAACACGGAAGTTCCGGGCCTCGACGGAACCGTGATCCAGCATCAGGGGGAGCTGTATTTCTTTTATTCCGGTTACGGCCACTTTCCCGATTACGGTTCGGCGATTTATGCTGCCCGCATGACCAATCCGTGGACGCTGACAGGTCCGAATGTGCTGATTTCGGCCCCGACGGAACCTTGGGAGAAGCAAGGCGGGATGGCGATTAACGAAGGACCGGTCTTCTTGCGGCGTAACGGGTGGATTAACCTGGTCTTCTCGGCGAGTGCGACGTGGTCGGATGATTACTGCCTTGGGATGACGAGGATTCCGGAATCCGCGGACCTGCTTGACGCGAAGTCCTGGATCAAGCAGGATGGGCCCGTTTTTGCCAAGCATCCGTCATCCGGGGTCTACGCGCCGGGCCACAACAGCTTTACCGTTTCCCCGGACGGCTCCGAGGATTGGATCGTCTACCACGCTTACGATTATTCCGAGGCGCACCAACAACGCTCGGCGGGTTCTCCCCGCAGTACCAGAATCCAAAGCTTCGGCTGGAAAGCGAACGGGATGCCGGATTTCGGGATACCCACCGGCGTTGGCGTACCGATTCCGCGGCCTTCCGGAGAACGAAACGCGTGAATTTAATTACAACTTTTTTGAAACTAAAGGTTTGATTTGAAACATCATGTGATTTCTTTAAAAAAATCGATAAACACTCGAATGAAAGCGTTGACATCGGGACGCACGGGGATTATAATCAACGCAAATATACAAAATATTTGTAATAAAACAATAATATCACTTCGTGGTAACTGCCTTGATGGTGGAGGGGGTTGGGCCGATCCGAAAGGGGCGATGAGGTCAAGCGGTAATATCGGGGGTTGCTGAGTTTTGAGATTAATCTACGGGAGGATCATATGAACAACAAATCGAAACGTATTTTTGGATTTCTTTTCGTTTTTATTCTTGCGGTCTCGATGATTACGGCATGTAGCGGGGGTGGTTCGAACAATGCTACCCAGAACAATGCCAATAAGCAGGAGAATGTTTCCGAAGAGCAACCGAACAACGAAACCTCGTTTACGGACATCAGTAAGGACATTCGCGGCAATACGGCGCCGACCCCGGAGCAAATCAGCGAAGTGAATGCGACATTAAACGATACCTATCTGGGCGATATTTTTGATGAGAAAATTCCGAACGACTACTCCGCCTATCCTTTCAAAGGGGATGTGACGCTGGATGTCTGGATGCCTGCGAACCGCAACATCCCGGATATGAACAACCACGCGATCCAGAAGCAAGTGGAGAAGCTGACGGGGATTAAAGTCAACTTCATCACTCCGCCCGTGGGGCAAGAGGCGGATGCGTTTACCTTGATGATCTCTTCCGGCGATTTGCCGGACATCATCATCGAGCCCGGCCGGTATCCCGGGGGCTTCGAGGCGGGCGTCAACGATGGAGCGTATTTGGATCTGACCGACTTGATGGAGAAAAACGCCCCGAACTATACCGCTTGGCGGAACTCCGATGAGACGAGACGAAAAACGACGGTCACCGATAGCGGCAAACTGCTTGGTTTCTATGGCATAGCTCCATATTCGGAATGGATGTGGTTCGGCATGCTGATCAAGCAGGAGGCGCTGGATAAAACGGGGCTTCCGGTACCTGAAACGATTGACGAGTGGCATACCTTCCTGACCAAAGCCAAAGAGGTTGGTTACAGCGAGCCGCTTAACTACGGGTCAAACTATGGTCAGATCTTTACCGGGATCCTGAACGGCGCTTACGGCGTGTGGGATTGGACCTTCTTGGACAGCAACGGCAAGGTTGCCTGGGGTCCGGCTCAACCTAAGGCGAAAGAATATTTGACGATGATGCAGCAATGGAACAAAGAAGGGCTGCTGAACAAAGATTGGGCGACGGCCGACTTCAACCAAAGAATGTCCAGCGCCATTTCGGGCAAGACCGCCGTCATGATGGATTCGCCCGATACGATGTGGAGCTATTGGAAGGAACAGAACAATATCGACTTCGTCGGAGCGCTGAACCCGGTGCTGAACAAAGGGGATAAAGCAGCGACGACGTACAAGAACTTCAAGCGAACGGGGACCGAAGCGGCGATTACGACCCAGGCCGAGAATGTTGAAGCGGCGATGGCTTGGCTGGACTTTGCCTACACCAAGAAGGGTTGGGAAATCTACAACTACGGCGAATACGGCACGGTACATCTGATCGATGAGAACGGCAAACCTTATTATCCGGAAAATAGCTACATGTACAACGATCCCGACGGCCAACCGGTGGCCGTTGCGCTGGATAAATACCGCAGACACAGCTGGCCGGACATTCGCGACGAGCATAATTCCAACCCGCTGATCGTAGCTAAAGGGAGCTACTCCGGGGAGATCCGGAAAAATTGGACCGAGAACATGGATACGAGCGCGGCCATACCTCCGATTTCGTTTACGAAAGAGGAAGCCTCCCGGGAAGCGGAGCTGGGCAACCAGTTGTCCACCCTTCGAGGCGAATATTTCGCCAAAATCATCAAAGGCGAGCTGCCGGTGGACGCGTACGACAAGTTCCTGGAGGAAGCCAAAAAGATGGGGCTGGACGAATTCCTGAGCATTCATCAGGCGGCATTGGATCGTTATAACGGCAGATAATCGCAGTAAGGCCTGAGAGAGAGCATGAAATATAACGAGGGTGACCGGGCTGGGTAAAAGCTTGGGCCCCTCGTTATTGTTTCAGAGAATTCGGAAGAAGAGTAGGTGATTCGTTCATGGAGATCGTCCGGAAATCAAGACAAATCGATCCAGCCGCGGAAGTCCCGAAACTTAAAAATACGAGAAAGACGATCAAAAAAGATCTGAAGAAAAACTGGTTTGTCTACTTGCTGGCCATTCCGGTGGTCGCGTGGTTTCTCGTTTTTTGCTACGGTCCGATGTGGGGGGTCCTCATCGCCTTTAAGGATTATAAGCCTCTGCTCGGATTTGCCGAAAGCGACTGGGTCGGGTTTAAGCACTTTATTGATTTCTTTCAAGGGCCGTACTTTTGGAGGGTGATCAAAAATACGCTTCTCCTTAATGTATGGGGCATCGTATTCGGGTTTACCGCGCCGATTATTTTGGCGTTGATGCTGAATGAAATTCGCGACGGAAAATTTAAGAAATCCGTACAAACGATCACCTATATGCCCCACTTTATTTCCTTGGTGGTCGTCTGCGGGATTATTCATATTTTCACGGCGGATGAAGGGGTCGTGACGCAGGTCGCGGAGTGGGTCACAGGCAAGGACTACACCTCGCTTCTCGGGTACTCTTCCTTTTTCAGGCCGATTTATACGTTCTCCGGCATCTGGCAGAACATCGGCTGGGACAGCATTATCTATCTGGCCGCGATGAGTTCGATCGATCCCGCGTTATATGAGGCGGCAGAGATGGACGGCATCGGCAGAATCAAAAAAATGTGGTATATTACGCTGCCGCAAATCACCCCCATCATCGTCATCCTGTTTATTTTTGCGATTGGCGGACTGATGGCGTCCGGATACGAGAAAATTATTTTGCTCTACAACCCGCTCACGTACGATACGGCAGACGTTATCGCTTCCTACGTCTACCGCAGAGGGTTGAGGGAAGCCAGTCTCAGCTTCTCTACCGCGGTCGGTTTATTTAGCGCCGTGATCAACTTTGCGCTGCTGTGGGCGACGAACCGAATTGCCCGGCGCACTTCGGAAGTGAGCTTATGGTAGAAAGGGGGATGGCCATGTCCAGTCGCAAAAAACTGAAGCACCGACACTGGAAGCCGAAGACGACCGGGGATCGCGTGTTTGACGCCATGAACTACATTTTGCTGACCGCCATCACGCTGATTTGCTTCTATCCGTTGCTGCATATATTGCTAGCCTCGGTCAGTAACCCGACGGCTCTTATGGCGCATAGCGGAATCTTGCTGAAACCGCTCGGATTCACGCTGGACGGGTATAAGCTGGTCTTTAAAGACAACAGCCTGCTGGTCGGTTACAAAAATACGATCCTCTACGTGGGACTAGGCACGCTGGTTAATATGGTCATGACGATCATGGGCGCCTTCGTTTTATCGAGAAAAGATCTCTATTTCAAGAATTTCATTATGATTCTGATTACGATTACGATGTTCTTTGGCGGCGGGTTGATTCCGTGGTTTTTGCTGATGAAGGATATTCATTTATACAACAACCTGTGGGCGATGATCTTGCCTACGGCTCTGAGCACTTGGAACATTATCATTTTAAGAACGAGCTTCCAGTCGCTCCCGGCCGAGCTGGAGGAAGCGGCGACCATCGATGGCGCAAGCCAGGCCAGCATTCTGATCCGCGTGATCCTGCCGCTTTCCAAAGCGACGTTGGCCGTTATCTTCCTGTATTACTTGGTGGGGAACTGGAACTCCTGGTTTAACGCGATGGTGCTGCTGAAGGATCGGGAGTTGTTCCCGCTGCAACTGTTAATGAAGGAAATTTTGGTCGCCAACGACTCCACGGCAACGACGATCGGCAGCGCGGGGGGCGTCGTCATCGACAGCGCCCAGAGCTCGACCGCGTTCCGGGAACTGGTGAAATATTGCGCGATCGTCGTATCCACGGTGCCGATCTTGGTCGTGTATCCGTTCCTGCAGAAGTATTTCGTCAAAGGCGTCTACGTCGGGTCGATAAAAGGATGAGCATAAGGATGGAAAAGAAAAGAATCGGAAAGGCGCTGCTGCCCGCCATCTGCCTGCTTCTCGTTTCCCAGGTCGGGTGTGCCGGTTCCGGTGCCGGGGGCGCGGAGCGGGAGGATTTCTATAATGTCTTGATGCAGGAAGGGGCTGATCCGTGGGCATACAGACATACGGATGGGTATTACTACTTCACGAAGACGACCGGCGGCGACGTCACGGTCTGGAGGTCCGCCAGCCTGACCGGCGTGGATGCGGCACCGCGGAGGGTCATCCAGACGGGCGGCCACGGCATCTGGGCTCCGGAGCTTCATTATATCGATGGAGCCTGGTATATCTACTACGCGATGGATGACGGGGACAACGTAAATCATCGCATGTACGTGATGGAGAATACCTCGGCCGATCCAACCCAAGGAGTGTGGGAGCAAAAAGGGCAAATCACCGACTCGACCAACCGCTGGGCGATAGACGGCACGGTGGTGCAGTTGGACGGACAGCTGTATTTTATTTGGTCCGGTTGGGAAGGGGACGTCAATGTCAGTCAAAATCTATACATCGCCCATATGAGCAACCCCTGGACGATCGATTCGGAACGCGTGGAAATCGCCCGGCCAACCTTTGCATGGGAAACCAACCATTCGCCGCATGTGAATGAAGGTCCGCAAGTGGCGGTTCGAAACGGGACCCTTAATCTTGTTTATTCGGCGAGCGGAAGTTGGACGAATGATTATTGCCTGGGACTGATCACGGCCGAGGTAAGCAGCGATTTACTGAATCCTGACTCATGGCACAAGAGGGAGGAGCCGATTTTCGTCTCCGGCAACGGGCTGTACGGTCCAGGTCACCATTCCTTTACCACGTCTCCCGACGGTACGGAGGATTGGATCGTTTATCACGTGGCGAAATATAAGGACGCCGGCTGGAACCGGGAAGTGCGGGCGCAGCCTTTTACCTGGAACGAGGATAACACCCCGAATCTCGGCGTTCCTGCGGACCCGAACATCCCGTTGGCTTTGCCTTCCGGAGAGGCAGCGCGTACCCGTTATGAAGCAGAAAAGGGTACGCTTGGATCTGGCGTGTCCACGCGGACGAGCGCCACGGGCTCCGGAGGGAAAACCGTGGGGCGGTTCGAATCGGAGGATAGCTATGCCGAGTACTCCGTTCAAGCCACGGCGGGAGAATATATCCTGTTGGCAAGAACGGCCAACGGGAGCGCTGACGGAGAAGTGGCTTATGTTGAATTAAGCGTCAATTCGGAATCGCCCGTGACGCTCGTCGTCCTGCCGAAGGGGTGGGAAAATTGGGGGGCGTCCACCGCGAGAATCCGGCTGAAGGACGGGGTGAACAAGCTGCGGTTCGCCAAGGATCGCGGGGAGTTTGAACTGGATGTCTTCGACATCCTGCCGTTGGGTAACCTGGAAAAATGATAAAATTTATGAATATTGATTTATTACAGCTTTTTGTAGTAAAGTCAAGAAAGTAAGATCATTTTTTGGGAATACGGATACGGAGGTTCCTATGCTGGAAGTCGGTATACACGAACCGGATAAACTGGTTCAGGTGGCTCACGCTCTCTCCACGCGCTCCCGCGTGGACATTCTTCGCCTGCTTAACACGCGGAGCATGAATATCATTGAACTTGCCGAAACCCTGGAGTTGCCGGTGTCGACGGTAGCGAACAACGTCAAGGTGTTGGAAGCGGCCAAGCTGATCAATACGGAATTGCTTCCGGCCGTCCGCGGGGCGATGAAGGTGTGCAGCCGCAATTACGATGATATACTCATCTCGCTGAACACGAGCATTCGGACGTCGAAGGACGGGATGAAGTTCTACGAGGTTGAAATGCCGATCGGGCATTACAGCGATTGCGAGGTTCATCCTACGTGCGGCATGGCATCCAGCGAAGGCATGCTGGTTCGGGAAGACGAACCGGCCAGTTTCTACCATCCTAAGCACGTAGCGGCGCAGATTCTGTGGTTTCGTAAAGGGTACGTGGAGTACCAGTTCCCGTTGGAAGTTCCGCAGAATGCGAAAATCCAGTCGCTGGAGCTGTCGATGGAAATGTGCTCGGAAGCGCCGAATTACGACAATGATTGGCCCTCGGACATCTCCGTTTGGGTCAATGGCGTCGAGATCGGCATGTGGACGAGTCCCGGTGATTTTGGGGATCGGCTCGGTGCCTTAAATCCGACCTGGTGGGAAGACTGGATGACGCAATACGGTTTATTGAAAACGTGGCGGATCGACCACGAGCGAACGACACTGGACATGCAGAAGGTCTCCGACGTCACCATAAACGATTTGCAGCTCGATCAACGGCCGAGCTTGCGAGTGCGGATCGGTGTCAAACCGGATGCGGTCCACAAAGGCGGCGTAAACCTGTTTGGGAAGCAGTTTGGCGATTACGACCAGGATCTGGTCCTCCAGGTCGCCTACACGCTTGATGACGAAACGTAATCAACCTCATAAGCCTTCTCTAAAACCATCGGTTCTCTACGAAACGGTGGTTTTTTTGTTTTGCGGCTATTTAATTACAAAAAGTTCGTAAAATAAAAATCCCTCAATACAACTGATATAATCAGCTGAAAGCGTTGACAAAATGGAGGATCGCAGATATATTTAGCTTAAATGATACAAAAATTATGTATTAAAACAAAAGTATCTAACGCAGACTAAAAGGAGCGGAAAAATGACAAACCCACATTTGCGCAACGAATACCCCCGTCCGCAGTTTGTCCGCGACGCGTGGATGAGCCTGAACGGACAATGGGAGTTTGAGTTTGATGATCAAGGAATCGGCGAAAGAGAAGCTTGGTACGAAAGGCATGATTTCAGCCGGAAAATCAACGTTCCGTTCTGTTATCAGAGCCAGCTCAGCGGCATCGGCGATCCGGCCGTGCATGACCAGGTCTGGTATCGCAGAACGTTTGCCGTCTCGGAGGCCTACAAGGCCGGACGCCTGCTGCTGCATTTCGGCGCCGTCGATTACGAGGCCAAAGTTTGGGTGAACGGCCAACTGGTGGCGCTGCATGAAGGCGGGAATACGCCGTTTACGGCCGACATCACGGATGTGCTTGCCGAAGGCGAGAATACTCTTGTCGTGAAGGCCACGGACTACAGCCGCGACGTCTCCCTGCCGCGGGGCAAGCAATACTGGGAAGATCAATCGGCGGGAATTTTTTACACGCGAACGACCGGGATCTGGCAAAGCGTTTGGCTTGAGCCGGTGCCAAAGACGCGGATCGATCGGATTCGGCTCATTCCGGACATCGACAAAAACGATATCGGTCTCGAGGTGTTCTTGTCGGGGCATAACGCTTCAGTTAAAGCCAGCATGAAAGCCGTCATCACTTTTAACGGCGAATTCGTCGCCGAGGATTGCTTCTCCTTGAGTCATGAATCGGGACGCCGGGTCATTCACTTGGACGATTTTAACGATCATGGCCTGGGGCGCTGGTGGACGCCGGAGAGACCCAACTTGTACGACCTGGAGCTCACGCTGTTGGTCGACGGTACGGCCGTGGATACGGTCCAGAGTTATTTCGGAATGCGCAAGATTTCGGTGGAAGCCGGCAAACTGCACTTAAATAATCGTTCCTATTATATGAAGCTGGTACTCGATCAAGGTTATTTTCCGGACGGCCTGCTGACCGCGCCTAGCGACGACGATTTACGCCGAGATGTGGAACTGGTGAAAGAAATGGGGCTGAACGGAGTACGGAAGCATCAAAAAATCGAAGATCCCCGCTATTTGTACTGGGCAGATAAGCTGGGGCTGCTCGTATGGGGAGAGATGGCCAATGCCTACCGGTTCACCGAGCCTTACGTCGCCCGGATGACGCGCGAGTGGATGCAGGCCGTAGAGCGGGACTTCAACCATCCCTGCATCGTGGCTTGGGTTCCGCTGAACGAAAGCTGGGGCGTGACCAACATTATGATCGACAAGCAGCAGCAACACCATGCGTTATCGCTGTACCACCTGACCAAATCGCTGGATCCGACGCGGCCGGTCATTTCCAATGACGGATGGGAGCTGGTCGCTACCGATCTCGTTACCATCCACGATTACGAGTGGCGCAAAGAGGTGCTTGCCGAGCGGTACGCCGGTGTCGAAACGGCCTTGACCGCGCAGCCCGGCAACCGGATGATCTTGGTTCCCGGCTTTCCTTACGAGGGGCAGCCGATTCTGGTCACGGAGTTCGGCGGGATTTCCTATAAGGTAAATGAATGGGAAGGCTGGGGGTACTCGGGAGCGGCAAATGAGGAGGATTTTGCGCTGCGCCTGCAGAATGTTATCGTACCGATGCTGCAATCCCCGGTGGTTCAAGGCTTTTGCTATACCCAGTTTACGGACGTGGAGCAGGAGATCAACGGCCTGCTGACCTATGACCGCAAGCCGAAGCTGCCTCTGGAAACCATACGTTCGATTGTAGCGGGATCCTAAAGATCAAGGAGTATTCCAACCAAATGACAGAACACCAACGAAAAGGCGCCGCATTGATCCATGAGATTGCCCGGACGGAAGCCCCATACGGAACCTTGGCCATCTGGTATCTCGGCCAGGAAAGCGTGATTGTAAAAGGGGACGGGATCACCATTTACGTGGACCCTTATGTATCGGGCGATCTGGACGGCGGCGACTGGCGGCGCACATTTCCTGCGCCCATAACGCCGGAAGAGATTCAAGGCGTCCATCTCTGTCTTATAACGCATGAACACGATGACCACATGGACGCGAGGACGCTGCCTTGGCTGCATCGCAACAACCCGAAGGCGCCGATCGTAGCGCCGGCAAGCTGCAAGCCGGCATTGCTGGAGATGGGCATACCGGCCTCCGGGCTGATAACCGCTGATGATCGCCAGGCGCTGGAGCTATTCTCCAAGCTGCGATTGACGCCGATCGCGGCGGCCCATGAACAGCTGGAACGGGATGCGGAAGGCTGCCCCCGGTTTGTCGGCTACGTCTTGGAGTTAAACGGCGTGACGCTCTACAACGCCGGAGATACGATTGTTTTTCCGGAATTAATCGAGCGGGTCGGCGCCCTGAAGCCGGACATCGCCCTGTTGCCGATCAACGGGCGGGACTATTTCCGGCAGCAGCGCGGGATCGTCGGCAACATGGATTACCGCGAGGCAGCGCATTTCGCCCGGGAAATCGCGGTGGACACGGTGATCCCGTTGCATTATGACCTGTTTGCGGTAAATGCGGAGAAACCGGGTTACTTCGTGGATTATTTGTACGAGCAATTTCCCGAGCAAAAAGTCCATGTGATGGCCAGAAGCGAGCGATTCCTCTACGTATCGCCGCGCGCTTTCCTGCAGGATTAACCGATAGAAATAGTCGGCCAGGAATTTTCATTCCGGCCGGCTA
>NZ_JAKSXN010000051.1 GCF_022427145.1 Paenibacillus timonensis
CCCCCAAGGGCCCGGCCTTTTTAAGTTAAGTTCCGCTGCGGGCCGCCCGGTTGCGGCCGGCGTGCTTCGCTTGATATAGCGCTTCGTCGCTCGACTTGAACAGATCCGACAACGAGGCATCGGAGCCCGACGGAACCGTCACGACTCCGATACTGATCGTGTAATCGGGCCATTTCCGGTTTCCCCTGCCTTCCGCCACGGCCGCACGCAGCGATTCGGCAAAATGATCCGAGGTTCGCTCGTCCGCCCCGGGGAGAAACATGGCGAATTCGTCTCCGCCATACCGGCCGAACAAATCCCCTGCCTTCAGCAAAGGCCGGACCGTTCCGGCGAACTCCCGCAGCAGCTCGTCCCCGATAGGGTGCCCGAAGGAGTCGTTGATCGTTTTAAAGTGATCGACGTCGATCAGGATGAACGACGCAGGGAGCGCTTCCTGCCTGCAACGGAGCAGCGTCTCCCGCGTCTCGTGCATGAACGCCCGGCGATTCAGTGCGCCGGTCAAGTCATCATTATTGGCCAACCGCAACAATTTTCGGTCCGCCTGTTCTTTCGACAACAGAAAAAAACCCGTATTCCCCAGCATCATGATCACGTATAGAGCAAGAAAGGATAAGGTTCGGTAAAAGCCCGGACCCAGCATGTCCACCGGCACGGGCGAAAATAAGGCCAGCGGGGTTCGAATGATCAACGCGGCTGCTACGGTCAAATACATGTAACCCAAAAGAAGCGACAACGTCGATCTTCCCGGGGAAGCCGCCATCCTGCCGGCAGGAACGCCGATCATGACCGCGATCGAAAGCGACGCCACCGCAATGCGAAGCGAAGCGGAGTTATGCAGGACTTCAACCAGCAGATAAGCAACCAGTCCAGCCCCCGTCCAATACAAATAAAACCGCCTAACCTTGGATCCGAACCCGCCAGTCACCCTCAGCAAAGCCGTCGATTCCAGCGCAACGCCGAACAGGAAAAACAGGTTGGCCGCAACGATGACCGCCATGCCCGGAGCTTGCCCCGATACGACGAATAGCCCCCAGGTCATAGCCTGAAGCCACTTGGAGGCATAAAACATCTCCAGCGCCGGGTCCTTGGCTGTTTGGTGCCTGTAAGCACTAAAGAGGATAACGGCAAGAAGGTGGCCCAGCACAAGCAATACGAATACCGTCATCCTATCCAGATTCATGTCCATCTTGACGTTTCCCACCGTCTCTATCGCATATTTATTTATCCTAAATTTAAATGATTACTCTATCATAACTCAAATATCGCGAAAGAGGGATGCGAGCATAAAAAAAGCGAGTTTCTCCGACCCAGGGAACGGGCGCAGGAACTCGCTTCTGTTTATTAACGAAATGTTATTGGTTAGCTGCTCCTTGGCGGGAGATCAGGAACAATGTGCCCCAAATCAGCACGAATCCGCACGCTTGAGCCACCGTAATCATTTGCTGGAAGGCGATCCAGTTGATCAGGACGCCAACCATCGGGAAGCTCAGCTCCGCCAGCGTGGCGACCGACGCTTTGGTCGTCGTCAGCCCCTTGTAGTACACAAGCAGGCTGAGGAGCCCGGGCAGCAGCGCTTGTCCCAGCATGTTGAGGGAGAGCGCGGCGATTTGCGAGGTGCCGGCCGGCAGATTCCAGGCAGCCCCTTCGTTCCAAGTGATGGCAAGCAGCAGCGGCAGGGCCAAAATAAACCGCAGCGACGTCACCGTCTCATATTTCATATGTCCGACCATCATCCGGCCCATCACCGTGGACCCGCCCCACAACGCGGCCGCGCCCAGCGACAGCAGGCTGCCGATCTGCACGAAATCGCTCCAATGCCCGATCGGCATCGTAAATCCGAAGGTCAGCAAATACGTTCCGAGCAGCGCAATGAGCAAGAAGCCGAAGAAGAACCGCGGCAGCTTCTCCTTGAGCAGCAATCCGGCCAACAGGATGGCAAACAGCGGCTGCATCTTTTGCAGCAGCAGCACGGCGTTCAGATCGCCGTTCGACAGCGCCATCGTAAACAGGATCGTGGCGATGGCCGAACCGCCCCAGGATATAAAGAGCAGCGCGCCGCCTTGCTTCCAGCCGAGCCCTTTGAGCTCGGTACGGTTTTTCCACAAGACCGGGATGGCGAAGAGCGCGATAATGAGATGCTCGATGAGTACGATCTGCGCCGAGGTGAGCGACTTCAGCAGGATGACCCGGAACAAGGGGTCGACGCCCCACAGTGCCGCGCCTAATACGACGAGCCAAAAACCGCTGCGCGATTTGCGAGCCTCCGTCGTCTTGGACGAAGGCTGAACCTGGCTTGACGTGCCCGCTAGCGCCCCTGCGCCCGCTCCGGCTTGGATTCGGATGCCGCTGCTTGCATTTGCTTTTTCCATCATGTTTGTCCCCTTCTTGAATAGAGGGTCTACGCAGAAAACCCCCGCATCGACCTTCGTAAAGGTTTGCGGGGGCTGACCAAATAAGCCTGGCAGGAACCGTGAGGTCCCTGGATCAAACTAAGCTTGATTGATCTTCTCCCATCCGGACTTTACCGTCGGCCTTGGAATCGCACCAAGTCAGTCGCGCGCGGCCGTTAAAGCCGCAGGCGAGTCGCGGGCTGCGGTTTCCCTGCTGGAAAACCTCACCGCCGGTCAGGAATTTCACCCTACCCCGAAGATCTCTATTCTTTTAAATTTTGATTACTTAAGTTGTTTCTATCATAACGCAGGATGTAGCGTAACTATGTTACAAAAATCACAAAGTCTGCCTGCATCCCCGAATTCGGAATTATCCCCGTTTGACCACGTCGAAATTGTTTTCGATCAACAGCCAATTTTGCGGGAAACTCAACCCTAGCTTCCAGTAGCTCATCCCGCGCAGCCCCAGCTCCTTGACCAGGTTAAACTTGGCTTGGATCGAGCGGGCGTCCTCAAACCATACTTCGTGTTCCCGTCCCTCGCCATCCCAATAATGAAAAAACGGAGCTTGGTCGCGCTCGCTGTACCGGATGGCGACGCCATGCCGCGCGGCGATTTGGATCGCCTGCTGCGGACTGACCGCCCGGGCGACGCTTCCCTGCACGAACGGCAGCGTCCAGTCGTAGCCGTACAGGTTTTGGCCCATCATGATTTTCGAGCCCGGCATCTCGGTCAGCGCATATTCGATCACCCGTCTGACCGGACCGATCGGCGACACCGCCTGGGCCGGACCGCCGCTATAGCCCCATTCGTAGGTCATGATCACGACGAAGTCGGCGATTTCCCCGTGCGCCCGGTAATCATGCGCTTCGTACCACAAGCCTTGCTGGCCGGCACTCGTCTTGGGCGCCAGGGCGGTAGACATCAGCCAGCCCTGCTGCGCAAAACGCGCCTTGGCTTTACGCAGGAAGGCGTTGTAAGCTTCCCGGTCGGCCGGCCGCAAGAACTCGAAATCGAAATGGATGTCCCGAAAGCCGTAATTGCTCGCCGTCGTAACGATGTTGTCCAGAAAACGGTCCTGCACCGGGATATCGTTCAGCAGAATCCGGCCAAGCTCATCGCTGAACTGATCGTTCTCCTGGTTCGTGATCACCATCATCAGCACGACCCGGTTCGCCCGGGCAATTTCCGGAAATCGGTTCAGCGGGGGCTCCCGCAGCGAACCGTCCCGCTGCGCTTGAAAGCTGAACGGGGCAAGGTACGTCAGGTGCGGCGCCGCTTCACGCGCGCTTTCCTCCAGCGCCGGCGCAACCGTTCCGCCGCGCGGCTCGACATAAGCGTTGAATTCGGCGTTTCTTCGCGGCCGCGGCGGGATGTACAGCCGAAATCCGACCGACAGGGTTTGGTCTGCGGAAATGGCGTTAACGCGGGCCAGCTCCTGATAACTTAAACCAAAACGCCGGGCGATCGACCATAAGCTGTCCCCGGGTTGAACCCAGTAATAGCTGCCGACGATCGGGATAACCAAGGTTTGTCCGACCACAAGCCCCTCGGGGTTCGGCAACTCGTTTGCCTCAACGATATCTTCATAAGGTACGCCATAGGCTTCCGCGATGCTATACGTCGTTTGGCCTTGCTGGACGACATGAATCTGCATCTACTCCCCTCCTCCATATGGATCATGCTATCTACATCCTATGAAGGAGCAAGTTTGGCCTATTCCGCTAGCTAGAGTTGCATTAGAATGCCGGAAGGGCAATCTCGTCGTAATTGTCTTTAAGGAACTGCTTCACTTCCGGGCTGGAAATTGCCTTGGCCAGCTTCTGGATCGCTTCCGAATCCCGGTTGTCTTGACGGGCGACCAGGGTAATCGCGAAAGCCGAATCGACGGTTTCCGTCAACAAAGCGTCCTTCTTCGGCGTTAGTCCCAGCGGGCTGGCATAAGCCGGGGTCATCAGCACCAAATCGGCGTCGTCCAGCATCCGGGCCAGCATGAGCAGGTCTACTTCTTCGAATTTATAGTTATGGCTGTTTTCCACGATGTCCGCCTGGGTGGCTTCGATACCCACCCCTTCCTTCAGCTTGATCACGCCGGCTTTATCCAGCATGACAAGCGAGCGGCCGATGTTGGAGGGGTCGTTTGCGATCGCGATCGTCGCCCCGTCCGGCAATTCCTCCATCGATTTATAGCGTTTGGAGTAAGCGCCATAAATCGCGTGGTATACCGGTTGAACCGGAACCAGCTCGGTATTTTTGCTCTCGTTGTACTGCTCCATGTAAGGCACGTGCTGGAAGAAATTCGCGTCCACTTCCTTGTTCGCCAGCGCGTCGTTTGGTTGTACATTGTCGGACAAAACGACGACTTCCAGGTTGATGCCTTCCTCTTTCAATTGCGGTTTGATCAACTCCAGGATGTCCGTCATCGGCGGAATCAAGGAAGCGACCTTCAGCGTGGTTGTCTCCGTCGCCTCGGACTCGGCCGTAGCCGGCGTCGCCACGCCCGTCTCTGCATTACCGCCATTCGAAGCGTTCGAAGCATTGCCATTGTTGCCGCATGCGCTTAGCACCAGCATCAGCAGCGCAAGCGTCATCATCCATTTTCCTGTCTTAAACATGGTTTCTCCCTCCGATATTAGCGTTTATCCAGCCAGCGGGACAACGCATTCCCTATAAATTGGATTCCTTGCACTAAAACGATCATCAGCAGGATCACAACGGCCATCAGCTCGGTTTCGAAGCGCTGATAGCCGTAGCGGATGGCGAAATCGCCAACCCCGCCGCCGCCGACCACGCCCATGACCGTCGAGTAGGAAATGAAGCTGATGGTTGAGGAAGTCAGCCCCAGCACTAGACCGGAACGGGCTTCCACGTACAAAAATTTCGTGATGATCTGAAGTCTTGACGCGCCCATGGACCGCGCCGATTCGATCACTCCCCGGGGCACCTCCAGCAGCGATTGCTCGACGAATCGCGCATAAATGGCGATCGCAACGACCGCCAGCGGGATGGAGGCCGCCAGCGTCCCGATCGCCGTGCCGACGATGAGGCGGGTGAGCGGAATCATAAACACCACCAGCAGCAGGAACGGAAAGGAGCGAACGACGTTCACTGCCCCGTTTAACAATCCGTACCCGAGCCGGTGTTCATAAAGCTGGCCTTTGCCGGTCAGATACAAGGCCGTCCCCGCCGGCAAACCAAGCAGGACGGCTGCCAGCAGCGCGATCCCGACCATGACGAAGGTCTCGCCGACCGCTTCGCCGATTTGGCTGCGAAACTGGACGAAGCCGTCCCACATCAAGGCTATATCCAACACCCTTACACCTCCGTCCCGCCAAGCAGCTGTTCCCGGTACGATGCGCGGTAACCCGCCATGCCGGCCGTTCCATCCTCCGCTTCGTTTCGTTCGAGCGTAAACGCATCGGTTAGCCGGCCGTCCTCCATGACCGAAACCCCTTGGCAAATGCTGCGCACCACGTCCATCTCATGCGTGACGATCACGATGGTCACCCCCAGCGTCCGATGGATATGCAGCAGCACCTCGAGAATCTCCGCGGTCGTCTTCGGATCCAACGAAGAGGTCGGCTCATCGCAGAGCAGGAGCTCCGGCCGGCTCGCCAACGCCCGTGCGATGGCCACCCGCTGCTTCTGCCCTCCGCTGAGGGAAGCCGGGTATTGGCCGGCTTTGTCCTCCAGGCCGACGAAACGCAGGCATTCCCGCACACGGTCGGCGCGCTCCCGCTTCGGCAAGCCCGCAAGCTCCAGCGGAACGGAGACGTTGCCGCTAACCGTCCGGTTATTCAGCAGGTGAAATTGCTGAAAAATCATCCCGATCGACCGGCGTACTTCACGCCGCGCCGCCTCAGGGAGCGCGGTAAGCTCCTGGCCCAGGACCGTTACTTTCCCTTGATCCGGCAGCTCCAGAGCGTTCATCATGCGCAGTAGCGTCGATTTCCCTGCCCCGCTGGGGCCGATGACGCCGTGGATCGTGCCTTGGGGAATCCGCAAGGATACGTCGCGTACCGCCTCGAATTGCCCGTTTTGCACGCTGTACGATTTACTGACATGCTCCAAAGCGATGATAAGCGCCCCCCCTTTCGGGCTTCTTCTGTACTACTTATTTTAAAGATCTGTTTCATCGATCTTTCACCAGTTGATTATAGACTATTAATTACGCTGTGTCACTAAATTATGTTCATTATTATAAGAGATAATCAAAAACGCAAAAAACCACCATCGACTTCGGTGGTTGTTTTTTACCCTAATCTGATGTTCCAAACCTCCCGCAGGACGGAGCGAAACAATTCATCCAGCCTGTCATGCAGCGTATCCTCGCTCCGGTTTCGGGATTCCAGCGCCGGAGCAAGCCGCTCAAAATATGCCAAGCGGTCGGCCAAGTATTCGTCCAACCGGGGAAGGCGGGGCTCCGGTTCGGGTTTGGCCCCGCTTTTCTTACGCGCCAGCAGCAGTCCGACCTCCTCCTGGAGCCCGCCGCCGCTTACGTCCGGCAATGCCGCCTCGACGAGCTTCTCGATGTCCATCGGCGGCGGCGTTCCGCGGCTCTCGATCCAAGCGCAGGCCAGCAGCGGCCGGAGGACGTAGAAGTAGGCCTTAGGCGCGGCCTTCTCGCCTCTCAGCTCCGTCCGCAGGTTGCGCTTCGCCATATGCAAATAATGGTGGATCGCCGCCTTCGCGGAGAAGGCGAGCGGCGTCAGGGCCTGCAGCCGTTCCGGAAGCCGAAAGGCTTCGGCGTAGACGATCGGCGAGGCCAGCCACTCGAATAAGGCCGGATTGCCTTTGCCGAGCAGCGACAACGCCTTGCGCAGATCCCAACCGGCCAGGTCAAGGCCGCCGGCGTTCCCCGGCTGAGCCAGCACGGAACCCTCCTCTCCAGGGTGGGAACCCCCCGTGCCGATGCCGATCGGGCGCTCGATGACGTCTCTTTTGTCCCTGATCGACAAATACCACTCCACCGGCCGCACGTAAAGGAACCTCACGTCGTAATCGCTGGCGGCGGACGCGTAAGCCCAGGCCCGGCTGCCCGCTTCGCAAGCGTAAAGAACGCGCACCCGTTCCGTTTTCTCCACTTGCCGCAATTGGCTCAAGATCAACGATCGATGGTCTTCCGTTTGCTCCATCCGCGCTAGCTCCTTTCTTGCCCGGCCTAGCCGGCTCCCGCGCCTAAATCGCCGGCATCACATTGCCGCCGCTGACCGGGAGGTAAGTCCCCGTAATAAATCCGGCCAACTCCGAAGCCAGGAACGCAACCGCATTGGCGATATCCTGATCTTCGCCCCGGCGTTTCAACGGAACTCCGGCGATATAAGCCGCATCGTTGCGATCCACAAGCCCGCGATCCTGTTCGCTGATCGTCCAGCCGGGCGCCACCTGGTTGACGGTGATCCCGTGCTCCCCCACTTCTTTAGCTAAGACGCGATAGACGCCGTCCATCCCTCTTTTTCCCGCCGTATAAGCCGACTGGTTGGGGAAGTTCTGCATGGCGCATTCGGTATTGATCCCGATGAACCGCCCTTTTCCCTTGCCGATCATGGCCGGAATAAATGCCTTGGCCAAAAACACGCTCTGCAGCACGCAGGATTCGAATTGGCTCACGTAATCCTCCGCCGGTTGTTCAAGCACGGAGGTCCAGTTATACTGCACGATCGCATTCGCAACCACGATGTCCGGATCGCCGAGCTCCGCCGCCACCTTCGCTTGCATCGCCACAATGTCCGCTTCCCGCGTAATATCGCCCTGCACGGTCATGGCCGTTCCGCCGGCCGCGGTAATCTCCCGCAGCAATTCCTGCGCTTTGGCTTCATTATGCATGTAGTGAATGGCCACCTTTGCGCCGCAAGCCGACAGCGTGCGTGTCATCACCCGTCCCAACTGGCCGGTCGCCCCGGTAATGAGCGCGGTTTTCCCCGATAGATCGATCGTTAACATTGGCTGGTTTCCCCCTTGAATCCGTTATCGCAGCTTAGCCCGAATCGGGCATCACTCCCATTCTACCTTTCGCCCATTGGAAAAGCGAACCGCAAAAAGGCCCGGCAAGGAGAATCCAGAAACCTCCCTTAAGCCAGACCTTTTTTTGCAAAATGGATGAAAATTTATTGCGATTTGGCCGCAATCGAGAACACGACCGTTTTGGCGTTATTATCAACCAGTACGCTCACGGAAAAATCCCCGAGGGTCGCCTGTTTGTCGGCTAGCGGCCGACCGGCTTCGACCTCGGCGCAAATCGCGTCGAACCAGCGGCGGAACGCGATGGCGTCGTAGGTGAACAGTTGATTGGCAAACAGCTCGATCGATTCCGAATTCCGGGCCAGCGTTCCTTCCCGAAGCCGGACCGTAATTCCGTACGTGTTGTACGTCGGATCGAGCCAGATCGCCGCTTCCTCCGCCGCCGTTCCGCCGGATGAACCGGCACCACCTGCGGCCGTGGCCTGCTGCACCGCCGTTTTCTCCTTTTCGTCCTTGTACAGGCGCAGCGTAGTGTCGAACAAATCGTAATTGGTGCCGCGCAACTGGCCGGCCTTCCGCAACGTATCATAGGCATCCCACATCCGTTTGTCGGGAAAAGCGACGATTCGTTGTCCCCCGCTGGCGGTCGGCACAAGCCGCTGCAGCTTCCCTTCCTCCGGTTGAATCGGGATCCGCTTGGTTTTGTCGGTCAGGCGGTTCAGAATCACGAGGGCCTCGGCCCGCGAAACGGTCCGTCCGACGCCGAAATTTCCGTCCGGGTACCCCTGCATGATCCCCTTGATCAACGATTCGGCGATGAACTTCTGCTGCCGGTCGCTTGCACTGGTCAAATCCCCATAGGACGCAGCCACCGTGCGGCTAAACTGCTCATCCTCCAGAAACTCGGTTTCTTGCAGCGTGTAATAGAGCACCTCCGCCACATTTTCCCGGGTCATTCCCGTTTGAAAATCGCTGTAACGGCTTTTGTTCAAAAAATTCAGATCGCTCGCCACATCGATATAGGGCTTGGCCCAATAGCCCGTCATGGCCGGTTTGAAGTCGAAATAACGGTAATCCTGTTTCAAGATCGTCCGGTTCTCTTCGCTCAGCGATTCGAGAAAAGAGGCCCGCCAAGTGCGCTCCAAGTTCGGATGTTGCTCGCTATAGGACAAGATCAGCATCTTGATGAACTGGTCCACCTGTACCGGCTCGTTAGGCCGAAATGTCCCGTCCGGGTACCCGTTTAGGATCCCCTGTGCGACCATGGACTCGATTTCCTCCAGCGCCCAATGTCCGCGAATATCTTTAAAAACACCGGTATTGCCGGATACGGCCGCCGCAGCCCCGGCAATGGACGGACCGATAAGATCTTTCGCCGTCCCGTACCCTCCAGCCAAGCCGATAAAGCCGGTCAGCAAGCAAAACGCTGCCGCTTGACGCAATCTCCGTTTGAAGATGCGCTTCCAATTGATTCTGATCATGACGTTAGCCTCCCAAAGTCTTTACACATGTTGCGTTATGTACAGCCGCGTAAATACGCCGCCACTACTCAGAAAACCATAATTCGGAACGGATGTGAATAGGCCGAACGACAGCCGGAATTCCGGCATAACCGGCGCGGATTCGCCTGCGCTAAACGAACCAGAAAAAGCCCGGGGGCAGTGCCCTGGGCCTGGTCGAATGAGACGTTCTTGTTACTCCGAAATGGTGCTTTCATCCTTCGGGTCGGATTTCTCGTACGCCAGAAGGATCGAATCCAGCAAGCCGGGAAAGCGGGATTCCAAATCTTCCTCCCGTACCGACATAAACCGCTGCGTGCCTTGGATGCGGGTAGACACGACGCCGGCCTCCCGCAGCGTCCGGATATGATGGGACAACGTCGATTTGGCGATCGGCACCTCGAAATAATTGCAAGGTCGTTCGCCGCTGCGGCGCATTTCAGCCACTACGCTGAGCCGGATCGGGTCGCTTAAAGCGTACAACACGGAAGACAACTGAATGTCATGCCGGTCGGGATGATATAGGACCTTCATCAGGAAAACTCCTTTATTTCAAAAATCGTGATGGTTTCATGATTCCCTATTTACATCATAAGCGATGTCATGCTATATTTCAATCGTTCGATAATATTCGAACATTAGAACAAAGAAAGAGTGGGTGAAAAGAGACCATGCAAAATATCTCCACCGAATTTGAAAATACCGCAATGCCGGCTTCCTCACCTTCCATAAACAACGAAGGTCTGTTAACGGCGTTGCTCGCGATTGCCGTCGTGTTGGTCATCATGAACACGGCCATGTTTAACTTGGCGCTGCCGGACGTCACCGAAGCCTTCCATTTGTCGGCCGCCGTCACTTCCCTGATCGTCACGGGTTATTCGATCATGTTTGCCATCTCGTCGATCACGTTCAGCCGTCTTTCCGATTTCCTGCCGATCCGGCGCTTGCTGGCGATCGGACTTACGACGCTGGGGATCGCCGCCGTCGCCGGATTGTTCAGCCCCAGCTTCTGGATGCTGCTTGCCGTTCGCGTGATTCAGGCATCCGGCGCAGGAGCGGTCGTCTCGCTGTCGCTGGTGACCTTATCCCGCTACGTACCCATCGAGCGGCGCGGCAAAGCGATGGCCTTGATCATGTCGGCCGTATCGCTGGGTCTCGGACTTGGCCCCGTGGCCGGCGGCGCGATCGTAGAATATTTCGGATGGAGATACCTGTTCATCATCACGGCGTTTACACTGCTGCTGGTGCCGCTGTTTCTGCGCCATATCCCGCGGGAACAACCGGTTCGCGGCGCGTTCGATACCCCGGGCGCGATTTTCGTGGCCGTCGGCACGACCGGTTTGCTGTTGTTTCTGACGGAGCATTCCTGGACGGCGCTGGCGTTTGGTGCCGCAGCGCTGGCTCTGTTCGTCTGGCGTATCCGCACCGCCTCCGACCCGTTCGTCTCGCCCGCGTTGTTTAGCAACGGGTCGTACCTCGCCTTGTCGATCGTCGGCATCGCAGCGTATTTGTGCAGCTTCGCCACCTTATTTTTGCTGCCGCAAATTTTGGTTCATCGCTTTGGGTTAACCGCCAGCCATGCCGGGCTGATCATCTTCCCGGGCTCAATGCTGGCGATGGTCGCCTCCCGCAGGGTCGGCTCCGTCATCGATCGCCACGGCAACGGCGCGATCCTGCGGTATGTTCCGCTGCTCGTGCTCAGCTCCATGCTTCTGTTCGCCCTGTTCAGCGGGCAATCTTGGCTGGCCATCCTGTTCATCTATATGCTAATCAGCTTAGGGTTCACGATGCTTTCCAGCAGCGTATCCAACGAAATTTCCCGGATTCTGCCGGCATCGCAGGTTGGCTCGGGGATGGGGCTCTACCAATTGCTGCAGTTCTTCAGCGGCGCCTTCAGCGTAGCCATGGCCTCCAGCGCCATGGAATGGCAGCACGGACTGTCGCTGTCCGCCGCCTACTCCAACATTTTCTGGGGACTCATGGTGATGGCGTTGCTCGCCCTCGGCTCGTCATTTGTTTATTTACGCAGCATGGCCATAAAAGGAAGATCGCAGCAAGGCACCTCTTTTGAAGCGTAACCCGGTTGAATATAACGAAAACCCCTGGGGCTAAACGGAACAAATGCTTTCCGCAGCCACCCCAGGGGTATTGCTGTTGTTCAAGGACATCCCGGACTTACTCGGCTTCCCGTAATCTCTCCACAATCGTGGCTTGAGACATCCTGCGGTAAGAGGACAAGGTCACGATCATAGCCATCCCAAGGAGCAGCGCTAACATACCGGCCATCGGCAACGGACTCATTCGGAAATCCGTAAACGCCATCCCGTTAGCGATTCCCTTGGCAACCCCATACGTTAATCCCATGCCCACCGTGCTCACGATTAGGCCGGTCAGCAATACGCTATAAAGGCCTTCCAGCACGAGCATCGATTTGAGCTGTTTCCGGGTCATGCCAACGCTCTCTAAAATGGCGAATTCGCCCCTTCTTGACCACATGCCCGTAATCACCGTATTGACATAATTCAGGATTCCAATCAAGCCAATCACCAAGCTCAGGCCGTAGCCGATCGTTTGGAAGACGCGGATAAAACCTTGCATCTCTTCCTTGTAGTCCTCCCGCGACTTCACAATTAAGCTGGGACTAGACGCCGTGAAGGATTTCACCGCCGATTCCGCTTCACCGAGTTTGGCCGGATCGACGTGGAGGGTCACGGACAACAGGATCGGATCCTTCACTGACTTCACGAACTCGTCCGCCGGCCAAAACACCTTAAAGCCTCCAACGGTGTAGTATTGGGTCCCCGCCGCATACAGCGCATCCGAACTGAATACCGCCATCACCTCGTAACTCTTGTGGATTCCGTCGAACTGGATCCGGTCGCCCGGCTGATAATAACGGGCATAATGATCGGAGCCCAGCAACGCTTCCGACACCAGCACATAATCGCCGGAGGCGAATTTGTTCCGGTCAAACGTCCCGGCGACGATATCCTTAGGTTCGATCACCCCGTACCACCCGGGATCCAGGCCATGGAGCTGCAAATCGACAGCCTTATTTTTTAGAATCCAGGCCATCGGGGACTCCTCGGGAGATTCCGTCTTCGACAGAGGTTCAATGATACGTTGGATCTTCTCGTTCAACGGCAGTGAGGCCATACGGTAGTACACTTTGTCCGCGCTCCTTACGCCATCGATTTGACTTAACTTCCGTGCGAACTCTTCCGTCAAGGCGGCTTTATCGGGAGCCGGGACATCCCCTCGTCCGCCGACTTCCTCCTTGATCACGAAATCCCCCGTAATAAAGCTGTTTAAATATTTATTGACGCTAAACGAAGAAATGACCGTATGAATCACGCTGAACAAAATCAGGCTTAACGACAAGGAGGCCAGCATAAGCAGCAGCTTCTTTTTGGATCGAAACAGATTTGCGAAAGCCATACGCGTGAGCTTGGCCCCCTGCGACGAACGTTTTACCTTTCGGCCCAGGCCCCGCCCCTCGTTCCCGGCGAGACCCGAATATTTCACGGCTTCGACCGGGGAAATTCGCGACGCCGTGCGCCCCGGTTTGCTGGCAGCGATCCGTACGGTCAGATAGGCAAAGAGGGCCGCCGCGATAAAAATCAAAGGGTTGCCGGAGCTCACCGTCTCCTCCGTTGCTTCGCTGGAGAACCCGCCGATCAGCGGCATCAGCCACACCCCTGTTCCGTATCCTAGAGCCAATCCAATGGGAAGGCCCACCAGATAGAGAAAGTTCGCTTGCTTGGAAACGACACGTTTGAGCTGACGCGGAGTGGTGCCGATGGTTTTCAAGAGACCGTAAAACTTAATGTCCCGCACGACAGAAATATGAAAAATGTTGTAGATCAGCAAATAACCGCTGACCATGATGATGAGGATTAGAACGAGGAAAGCCGCCACGCTCGTCGGATCTTCCTCCAGGCCGACGCTGCTATAGGCCCAATTCACCCCGTATGGAGCATCTATTCCGGTATCCGACAGCACCTTTTGCAGCTTCTTCTCAATCCCCAAGGAATGGTCAAACATGACATCCAGCCGAATCGTATTCACGTAACTGCCCGTTTTCCGAGCCTGCTCCGGATCCAGCCGGGATAGGTGCTGCTGGACGAAAGCTTCCGATACGAACGCCATCCCCGCCATCGACAAGTTTCGGTCCGCCGGAAAATACCCCGCCAACACAAACTCCTCCGTTACCGCTTTTCCGTCGATATCCAGATCCAGCTTCACCTTGGCCCCCAGCTCATGGGGGACACCCAGCAAATCAAGCACCCAGGTACTCGTCGCGATCCCTTTCCCCTCGGTTGGCAAACTGCCTTCCTCGAATCGGATGAAGCTGTGTTTGGCCTCTTTCTCGTCGATTTGATCGACTTCCAGCGCCGTGCCGCGAAAGACGTCGCTGGTTGCTCGGCCGACCAATACGGATTGGCCGTATTCCTTGATCAACGGATGCTGCCGGAGCTTCTCCGCCTCGGCGGGGGTGAGGTATTTGAAGCTGCCGTGATAATCCCCGCCGGCCGTCTTCATCTTGGTTAACTGCATCGATTCGTTGATGCTGAACGCCATCGTAAATACCGAAGTAAGCAGCAGCGTCGTTAGCACGATAGCGCTGACGATCATCGCGTTGCGCGGCAGGTTCGCCTTCAAGCTGCGGTGAACGATCGTTGCAACTCCGATTCGTTTACTCGCTGCCATTTGGCGCACCCGCCCCTCTTCCGGCTCGACCGGAACGGCTGACGATTTGGCCGTCCTCGATCCGCACGATGCGATCCGCAGAAAGCGCGATTTCTTCATTGTGCGTAATCATCACGATCGTCTGGTGGAATCGTTCGCTCATCTGCTTCAGCAGGACCATCACTTCCTGGCTTGTCCTGCTATCCAGGTTGCCGGTCGGTTCATCCGCCAATACGATGGATGGCTTCGTGGCCAGCGCCCGGGCAATCGCCACCCGCTGCTGCTGCCCGCCGGACAGATTCGCAGGTAAATGGTGCACCTTATCGGACAGCCCCAGTGCGCCGATCACCTGTTCCACATGCTCCCGATCCACGCGGGCACCGTCCAGCTCGATCGGTAACACGATATTTTCGTACACATTCAGGATGGGGATCAGATTGTAGCTTTGGAACACAAACCCGACCGACCGTCGCCGGAAAATCGTCATCTTCTCGTCATTCATGGCATAAATCTCGTTTCCATCCACGTACACTTTGCCTTCGGTGGGGCGGTCCAATCCGCCCAGCATGTGGAGCAGCGTGCTTTTTCCGCTGCCGCTTGTGCCCACGATCGCGACAAACTCGCCTTTATCCACGCTTAGCGTGATCCCGTTCAGCGCCTTGACGGCGTTAGACCCTTGGCCATAGGTTTTCTTTAACTCTTCCACTTGCAAAATCGGCATGCCGGTTTCTACCTCCCAAAAAAAATCCTGTACGCGTTCGTACAGGATTTAATGTAGCAGATCATTCTAACGATCGGATGTCCGAAAAATAACAGGATCGACATAATCCATCTTTTACATGCCAGGCAAGAACACAGAGAATACCGTCCCTTCACCAAGTCTGGACGACACTTTGATGTACCCGCCTTGAGCCGCAATAATCTCCCGGGCCAGATACAGGCCGATTCCGACGCCTTCATGCTTGGCCGCTTGCTTGCTGCGGTAAAAGCGTTTGAATATATCGTTCCATTCCTGCTCCGCGATGCCCATGCCCTGATCGGCGACATCGATGCGGACGAACATTTCCCCCGCCACGGCCGAAACCTGGATGCCGCTCCCGGCGGCGCTGTATTTGACCGCATTTTCCAGCAGGTTAAATAAGGCCTCGCCGGTCCATTTGGGATCATGCCGCACCGAAAACTCCGGGTCGCAGTCGATGGCGATTCCAACGCCTTTGCGCTCCGCGGCTGCGAAAACCTGCGATACGGCTTGCGTGATCGTCGGGATCAGCGGCGATACGGCCGTTTGCAAGGTGATCATCCCCGTCTCGAGCCGGGACATTTTGACCAAGGACCCGATCAACCAATCGAGTTTGGCCGCTTGCGTCTTTACTTGAGCCGCATACTGGCGGGCCTCCTCGCCTAGATCCGGGGTTTCCTCCAGCAGCTCGCCGTATAGCATGATGCTCGACAGCGGCGTTTTCGTTTGGTGGGAAATATCGGAGAGAAGCGTCTGAAGATGGCTTCGCTCCGCTTCGACTTGCCCTTCGCGCGACCGGGCCAGCTCGACATATCGAATCACCTTGTTCTCCAGTGCGGAAAGTTCCGTCTCTTCATAGCCAGTCAGGCGCGGCCGGCCGGCGATCGCCGTATCCACGATTTCATAGGCTGCCTGGATGGCGGCAGCCGACCTCGCCCGCAGCGTCCGAACGAAAGAACCGGCCAATAAGAGAAGCGCCCCGGCGAAACTTGCAGGCAGCCAAAGCGGGGGGGTAAAGACTTCCCCGGACCAAACCCAGGCGGCCAGCGGATAACCCAGCACCAACAGGACAAACAGCGCCCCGTAAACTAGGTAAAGCCAATCGAAGGCAAGCCCGTTCTCCCCGCCGGATTCCCCGCCGTTTGTCATGCCTGCACCCCCGTGTCGGCCCACAGGTATCCCAGCCCGTAGACGGTCTTGATATATTGGGGGGCAGAGGGATCCTCTTCGATTTTGGCCCGCAATCGTTTGACCGTAACGGTCAGCGCGTTTTCATCCACAAATTCGGCATCATGCCCCCATACGAGATAGATCAGCTGCTCCCGGGTCAGAATTTGTCCGCGGTGGCTTACCAGCGCTTTCAGCAGTTTTTGTTCCGTCACGCTGAGCGGGATGGCTGCGCCCTCCTTGCGGTAGTCCATTTTGCCGAAATCGAACACCAGAGAGCCGATATTCACTTTATCCTCGCGGCTCGGATCGCAGCGCCGGAGCACGGCCATCACCCGGGATCGGAGCACCATCAGGCTGAACGGCTTCGTGATATAGTCATCCCCGCCCAGCTCGAAGCCCATCACGATGTCGGACTCCATATCGTTCGCCGTCAGGAAGATGACCGGCACCCGCGAAGCCTCCCGGAGTTTGGCGCAGAAATCCAGACCGCTCCCGTCCGGCAGCCTGACGTCAAGCAGCACCAGATCGATCCCGCCCGCCGCCAGCCGCTCCTCCGCTCCGGCCAGATCATACGCTTGCTCCACGGCAATTCCGTCCCGGGCCAACGTCAACGCGATGCCTTTGTTTAAGCCTGCATCATCTTCAACGATCAGAATGTTCGTCATGACCGATTGCCAACCTGCCTTCCCAATTCCATTAAACTGGCCCTATTATACACAATCGGCAAGGAAAGGGGATGATAGATTGGTTACTTTTTTCGGCTGCGCAGCTCTTTCATGATCTTGCGGCCGGTCGGCGTTTGCGCCAGTCCGCCTTGCGCGGTTTCGCGGTGACGGCTGGGCATCGCCGAACCGACCTCCAGCATCACGTCGATGACTTCGTCCGACGGGATCGCGCTGCGCACGCCGGCCAGCGCCATATCGGCGGCGGCCAGCGCGTTAACGGCACCGAAGCCGTTGCGAACGATGCAGGGAATCTCCACCAGGCCGCCGACGGGATCGCAGATCAAGCCCAACGTGTTCTTCAGCGCGAGGCCGACGGCGTGCACCGCCTGCTCCGGCGTCCCGCCGCGCAGCTCGACCATCGCTCCGGCCGCCATCCCGATCGCCGATCCGATTTCCGCCTGGCAGCCGCCTTCCGCGCCGGAAATAAACGAATTGTTGGCGATCACGTAGCCGATGGCCCCGGCGCAAAACAACCCGCGCACGAGGTGCTCATCTTCCCATCCGAAACGCTCTTGGGCGCTGACGAACACGCCCGGGATGATGCCGCAGGAACCCGCTGTCGGCGTGGCCACGATCCGCCCCATCGAGGCGTTGACCTCCGACACCGCCAGCGCGTAAGCCATGGCCTGGCAAGCGATGTCGCCGACGGACGCCTCTCCGCCGACGCGGTAAGTCTCCACCCGCTTGGCGTCGCCGCCCGTCAGTCCGCTCGTGGAGACGATGTCCTCCGTCAGCCCCTTGCGTACCGCCGTTTTCATGATTTGGTAGTATTCGCCCATGGCGTTCAAGATCTCGGACTCCGATTGCCCGCTCTCCGCCGCCTGATCCTGAATCATGATGCCGGAAATCGTCTGGGATTCCCGCTCACATAATTCGACCAGCTCCCGCAAATTTTTAAATCGCATCCTGCCTGCTCCTTTCTTATCTCGTCAGATCGATATAAACTACCCGGCTGACATGCTCCAGCGAGCCGATCGCCTCCCATAATTCCGGCGGGATGGGCGAGTCGGCTTCCACGACGGTCAACGCCTCAGCGGTCCGCCCTTTCCGGTCGGTGATGATGTAGCCGATGTTGACGTTCTCCCGGCTGAACAAGGCGGTAATCCCGGCCAATACCCCTTGCCGGTCGGCATGGGATATGACTAGGGTCGGCAGCTCGCCCGAGCTCTTCACCTCAAACCCGTCGATGCTGCGAATGACGATCGTCCCTCCGCCGATGGAAGCACCCGTCACCTCCGTATGCCGGCCGTCTTGGCCGGTTAGTTTTATTTTTACCGTATTTGGGTGTGCTCCAGGCAGGACTCCCGTAGAAAATCCGATCTTGATCCCCTGCTCCTCGGCGTCTTGCAGCGAATGGCGGATTCGCTCGTCGTCCGTGCGGTAATCGAGGATGCCGCCAACCACGGCCAAATCGGTACCGTGTCCGCTATACGTTTCGGCAAAAGAGCCGTAGAAGCAAATCGCCGCTTCCGCCGGCGCACTCCCAAGCAGTTGACGGGCAAACCGTCCGATCCGCACCGCCCCGGCCGTATGCGAGCTGGAAGGCCCGATCATCGCGGGACCGATAATGGAGAACACGTTTTTGAATCGCATGGATTAATCTCTCCCTTGTTTACAATAAGGATGTCTCATCAGCCGATCACGAAAAAGAGACAGGACAAAAAGGCCGCTGCCCTTTTGCTCTGTCCCCGTTACCTGAAAGTTTAATGTTCCCGGTGAACCGTTGATCCGGGATCCATGTACCTCTTGGGTGGCTGATCGCTCTCTCCAGAGTGGCGTCCGATCATGGTCCTTGTACCTGAGAGATTCGGCTGCCGGGTTGCAGGACCGGCCCTTTGCTCCTTCGGTGCCGCTCTTGGCTAGCCGTTTCGGTTCGCCATGCGGACTCTCCCATCATCCTCATTCGCCTGTATGAATTGTATTAATGTAAAACGAAGTTAGTAAGATGTCAAGATAACTTACATAAGATTACGTATTTCGTCAATCTATTCTAGTCATATTTTCCTATTTTTATGTGAAAATATAGTTATTTTTCATATAGAACCACTTGTATCCTTAATTTTACAGATATATACTATCTCCAACAACTCCAGATTTTACCTTATTTTATGAATTGTTGAAAATAAGGTGCACTCCGCGTCAACTTTCCTTCACATCAGGATGACTTGGATTTCCGTTACGCCTCTCACTCCATCCGGCTTCAACTTCAACTTCAATTTCAACTTCTCATCCACCATGGCATACCCGCATTTGCTTCAATAACTTCGATTAAGGAGGTGATGAACAAAGGGACGCTTGCTCTTGCTCCACCCGTTTCCAGGCATAACGTGTCCGGACCTTGCCGAACGTTGCTCCGGGCGGCCGCCAAAGGATGTATGCTGGACTTTAAAACCTCATAAAGGGAGTGAAGAAGTTGATAAGTCTCAAGAGATTTCGCAAATCTTTCTCGCTTGGCATGTCGATTCTTCTGGCGTTGACCCTCGTTCCCGCAGCCTCTGCCGACAGCAGCGGAGTTTCGGGAAAAAGCAGCCTGAAGTCGACCGCGCCCCACGTGGCCGAAGCCAAAATCGACGCCAAATTGCAGACCCAGTTTAAGCAGGACGACTTCGTCACCTACCTAGTCAAACTCAAAGAACAAACCGATACGGCCTCGGTCGCCAAGCTGGCTCTCCAGAAAGCCACGCTGGAGAAAGCAACGCCTTCCGCCGCGAAGCTTTCCGCCCGAACCTCCGTCGTCAGCGCGTTGCGCGAGACCGCCTCCCGCACCCAATTCGCGCTGGAGGATTACTTGCAGAAAGCCCAGCAATCCGGAAACGTGAAAGACTACAAAAGCTACTTTATCGTAAATGCCATGGCGGTGACAAGTACGAAAGAGGTACTGGAGCAAATCGCCCTTTTTCCTGAAGTGGAGAAGATCCTCCCGAATGAAGAACGTCACTTGCAAAAGGTCGAAATCCATAAAGAACCGGCAACGCTGCCCGTCGAAGAGACGCCTTCCGCGAAACCGGCTGACGGAAAGGCGTCTTCGCTGGACGGCGCAAGCAAGGATCCGGCGAAGGTCACGCCTAGCAGCGTCGAATGGAACATCGCCCAAGTCAATGCCCCCGAGGTTTGGAACATGGGCATCGACGGGACCGGCATCGTCGTCGCCAACCTCGATACCGGCGTCGAGCTGAACCACCCGGCCTTGCGGAGCAAATGGCGCGGATTCGATGCCTCGGGCAATATCGTCGATCCCGAGCTCAGCTGGTACGATCCGCATAGCCATGCTTCGCTCCCGACGGATGGCCACGGCCACGGCACGCACACCATGGGGACGATGGTCGGCTCGGAGCCGGACGGCTCGAACCAGATCGGAGTCGCGCCGGGGGCCAAATGGATCGCGGTTCGCATTTTTAACCCCTCTACCACGGACGCGATCATCCTGGACGGCGGCCAGTGGCTGCTGGCCCCGGTGGATTCCGAAGGAAATCTCCATCCGGAGCTGGCTCCCGATGTCGTCAACAACTCCTGGGGCGGCGGACCCGGCATCGACGAATGGTTCCGCCCGATCGTGCAGGCTTGGAGAAGCGCGCAGATCTTCCCCGAGTTTTCGGCAGGCAACGTTGATGAATTCAACCCGGGCGGCCCCGGTTCCGTCGCCGCACCGGCCAACTATCCCGAGGCGTTCGCCACCGGCGCCACCGATATCAACGGGAATTTGGCCGACTTCTCTTTGCGGGGCCCTTCGCCTTACGACAAAATTAAACCGGAGGTTTCCGCGCCGGGCGTGAACATCCGCTCCTCCGTCCCCGGCGGAGTCTATGAGGGGGGCTGGGACGGCACCTCGATGGCCGGTCCGCATACGACGGCGATCGCCGCCCTGCTGCTGCAGGCGAACCACTCCCTCACGGTAGACCAGCTGGAGGATATCCTGACCAGCACGGCTACGCCTCGGACGGACAGCGAATATCCCACGACGCCCAACAATGGGTACGGAAGCGGGATCGTGAATGCGTTGGATGCCGTCGGCTCCGTCCTGCAAGGGGTAGGCACCGTTTCCGGGCGCGTAGTCACCGCCGGAGAGGACCTGGACGAGCCGGCTTTGGAACATACGCCACCACCTTTAGTATATGAAGGCTTCGACGTGACGCTTTCCGCACGCGTCAGCGACGATGTCGCCGTCACGTCGGTCGAATTTTACGCCAAGGAAGCAGGAACCAGCCATTATTTATACCTACCGGCTAAACGGGTTTCCGGGAATGAAAAGGACGGTGAATACGAAGCCACCGTCCCCGCCTTCCTGATCGGGACGGCCGGACTAGAATATTACATTCGGGTGAATGACTTCGGCAACAACGGGTTCGACAGCAAGCCGTATGCCGTCACGGTGTCGGCCGGCATCGAGCCGGGGTATCTCCAGGATTTTGAGACGGAGGTCACCGGGTTCCAGTCGGGCGGTACCGGGAACACCTGGGCCTGGGGAACGCCGGTTAGCGGACCGGGCAGCGCTTATTCCGGCGACAAGGTGTACGCCAGCAATTTGACCGGAAGTTACGCCTCCGGCGCCGATTCGTATCTGCTGACGCCGCCGATCGATTTGACGGATAGCCCGCGAGGGGCGCTGCTTTCTTTTAAACATTGGTATGACCTGGAGGCAAGCCGCGATTTCGGCACGGTGTACATCGCTTCCTTGGACACCGATTACGCTTTCGTTCCGCTGGCGGAATTCACCGGCACGAGCGGCGGCTGGAAAACGCAATATCTGGACCTGCGCGAATATGCCGGCCAACAGATTTACCTGCAGTTCGGACTGAGCAGCGACGGCTCCGTGCAGAAGGCCGGCTGGTACCTGGACGACCTGTCCCTGCAAGCGCCTGACGCCACTGCGCCTGCGGCACCTGCCGATCTGAGCGGTTCCGTCAATTTTGCCGGCAACGCCGAATTGTCCTGGTCCCCGTCCGCCGATGAGGACGTGAAGCTGTATACGGTGTACCGTTCGACCACGTCGGGATCCGGTTATGCAGCGATCGGAACTACCGCGCAGACGGTATTCACCGATGCGGCAACCGAAACGGATCATACCTATTATTACGCAGTCACCGCGACGGATTACAGCGACAACGAAAGCGCCAAGTCCAACGAGCTGGAGCTAACGGTCGTGCGTCCGGCAACGGTATTCAGCGACAACTTCGACGGCAGCAGCGACAATGGATGGACGCACAGCGGAACACGGGACGAATGGGAACGCGGCATTCCTGCGGGGACTGGACCGGCCAGCGCGGTCTCGGCGCCTAACGTTTGGGGGACCGACCTCGACAACAGCTATGAGAATGGAGCAAGCGCCTCCCTCGTCTCCCCGACGATCGATTTGGGCGCCGTCGATCATGCCACGCTGCTGTTTGATCAGTGGTTCGAAATCGAAACCAATTACGATAACGGTTATGTGGAGATCAGCTCCGACGGCGGAAATACGTGGAACGAGCTGGGCAAATTCTCGCATAGCACAAACGGCAAGCAGTGGAGCCCGGTATACTACAATCTCGATGCTTACGCCGGAGAACAAGTCAAGGTGCGGTTCCGATTAACGACGGACAACAGCGTCGTGAAAGCCGGCTGGTACATCGACAACGTTCAGGTGTTAAGCGCAAATACGCCGGAATCTCTCGTAACGAAGAACGTGCTTGGCGAAGCAAGTACGAAAGCGGACAAGGCGGTAAAATCCGGACCTGCCTATAAGCTGATCCGTACGAGCAAGGCCGAATACGAACAGCTCGTGGAGCAAGCGAAGCCTGCCGGAGACATCGGCATCAGCAGCCTGCCGGCGAGTGCGACCGTAACGGTGCTGGAAACCGGGCGTTCGGTGAAAACCGATCCCGCCACCGGACGGTACAGCTTGAATCACGTCGCCGGGGATTACACGCTGAAAGCGGAGGCCTATGGCTATTATCCGCAAACGGCAAATGTCACCGTTGCCGATCAAACGAACGCCAAGGTGAACTTCAACCTGCAGCCGATTCCGAAAGGAACCCTTGGCGGGACGATTACCGACGAACGCACCGGAGAGCCGATTCAAGGCGCTACCGTCATGGTGCTAGAGGATGCGACGATCGCGCCTCAATCGACCGGAGCCGATGGAAGCTTCTCGTTCGAGGTGCTGGAAGGCACCTATACGTTGTCGGTCCGAGCGGCCGATTATTACGGGAATACGTTAACCGTTACGGTTCCGCCGAACGGAACGGCCGACGGCTCATTGGCCCTCAAGCCATTCGTCGGCTTGCCGGGCGAAATCGCCTACGATGACGGCACGGCGGAGAATGCCTGGGCCTTCAACGCCGCAAATAACGCTTGGGCCGTTCGCATGACGCCGGACGCCGGCGCGGCGCAAATCACCGGCGCGTCGATCCGGTTCTGGAACACCGAATGGCCGGTTCCGGGCGGAACCGCCTTCCAATATGCCGTTTACGATGCATCGGGACCGGACGGGGCGCCGGGGCGGCCATTAGCCGGTCCGTTTGACGGCACGGCGCTGCGCAACGACCAATGGACCGTGCTCGAGCTGCCGGAACCGGTAACCGTCGAAGGGGACTTCTATATCGTCTACATTCAAACATTGGCCGGAACGAGCGCTCCTGGAGTAGCCACCGACGAAACCGGTCCGAACGCCCACCGCAGCTGGAATCGGATCAGCGGAACGTGGGGCTTGACGGACGAAGAAGAAGGCAACTACATGATTCGCGCCACCGTGCGTTATCCGGTGAACGCGCCGGTGATTACGTCTCCGACGAACGGGGCTTACACGAATCAAACCACCTTCACCGTGACCGGAACCTCGCCAGCCAACGACGCCGACGTTAAGCTCTACAACGGCACCGAGCTGGCAGGCGAAACCACGGTCGAAAATGGGCAGTTCAGCCTGCCGATCGAGCTTCATGACGGAGCCAACGCCTTGTCTGCCGAAGTGATCGTGAACGGGAAAACAACCGACCGTTCGCTGCCGGTCACGATTACGCTGGACACCGCCGCTCCGGAGCTGGATGTCGTTTCGCCGGTGGATGGCTTCCGGACCAATTCGGAAGTGCTGAACGTGACGGGCTCTGCGCTCGATGAGTTCCTGAGCAAGCTGACCGTAAATGGTCAAGAGGTTCCGCTGGAAGGCGGCGGCGCATTTGCGTACCGCTTGCTGATTAACGCCGGCGAAAATCGGATCACCGTCACCGCGTCGGACCTGGCCGGAAACGAAACGACGGTCACCCGGACCGTATACGTGGATACCGAGCTGCCGGAGATCGCCCATCTGACGCCGGCTGAGGACGTCCATCTGACAGCAGGAGAAGCGCTGTCGGTATCCTTTGACAGCGTTCCGGGTCTTACGGCTTCGTTCCGCATCGAGTTGCCGTTGTCGTTATCGGGCGGTGCGGGCAACGGAATTCCGCTTACTGAAACGACGCCGGGGCATTACGAGGGGACGTATACGACGCCCGCATCGCTTGTCCTGGAAGGCGGCCTGATCGTGGTTACGGTTCGGGACGCGGCTGGGAACAGCGGCGACTTCCAGGCACCGGGCCGCTTGTTCGTCAGCGCACCGGGTGAGGATCCCGGGGAAGATCCTGGAGAGGATCCTGGAAACACCCCGAACGTCCTGCCGGTTGCCGTGATCGATGCCGTCGAGCGTGCAGCCAAGAATAAACAGATCGACTTTGACGGTTCGGCCTCCTCGGATACCGACGGCCGCATCGTCCGCTACAGCTGGTCGTTCAGCGACGGCGGCACGGAGCTCGGCCCCAAAGTCAATCACCGTTTTTCTGCCGCCGGTGGTTATACCGTCACCTTGACGGTGACCGATGACGACGGCGCCGTAAGCTCGGTGGTTCACAAAATCGTGATCCGGTAATTTTCGGACCCAAAGCAAATCGGCTCCAAGCGGTTTATGCCGCTTGGAGCCGATTTTTTAACTAGGAAGGTGTATTGGCCCGTTCCCATATCTGTTTCAGTTTATCCGCTAACTCCGGATCCTCTTGCTGGGCTGCCGAGAAGAGGTATTCTTTATCCAGATTCTCTAGCTGTGCCGCCAGCAAGAAGATGGCCCACTCCTCGCTGCGCTTGTCATTCCAGTATATGGCGGCTTTTAGACGGTCCAGCACCAAATCCTCGATCCCAATAACATAGCAATATCCTTCGGGCGTGCTCAGCTTGATGATTTTATCTTTTGATCCCGCCAGAGTAGCGCTTGGGATCTCAATTGGCATATCCAATTCCTGTGCATAATAATGCCTGCGATCAGATGCCCGTTCAAAACCCAGCAGCTCAAATAACCGGCGCGCTAAATCGTCACGAATCAATACCAAATCGATATCCGCCGTTTTATAACTGCCCGAAGTGTACAATTCCACCGCATGTCCTCCCACAATGACGGCAGGATCAGCTCCGACCTCATCGAGCAGCGGAGTCAAGATCCCCATGGCATAAAATTCTTTCCAGTTCGCACGCTCAGGATCGACAGCAAGCTCATGCAAGCGTTGTTTGGCCACAATTAATTTTTCACGAAACCCTTCACTTTCCCATACGGTAGACAATGACGTCCCTCCCCGGTTTTTAGCGCAAGGTCCATTCTCTCTCGCTGTCGATTTGGATACGCCCTTCCGAAAGACTCTTCAAAAAGCGACTTCTCACGCTCCGCATCAACAGCTCCATTTCGGCCTCCGAACGCGCAGGCTTTAAAGAAACCGAAGTCTGGATGATCTGTTTCTGCCTCTTCCGGCTAACCGGGCGTATCATCTCCGAAATATCCACCTGCCGCATCATCCAACCCTCCTCGTTCGCCGATTCGTCTAATAAGTTACCTATAAAATAGCTTAATGGGCATCAAAATACAACCACGCCTTTCATTAAGAAGCCGAAAAGCTGCGGATGACCTCCTCGAACGCCGGCTCGGCCATGTCGACGTCATCGATGTCGCCCCAACCGCCCAGCAGCCGGATGATCTCCATCGTTCCGATCTCATGCCGGTTCGCTTCGACGACCACCATGCCTTCCTCGGTGTCCGTCACCCGAAACGGCAGTCTCCCCGTCTCCGCTTCCTCCGGTACCCGAAAGGGGCCGCGGAATTTGACGCGAATCACCGTCGGCAAACCGATCTGTTCCCGCAGGGCCGGAATCGTACCGTCGTAGGTCAGCCTGCCTTGATCGATGACCATCACGCGGTTGCAAAGCTGCTCGATGTCGTCCATGTCGTGGGTCGTGAGCAAGATAGTTTTGCCGAAATCCCGGTTCAGCTTCTGCAAAAATTGCCGGATATTTCGCTTGGCATGCACATCAAGTCCGATCGTCGGCTCGTCGAGGAACAACAGGTCCGGATCATGCAGCATCGCCGCCGCAATGTCGGCCCGCATCCGTTGACCCAGCGACAGCTTGCGGACCGGGGTCAACCAGAACTCGCGCAGATCCAGCAGCTCGGCGAATTGATCCAAGCGCTGCACCTTCTCCGCTCCGCCGACGCCGTACATCTCCGCCAGAATATCGTAGGAATCCTTCACCGGCAAATCCCACCACAGTTGACTGCGCTGTCCGAATACCACGCCAAGTTGACGCACCGCCTGCCGCCGGTCCCGGTGCGGATTAACGCCGCCAACCGTCACCTCTCCCGAGGTCGGGTGCAATATGCCGGTGAGCATTTTGATCGTCGTCGATTTACCTGCCCCATTCGGCCCGATGTATCCGACGAATTCCCCGCGCTCGACCTGGAAGCTGATGCCCCGCACCGCCTCCTTCAATCGGTATTCCCGCGAAAACAACGTGCGGAGCCCGGAAAATTTCCCTTCGCGTACAACGGGGGTTTTGAAATCCTTCGTTAAGTTTTGTACTTCAATCATCTTCGTCCCACTCCCCTTAGCTTCCCGTACTCTGGTATTTGGTGATGCCGTACCTCCAAAACCGCAGGCTGGCGAATAAGCAGATGGCGGCGATGCCCGCCGTTGCCGCGATCACCCACGGTCCCATGTCTCCGCGCAAAATGTACAATGAAGGCACGTAGTTGACGAAGCCGACCGGGATGGCGAACAACAGCAGCGAGGACATCCATTTCGGATACAAGGTCAGCGGGTACTGCGCGGCGGTACGGGCCGCATCCTCCGTAATGTTCTGCAGCTCGACGATCCGGGTCGTCCAGAAGCCCAGCGTAGCGGTGGCCAGCCCGATCGAGAACAGAATGACCGCCCCGGTCAGGATGATGAACAGCGTCACGATCACAGCGGTCCAGCCAACTTGTCCGCTGCGCATCATCGCTCCCAGCGCCCAGCAGAGAATGACTCCGCCCTGCAGCACCTCGGCGGGCATCAGCCGGAGCTTCAGCGGCATCAACGCCAAGAGCAGCGGCATCGGCCGGGTAAGCAGTTGATCGAGTTCGCCGCCGACGAGGTATTTTTCCAAATGATGCACTTCATCGGCAAACGTGCGGTAGATCGTTTTGGATAACGTCATCACCGCAAACAGGTACCCGATCTCGTACACCGACCACCCCCGGATCGCGCCAAAGCGGTCCAACACGATGGCGACCATCAGAAATTCGGAGATTTGAACCAGCGCGGCCAGCAAGGTGCCTACAATAAAGTTGAACTTGTATTGCATCCGGCTCCGGATGGTCGTGCGAACGAGCAGTCCGTATAGTCTTAGCCAGGAGCGTAATTTCGCTGCTGAGATCATCCCCCTTGCACCTCCACTTTCCTCCGAAGCAACCGGGTGGCCAAGAGGCATAGCAAGGTCATCAGGGCGCACCAAAATACCGTCCCCCATAATGCGAAGACGTTTCCGTTTCCGAGATACAGCGTTGTCGGCACATACAGCAAATAAGGGTACGGCGTGAGCCATGCGAAGGATTCAAGCCATCCGGGCAGCCATTCCAGCGGAATAAAAAAGCCGGCCAGCAAATTGACCAGTGCGTGATGCCCCCAGTAAAACCATGACGACTCGGTGGTCCATAATGCACTGATCCCGATGAGATAGTTGATGCAAATGGATAAGTAGGAGGCTCCAAGCAAGCCGGCGACGGTGAACAGAACGGCGATTCCATCGCCTGGAACCGGTAGGGAAAAGACGAAAAAATACAGGAGATAAATCGGGATGGATTTGTAGACGAGCTGGTAGGCGATTTGCCCCCATTCCTTGGCCATCGCGTGGGTGAAAAGGTGAATGGGCCGCATCAGATCCAGGGCGATTTGCCCGGTCCTGACGGATTGCGGAATACCGAGGCCGTTCGTGATGAAGCTGGTGATCCAGAGGGCGGACTGCGTGAAGGCGATGTAAGCGACCATGCCTTGCGTTCCGTAGGTTCCCAGCGAGTGGTCCCGGCCCAGCCCGATCCAGATGCACGCGTACATAAAGCCGAACATGGCGCTTGCGACATTATGCACCAGGTGGGCTCCGCGGTACTGCACATTGCGGGCGTAGGCTTTGGAAGCCAGGGTGAAATAAAGCCCAGGGTTAAACATTTGACACCTCCGATAAGCATGTTTAGAGCGAATCGTATCGCTCTCCCGGACGGATGACCCGTCCACTTCAGACAAGGCGAATATGAAAGAAGGACATTAGCATACCGCAATAATACGGGCGTGGCAAGTAAATTTTTCCTTTTGGCGTGTTTCTCCCGGCTCATCCCTATTCCGATTGTTGGACAGCTCCAAGCCAAGATCAGGCAACAAATGTATGCGAAAAATCGAATAGAATGGAGAGATTCCGAAAATTCCAATGAATTGTAGATGAAATTTCATACACATTCTCGCCTCATCAGGTATTAGGCACAGAATCTGTATGAAAAACCGAATAGAATGGAGAAATTTTGCCGCCGTCCGCATTTTGTATATGAAAAAACGAACACAATTCAACGCAAATAACCCCAACCCATTTCTCACAGTAGGCTGGGGTTATCCGTAGACAACGCTATGCTTCGCGAATTCGGTACAGCAGGCTGTCAAAGTCGCCGCGCAGCGGGAGCTCGAGGCCGATTTGCATCAGGCTCCGGCCGCTCCGGGTGCCGGGTTGCCCTTCGATCGCGTAGGATTTATCCGGCGCCAGGCCTTGCAGGCATAAGCGGGGCAGGTGGTCGCCCAGCCGCTGCGAATGCAGGAAGGCCAGCAGCACGCTGTCCCCGCGGGCTTCATCCACGTATTGGACCGCCGTCACGCCCAGGTGGTCCAGCGCATCCAGCCGGTACTGATCGCCGAACTGCACCAGCGGACGGATCTCCTTGTATTGCCGGACGAAGCCGGCCGCCTCTTCGAGCTCCGCGTCGCTCCAGTGGTTCAGGTTCGCGCCGATGCCCAGCGTTCCCGTCATGGCGCTGTGGAACCGGTACGGCAGCGACAGAACGCGGCGGTTCATCCCGGTAGGGGACTCGGTCACCCAACAGGTCATCATCTTCGGCGCATAAACATAGGAGAAGCCCTCTTGAATGCTTAGCCGGTCAAACGCATCGGTATTATCGCTGGGCCAGGCCTGGTCGGCATATCGGAAGATGCCGAGGTCGATCCGCGAGCCCCCGCCGGCGCAGGTCTCGAATTCCACGTGCGGGAAACGCCGGCGAAGCTCGGCCCAAATCTCATATAGGCTTTGCACGTGGCGAATCCAGATCTCCTTCTGGCGGTTCAGCGGGTGATCCTTCATGCCCGGCTCCGTCACCGTCCGGTTCATGTCCCATTTGATGAACTTGATTTGGTGCCGGCTCAGCAGGTCGGTCATGAACTCCAGGATGTAACTTTTGACCTCCGGTTTGGAGATGTTGAGGAGCAACTGGTTGCGCAGCTCCGTCCGTCCCCGGGTCGGAAAATGGTACACCCAATCCGGATGGCTCCGGTACAGGTCGCTGTCCGGGTTTACCGCTTCGGGCTCCACCCAGATCCCGAATTCCATGCCAAGCTCGTGCACCCGATCGATTAACTCGCCAAGCCCGTTCGGGAACTTCTCCCGGTTGACGACCCAATCGCCGAGTCCCGCACGGTCGTGGTTACGCGCCCCGAACCAGCCGTCGTCGACGACGAACAACTCGACGCCCAGCTTGGCCGCCCGCTCCGCCAGGGCCATTTGATCCTGCGCGTTTACATCGAAATACGTCGCTTCCCAGGAGTTGTACAGCACCTTGCGCGGCTCCCGGCTCGGCAGTACGTGATGATGCTGATAGCGATGCAGTTGCCGGCTCATCCCGCCGAACCCGGCGGCGCTGTAACCGCCGATGAACATCGGTGCCGCAAAGGTCTCGCCGGGGCCGAGCAGCCACGTGCTGTCGAAGTCGTGGATGCCGCCGGTTACGCGCGCGAGACCAAACGCGGTTCGTTCGGCGACGATCTTCCAGTTGCCGCTCCACGCCAGCGCCCCGAACCAGACGTCGCCGCGGTCCTCCGCCGCCGTCCCGTCATCGACGGCAAACCACGGGTTGGCATGGCCGTCCGTAAAGCCGCGCCGCGACTCCAGCACTTTTTTTCCCTCGGAAAGGAACGTCCGGCGCAACTGAAATTCGCCTGCCCATTTGCCGGTCACGTGCGTGAACCGGCAGTCCCGCAGCACCGGCATCGTCCAGGCTGCCGATTGGATCGTCTCCAGCAGCACCGGCTCGTCGCCTAAATTCGCGAAGCTAACGGATCGTTCCAGCACGTCGTGCTCGGAAATGGCCGCATAACTCAAGCGAACCTCGAACGGATATACCTCATCCCGAAACGTCAATGTCAGCGTTTCCTTCCCATTTTGCCGATCCACCAGGCATCCGGTATATTGGGGGCAAAAATCACGCACGCCGTCCGGCCAAGTCACTTTCAGCGACGGTTCGACATAGCCGACGCCGCCCCAGAAACTGAACTCTTCCACCTCCCGTTCGATCTCCGCGTCAAAGGAGCTATGCCCCCACGTCCCGAGCAGCGGCAGCGCCTCCGCCGGATCAATGGGCGCCCCCCAGTACAAATGCTGCAGGCGGCCCTTCTCATTGATGCCAAACACATATGAGCTACCGTTCGTTTGCAGCGCGAAACCTTTATTTTGCTCATCCACCCAAATGGCCATGTCCTGATCACCTTCCGCTGAGTTTGAATATTTTGGCTTCCGCCGGCGCCAGGTCTACGACCAGTTGGCCCGCGGCTTCGTGCTCCTTACCTTCCCACAAGTCAACTACCCGGTAGTGCGCCTTCAGGTCGAGTCCCGCCCGCGCCAGAGATATCGTCTTCCGGGCCGCCGTCGTTCCGTCGAAGTTGAACGCCGCGACATACAGCGCATCGCCGCCGTTTGTCCCTGAACCGGGAGCCTCCAACACGAACACGTCGGCCGCCCGGTCGCCGAAGCCCCATTCCAGCGGCCGGAAGGTCCGCCCCAAACGGGCGACGTCCATCACCGCGCGGTTGCCGAGCCAAGCTTTGGCACGCTCCGCCGCCCCTTCCTTGCGGAAGTCGTCGCCAAGCAGCAGCAACGTTCCGGCGATGGCCGATGCCGTCAACCGGCTCCGCCCTTCATGATGGCCCGTTGCTTCCTGGTTGAAGCTCTTGTACAGCACCGTGTGGTCCGGGTCGTTGAAACGATATAACGAATCGTTCATCCACCAGCCATAAGTCAGGGAATTCAGCAAATATTCGGTATCGCCGATTTGTCCGAACACGTCGCAGGAAATGCGGCGGCTGTGAGCAAAGGCGTACGGGAAGAGCGGCGCGATCGACAGGTTGACGAAAAACGGCCGTCCCGCCGCCTCCGGCGACAACTTCGAGGCCAAATAAGACAAGCCGCGGCGGTAAGCGGCGATTCCGGTCGTGATGGCCGGGTCATGATGCTTCCCTTCCAGCGCCCCATGCGCCATGAAGTCCAGTTTGAGGTATTCGAAGCCTTCGCGGATGACCTTCTCGGTGAACCAATCGATCCGTTGCAACGCTCCGGGATGCGTCGGATCGATCGCCAGACCGCCGGCGATGTCGGCCACGATCTCCCCTTCCGCGTCGCGGAGCAGGATCTCGCCGTACGTATACTTGCCGTCCGTTCCCTCCACTTCGCGACCGAATTGCTCCGGTCCGCCCCAGAACGCAAACGGCGTCCAATACGTGCCCGGCTTGTGCCCGTTCGCCTGCACCCGGCGCAGCGCGTCGGCCATTTCCTCCGCCGTCAGCCGGTCCCAGAAGGCGTCGAAATTGATATAGAGCGTGCCGTCGCTCTCAAACCCCAGCGGCTGCACCTCCCGCTTCAAAAAGTCGCTCGTCGACGTATACAGCTCGTAATCCAGCGTGCTCATCGCCGCGGACCAGCTGTTCCAGCCGAATGGCACGCCGCCCTCCCATTTCAGCGGAGGTTCGACCGCCGCGTTGGCCCGGCCATACGCCTCCAGCCCCTCGCGGTAATCGTCGTAATACCCGGCGAATACGAGCGGAGACGCGACCCGGGGACCGTGTACATAGCCATGCGGCTGCGTATCGCGCGTCATTTCGCTGGCAGCCCCGGCATACAGCTCGAACTCGTCCAGCTTGCCGGGCTGTTCGCTTCGGATGCGGATGCCGGTTTTCCACACGTCATGGGACACCGAACCGGTCACAAAGCCTCGCCGGCTCCCCGGGAAGAAAAGCGCGGCCGCTTCGTAGCTTTCCGTCTCCCAAGGCAGCGCCTTGGCGATGTAGCGTACCCATTTATCGTTGTCGTAAGGGATGCGCAGGGCATGCAGCTGGTCCTCCCCGGACGCCCCGTTATCAGCGCCTTTTTCGAGTTCCAGCTTGGCCGACTTCAGCACCGCCATCCGGTTCAGCTTCATTCCGTCTCCGCCGGTCACGACGACCCGGATCAAAAAGAACGGCTGCCGCTCATAAAGGTAAAAATGCTGCTCAACCTCCGGCAAGCCGGTTTTTTCATGCCGAATCACCACCTGGACGCCTCGGCCGAAACGATCGTTCAGCTCCTTCGGCTCCCCGTACGCCTTATGGCTCCCGTACATCCCGGTATGAACCTCCCGGCCTTGCCAGCGGAACGCGCTATGGATCCCGCTCCAGTTCAGCGCGCCGCGGCTGGCAAAGGCGAATTCGCCGCCGGCCAGATCATAGGTTAACCGGGCGAGGCCGTTATCCAAATGCAATTGCGTATCCGATTCCGCCCAACAGCGGACTTTTTCCGTACTCGGTCCGTCCATGGTCATCCAACTCCACTCCTTCTCCGCATATTCGCCCTCATTATAAGGTCGAACTCCCCAGGGTTCCATAGAGCGATGTTCCGATCGATAGCGGGAAATGACTTTTTTGTTTACCGGTGTTCTGCCCTGGGTTGATGCGAGCTATTGTTGTTGCGGGAGTTGATGGGCAGCCCCGCTGCGCAAAAAAACGCGAGCCGGCGGAGGAACCCAGTCCCCCGCCGCTCGCGTCACTCTGCCCTAGCGCTCTATTCCCACAATTTCATACGCTCTTCGTAGTTCTTATTGTAGACTTCCTCAAGTTTCGGCAAACCCGCGGCATCCACTTGCTTCATCATGGTTTCGTACAAGGTGACCACGTCCTGCTCGCTCGGAGCCAGGGCCATCTTCAGGAAGTACTCGTTGATCGTTTCGTTAACCTTCGTCTCCATGATCGCTTCCGGCGTACCGCCGGCCGGCCCGAGGCTGTCGTAAGGCGCCGTATCGAACGACGTATCCGCGAGGTTCTTGATCGCGAGGTCGGTTGTCGGATCGGTCATGCCGCGGCCGATCAGGTCATACGGCGTACCGTCGGAGCCCGGACCGTTCTTGATCGTCCAGGTCCATTTCCGGATGCCGGTCGTGCGGGAAGCTTCCGCCCAATCCTTCTTGAAGGCGTCCAACACTTCTTGACGCGGCACGTGCTTGCCGTCCTTCATGTCCCAATGCTCGCCTTCCACGCCCCACATCATCAAATATTGCCCTTCCTCGCTGGCGAGGAAATCAAGGAACTTGATCGTGCGTACCGGATCCTTGTTCGTTTTGCTGATGGTGATGCCGTCCCAACCGAGCGAGCTCTTCGGCCCGTAGGTCGTTTGGTCCGGTCCGACGCCCGGCGCCAGCACTTTATATTGGTAAAACTGTCTTTCCTCCGCCTTGGCCGGGTCCGGGGCATCTGCCTTCAGCAAGCCGTTGGACGTCCCCACGTTCCAGCCCGCGTCGGCCGTGGCGAAAATATTGCCCGCCCCCAGCTTCTGCTCATACTGCTTTGTTTTCATCGTCACCCACTCTTTGTCAAGCAGGCCTTGACGGTACAGGGAGTTCATATATTTCATCATGTCCAAGTACCGCGGATCGCGGATATCCTTCTGCAGCTTGCCGTCTTTCTCGTAAAACGGCATAATGCCGAACATCCCTTTGAACGTCCCGGTCACGCCGCTCATGTTCTCGCCGTTCAGCGTCATCGGGATGGTTTCCTTGCCGTCGATCGTCGGGTACTTCTCTTTAAACGCCTTCAGCAGGTTCTCGAACTCTTCGGCCGTAAACGGCTCGCCGTTGTTCACCTTATCCCCGACGCCCAGCTCCTTCATCAAGTCCATCCGCATCAGGAAGCCGAACACCGGATACTGCTCCAGGCCGTACCAGTTGGCCAAATAGTAGTTCTTCCCGTCCGCGCTGCGCGTTTTCTTCAGCGTATCCCCGTACATCTTCTTGATGTTCGGTCCGTACTTCTCGATCAGATCATCCAACGGAATGACGGCTCCCGAGGAAATATACTTGTTCATGATGTCGCTGCCGCGGCTCATCAGCACGATGTCCGGCAAGTCGTTGCTCGCGAGCATCAGATTCAGCTTCTCCGCCGGATTCCCGGTCGGCTGCTGGATCTCCACCGTCACGCCGGTTTTTTCTGTAATCGCTTTCGCTACCGGGTTCGTAAAAGGATCGCCCGTGTTCTGGTCAAACAACGTTAACGTGATCGGCGACTTATCATCCGCTGGCGCCTCCCCGTTCGTCCCTCCGTTCGCCGCGGGCAAATTCCCCCCGGCCGACGGGGCGTTCCCGGACCCGCAGCCTGCGAGCAGGGCGAGGATCATCATAGAGGATACCATGAATAGCAGCTTTTTCTTCATTCGCGTAAACCCCTCTCTTGTGCTTTTGCGCTTGGACCTCAAGCTCACCTCAATTGTAAAAAGCGCCTCCCCGTTTATCCATAACGCAATGTTACTATTCATAGTGGAAAACGACTTTCATCGGCTGGGCCGGGATTTAGCCCGTGTTTAGCCGGGTTTCCAGCTCGGACGCATTCGGATTCAGCGGCAGGCGGATCGTGACATTCGTCCCGATCCCGAGCCGGCTGAAGACCTCCACGCCGTATCGTTCCCCATAGGCCAGCTTGATCCGGTCGTCGACGTTTTTGATGCCGTAGCCGGATTGATTGCTGGCTTTGCTGAACGCCTCTTCCAGCCGCTCCCGGGTCATTCCCTGCCCGTCGTCGATCACCTGCAGCAGAAGATCCTCTCCTTCCTCCTTCAGCTTGACGATGATATGGATGCCGGCTTCGTTCCAGATCGCATGATTGATGCAGTTCTCGATAAACGGCTGCAGGATCAGCTTAATGACCGTCCGGTTAAACAACGACTCGTCCAAATCGTAATGCATGTGCAGCATCCCGCGGAAACGGATCTCCTGGATCGAAACGTAGTTTTTGACCAGCTGGATTTCCTGTTCCAAAAGGACGACCCGTTTGCCTTTGTTCAACGAGATCCGGTAATACTTCGACAAATGGCTGACCATCTGGTAAACCTGCATGCTGCCTTCCTTCAAAGCCAGCGAGGAGATCGAGGACAACGTATTGTACAGAAAATGCGGATTGATCTGTGCTTGAAGCGTCGTCAATTCCGAGTCCTTGACCGCGATTTCCTTGACGTACACCTCGTCGATCAGCTCCTGGATTCGCGCCGCCATCTTCTGAAACGCGTACGACAGCTGCCCGATCTCGTCGTTGCCCATCGGCTTGCGTTTAACCTGGAAATTCCCCCGCTCCACCTTGCGAATTTGCTGCAGCAGCACCTCGATCCGCTTCGTAATCACTTTGGCCGTCACGAAAATCAACAGGGCCGCCACTGCGATCACGGTGACGGAAATCCAGACGATTCGCTTGGTCGCCTGATTCGTGTTGGCCAGCAATTCGTCATACGGGACGGTGATCACCGTCGTCCAGCCATTACTTAACTTCTTGTAGGTGAAAAAGCGTTCCTGACCGTCGACCCTCGTGTCAAACTTTCCGCCGGACAACGTCAAATCGGCTTGAATCGGATAGACGTCAAAGAGCTGCTGCCCCTTCATCGCCGTATCTCCGGAGCTGATGACGCGGCCGGTATCGTCGATGATATAGACGCTCTTATTGACGTTTTCTTTTTCGATCAGCGAATAGATTTCCTTGTCGTCGATATTGATCGTCAGGATGCCGTAAGGTTGTCTCAGGCTGAAATAACTAAGCGAACGGGCCAGCGTGACGTAGGACGTCCCGGCCTGCGGATCGTCGATATGGGTGTAGACCGGACTCCCCGCCGCATTCAGCGCTTGTTGCTTCACCGTTTCCGGCAGCTCCTCGGTGTATTTGATGTACTGCTTATCGGAATACAACGTCTTGTTATCGATGTAAATGGTGATGCCCTGAATATTGGCGTTCGAAATCATCATGGAAGACATCGTGCGGTTGATGTACTGGAACGCATCCAGATAATAATAAGCCTGCTCGTAATCATTGGACAAAAAATTCCGCAGCTGCGAATCCATGTACAGGATATTCGTCAACTGCTCGTAGTACCCCAGACGGTTTTCCAGGTTGGTATTGATCTGGTTCAGCGTGCCGCTTAACGAAGCGTACGTCTGCTCGGTGATCGTGTCCCGCGTGGAGGTATAGGAGTAATAAATAAGCACGGAACACGGGATGAAGGACACGAGCAGGAAAATGATAAACAGCTTATTGCGCAGCCGCAGATTGGCGTACCAATGATGCCGGAACAGAGACAGCCGCCGGAACACAGGAGCCCCGCCGCCTGTTTCCTTATAGGTTTTTTCGATATTCATTGGGCGTGACTCCTTGGTTTTTCAGGAATAAGGAAATGAAATAGGACGTGCTTTCGTAGCCGATCTTTTGGGCGATGTCCTGCACTTTGAGCGATGGATCGGCCAGCATTTCCTTGGCTTTCTCGAGCCGGATGCGGGTCAGGTAGTCATGGATGGTCATGCCGGTTTTATCCCGGAAGATCGATCGCAAATAGTTCGGCGACAAATAAACTTGGCCGGACAAGCTTTGGATCGTGATCGGTTCGTGATACGTCCTGTCGATGATCTGGCACACTTGATGCACGAGCTTGGCGTTTTTGTCCGTAGACCGCTCCATCCGCAGCTCCAAATAATGCGTTGCCGCCCGCCGGACGGCCGACTCGATCTCCTGCAGCGTCTGGCAATCGTAAACGGATTGATAGAGAGCCGCGCGTTTGACCGGTTCGCCGCCATGGCCGTTCAGGCCGGGGCTATGCAGCTGTTCCTCCAAACGGGCCAGCAGGTCGATCGCCCATTCGAACACGAGCGGCTTATGGATTCGCAGCTGGCGCACATTCGCAAGATATTCGCTCAGAATCCCTTCCGCGTCCTCACCGCGCAGCTGTTGCAGCGCCTCCCTCCATTCTTGCTCCGGGAAGGGCGGCAGCGTGTCATAGCGGTACCCCGGCTTGACCTCGCCGGCGAAAATGATCTCTCCCGGCCCAAGGAAAAACCGCTCGTCCTTCAGGACGCGCGCCTGCTCATACAGCCGGGCGATGTTTGCGGGTTCGGCCGCTTCGCTGCCGACCGCCAGCGTCACCGACAAGCCGAGCAGCCCCCGGATCGTCTGCTGCAGCGTGCCCCACTGCTCCCGCGAAACCCCCGGCTCGCTGCCGGCCTCGATAAAGATCGCCAGCTCTCCCTCTTGGAGCGCGGCGACTACGGCGTCCTTGCGGACCGCGCGGAAATACTCCTCCGCCACCCCCGGCAGGCGGGAGAGGGCAGCCGCCGCCGAGCCCGGATGCTCCCCTCCGGCGGCGCCGCGGTCTACGCTGCAGAGCGCCAGCGTGTAGGAGCCGACCGCCTCGCGCCGTTCCAGCTTGCCGAGCTCGGCGGCGAGCTGCTCCCGCCGGGCCGCGTCCTGTTCGTGGAGCAGCTCTTTCAACAGCTTGCCTTTGGTCATCTGGATCGATTTATATTTTAAACGCACCTCTTCGCATCTCTGCTTCACCCGCCCCATGACCTCGGCGATTTCCTCCAGGTCCAGCGGCTTGAGCAAATAACCGACCGCGCCGACGTGCAGTGCCGATTTGACGTAACTGAACTCGTCGTGGCCGGTCAAGAAGACGATTTGCGTCCCTTCGTACTGCTTGCTGACCCAGTTGGCCAGCTCCAAGCCGTTCATCAGCGGCATCTGTACATCCGTCAATACGATGTCGGGTTGAATGGCATGTATTTTCTCCTGGGCGTCCTTCCCGTTGATGCCGACACCGGCGACGTAAATCCCCATATCCTCCCAACGGATGAAGTCCCGCATCATCTCCAATTCCAATTCCTCGTCGTCCACCAGAAAAATGCTGTACATGTCCGCAAGCCCCCTTCGTATGCAGCCTTTCCGTATCTGATCACCGTAAGGTTAGGCAGTTCCTTGAACTGCCTCCTCTCTGATTATAGCGCTTACATGCCGGCTAGCTGAATCCTCCTTTCGCATGAAAGTTATTTTCAAGCATGATTCGATACTTTGCTTTATCGACAGCGAATTTTCGGGGGTCTTATAATTTTTTTAAGCAGTAAAGCTGAACGTCACGACTAAGAAACCAATGCGAGGTGCCGCTATGCAAACCGACTTGAATCTACGCGAAGGTACGGAACTGAAAATTCCGCGCCGCAAATTATGGCCCGTCTTTAAACAGCAGAAATACCTGTTTCTCTTGATGCTGCCGGCGCTCATCTGGGCGATCCTGTTCGCCTATACTCCCATGGCCGGATTGTATATGTCGTTCGTCAACTACCAGCCCACGCTCGGCCGATTCTGGTACAGCCTGTTCCACAGCGAGTTCGTCGGGCTGCAGTGGTTCCGTTACTTTTTCAATAACGGCGATTTCCTGATCATCATGCGCAACACCTTGGCTTCGACCTTGATCACGATCTTGTTCTCTTTTCCGATGCCGATCCTGATCGCCCTGGCCATCAACGAAATCAAAAACGTGCATTTCAAAAAAATCGTGCAAACGTCCTCGTATTTGCCGTATTTCATCTCCTGGGTCATCGCGGCCAACATTATCGTGACGCTGCTGTCCTCGGACGGGGCGGTGAACGCGCTGTTGAAATTTTTTCACGTCACCAACGAAAGCATCCTGTTCCTGCAGAACGGCAAATATTTCTGGTGGATCGTCGCCTTGGGCAATACGTGGAAGGATATGGGCTACAGCTCGATCATGTATTTGGCGGCCATCTCGTCGATCAACCCGGAATTATATGAGGCAGCCAAGGTGGACGGGGCTAACCGGTTTAAACAGATCCGTTTTATCACGCTCCCGCATCTGAAGCCAACGATCGTGATCCTGCTGATTCTGGCCATGGGCGGCATCCTGAACGCCGGGTTCGACCAGCACTTCCTGTTGGGGAACGATCTGACGAAGGACTACTCCGACGTGCTCTCGACCTATTCGTTCCGCTACGGGATTCAGAACGGCATGTTCTCGTACGCTGCCGCCGTCGGCATGTTCAGCTCGGTGGTCGCCTTTATCATCGTGGTGATCGTCAATAACGTCGCGAAAAAAATCAACGGCCAGTCCTTGTTTTAAACCTGGCATGGAGGAAACGGCATGAAAAACCATAAAACGATTACCGAGCATCTGTTTGACGCTGCCCTATATCTGTTCCTGACTTGCATCTTTCTCGTCACGTTCTACCCGTTCTGGAACATTCTCATCATCTCGCTGAACGACGCCACGGACTCGCTGCGCGGCAACCTGTATTTCTGGCCGCGAGAGTTTACGTTCGCCAGCTACACCACGATTTTCCGAAACCCGGAAATCTGGAGCGCGCTGCAGGTGACGGCGCTGCGGACGGTGATCGGAACCGCGGTGTCGATCATCTGCATCTCCATGCTGGCCTACACCTTAAGCAAACGGTATTTGCTCGGCTGGAAGTATTTTTCGTTCTTCTTCGTGTTTACGATGTATTTCGGCGGCGGCCTGATTCCGACTTACATGGTCATCAAAGCGCTGGGGTTGATCGATTCGTTCTGGGTGTTTATTTTCCCGGGGCTGATCGGCGTGTTCCTGATGATCCTCGTACGCACCTTCATCGAGCAGTTGCCCGGCGAAATCGAGGAATCGGCCAAAATCGACGGCGCGAACGACCTGCAGATCTTCGTCCGCATCGTTCTCCCGCTATGCGTGCCCGTGCTGGCGACGATCGGGTTGTTCCTGGCCATCGGCCATTGGAATTCGTGGTACGATTCCTATATTTACACCTACAAGCCGGAGCTCAAAACGCTCCAGGCCGTCCTGGTCAAAATCCTGAACCAGTTCCAAACCGGCGCGATGATGACCGATGCCCAGCAGATGGCGCAGAACGCCAAACGCATCCCGGTTTCCAGCGAAAGCATCCGGATGGCGGTCACGATGGTCGCGACCCTGCCGATCATCATGGTCTACCCGTTCGTGCAAAAGTACTTCGTCAAAGGGATCATGATGGGCGCGATCAAAAGTTAGGTTTGGTAATGAAGAAACCCGTCGCGGCGAATGCCGGACGGGTTATTTGTTGTGTGGGGAATGGTTGGGTTGCTGGGTTGCTGGGGTGCTGGGGTGCTGGGTTGCGTACGTGCGTGTTTGGTTGCTGGTTGCTGGCTTGGTGCGTACGTGCGCGCTTGGTTACTAGCTTGATTGCGCGCTTGCGTACTTGCGTGCTTGGTTACTAGCTTGATTGCGCGCTTGCGTACGTGCGTGCTTGGTTACTAGCTTAATTGCGCGCTTGCGTACGTGCGTATGTCAGCGGGCGTTCTCCCCCCAGTCGTCGAAGGGGCAAAATGTTGCACTTTGTACAACATTTTTCGGCTCGTTAGGAGGGTTGAGGCGAAAATGTTGCATTTTATACAACATTTTTGGCTCAAACCGCCGGTTAGCGGCTGAGATGTTGCACTTTTTACAACATTTCAGCCGCTTTGGCGTGGAGATCCCCGAAAATGTTGTACTTTTTACAACATTT
>NZ_JAKSXN010000052.1 GCF_022427145.1 Paenibacillus timonensis
TACAATAATCTATTCGGACTCCGGGCGCTTAAGCCAGGAATGTTGTAGTTAGTACAACAATATTGCAGGCAGAGGCCCGATAAGCCTCAAAATGTTGTACGAAATGCAACAATCTGCTCATAGCTTCTAGGAACGCCGTCAGGCGTTTTTTTAGTTTCTGCGCATGATGGGAGAAAACGGGTTCTAGCATTTCGCCAAAACTCATATCTATAAGTATAGCGGGCAAACGATATAAGGAGAGAAAAACTAGGTTGCTAGCTCGCTAACGTGATCGGCGTACGGCAGCACGACCAGAGGCGGAGGTAACGAATCGATGCAGGAACGATCCCAGGTCAAAATAAATGTAGCGCCTCGCCGAGAGGCGAAGCGGGGCAAGGAAGAGAGCGGCAACCGCGAGACAAGCGAAAGGGCAGCGCTCCGGTCGTCAGAGCCGAATGAGGGTAAAGCGGCCACGGTGTCGGCTCCCGCTAACGTAGTGGTGGTCCGTCAGAAACCGGAACAAGCGGTCAGTCAGGAACGAGGGAGGGAAGGGGCCGGAAGAACCGTAATTGGTGTGGAAGTCGGGGGAACGGCGAAGGAGAAAACGGAAAAGCCCGTAAATTCGGGATTTGAGCGGACCGCAGCGCAAAGGACGGAGTTGGCCGAACGGACAGTGAGGGTTGAGCGGACCGCAGATGTGAATACGCGAGTCGTGAGAACGGCAATGGAGGGGGCACGCCGGTCTGAGCCGACGGCAACCCGCGGCGACGGCGGCGTGGTACCGCCGGGCTTAGCGCCGCTGGCGGCACCTCCTGCGGGGGTGCCGCCGGAAACCCGCGTGCGCGTGCGCGTCCGCACGCGGCCGGGCCGAGCCGCCCCCCGCAAAAGCGGCGGGAGGTGGCTCGGCGGCACGGGCGCCGCCCCCGTGGCGGCGGCGCTGATCGCGCTGGCGCTGCTGCTGCCAGCGCTCATCGCGTGGCGCGCGGCGCAGGCGCCCGCCGCGCGCCACGACCCGGCGGCGACGGCGCAGACGCAGGCGCCTGCCGCCGTGCCGCCATCGGCGGAGCCGCGCCCGCAGGACGCGGCTCGCGCCGAGGCGCCGCCCGCGGTGCCGGAGGCCGCGGGCGGGACGCCGGTGCGCGTCTATCTCACGCGCACCGGCGAGGTCGAGAGCGTGCCGCTCGAGCAGTACGTCACCGGCGTCCTCGCCGCCGAGATGCCGGCCGACTTCGAGCTCGCGGCACTGAAAGCGCAGGCCATCGCGGCGCGCACCTTTATCGTCCGGCGCCTTACGGCCGGGGATACCGGAGGTACCGATGGCGGCAAAGCCGATGTGAACGACACCGTGGAGCATCAAGTCTATCTCTCCCGCGAGGATTTGGAAGAGTGGCCAAGCCGAGGCAAGGGAGCGCAGCTCGAGAAGCTGCGCCAGGCCGTGCGGCAGACGGAAGGAATCGTGATGACGTATCGCGGGCAGCCGATCACCGCTTCCTTCTTCTCCTCCAGCGGCGGGTACACGGAGAACTCCGAAGACTACTGGTCGCTGAAGATCCCTTATCTGCGCAGCGTGCCTAGCCCATGGGACGCCGCGATCAATCCGAAAAACCGCGAGACGATCGAAATGCCGCTCTCCCAACTGTACAGCAAGCTGGGACAGAAGGTGCCGGGACCCGTTAAGACGGCGCTGGCCGCCCTCGATCAGGGAAACGGCAAAGCCGCGGCGGCCAAGCTGAGCGCCGGCAAGCTGTTTAAGACCCTATCCTGGACCGACGGTCGCCGGGTCAAGGAGATTCGCATCGGCGAGCAGGTCTACACCGGCCGCGAAGTCCGGGAGAAGTTGAATCTCCGCTCCAGCCAATTTACGCTGGCGGTCACCGGCGATACCGTCAAGATCACCACCTACGGCTACGGCCATGGGGTCGGGATGAGTCAGTGGGGGGCTAACGGCATGGCAAAGGAATGGTACACGGCGACGCAAATCCTTAAACACTATTACACGGGAATCTCGTTTCAGCAGGCCTCCCATTTTATCAAGTAGCCGCACGGAAAACGATTATTCTTTTTTTCTGAAAAAAAAGTATAAAGCCGAAGTATAAAAGAGTTCGCCCCGGTAACACTGGTTACTGAGGTGATGAGCAAATGAATGAAAACCAGAAAAAAACAGGACACGAGGAATCTCCTAAAATTGGATTGGGAGAACCGGTTAAACCGGTATCCGCGTGGAAGAGATTATTGTCGAAGAGATGGGTTTACCCGGCAGCGTATGTGGCGGCAGCGGCAATTATACTAACCTTAGTGTGGGTCTACCAGGATGCGAGCAACAAGCCATTGGACTCGACCCCCGCCAGCGTAACCGACACCGTAAACCTGTCCGGCGAAGAGGAAGCCGCAACGGAAGAGGGAACGAAAGAGGAAGAAGCGACCGAAGTCATCGCCTCCTCCGAGGATCTCTCTTGGCCGGTAGCGAACGCCGCCGATGTCGCCGTCGTGAAGCCGTTCTATGAGAAGGAAGGTACGGCCGAAGAACATCAGGCCGCCCTGGTGCAGTACAACGATACGTTTACGCCAAACACCGGGATCGACCTGGCCCGCGAAGACCGCAAGCCTTTCGAGGTAACGGCCGCCATGAGCGGAAAAGTGACGCGGGTTGAAGAAGTGCCGCTTCTCGGGTTCGTCGTGGAAATTACCCACGCCAACAACCTGAAGACGGTGTACGAAAGCTTGGGCGAAGTGAAGGTGAAGAAGGATGCCGAAGTGAAGCAAGGCGACACGATCGGCAGCGCCGGCCGCAACGAAATCGAGAAGGACCTCGACAACCACGTCCATTTCGCGATTTACGAAAACGGCGAGCTGGTGAATCCGGAAACCGTGCTTCCGAAAAACTGAAGTTAAACCCATCCATCCAATTTATGGCACTGCCAGCCGGTCCAATCGTTCGGATCGATGCGGCAGGCTAACGGAGAGCAAAGAGCTCTCCGTTTTTTTCTGCTTACTCCGCAATAAGGGTACAAAAAGGCCTTATTTGCCGCAAATTCAGGATTCTCGAGTAAATAAGGGAAAATATTGGTCTTATTTCTTCGGTCAAAGCCTCAAAAGGCATGTTTTACGATGATCGAGAGAAATAAGGCCCTATTTTGTCCTTATTTCGTATGAATCGGGATTGGATGCCCAAATAAGGCCCAAAAAGTCCCTTATTAAGGATTAAGACGGTATCATAATCGCTCCATTTCACACACCTTACTTAACTTGTCCGGCCCTGCTGCTCCTTCCCTTTAGATGACCGAAGGTAAAATAAATGGCCTCGCCCAAGCTTGTCAGGCTTGGAAACAAAGAATATCTAGGCCCGCCCCTCATATAATGTACCAAACTATCTCGAGTTGAGGGAGGCGGGAGCGTGCACGATTACATCAAGGAACGGACGATAAAGATTGGACGGTGCATCGTGGAAACGCGGCACACGGTTCGAACGATCGCCAAGGAATTCGGCGTTTCCAAAAGCACGGTGCACAAGGATTTAACGGAACGTCTGCCGGAGATCAATCCGGATTTGGCGGATCAGGTGAAGCACATTCTCGAATATCACAAATCGATCAGACACCTGCGCGGCGGGGAAGCGACGAAGATCAAGTATAAGAAGAAAGGCCAATCGAAACGCGAGGTGATTAGCTCCGTCAATTAATGGGTAATTACTTAGTTCACCCATCGAACGATTTTCATTGAATCATTCCCCTAAAGTATGGTATTTTTAAATATGGTATAAGATGATGTGGATTTTCATCCATTTATCCCGAAATTTTGCGATATTCATCGACTTTTGTCGATTGACCACACCTTTGTTAGCGGGACACTTCTGCCATATACATGGGGTAGGGCCGCTACGTCCTTTCCGTGATTTACAAAAATACGCTTTGGGGGATCGAATGATGGGCAAGGATATTGGGATTGATTTAGGCACGGCCAATGTGCTGATTCATGTGAAAGGAAAGGGAGTCGTTCTTGACGAACCTTCCGTAGTCGCGATTGACAGCGACGGAAGACGGGTGCTGGCCGTCGGTGAAGAAGCAAGGCGGATGGTGGGCCGGACGCCCGGAAATATCACTGCGATTCGTCCCTTGAAGGACGGAGTCATTGCCGATTTTGAAATTACGGAAACGATGTTGAAATATTTTATTGACCGTGTGGGCGGCAGAAGCTGGTACAGCCACCCGAGAATTCTGATCTGCGCGCCGACGAACATTACCTCGGTGGAGCAGAAGTCGATTCGCGAAGCCGCCGAACACAGCGGCGCTAAAGAAGTGTATTTGGAAGAAGAACCGAAAGCGGCCGCCATCGGGGCCGGCATGGATATTTTCGAACCGAGCGGCAACATGGTTGTCGATATCGGCGGCGGGACGACGGATGTGGCGGTGCTCTCCATGGGGGACATCGTCACCGCTTCGTCGCTTAAAGTTGCCGGGGACAAGTTTGATGCCGCCATCATTAAATACATTAAAACGAAGTACAAGCTGTTGATTGGCGAACGGACGGCGGAAGATATCAAGATTGGGATCGGAACGGTATACCCGAACGGACGGGTGGCCGAAATGGATATCCGCGGCCGGGACATGGTGTCCGGGCTGCCGCTGACCGTGACGATTACGGCGAACGAGGTTCAGGAAGCGCTAGCCGATCCGATCTCCTCGATCGTCGCCACCGCCAAATCGGTGCTGGAGCGCACTCCGCCGGAATTGTCCGCCGACATTATCGACCGCGGCGTGATTTTGACCGGGGGAGGCGCTCTGCTGAACGGGCTGGACGAGCTTCTCGCCGAAGAACTTCGCGTGCCGGTGCTGATCGCCGAAGATCCGATGCACTGCGTGGTGAAGGGAACGGGCATCATGCTCGACAATTTGGACAAGGTGCTAAGAAGAAAGCTCTAATCGTCCGATATAATAAGAAGGAATGTGTTGCCCGGTGAATTAGGGGCATTGAATATATAGCGTTTGGAGGTAAGGCCATGCTTAGAGGTCTCTATACCGCGGCGTCCGGCATGATCGCCGAGCAGCGGCGGCATGATACGGTTACGCAGAATATCGCCAATCTGAATACGCCGGGCTACAAATCGGTGAATACGGTGGCGCACTCTTTTCCTGAAATGTTGATTTCCCTGATGGGGGACAAGCAGTCGGGAGCTACTTCGCGTATCGGGAAGCTAGTGACCGGGGTGTTTGCGGAAGAGAGCTTGCCGGCGTTTACGCAAGGGGATTTGAAGGAGACCGGAAATGGTACCGATTTTGCCTTGATCTCGCAGCTTAGCCTGACCAACCCGGCTACAGGCCAACCTTATGCTTTTGACGCTTCGGGTAAATTCGTCACGGAGGACGGCGAGGTGGTTTATCAGCCTCAGGCTTTCTTCACCGTGGAAGATAACGAGGGGAATGTACGTTATACCCGGGACGGCGGCTTCACCGTCAATACGGCGGGAGAAGTGAGAACATCCACCGGCTACCGGGTACTGGACGCCACCGGCAATCCGATCGTCCTCAACCCGGGCTTATCCGTGAACACGCTGACCAGTGATGAGACCGGAAATTTGACGGCGCTAGACAATACCGGTGCCCCTGTTAACCTGGGTGCTCTCGGGATCACGGTAGTGGAACAGCCTTACCAACTGGTTCGCGAAGGCAACGGCGTCTTCCGTGTCGCCGATGAAGAGGCGGCAGGAGTACGGGGACTGGTGCCTGGAACGGATGGGACCGTGGTGCGCCAAGGCTACCTGGAGGTATCGAACGTCGATACGGCCCAATCCATGGTGGACTTATTGGCAGCCCAACGGGCTTACGAGTCCAATCAGAAGATCATTCAATATTACGATCGCAGTTTAGATAAAGCGGTAAACGAAATCGGCCGCGTGTAGTTAAGCGTCCGGCCATAACAGGAGGTGCGGCATGAATAACACCATCATCAGCGCGATGGTTTCGATGAGCGGAATTCAACAACGTTTGGACTTGCTTGCCGACAACATCGCAAATGTGGATACGGCAGGGTATAAACGAAAGCAAGCCAATTTCGAAGATACGTTGACCCGGGTGCAGCAGCAGACTTCCGATCTGAATTTGCCCGGCCGCGCGACGCCGTCCGGTTTCAACCTCGGCTTCGGTTCGAGAATGTCGCAGGTGACGGTAAATTATACCCAAGGCCCCATTAAGGAGACCGGCAATCCTACCGATTTGGCGATTGAAGGCAACGCGATGTTCAGCGTATTGACGCCGGACGGCGTTGTAGCTTATACCCGAGGCGGGGATTTTCATGTCCAACCGGATCCGGGCGATGAGGGAGCCGCATTTTTGGTGAATAAGCAAGGTTATGTGGTCTTGAACGCCGATGGCGATCCGATCACATTTCCTTCCGATGCCAAGCTGAGCGTTGACTCGGAGGGGAATCTGCTGGCCACGAACGGGGAAGGAACGACAGAAGTAGGACGTATCGCGTTGTTGACGGCCGAACGTCCGGACGTGCTGGTTCAGAAAGACGGTAACCTGTTTGTCCTGGCGGCCGGCGTTGATCCGGCTCAGGCCATGGTGGATACGTTAAGCCTGCCGCAGGAACAACGGGCAAGCCTTCGCCAAGGGGCGTTGGAAGCCTCCAACGTAGATTTGACCGAAGCGATGTCCGAAATGCTCCAGGTGCAGCGTGCTTATCAATTGACGGCTCGCGCGCTGACATCCGGCGAAACGATGATGGGCCTGGCCAACAACTTGCGCGGATAGGTGGGAAGCTTCATGAGTGAAGACAATCAACCGGCTGCCAAACGCCCCGCCTGGATCGTCATCCTGCGAATCGTTCTTGTGTTGCTGGTTCTCTTTGCGGCATTGGCGGCGGGTACCGTCGTTGGCTACGTTGTGTTCGGCAAGCAGGACGCTTCGGAGATCTGGCACTGGTCGACGTGGAAGCATGTTTTCGATCTGGTGTTTGCTCCTTGAATGGAAGCGAAAGCGAACGTTTGCGAGGAGTCGTACGGAACGCATATATAATAGAAGAAACAGAACAAATTTAACATAATTGTCCACAAACTCTCGGCTGACGGGAGTTTTCTTTTTGTAGGCGAAAAATGTATAATGATGGGGGACTCTACGGCTAAAACAAGTCAAAAGGGCTATATCCGTAACCGACCTGGGGGTCGCTTGCGGATAAGCCCCTTATCTTAACCTTCGCTTCTGCAGAGGCGAAGGATAACTACAGTGTGACCGGTTGTCTGCGCTTTTATTCAGTTTGAGCTAGCCGGCTGCCGGAACCCAAAAAGGCAAACCGAAAGGAGAACTTACATATGTTGAATACGAACGAGATCCAGGAGATTCTACCTCACCGTCCTCCGTTTTTGCTGGTGGACCGCATCATTGAGCTGGAGGAAGGCAAACGCGCCGTCGGCATCAAGAATGTGACGATCAACGAGCCTTTCTTTATCGGGCATTTTCCCGGATACCCGGTGATGCCTGGCGTGCTGATCACGGAGGCGTTGGCGCAGGTTGGAGCCGTAGCGATGTTGCATGTGGAAGCCAATCGCGGCAAAATCGGCTTCTTGGCCGGGTTGGATGAATTCCGTTTCCGGGGGCAAGTGGTGCCAGGGGATACGCTGCGCCTGGAAGTCGAAATTACCCGGATGAAGGGATCGATCGGTAAAGGCCACGCCGTCGCTAAAGTTGACGATAAGATTGTCGCCGAGGGAGACATCATGTTCGCCTTGTCCTAATCGGGCTGAAAGAGATCATTTGAGGAGGAGAAACAACCATGACTGAAATCAGCAAGGCTGTAAGTGAGAAACTGGAAAGCTGGCTGCAGGACCCTACGATTGATGACGCTACCAAACAGGAACTGCGCGATTTGGAAAGTAACCCGGCCGAGCTCGAGGATCGTTTCTATCGGGACCTGGAGTTTGGTACGGGTGGTTTGCGCGGCGTGATCGGAGCCGGGAGCAACCGCATGAACCGTTATACGGTAGCCCGTGCTTCGCAGGGGTTTGCCGAATATATTCTAGAAGCGCATGCGGGCCAAGCAGGGGCCCCCTCGGTCGTGATCGCGCATGACTGCCGTCATTTCTCGCCGGAATTCGCGCTTGAGGCCGCTTTGGTCCTGGCCGGCAACGGCATCGTCGCCAAGCTGTTCCCGTCGCTTCGCCCGACGCCGCAGTTATCCTACTCCGTGCGTGAGGAGAAGGCAACCGGGGGCATCGTCGTTACGGCAAGCCATAATCCGCCGGAGTACAACGGCTACAAAGTATATAACTCGACGGGCGGCCAGCTAGTCCCGCATGAAGCGGAACAGGTCATTGCCCGGATTCAGAATATCGCTTCCTTCGCTCAAGTCAAACGGGTAAGCCGCGAGGAAGCGGAAGCGAAAGGACTGCTCGTTTGGCTTGGCGCCGCCGAGGATGAGGCGTTTGCGGAGACCGTGGCGAACACCAGCGTCAATCGCGAACTGATGGCGGCAGGCGCGGCCAAGGATCTCGTGGTCGTCTTTACCCCGCTGCATGGGACCGGGAACGTTCCGGTTCGAAGCGCTTTGGAGAAGATCGGGTTTACTCGAGTGCATATCGTAAAGGAACAGGAATTGCCGGACGGAGATTTTCCGACGGTCAAGTCGCCGAACCCGGAAGAGCGCGAAGCGTTCACGATGGCGATCGAGCTCGGCAAACAAGTCGGCGCTGATCTTTTGATCGGCACGGATCCCGATGCAGACCGGATGGGTGCGGTCGTGCGGACGCGGGACGGCGAATATGAAATTCTTACCGGTAACCAATCGGGCTCCTTACTCGTCCATTATGTATTAAGCCAATTAAAGGAGAGAGGAGCGCTTCCGACTAACGGTGCCGTCGTCAAGACGATCGTGACCAGCGAATTCGGCGCCGCCATCGCCCGCCATTATGGAGCCACGGTGTTTAACACGCTGACCGGTTTCAAATACATCGGCGAGAAAATGAACGAATTTGAAGCTTCCGGCAAATTTACTTATTTGTTCGGTTATGAGGAAAGCTACGGATATCTGGCAGGGAACTATGCGCGCGACAAAGATGCCGTCGTGGCCTCGACGTTGATTTGCGAAGCGGCGGCTTATTATAAACGCCAAGGCAAGACATTGATCGACGTGCTGGAGGAGCTGTACGGGCAGTTCGGCTACTACCGCGAAGCGTTGGCCTCCCGCACGTTGAAAGGCAAAGACGGTTTGGCTCAAATCGGCGCGCTGATGGAAGCGTTCCGCAGCAATCCGCCGCAAGAGATCGGAGGCGTGCGCGTGTCCGAGGTGCTGGATTACTCGCTGGGCCTTGACGGCTTGCCGAAGGAGAACGTGCTGAAGTTTTTGCTGGAGGATGGTTCGTGGTTCTGTCTGCGTCCGTCGGGCACGGAGCCCAAGATCAAATTCTATTTCGGCGTTTGCGGCACTTCCGCGGAAGACGCCAAGTCGCGTTTGGGTCGGATTCAGGACGACGTGCTCGCACGCGTCGATAAGTAAACGAAACATGTTGGTTTGGGGAAACAAATAACAGATGTGGATTTATGCATTTTTGAGGAGGTACCTTAGTGATTCGAAGTTGGCAGCGGTGGAATAACGCTTCCCGCAAATGGTTGTGGGTTTTGGTGATTGTCGGAATCCTGGCATCCGTGCCGGTGATCGCGCAGCGGGTTCAAACGGAATCCTCCGCGAACAAGGTGGAGTTCGTCTTTAATTATCGAGGATTGCTGGATATTGCTTCGTATCAAGCGGATCCGCAGGCCTATCTGGACGAACAACTGGACCGGCTGAAGGAAGCCGGCGTGGGCACGATGGCGATGTTTGAAAGCACGCTGGACGAATTGTCGAAGGCTCGTCGAATCATGGTGTTTAGTTCGGTGGAGGCGGCGAAGCTGAACGGGGCCGTCATTACGGAGAACGGCAATTACACGTACCTGGCGTTTACCAGCGCAGAGAACGAAGCGCAGTTGAAGCCGATGATCGAAGCGGCGTTCCGCAAGCTGGATGTGCCGGTGGCGAACTGGCAGTACCAGGATCAAGGCGGTCTGGTGATCGGCATGGGCTTGGAGGAAGCGGTGATGAAGCCGTTGCCGCTGGACCCGATCGCGTTTGCGATGCTGCGGGAGAAAGGCTTTACGATCCTTCCACGGCTCTCGGACAACAGCCCTTACGATCAAGAGGAGTTGGATCAGCAGCTGGCCTTTTTCGCTGAAAACGGCGTCACCCGCATTTTGTTCGACGGCGAGGCCGTGAAGGGTTATAACGAAAACGAGTCGAAGAACAGCCTGCAGGGCTTTGCGGATTTGCTGAAAAAACACGGTCTTGGCATCGCGGCCATCGAAAACTTGAAGGCTCCGCAAAAAGGGTTCAATAAGTTGGCTTACTTGATCGACTATAACGTGGTACGGCTGCATTCTTTGGCCGATACGGAGGCAACCCAAGATAAAGCGACGCTGGCCGACCGGTTCGTGCTGGCCACCAAAGACCGGAACATCCGGATGGTGTACCTCAACGCTTTGGCTTCCAAAGATTTAGCGAAGGCGGCGATCACGAATCCGATCGACAATCTGATCGATTCGTTGCAAGCTCCGGGAAATGCCATCCAGCGCATCGAGAACAATGGCTTCGAGCTTGGACAAGCGGAGGCCTTCACGATTCACGACGCAAGCTGGCAAAAATACCTCAAAGCGTTGGTCGTGCTTGGGGGCGTAGCATTCGTGGCGCTGCTAATTTCCTGCTTCTTGCCGTCGCTCACGCTGGCGGCGTTTGTCCTCGGCTTGGTTGGTTCGGCCGGACTGTACGTGTTGAAGCCGGTATTGTTTGAGCAGGCGCTGGCTTTGTTCGTGGCCATCAGCGCGCCGACGATCGCCATGGTGCTGGCGATTCGCAAGGTGCAGGAGCTGCAGGAGAAGCATTCCAACTTGTCGGGCGGACGCCGGTTGACACATACGATCGTCTTGTTCATCAAAACCTCGCTGCTGTCGCTGACCGCCGTACCGTTCGTCATTGCCCTGCTGAACAACATTACGTACAGCTTGGTGCTTAATCAGTTCCGCGGCGTAAGCTTGCTGCATTTGGGACCGATTTTGCTGATTGCGATCTATGTCTTCTTGTACCGGGGCAACTCGGTCTGGGAAGAATTGCGGAAATGGCTCAGCATGCCGATCACGGTGCTTTGGGTAGCCGTTGCCGCCGTGCTGGGAGTTGCGGCTTTGTATTATCTGTCCCGGACCGGCAATGCGGGAACGCTGCTGCCGGGCGAAGCCGCCTTCCGTTCTTTCCTGGAGAACGCGTTTGGCGTTCGGCCGCGGAATAAAGAATTTTTGCTGGCGCATCCGCTGTTTATCGTCGGCTTGTTTGCCGCTTTCCGTTATCGCTGGGCGATGTTCGCGATGATTATCGCGGTGATGGGCCAATTGTCGATGGTTGATACGTTTGCGCATATTCATACTCCGGCAGTGCTTTCGCTGATTCGCGATGTTCTCGGTATGGGCCTGGGCCTGGTGATAGGTTTGATCGCCGTCCTGGTTTGGCAAATCATTGAAAGGTGCTGGGATAAATGGTCGCCACGACTGCTAAAACTTTAGTCTTGTCGGGGTATTACGGATTTCGGAACAGCGGGGACGAAGCGGTGCTTCAGTCCATCCTGCTGGCGCTGGAAGAGGAGGGGCTTACCACGGGCGTGGATATTAAGCCCATCGTGCTGTCGATCGATCCGGAATGGACGAGTCGGACGTACGGCGTCGAATCCGTGCACCGGATGAAACTCGGCGAGGTAAGGAAGGCTATAAAGAGCAGCGACGGGTTGATCAGCGGAGGCGGCAGCCTGCTGCAGGACGCTACGGGGATCAAGTCGATCCCGTATTATCTGGGCGTGATCAAACTGGCGCAATGGCTCGGCAAGCCGACCTTCGTGTATGCCCAGGGCATCGGACCGGTGAACCGCAAGCTGTTCCGGCCGCTGATCGCTTCGGTGTTCCGGCGCTGCGACTATATTTCCGTGCGCGATACGGAATCGGCGAATTTGCTGCGGGACATGGGACTTCGGGGCAAGGATGCGGTTCAAGTCGTGCCTGACCCTGTCATGGGATTGGCATTGTGGGATCATGTCGCTGCGTCGGAGGGGAACGGCGGCGTTTCGGGCGAGTCCGCCTCGGATCTGCCGGTGGTTGGTGTATCGGTTCGCTTCTGGAACGAAGCGCGAACCGAGCTGACGCAGCTGGCCGAGGGGCTCTCGCTGCTCTGTCGCCGCAAGCCGGTGCATATCCGGTTCCTGCCTTTTCATTTCCCCGGCGACGACGAAGCTTCGCGCTTCGTGATGGAACGGCTGGGAAATGTGGCGGAACGCGGCTGCACCGTGAGCATTGCGCCAGAGACGGAGCACCCGCAGGATATGCTGCGGGAAGTGAGCCGGTGCAGCCTGCTGGTCGGCATGCGGCTGCACAGCTTGATCTACGCCGCCTCGCAGAACGTCCCGTTGCTCGGCATCTCGTATGACCCGAAGATCGACCATTTCCTTGGTCGCATCGGAAGCGTCCCGGTCGGGACGGCGGAGGAGCTGGATCCGCGGATTCTGGCCGCGGAAGGGGAGCGCCTCCTGCAGGAAGCCGGGACGTGGCGTAAGAGCCACGCCGCGCAAATCGCCGAACTGAAGCGGGAAGCACGGGTGCCCGCGCGGCGGATCGTTGAATTTTTACGAAAGTGATGGGTGAACAGGGGATGACCAAGATCAATGAAGGGATTCCGACGGTTTCGGTATTTGGCGTGCCGGTCTGCAAATGGGGGATGAAGGAGACGGTTGCCCATTTGACGAACGCGGTTACCGCCAAGACGCCGCATCATGTGATTACGGCCAATCCGATCATGATGATGGCGGCGATCGAGAACCCGGATTACAAAGCGATGATGCAAACCGCCGAATTGATCGTGCCGGACGGAACGGGCCTGGTGTGGGCTGCGCGAAAAGGCGGCGACCCGGTGACGGAACGCGTGCCGGGGTACGAGCTGCTGCACGAGCTGATGAAGCAAGGGGAGCGCCTGGGCTGGAAAGTGTACTTGCTTGGCTCCGCGCCGGATGTCGTGAAGGAGACGGCCCGTCGATTGGCGCTGCAGTATCCCGGAACGACGATCGCGGGGTACCGCGATGGCTATTTCGGGCCGGATCAAGACCAGGAAGTCATCGATGAGATCGTCAAAGCCGCGCCCGATCTGCTGTTTGTTGCCCGGGGGGCAGATACGCAGGAACCTTGGATCGCCAAGTACAAAGACGTCTTGCGCGTCCCCGTGATGATGGGGGTTGGCGGCAGCTTCGACGTCATTTCCGGGCGCACCAAAAGAGCTCCCATGGCTTTCCGGAAGCTTCGGCTGGAATGGCTGTACCGGTTATTGAAGGAACCTACCCGCTTCCGCAGAATGCTTGCGCTGCCGAAATTCGCCGTGCGCGTGCTGCGGGAGAAAGAAAACTTAACGAAAATGGGCTAAATGCCTCGATTTCCATGAATAACTGCGGTTTTTTGCGCAAATACGGGGTTGGTGTTTCTCCTTAATCGGAGTATAATCATTCCGGTGCAGAATAATTGGAGGTCGAAATTTAATGTTGATGATTTATATCATCGGGTTCATCGTTTCACTTGGCTTGGCTTTGGGCCTAACGCCGCTCGTAAAGAAGTTCGCTTTTAAGGTTGGCGCCGTGGACGTACCCAATGCGCGCAAAGTGCATACACGAATTATGCCGAGACTCGGTGGTTTGGGGATTTTCTTATCATTTGTCATCACGTTTTTTCTGCTTCTTCCGTTCCTTCCGGACGTCTTCTCGGTACGCGAAGTGAACTTCATCAAAGCCTTCCTGGTTGGCGGAACGATTACCGTCTTGCTGGGTGCTTTGGACGATCGCTTCGATTTGCCGGCCAAACTGAAATTTCTGATTCAAATCGCGACGGCCTGCGTGGTCGTGTTCGTGTTCGATATACGTATTGAATTCGCAAATATTCCGTTCCACACGTATGCCGCGGTGGAAACCTGGGTAGCGATTCCGTTCACCATCCTGTGGATCGTTGGCGTGACGAACGCCATTAACCTGATCGACGGATTGGATGGACTGGCTGCGGGCGTCTCCGCCATCGCGATCGGGACGATCGCCGTCATGGCGTTCCTAATGGGCAACGTGATGGTGGCGTTGCTGTGCTTGCTGCTCCTTGGCAGCATTATCGGATTCCTGTACTTCAATTTCCACCCGGCCAAAATCTTCATGGGCGATTCGGGCGCCCTGTTCCTGGGCTTCTGCTTGGCGCTGTTATCGCTGCTCGGCTTTAAGCAGATCGCGATCGTGTCGTTCCTGACGCCGCTGATTCTGATCGGCGTGCCGCTCTCGGACACGATGTTCGCCATCGTGCGCCGCTGGATGCAGAAGAAGCCGATCTTCTCGCCGGACAAGGGTCACTTGCACCATTGCCTGCGCGAGCTCGGATTCAGCCACCGCCAGACGGTGCTGATCATATACGGCATCGCCGCGTTCTTCGGCGTGCTGGCCGTCATCCAATCGTCGGCCGCGATGTACAACGCCAACTGGGTGACGTTCGTCGTCATCTGCGTCATGGTCTTCTTCCTGCAAATCGGCGCCGAGGTCATCGGCCTGATTGGCAAGACCAAACGCCCCGTGCTCGACTTCCTCGCCCGCCTGCGCATGAAGGCCGGCGCTGAACGCGGCACGAAGTAACAAGGAACATGGAGTGCGGACCAGTCCGAAATTATAGCATCCCTAAATGAAGGGCAATTATGCAATCCTTAACTTGATGAAGGACAACCCCTCGCCGGCTTGGCAAAGCCGCAGGGGTTGTTTTTTTGTCTGCCTGCCCGCAGTGCCGCGTCGAGGTTGCTAACGGACTTCGAGGTGGCTAACGGACACCAGAGCCGTTATTTGCACCGAACACAGCGTAGGCTCGGATTCTAACGGATCGAGGAGACCTTATTCCGGCCTTCTGTGGTGATTTCGCCTCATTCGGAGTCTAATAAGGTCACTGCAGTCCGTTAGAACGGAAAATGTCCGGGAAATGTGCAAATAAGGTCATTGGAGTCCGTTACACTTGTGACACGAACAGAACATCCGACTGACAACGCCCGCTGGAAACGGCGGTTTTTTCGCGTCCCGCGATTTTCATTGGATTCTTCTTCATGTTTTCCTAAAATTCTTCCACTTTTCGACCGATAACATATGTAAGTGACGCTTTCGGGCAGTCCCTGCCGAACCTTGGCGGGGACATCAACACACACTACACGACAAAGGAGAGATTAATCCATGCAACGCTTCAAGAAGCCCTTCATATGGTTGATGCTCGCCGCATTAATCATCACATTGTTGCCATCCGGGTTCGTTCCTAGGGCCAATGCTGCTCAGGGCAACTATTTTATTCCGGATGACTTAACGCTAAGAAATACGACGACTTTAACACTTACTCCCGGTGCCGACCAGGTTGCACGGGACAACCGGATGTATACAACAACGATTCCTGGGCTTACGTTTTCGGGTACCTATTCGCAGGTTACCGAGGATTCCCTGAAGGTTAAGGTTGAACGTCTGACCTTTAAAGTCACAAATCCGACTACAGGTGAGGGAATCTGGGAGACTGATAGCACCCAATTCAAAAACGGGAATATCTCCAGAGATACCTCTTCATCTTTTCAGGATAAGTTCAAAGTCACTAACTTGCCATTATTCCCGGGGTTTAACCGAATTACGTTATCGGGTTCCCAAAATGGGATTACACGCGAATCAACATTCTACGCTCTATTTGATCAAGTTCCTTATGTGCAGGATCTGAAATTGTTAGGATCCAGCTATGGGACCATCTACTTAAACGAAGGTTCGGAGGTTGTCGCGGATAAGGATAACGTTTCGATCTCCGGTGAGGTGAAGAACGCGACGGAAGTAACCGTAAGTGTCAACGGAGGCACGGGGTTAGTGACGACATTGACACAAACCGGCAAGTTCTTTTCGCCTGCCCTTAACTTGAAGCCGGGACTTAACAAAATTACGATCACCGTTAAAAGCGGTGCCGATTCTGTTACGATTGAACGATCCGTTTATTACTTTGATAAAACCAAGCCATTCGACACGATAGCCATCCAGTATAATGGAGCGGACTATGATGTGTATAACAAAGTGGCAACCATTACAGAAGCCACTACACCTACGCTACCAGTATCCGGAACGGTTAAATTCTCGATGCTGTTAAATGACACAGGGAATGCATTTGGTGCCTCGCAAGGTACAGGAAAAGGCAGTGTTACTCTGACCGATTCCTTAAACACGGCAAACCCGCCGGTAACAACTTTTACAGCGACAGAAACAGAAATTCCGGCACCAGACGGTCTATCCAAAGCCTACAGATTGGTTGAGGTCACCGTTCCAATCTCTTTTGGTAGCGGAAGTCAAAGGTTTAACTTGAGTGTCCAATACGACGGCACCTATTCTACTTCAGTGAATATTAATTTTAAATTTCTTCCGGGCGAGATCGGCGTTACCGGATTGAAATATATGAAGGACAATTCAACCCCGCCGGGCAGTATTAATGATCTTCCAGATTTGGACGGTACTCAAGCTGATAAAGATAATTTTTATATTTTGGTTACGGCAGATCAAGCTTTTGACAGCAGCGATCTAAATGCAGTCTACTTGCCAAGAGGGACTACTGGACCGACGATTACCCCAGTTACTTCGGGGACGGCGACTCAGCACGTTTTCAGAATTACTGGTTTTTCAAGCGGTACGCAGCAAGTCAAATTTAGCATTGGTACCTCCAGTGCCTCCAAAACGGCAACGATAACGTACGCTACGAAAAACTACATTTATGTCGAAGGCTTGTATGATGGCCAAACTATTTCCGTAGATTCAAGTAAATCGAACCTTTACGTGGATATTAACGGAGAGTATCGCGACTTTGAAAACCTGTCGAACCCGCAGTTTTTTGTGAACGGGGTCTCTAATGATAAGTTAACGCCACCTATCGCCTTTGCTCCGACAACGACTTCACCTACATTCACGATTCGACTGCCGATTGATGTCACAGGCCCGTTATACTACGGTGAGAACCGTATTAAATTTAGCGGGGTATCCATGGACGGAAAAGGCAATTCCAGAACGGTTGTTAAAGAGTTGAGGCTGTATATATTAGATACGAATGTCTCGAACATAAGTGTATTCCGTCCGAAAATTTTTGACCCAGCGGTTACTTTTACCGGCTTGGATCTGAATGATACCAGCGGAGCTAATACACAGTTAACCCAAATTCTTGCTGGCTCGCCAGAGTTTAAGCTCGTTGGAGAGATTTATGAAACTAGCGCTCAGAACTACGATTTGATTATTCAAGGAGCCGGAGCCAGAATTATTAACTTAATGCGAGGTTCCGAAAGCGTCTTTAATTCCCAATCTGATGCATCTGCTGCGGATTTAACATCAACGACGATGACGAGTACTCAAATTATTACAGGAACCATCGTTAGAAGCGGTAAACCGGACGTTGGTTATGATATGGCTGTATTTAACGGGAAGTTTGTATTGAGAATCAAAAACATTGCACTAGATTCGCTGGGAAGTCAAGTATATAACTTGGAACTTATCAATTCCACGGGAGCCCGCACTTCACAGAGACTTGAAATTTCCCGCGTTTTGGCTCCGTACCGGATTTTGTCCCCCGTTTCTACGGTTGGCGACCAAATCATCGTTAATAAAAATTTTGTGCGGTTTGACATTGAAGCTGAAGGAGCTACCCAAGTCATTATAGATAAAGGGGAAGCTATTCGACGTACGGACTTGCCCGAAAATGCACCGGCAAGATTTATCTATGATTATGTTGGGCTTAAGCCGGATAAGGCAACGAAGATCAAAATTCAAATTGTACGGGGAACCGAAACGCTGAATGATACTGTAGAGGTTTATTATGCAAGTGCGGTTGCTGTGGATTCGCAGTATATGACGGAGAAATCAGCAACGAAGTACTCGGCATTTAGTAAGGCTCTGGAGCTAAGCTTCCCTAAAGGTACAGTACTGAAAACGGCTAATGTCCCTGAAGGTAGCGTAACCAAATTTTATCCGGACAACAAATTGTTATTTGGGATTGCAGATCCTAAAAACGGAATCTTGGAACGACGCAACGATTACGGCAATTTTTTCAATATCGACAAGGACGAGAGAACACCAAATGGCTTAGCGACACTTACTTTACCGGAGGATTTGTCCGAGCTGTTTAACTCGACAGCTAAAACGAGTAATTTCACGAGAGTTTCCGATGTTTACTGGATTAACGGCGGGTACGGCGAATATGGAAGCGGAGATTCATACAAGCCGGCGACGAACGGATTGCCGCCATATTCGATTTTGCCGCAATATTCCGATTCGCAGAACTTCCGGGATCTCCTGCTTCGGGAACCAGAGAGAAAACTTGTGCCTTCACAGCGGGGGACATTGAAGCTAGCCTTTAACAAGAACGTTGTGGATGAAGCAGGGACAACAGTAGCGGTGTTCCGATTCACGGAAAATTCGGAGTGGGAGAATATCGGTGGAACCGTCGACACCAAAAGTAATACGATCACCGTACCTTTTGATGATTTCGGCTATTACGTCGTCATGAAGCAGAGCCGTGGTTTCAGCGATATTACGAATCATCCATGGGCACGCAATATTCTGAATGCTCTGTACTCCAAGGGTATTATGGCGAATCTGCAGCCGAATACGTTCGGAGCTGACGATCTGACGACCCGCGGGGAATTTGCTACGTTGCTGGTCAAAGGGCTCAACATTCCGTTGAACTATGATGATAAAGTTCAAACTTATTTTGACGTTGTACCAAAGGCCAAAACAGATACCTGGGAGTTCAAGTACATCGAAACTGCGTCCCGTGCCGGTATCATCACCGGAATTACCGAAGGTTATTTTGGAGTTGAGGAGCCAATCACGAGAGAGCAGGCAGCTATAATGATTTCGCGTGCACTTAAGCTAAAGCTTCCGATTAATGATAGCAAGCTTAGTGCAACGCTGGCCAAGCAGTTCCTGGATTCAGGGAGAATTGATCCGTACGCGCGTCCAGCCGTGCAAGCCGTTTACAAAGCGAAAATCATGGATGGGCAAAGTGTTACGACGGCTGGCAGCAAGAAGGCTTCAATTAACTTTAATCCAAAAAACAACATGACGAGAGCTGAAGCGGGAAAAGTTGCGGTGGAACTTCTTAAGAAGAGCTCATCAATTTTTCCTAAAAATCTAAGCTAAAATATTCGTAACCAAGAAGCGGCCAAGGTTAACTATGGCCGCTTCTTTTTTTTCCAATTACATCATTTTGTGTTTTCTCAAGCTTTACGTTAAAATAAGCAGAGTAATAGACAATACGCAAAAGGGTGAACTTGAACAGATGAAACCGATCCTATCTAAACCGCAGTTGGGTTATTCAAAAGCGAAGCGCAAATTTGAGGATAAATCCAAAGTTTTAGAGAAGCGCATTGAAGAAACTGCAAAGCTGCAAGAAGTAACCCAGGAAGTCATGGAAGGACTAGTTATAGAAACTGGCTTTCATGATGCTTTCACCGAGTTGCGCGAAGCTGAAAACGAATTGATCGAGTGGTCTCATAACACCATGAAGCATGAGAAGACATACAAGGACAACAAGCAAGCTGTTGATGAGATGTATGAGAAATTGAATACCGATCCGCAAATGCGGGCTCGTATTATCCAATTGGCCATGAGAGTAAGATAATCAAGAAGCCTTTTGGTACGAGATTACCTATAAGGCGTCCCATTTAGGACGTCTTATTTGTCGTGTCCGAACATACAATGGAGATAGCGTGAAAATGGGAAAAGTTGCTTAATGACTGACATATTCCGGCATGATATACTAATTTCCGTCAGGCGGTAAGGGAGTCAAAAAGGCGTAACTAAGGGGAATCTTAGAAAAAGTTACAATCTCGCAATTTTTTTTAAAACCCCCGCAACTTTTTGAAACCTGCTGCGTTTAAGATGTAGAGCATTGACAATGGCGACCAAATTAGACATGGCAAGGTGTTCCTCATAGGGAAACTTGTCTATCTATTAGAAAAATTAGCTTTACGGCTCTAGGGACCCATTGTATAATGTTTAGGTAGGATTAGGAAACTAGTCTATTTCTACATTCTATCAAATGAATGAGGTTACAAGTTTCTGCAGTTTTGCTGCAGACCTAATTTATAGGAAACTTGCTCAAGCTCTGGAAAGGGGGTGCAATGGCTAATGAGTAACACGAGCTATTCATTTAAAGAAAACTCTCATGTGATAGTTAATCAAGGAGGAGAAAAAAAGGTTATGAAGAAAATTTTGTCCGTAGCTTTGTCTACAGCAATGGCATTCTCCATGTTTGCTTCCGTAGCATTCGGTGCTGATGCCAAACTGACTCCAGAGCAACAATTTAACGCTCTGAAAGATGCAGGTATCGTATCTGGCTTCCCAGACGGCCTGTCCCACTTGGAAAAAACGTTGACTCGCGCTGAACTCGCGAAAATCATCGTTAACTCCCTGAGCCTGGAACCAGTTGACGCTACTTCTTACAACGATAAGAACTATGCGAACCACTGGGGCCGCACTTACATTGAAGCTGCTACGCAAGCTGGCATCCTCAATGGTAAAGATGCAGCTAAGAAACTGTTCGATCCGAACGGCGCAGTAACTGTACAAGAACTGGCTAAAGTTCTGGTAACTGCTCTGAAACTGGAAGTTCCTGCTGACGCTAACAACACGGCATCCGCATGGGCTAAAGGTTATGTAGCAGCAGCGGTTAACGCTGGTTACCTGGCTGACGGCATCAACTACCAAGCTCAAGCAACTCGCTCCCAAGCAGTTGTAGCAGCTTACGCTATCTACGAAGCAGCTCAAGTTCCAACAGTTAAATCCTACAAAGTAGTTGACAGCAAGAACGTTGAGTTCACGCTTTCCAACGACGAAGTAGTGAAAGTAACTTTGGAAAAAGCTTTGGAAGCTAACAAAGAAACTGAAGTTACTTTCAAAACTGCTGCTGGCGAAGAAGTAAAGGCTAAGATTACTTGGGTTGTAACTACTGCAACTAAAGTTGAAAGTGTTAAAGCTGACAACCTTAAACAAGTTATTGTTTCTTTTGACGGTGATGTTGATTCTGCAACTGCTACTGATGAAGATAACTACTCCATCACTAGCGACACAGAAAAAGATATCGTAGTTACGAAAGCATCTCTTTCTGCTGACAAAAAAGTTGTTACGCTGACTGTCGAAGAAAAAGGCGATGACACAAAAGCGTTGGTTAACCAAAAAGAATACAAACTGAGCGTTAGCAATGTTCGTGCAGGTAATACTGTGATTAGCGCTTCCGATGTTAAGTTCACTCCGGTTGACGCTGCATTGCCGGTAGCTTCCTCTGCTCAAGCTTTGGGTAATAAAGCTATCAAAATTACTTTCAGCGAACCGGTTGTGGCAGCTACAAATTCCAATAGCTTCCTTGTTGATGGTAAAGCGGTTGTAGGTACTGTAGATGTTGCTGGTAACACGGCTGTACTGAAACTGTATTCTGTTATCGAAAATGGGGAACATACAATTAATGTTAGCGGAGTTAAAGACTATTCTGGTCTTGCTAATCTGTCGACTGACTTGAAATTCACTGTAGTCGAAGATAAAACTGCTCCAACCATCGCTAATGTTGAAAGTGCTACCTTTGAAAGTGTAACACTGAAATTCAGTGAGCCGGTAGATCCTTCAACTGTATCTGCAGCTAATGTATACTGGTTGCAAGGTACTACTAAGAGAACGGCAGAAACCTTTGATGCTTTGTCTGATGACACTTACAGATTCAACTTCACTGGCGAAAACAAATTTATTTACTCCACTAATTTGTATGTGACTGATGTGCAGGACTACTCCGGCAATGTCATTGCTAGTGATACTAAAGTAACAGTTAACCCTGTGGTTGATGTTACTCGCCCTGAAATTGTTAGTGCAAAACTTGATGACAACTCGACAACTGAACTGACTGTTAAGTTCACTAAATCCTTAGACACCGCTACTGCTACGGATTCTAAGAATTATGTGATCAAGAACTCTGATGGTGATGTTGTATCTGAATTCAAGGATGTAACAATTGATGGCTCTAGCGATAAGGTTGTACACATTAAATTGTATGAAGCCTTGAGTGAAGGTAAAACTTACACCCTGAGCATTTCCAATGTGGCTGATAATACTACCTTGAAAAATGTGATTCTTCCTTATTCTACAAATATTGCTGTTGGTAGTGTAACAGCTCCTAAATTGACTAGTGTTGAGTACACTGAATCTGGCAACAGATTGGTAGTAACTTTCGATAAGGCTATGGCTACTTCTGGTGACTTCTCTGTTCTTGATCCTAACAAGTATATTTATCAATACAGTGAGGATGGAACAGGGACACCGACTTGGAAACCGTTGCCTAGCGGGACTAACTTCACTATCTCTTCTGATGCGAAGTCTGTAGTTATGATCTTCCCATCGAGCGTGGATGTTACAAAAGAAGTTGTTGGACTTCGTGTAACTAACGTTAAGAGTACGGGCGGTGTAACTCTCGATGGTTTGACTATGGATGATACCTCAGTTGTGAAGGCTTCGGCGATTACTCTTGATTCTGCAAAACCAGAAGCTACCGCTAAAAACAAAATTAAAGTTCATTTTGCACAAACAATCCAAGCTGCTTCGACTAGTGACTTTAAAGTTGTAGCATCCGATTCCACTTCTGTGTTGGCTGATCAAACCTTGTCGATTATTTCCGCAAGTGTTGATGGCAAAGATGTTATTCTGACTTTGTCTGACAACTACAAGCTTGATGCTGACGGCGGATATGCTTCCGGTAAATATGATACGGTTACCGTATTCGTTGAGAAGAACAAAAACCTTGTTACTCCAGCTGGAAACAAAGTGGATACTGCACAAAGCGCAGTAGTAGTTGACAAAATTGCACCAGAAGTATCTAGTGTTAATAAGGAAGTTCTCGCTGCTGACGGCCTCCTGACTGTTAACTTTAGCGAAGCAGTACTTGCAACTGCTACTAACGCAGTTTACGATTTCGACGTTCAAGTCGGTGATACTGTACTTAAATCCGGTGTTGACTTTACAATCGATGCAAGCTCTGCTGGTAACAAGATTGTATTGGCAATTAATCCTGCAAAACTTACAGTTGGTAAAGTAATCAAAGTACGTGTTAACCCAGCTGCTAAGTTCTTGACTGATATCAGTGCAGATCATAATGTTGTAACTGGAACTTCTTCCTACTACAATGCTATTGTGAAGTAATGGTTTATAAGTAAGTTAAAACAAAAGACCCCTTATATGGGGTCTTTTGTTTTATATTAGATATTCTTTAAGCAATCTTTAAGTAAGCTTATTTAGACTCCCATGGTAAACTATCAAAAGAAGTGTTTGTCCTAAATACGAAACATTTTTCATTCCAATACGTTATTAATTAATAAGAACTTTTCTGCATGGGAGGTAACACATTGAAGAAGATACCAGTGACCGCTGTTGCTTTGGGTTTTATTATGCTGACTACCAGCGCATCAGGAGTAATGGCTGCGGGTACATCAACTGTTAAGACAACGACCACTAAACAAACAAAGGCCGTTGTACATACGTTGGCTAATTTGAATCCAATTAAAATCACGACAAAAAGTACCGTTCGATTAACAGACGTTAATATTTTGACTCAAGACGAGGAAAGTATCCTTACTTATACTTTGACTATTAATAATGGTGATAACAAGACGCTGGACTTACTTGATTATTGGTCAAAAGTGAAAACGGCTAGCGGCACTACCTACAGTACCTCATTGATGACAAAGGATAAAGAAAAGAAAAAACTTTCGGCCGGTTCTTCTACGACTCTGACGTATGTTGCCAAAGTAGGGAAAGACACAAAGATTAGTAACCTGGTGTTTCAAGTGATAAAATGGGATTTTAGCCAAGCCAATTATGAAAGCTTAAAAGGCCAATTTAAGGTGCCAGCTAACTATTTGACATCAACTCCATCGGATCAAACGAAAACCTTAAAAGTTTTTGATACACCCGTCAAGGCGAAGGTGAATCAAGTAGCGGCATTCGCTTCAGGGGATTATAACTATGTGAATGTAGGGCTTAATTTACAAAATATAGGCTACAAACTTTTCGAAGATCCTAAAGCGAAGTTTGTTATTAAAACGGCAAACGGAGCCAGTTATCCGATGTCCGTCGATTCCACAAGTACCGGGTACAAGATACAACCGCAGGACAATAAAACATTGAATATGATGGCAGCAATTCCTAAGAGTATTAAGCTTACAAATATGGAACTACAAATCATTCAAGAAGATGAAACTACTAAACTAAATCTACCTATTGCAACCATACAGCTACCTAACGCTTCTAATAAGGCTTTGGCTGTACAAGCCAACATAGAGAAATATATTGCACTAGGTAGCGGAAAAATTGCTGTTAGTGTGAATAGTTCAACATTGCTGCAGAGTTTCGATGAGCATGACTTATCAATTCGGTTTAAGGTGAGAAATACTACGGGAACCACCGTAACTCTTCCAAAGTATCAGTTTGAAGTGCAAACCTCAGATGGATATAGATTGCCAATAACGTCCCAAGCCGTAGATCCATTAATCTTGCAGCCGCTTGAAGAGAAGTATTTGAATCTTCATGTAACTATTCCTTCTGGAGTTAGTACCGGCAACCCGCAATTGTTCATGAATCTTCCACCAACTGAGGGCTCAACGGATACATTTAGTTATCCGGTCGGAATTTTTGCGCTTCCAGAAATGAATGCGTTGCAAAATATGATTGGTCAGAAACAATTCGTTCAAACCAGCAATGGTATTCTCGGTGTAACACTGTCATCGATTCAACGTTTACCATGGAGTGATGGTGATCTCGTTTCTGCGAAGGTAACGATTGATAATACTGGTTATAAGACTGTACTATTGCCTGAATTAACTGCGCAACTTAAGGTAGATGCTGCAAAGCTAACCACAGCTACTCAGTTAATCTCGACTCAAGCCGTTGGTTTACTTGGTGCTGGCATGTCAACTGATGTGTATGTTGTGTCTAAAGTTCCTAGCTATTTAGATTTTAGCCAACTCCAAATATCTCTTTTGGAAAAGTTAAGTGAGAACTCTTCTACAGCCTGGGTACAATTCAGCAATGCTGGGACTTTACCAGAATTACCGCAAATAAAAAGCGGACAATCTTATAAAATTGAGACCTCCGGTCGCCAACAGGAACTTAGAGTACTTCGCTCTTTTGTATACCCAGGAACATCATATGATTTGATATATACTGAACTAGAATCTAAAAACATGGAAGATCATCAACTTGATCTTTCTCAACTAGCGGGTTCTTACGAGAGTGCAAACGGGCAAAAATACAAAGCAACCGTGAGCCAGATTGACACATCAGTGGGTCCGGAAGAAAAGAGCATTATTGCGTTGTGGTCGAAGATTCCTAAAACAACGCCAACGAGTGATATGAAATTAGTTGTAGGCGAAGGTATTACTGAAGGAAAACTAACGCCGATTAAGGAGGAACCTACAGGGTATGTTAATGCGGCTTCATTTGCCCTTGTCGTATCGCAACCATCAGTGAGTAGCACTTTGACAGCCCTAAATATTCCGCCATATAACTTGACGGTGAAGAGTGCGAGTGCAAGTCTTAGTGGTTCTTCTTCAGTAAATATTACCTTTGACTATAATTTGGCAAGAACCATGGATTACGCAATTGGTGAATTTGAACATAAGTATTTGTTTGAAATCGTTGATACAAGTACTGGAAGATCTTTTGAACAAGAATACTCCCCTGAGAAAGATCTGAAGCTAACTACTGGAGGAACCGCCAGCTTTAGTATCAATGATATGATTTTTGAAGGCAAATCATCAGGCTCATTCTACTTAAACGTATACGATTTATTCCAAGGACAGAAAGTAAAATTAGGTAGTCAAGGATACTATTACACATCTTCGTTTGATGAATAAAAAACAAGCCCAAGTCCCTCCGGATTTGGGCTTGTTCCTTTCTACCAAAACCTCTATCATAGACAGTAACAGAGTCATAGAGGAGGAACAGGATGAAGACGGGTTGGAAAGTAGCAACGGCCGTGGTGTTGATTGGCGGCAGTGTTTGGGCAGGTTCGCTGTTGAATATGCAGGCAGAGGGTGCGGCGACGACGCCGGGGACGGCGGATGATCCGGTAGTTACCAAGAGCTACGTGGATCAGGCGATCCAACAGGCGATTGGTGGCGGGGGAGGTTTCAGTACACCGAGCACGCCTTCTACAGGCAGTTCAGGGAGCAGTTCTAGCGATGCTGGAATTCAAATCGTTGAAGTCAAACCAGGCAAGATTCTTGTCGCTGCTGCAGGGGCGGAGTTTATTGTTCGTTCCGGGAAAGCGGTTATTTATAGCTCTGATTCTAACGGGGTAGCGGATCTCACCGATGGAAAGGATATTACGAATGGAGGCGCCGTGGCGAACAACCACTTGTTGTCTTTTCCAAGAGAGGGTCGGGGGATTCAAGTTCAAGAAGGCGATACCAACAATTTGATCGTGATGGTTCGGGGTGGGTATCAACTCAAATAGTCGGCTAACGGATTGGCATGATTGGGCAGTGCAGACAAACATTCCTGAGCGTAGAGAAGGAAGAGCGATGCCATACTACCTCTTGAAACCAACTTTTCAGGAGGTGTCTGGAATCATGGCAAGAAGCAATCGGAAAATCGTACCGGAGAGTCGTCAGGTGTTGCAGCAATGGAAATACGAAATCGCTGCTGAGTTCGGATTGCCTGTAGGTTATGGGGCAACCGGAGCAGCGGATACGGAGTTTGCCGGTGAACTTGGCGCGTTAGGTGGCGGGCAAAGCAGCGGCGGTAGCTGGGGACATCTGACATCCCGTGAAAACGGCTCCGTTGGCGGAGAAATTACGAAACGCCTTGTTGCTCAAGCGGAACGGAACTTTATTCTATAAATTATTCCACAAAAGCCATGAATTATTTTGACATGACTTGGCAAATGCGATACTATTTCCTTTGAGGATGCTAATCCAACCTTTTCCGATTTGGGAAAGGTTCATTTTTTGATTAGGCTTTATATTGTATCGGATAGACAGGCTGCAGCCATACTATCCATGGGAGGTTGAAATTATGTCCGTACAAGGGCGACACCTATTTACTTCCGAATCCGTAACCGAAGGGCACCCGGATAAAATTTGCGACCAAATTTCGGATGCGGTGCTTGATGCTTTTTTGGCGAATGACCCTTATGCTCGGGTTGCCTGCGAAGTGTCGGTAGCCACGGGCCTGGTGCTCGTGATCGGGGAGATCAGTACGAAATCCGAGTATGTCGATATTCCGGCCATCGTTCGCAAGACGGTCAAGGATATCGGTTATACGCGTGCTAAATATGGTTTTGATTCCAATACCTGCGCGGTACTTACCTCGTTAAACGAGCAGTCCGCTGACATCGCGCAAGGCGTGAATGCCGCTCTCGAACACCGGGATCCAGCTCAGGTGGATAAGGAAACCGAAAATATCGGGGCCGGCGACCAAGGCTTGATGTTCGGGTTTGCTACGAATGAAACGCCGGAACTGATGCCGCTGCCGATTGCGCTTTCGCATCGGATTGCACGCCGCTTGTCCGAAGTGCGCAAGGATGGAACGCTGGAATATCTTCGCCCCGACGGCAAAACCCAGGTGACGATTGAATATATTGACGGCAAGCCGAAACGGGTGGACACGATCGTCGTATCTACGCAGCATGCCGAAGAGATTACTTTGGAGCAAATCCAAAGAGATATTAAGGAACAAGTGATCCTTCCCGTTGTTCCAGCTGAGTTGTTGGACGGGGATACGAAATATTTTATTAACCCAACGGGTCGGTTCGTGATTGGCGGACCTCAGGGGGATGCCGGTTTGACCGGACGTAAAATCATCGTCGATACTTATGGCGGTTATGCCCGTCATGGCGGGGGTGCCTTCTCGGGGAAGGACCCGACGAAGGTGGACCGTTCCGCGGCTTATGCCGCTCGTTATGTAGCGAAGAACCTGGTTGCTGCGGGCTTGGCCGACAAGGTGGAAATCCAGCTGGCGTATGCCATCGGGGTAGCGAACCCAGTTTCTATCAACGTGGATACGTATGGAACCGGTAAAGTATCGGAAGAGAAGCTGGTGGAGCTCGTTCGCGAGAACTTCGACCTTCGCCCGGCAGGAATCATCCGTATGCTGGATCTGCGCCGTCCGATTTATCAGCAAACCGCTGCTTACGGGCATTTTGGCCGTACGGACATCGACTTGCCTTGGGAAAGAGTGGACAAGGCGGCGGCTTTGAAGGCGCAAGCGGGGCTGTAATACTTATTTAACGACAAGGATACTCGACTCATACTTCTGAGCGGGTATCTTTTTTATTCCCCGTATAAACTCAGTGGTAGCTTTTGCCGTTAATAATTATAGGTATGTCTTGCTCGCTTACATTTTCACTCTACATACATGATTGCAACCGGGGAAGGGGAAAGCAAAGATGAAAAAGCAACTCTCGTTATGGATAGTGTTTACGATGATATTAAATGTGCTTGTAGGAACATGGGGGGACGATGTTGCAAGTGCGGCAAGTGGAACCGCACCGGCTCCCACTGTGATACCTGCGAACGGAACTACGAATGTTCCAGTCGATACTAAGCTACAGATCAGTGTTCCAGGGGCGAAAATCAAGACGAGCGGAACGCAGATATATACGATTTCCACAAGTGCGGGCGGGGTGACAGATAAAAAAGAAGTTACTGTTACGGAGTCTACATATGTAGATTCAATTACACTGACTCCGCCGACGTTATTGCAATATAACGCAGTGTATACTGTTTCTTTGCCTGAGGATGCTTTTACCATAGAAGGGAGCGGGGAAACTACCGCTGCGTATAGCTGGTCCTTTACGACTGCCAACTCTTCAACGACGGCCTTGTCGGCATCCTTTAGTCCAGGCAACGGAACTTCGAATATCAGTATCAGCACGAAACCAACCATCACGTTTAACCGGAATATCAGATTGAATCCTAGTGTTGCGAATGGAGGGGTAACGCTTAAAAAGACCAGCAACAATTCGATCGTACCTATTACGGTGTCGGCAAGCTCCAACATCGTGACGGTCTATCCATCAAGTTCAACGCTGGAGGCGGGTACAGGTTATTATATTGAAATTGCGGGAAACGGGATTTTCGATGCTCAGAATGCACTAATCTATTATGCAGGAATAAGCGGGAATAATCGTTGGAGCTTCCAAACGGCTGCCGCCGATAAGACGGCTCCGGTTCTCCAGAGCGCGACGATGTACAGCAACACGGCCATTCGCCTATTGTACAATGAGCCGCTTAATTCAACTTCGTATTTACCTACTTCAAGCTTTACGGTAATTGTCAATGGAGAAACACGCCGAATTAGTTATGTTACTGTATCCGGGGATGCCGTTTATGTAAATCTGGAGACTGGAGTTGCTGTTGGGCAAGATGTAAAAATTAGCTACTTAGGCAGCTCAGGGCAGGGGATTCAAGATATCTCCGGTAATGCCGCAGCGGCCTTCACTGGAAAAGCGGTTACTAACGGAATTGACTCGGTAATGCCAAAGCCTAAAGACGGATATGCAACAAGCAATACGGTCACGTTGTATTTTAGCGATTCGCTAAAGAGTCCCTCTAGTTATGCCTATCAACAGTTCACGGTTACAGCTAACGGAAGTTCAAGGGGGGTAAGCAGTCTATCCCATAGCGGTTCGACCATAACCTTATATTTATCCAGCTCGATTTCAAACGGTGACGTTGTAAAGGTATCCTACTCACCAGGCTCTTATCCGCTACAGGATTATCGTGGTTTTGATATCGCCGGCTTCACCGATTACTTTGTTCGCAACACATATGATTCAGTGGCACCTGTGTTTCAAAGCGTAGAAGGGTCCGGAAACAAAGTGATTTTGACCTATAACGAAGCGCTTCGTACAAGTCCGATACCTTTGAAAAGCCAATTTTCGATACTGGTTAATAATGCGCCGGTATATGTCAACGCAGTTGAAATTAGTTCTAATCAAGTCATCCTTACCTTAGCCTCTTCGTTTACGAAGGATCAGAACGTAACCTTATCCTATGTTTCGGGTACAGGGGGCATCGCCGATCTAAATGGTAACTTGGCAGGGTACATCAACCTGCAGCCGGTGACTTACAGTACCGTAGTTGAGGGGGTTCGTTCGGCATCGGTGACAGGCGATACGCTAACGATAACGTTCAATTCAACGTTAAAGTCGGCTTCATACGTTCCGGTGAACCAATTTTACGTAAATGTAGATAACGTGAACAGTGGGGTTCAATCCGCGACGATCAACGGCAATACGGTAATCCTGAAACTGAACTCCGCTGTATCCGCAGGACAGGTCGTAACGTTGTCCTATCTGACAGGTGCGTCACCTTTATATGACAATCTGGGCAATATGGTAAAAAGCTTTAATAATTTATCGGTGCAAAACTTAACGGGAGGTCAAGCAACAACGCCGAACGGAATTCAACCGGATTATCTGACCGTCATGAGCAATGCTCAGTTCGGAGTTGGCGGATATCTGTTAAACGTGAATACGGCCCAAGCCACTGACAGCCGTTCGCGTTTAGGCGTAGGATCCAAAAAATATACAATCGATACTACCAAATTGCAAACGGCCTTTAAATATTTAGCTGACAACAATGTATCCGTTCGCAAATTGGTGTTTGAGGTTCCTTCCTCCGAGAAAGCAGCAGAAGTGGTTGTTCCGGTCAATGCATTGATGGATATATATGGTCGAGGAAAAACCGCTTCTTTTATGGTCAAACACAATAATGTGATGTATGAACTGCCGGTTGAAAAGATCCCTTTCACGGAGATTTCTAGATCGCTCAATGTAAGCACATTGACCTCAGCATATCTTACAATCCAGATAGAGACGGTCACGAAGTCACAATTACCGGGGACGAACTATAGTAATGGTGTAACAACGACACCAATGACCGACCCAGTTCAAATCTATGTGTCAGCATATAACGGAACTAACACGCAAAATGCGATGGAGGTGTCCCATAGCGGGCAACTATACATCAGAACAACGAACACTTCGCCGAACAGTGAATTATCGCTTATGAAATATGACCTAAATACACAAACCATATCTTTTGTTCCGTCCAAAGCGACAAGCAGCGGCAGTGCTATCATTTTTAGTGGGAAGATTAGCGGGAATTCCGTTGTTGGTCCTGCAGTAGGTTATAGTTACTTCACCGATACGGCCAAGCACTGGGCACGGACGGATATTACCAAATTGGCTAGCCGATTAATTGTATTGCCATCGTCTGGATCGAAATTCGAGCCGGATAAAAAAATCACCCGCGCAGAATTCGCCGTGTACATTGCGAAGGGCCTCGGGCTTACGGGTGATGAATCTTATGCCCGCCGCTTCCCGGACGTGTCGTCCGGTACAACGGCGGCATACATAGGGGCGGCGGCGAAGGCCGGGATCATCAACGGCAACGCCGATGGCACGTTTAAGCCGAACAACAACATCACGCGGGAGCAGATGGCGCTGATGATGGTGCGGGCGATGGAATACGCCGGGTACGATACGTCGATGAACGGCGCGAGCACCGCGACGTTAACGAAGTTCAAGGACGCGGCCAAGATCCAGTCCAAGGAGACGGTGGCCAAAGCCGTGAAGGAAGGCATCATCCAAGGCGTGACGACGAATACGTTCCAGCCGCAAGGCAACGCGACGCGTGCGCAAGCCGCAGTCATGCTGAAACGGGTTCTGGATAAACTGAATTACATTTAATCCACAACTTTTCCCGGCACCGGGGTGTGAAACCTGGTGTCGGGATTCTTTTTTGCCCACAAGTTATCCACGAAATTCACATTATCCACAACGCTTGACGCCTCCGACTTAGAATCGCGAAAAAAGTTATCCCTGTTTTCCACAGCTTTTATCCCCAGATTCCACATTATCCACACTGCAAATCTTCTGAGATTCAACGAATGGATACATTCCTTCAACAAAATTGCTATTTTTCGTAACTTTTCCGGCTAAAAGTAGTCTATTAATAGGAGAAGCAAGTTAAAGATGGGAGAGTTGTCTAACAAAATGGTAGTCAGAAGAGAGGAAACCGGAAGAAATCAAGCCGATACCGATGTGAATGTGGTCGTGCGTCAAAATTCGAAATTGGCCCACCTGGTGGCGAAGGGCGGCAAACGAATTGCCCTCGTCACGCTGGCGGGATTGATATGGATTCAGCCTGTGATTGGCGTTGGGCCGATCGCGGGATCGGCTTTAACCGCGGAAGCGGCAGCGAGCCAAACCGTCAAGCTTGGCGAAGAGATGATTACCTCCGGGGCCAAGCTCGTCAAATACGAGTACACCGTAACTCGGTCGGGCAAGCCGGTGAAAGTGCTGACCGACGTGATTGAGGTGGACTTGACGAATCCTTACGTTCAATTGGACGTGATGACCGGCAAAGGGGGACAAGTGACGACAAGACAAAGCGTGGAAGGAATGGCCAAGGAAACCGGCGCCGTCGCCGGCGTGAACGGCGATTTCTTTGCGACGGGCGGCCAAGGCGTGCCGATGGGACCGGCTGTCACGAAGGGCACGGTAGTCACCAGCCCGGCTCAGCTGTTGGGCATGTACGCTTTTGCCGTGCGGAATGACGGAACTCCGCTCATCGACCGCTTTGGCTTCAGCGGCACGGTGTTGGCCGAGGACGGCTCGACGTTCCCGCTCACCGGGATCAATCAGGAATCCTACATGACGGAACCTGACAAAGCCTACAGCCACGTGAATAATATGTTCATTTATACGAGCGCTTGGAAAGCGGAAGAGCGTCCGGCTGCCAGCGCGACAACGCCAACCGAGGTTCTGGTGCAAGGCGGCGTGATTACGCAGATCTCCATCAAAGCGGCGATTCCGGGACCGGTGCCGGCAGATGGGTTTATTTTGCGTGCGCATGGCACGGCGGCCGATTATGTGGCAACGCACCTGCAGGTAGGTCAGCGCGTCGATGCAACCTATGAGCTGCGCTCCTTGACCGACGGGCAAATCGTAAATCCGGCGGATCTGAAGGTGATGATCGGCGGGCACACGCTTCTGGTCGACCAAGGTCAGGCATCGGCATTTACCCGTTCGACGACGTCCATTAGCGGCGGCAGCGCGGTCGCGCGGACGGCCGTTGGTTATTCCAAGGACGGCAAAACCGCTTATATCATTACCGCCGAGAAAAACAGCAACAGCACCGGCCTCACCCTGAAGGAGCTGCAAGGCTTCATGACTGGGATCGGCGTCTGGAAAGGCATGAACCTGGACGGCGGCGGCTCCACGACGATGGTCACGCGCCCGCTGGCGGAAACGTCGGCGCAGCTGACGTTTACGACGTCCAACGGGTCGGCGGGGCAACGCGCCGTCGCCAACGGACTTGGCGTATTTACGACGGCGCCGCAAGGTACGCTGCTCGGCCTCAAAGTCAGCGGCGCATCGACGTTGTTCATCGGCCAAACCGTTCCGTATGCTTTGAAGGGATACGATACGTACTACAACCCGATCGATACGAGCGGTATTCAAGCTTCGTGGCAAGCGAGCAACGGCAACGTGGTTTGGACCGACGGCGGCTTTAAAGGCGTGAAGGCGGGTATCGCAAAAATCACGGCCTCCAGCGGTCAAGCGAAAACCAGCATGGACGTGAAGGTGCTGGGGGGCGCCGACTTGGAAAGCCTGACGGCGGGAACGACGTTCGCGCCGCTGCAAGCGGGAACCAGCGTGACGGTGGCCGTATCCGCCAAACTGAAAGACGGACGCACGGTAGATGTTCCGGCGGAATCGGTAAAATGGACGTTCAGCGGCATGAAAGCCAGCGTGCAGGGCGGCGTATTGACGGTGCAATCCGTCAACAACGGCGCGAAGTTCGCGTATGCAACGCCATCCTATGACGGCTTTACCGGAACTCCGGTCGTTCTGTCGGCTTCGACGGAAACGATCTGGGAAAGCTTCGAGAATACCGCTTACCCGATCTCCTTCACCGGATTGCCGGCTGAAGCAACAGGAATGGTGTCTATCGTACAAGGCGATGGTGAACGCGCTAATTCCAAAGTGTTGAAGCTGGATTACGACCTGACCGGCGGCAGCGGCAGCAAGTTTGCTTATGCTCAAATCAACGGGACGAGCGGCAAAGCGATCCCGGACAACGCAACAACCTTGACGGTCGACGTGTTGGGCGATGCCAGCCTGAACTGGGTACGGGCCGAGTTGTCCGACGCCGATGGCAAGCCGGTCTACATCGACTTGGCGCGTCCGATGGACTTCACCGGCTGGAAGACGCTCACGGCCGATCTGACGGCAAGCAACATCAAGTTCCCGGCCAAGCTGAAGCGGCTGTACGTCGTTAACGTGGAAGAAGGCCAGGACGAACGGGCGCTGACGGGCAGCGTATCTTTTGACAATGTGCGGTTTACGGCTCCTGCAGCCGGCGGCGGCAACTCCGACTTCCCGAGCGCGACCGCCGTGATGGTGCTGGGCCAGAAGTCGATGACGGTTAACGGAAACAAGCAAGACCTGGAGGTTGCGCCGCTGCTGAAGGACAACACGACGTACGTGCCGATCAAATACGTACTGGACGTGTTTGGCGGGAACGCAGCTTGGAACGGTGCGGCCAAGAAAATCACCGTGACCCGCGGGGCTACGATCCTGGAGCTGACCGTTGGGCAGAAGACATTTTTGCTAAACGGGGTTTCTTCCAAAGCCGAGGTATCCCCGATTATCGTAGGCGGAAGGACTTTAGTCCCATTACGTTTGGTCTCCGAACAGCTTGGGATTGGCGTAAATTGGGAGAAGAAAACCAAATCCATTACCCTCGAATCATGATATGATTAGTCTGGGACTATACGGACTAAGAAACGGAGAAGGATTGCGTGGATTTTCAAGCGGATGCCATAGATCGCGTTATTAATAATGCCGTAAACGTGTTGGAAAATAGCAAACTGCAGATCCTTGAGATCCTAGATTCGGCCCGCAATGAGCTGAAGACGCTCAGCAGCGAGCTGCAGAATGTCATGAAGGAAACGGCGGAAACGGTGGAGAAGGTCGACCAGCTCGAGGTGAACTACCGGAAATCCCGCATCCGGCTGACGGAAGTCAGCCGGGACTTCGTGCGTTATACCGAAGAAGACATTAAGCAAGCCTATGAAAAAGCAACCCAACTCCAGCTCGACCTGCTCATCTACCGCGAGAAGGAAATGTATCTGAAGGCCCGCCGCGACGAGCTGCAGAAGCGCGCGCGCAATGTGGAGAAGTCGGTGGAGCGTGCCGAAACGATCAGCTCGCAGATGAGCGTCGTGTTGGAGTATTTTTCCGGCGAATTAGGACAAGTGACCCGGATTTTGGAGTCCGCGAAGAATCGTCAGCTGATCGGATTGAAGATTATTTTGGCCCAGGAAGAAGAGCGGAAGCGCATTTCCCGGGAGATTCACGACGGTCCTGCCCAGCTGCTGGCGAATCTAGTGCTAAGGACGGAAATTGTAGAAAGAATGCTTGCTAAGCAGGAATTTAAGCTAGTGCAGGACGAAATAGTAGATTTAAAAGCGCAGGTCCGTTCGAGCTTGGAGGAGATGCGAAAGGTGATTTTTAACCTGCGTCCGATGGCTCTGGATGATCTCGGGTTGATCCCGACGCTGCGCAAGTATGTGCATGATTATGAAGAGAAAACGAAAATCAGGGCTACCTTCGAAACCCGGGGCAAAGAGCACCGGATGTCCTCTCCGATGGAGGCGGCGGTGTTCCGGCTGGTCCAAGAGGCGCTGACGAATGCGGCGAAGCATGCTTTTCCGACTTATGTGGGCGTCGAAATTACGTACCAGGCGCAAATGATCCGCATCGTGGTGACGGACAACGGACTGGGCTTCAAGGTGGAGCAACTGGAACAGAAGACGAAAGAGCATACGCACTTTGGCTTAATTGGCATGCGGGAGAGAGTGGAGCTGCTCGAAGGCCGGATGGAAATCGAATCGGCGGCCAACTTGGGCACGAAGATCATCATTCATATCCCAACCAACTCAGATAAGAGAAAGGAGTACCAGGATGGATAGTCTTACTAGCGGAACCAGACAAGTGATTAAAGTACTCTTGGCGGATGATCACCAGTTATTTCGTGAGGGTCTGAAGCGGATTTTGAATATGGAGGAAGATATCGAGGTCGTTGGCGAATGCGGGGACGGCACCCAGGTGCTGGAAAGCTGCTTGCAGCTTCATCCGGAAATCGTACTGATGGATATTAACATGCCATTGCTTAACGGCGTAGACGCGACAGCCGAGCTGCGCGAGGCGCTTCCCGACGTGAAGGTTATCATTTTATCGATTCATGATGATGAGAGTTATGTTTTTGAGACGCTGCGCAAAGGCGCGACGGGTTACTTGCTCAAGGACATGGAAGCGGAGTCCCTGATTAACGCGATCCGGACGGTTGCCGAGGGAAATGCATTCATTCATCCGAAGGTAACCGGCAAGTTGATCCAGCAATTGCGCCGGATGGAATACTTGAGCGAAACCGGGGCGATTGCCGAGGATACCGCGATCCGCGAAGCGGGAGTGAAATTCGTAGCCGGCGACGACAATCCGCTCACTCGCCGTGAGGCCGAGGTACTTCGTTTGATGGCGGAAGGCCGCAGCAACAAGATGATCGGCGAGCATTTGTTCATTAGCGAGAAGACGGTGAAGAACCATGTCAGCAGCATTTTGCAAAAAATGGACGTGGACGACCGCACCCAAGCGGTAATTAATGCAATTAAGTTTGGTTGGGTAACGCTGTAAGGAAGCGGCTCCCCCCAACGTCAGTGTTCCCGCGGACGACAGGAATTCTGCGGGACTAAGGTGGACGGGCTTTTTTTTGGCCGATTTTACCATTTTATTCTTGTTATTGAAAAGTGAGGCGGGTGTCTCGTTTGCGTCACAAACGCCCCCTCGAAGAAAGGCACCGGCCAAATACATAGTTGGCGGAATCCCGGCTCACATATCGATGTGCCTTGCGATGCGGTTCCTTCCGTGCGAGCCCAGTAACCGACCTTTGCGCGGCGGCATATATTGTCGCTATAAGGGAGGGTTCAGAAAGACAGGTTTGGAGCACCGAAGCATAGGCTTCCGATGTGCGTTTTTTCAAAACGCTTTAGGTTGGATGAAGCTAGGGAATGAGTAGCGGAGCGTACGTTTTGTGTACGTGAGCAACGGAAGTCCCGGGTGAATTCAAGATTCGAAGCCGAATTGCCTTCATGAAGCTGCCTCGTGATCCGAAGATGACTTTTTGAACTACCTCTAATGGGAGGTGGGTACGGTGGTTCCTTATGTAGGTTGGATCCTGCTCAGCTACGGAATGGCCGCAGCGCTGGTGCATGTACTGCACAGTCTGTACTTGCAGGGAAAACGGAAGGATCGCGCGATTCATTATATTCTCGTGACGAGCAATCATGAGAATCAAATGGAATGGTACTTGCGGGCGCTTTCCTGGTATGCTCGGCTGCGCGGTTTACCGCTTCGGGTGACGGTACTCGACGAGAGCTCGCAGGATGACACGCTGGCGATTATGCGAAAGCTCGAAACGCAAGGCGAGATGGAACTGACGGTCATCGGCTTGGCGGTGGTTCGGCAAGAGGATGTGGAAGCGCATGCGACCTTGCTGGCCAGCGACGCGCCGGTCTGCATCGACCTTCGCGTACCGCAGGAGGCGGACAAAATCCCATATGTCCATGTGTAAGCCCCATTCCGGAATGGTTTCCGGAACCAATCAACAACCGCAGCGGATGCAGGAAGGACAACAACATATGAACAGGCTGGCGCATAGCAATGCGCAGTGTAAAGTGTGAAGCACACTCTTGATGGCGAGAAGCCCGGGAGTGTGCTTTTTTGCGTTTAAAGAGAAGGCGGGCATTGGAGTGGCGGGAGGTTGGGGTGGGTGGCATACATAGGAAATGAAAAACGGGTAGAGAATCGGCGGGGTGGAGATTGACGGCGAATTAAGAGCATGGATATGGGACAAGTAGAAATTGATGTGGATGAGCGAAATATGCGTCGAGCAGGAATGAATTGATGTGGATGAGCGAAAGGGAG
>NZ_JAKSXN010000053.1 GCF_022427145.1 Paenibacillus timonensis
AGGAAAGAGCACTACCGATCATTCGGTAGTGCTCTTTGCATAGATCAGGAGTAAGTTAATTATACTCGCAGTAGAAGCGCGTAAACTCCGCACTAAAATCGGATTTGTATCCAGTGGCATACAGACCGATCAGCACACCGGTAAATACAGAACGTGCGCTCGGGACTTGCCGTTTATGGAAAGCAGGAGCCCCAATACCAACGTAGGGATTGAGGTACTGCAAGCAGGAATAGGTCAATACCTTGTGGAAATGGACTAGGAATGTTCGATAAAGCGAGGAGATAGGGATGTCCCCAAAACCATTGATTTATACGCTCGCCACCGTAATTATGGTGGTCGTTGTTGTCAGCTTATTGTACAAACCTTTTTTGTCCAAACAGGAGCACACGTCGGAAGCTCACTCCACCGTTGCAGACACAAGAGAGGCTCTTTCGATGCTTTCCAACGGTCTATTGTTTATGTTCTTACTTGTCCATATTAATAACGGCTTTGCGCATTTCCTCATCCGTTAAGTGCGTGTAAATCATCGTCGTTTGAATGGACGAATGGCCTAATTGGTTTTTCAGACGAGGCACATCGTTGTTCTCCTGGTGATAACGCGTCGCGAATGAATGTCGCAACGAGTGTACCGTTAATGCCGGTTTACCGTAAGCCGTTGCGTATTTCTCAATCAGCTTTTCGATCGATCTTGGCGTTAAGCGCCGGTTTTTGCCTTTGCGCCCGATTGGCGCAGCCAGAAACAAATAAGTTTCGGACTTCTCCGGCTTATATCGGGTTTCGCGAACCTTTACATAGTTATCCAGATCCGACTTTGCTTGTTCGCTGAAATACACGTATTGTTCTTTGTTGCCTTTGCGAATGACACGCACCAAACCTTTGTTCATGTCGAGATCCTCCAGGTTGATACCGGCAACTTCCGATAAACGCAATCCGGAACCAAGGATCAAAGAAACGATCGCCGTATCCCGCTCGCGATTAAATTCATGAAACTGAAACAGCCGTTTATTGTCGCGGTTCTGCGCGCCGAAATCATAGGCCACAAACTGTCGGAACAGCTCAAAATTATCCGCGCGAAGGATTTTGCCTTCAATTCGATTGGCGATCGTTTCTTGGGTTTCTTTCATGGCATTAAATTCAATTTTGGCCATGACATTACGCTCAAGGTACGGCTTAAGCTCGGCGGTTTCGGCTTTATTTTGCAAATAATCGAATAACGATTTAAGCGCCGATAGTTTCCGGTTGATCGTCAATTTCGAGTTGCCTAATTGATACTCCAGGAACGTTAAGAAGCTTTCGATTTCACGGACAGTCAGTTTCTCGAGGATCGACAATTCGACGTTTTTGCGGTTGGGAGCTGCAAACCGTTCGGCCACGAGCCAATCAAAAAAGATGATATAATCATGGCAGTAGTTCAATAACGTGGTATGCGACAGCTTGCGTTTGCGCGTATCGATGTATTCGGCAACGTACCAAGGCAATTCCGTCAATTTCTCATCGATGCGGCTCATATAGTGTGACTTCGTGGTTTTATCCATTTCGAACGCGCACCTCCTGGTTCTAGAATAATCCAATAATATAATTTCGTCAAATTATTATTTTACGTAATTATAAATCTTCCGAGTATCTTTTGCATCTAATCAGTCCTAATCTTCTATCCACCACATCGTTTGGACGGTATGGCTGACATTAAGTCGATTAAAAACCCTAAAACCCGTTTTCTTCGGGCTTTAGGGTTATATATTTTATGCAGCCATCTTACGGCAGGCTTCGGCACATCTAAAACATGCTTCCGCACATTGTTGGCAATGCTCAGGTTCATGCTTTTTGCATTCGTTTCCGCACGCTTCACAAACCTCCACACAGACTTTACAGATCTGTTTCGCGTAAGAACTGTTCATGGACATTGCTTGTGCAGCAAAAGCGCAAATATCCGCACATTCCCTGTCCAATCGGATACATTCTTTCATTATCCCTATATTTTCTTCATAAAGGCACGATGTGTAACAATGATTACACGCCACCATGCAGCGAAGACACTCATCGATGCAATGTTGAAACTGTTCGTGAGACATTTTGATCCATTCTCCTTCACTATTAATTTAGTTACCCATAGACTATTATGATTCGAAGTTTACTTATTTATTCAGAATTTCAATAGTTACCGTACATCACATCGTTTCTACAAAGAAAACACACATTTGTCGGTTACAATTTATAGAGAAAATATTCTGGGGATGACCAATAGATGGAACATAGGCTTAAAAAGGGCGATTTAATCTTGATTGGTTGTATTGTTTTACTAGCCATATTATTATTGGGAGCCAGATGGCTTACAAACGATAGTGAGACGAAAACGAATGAGGATTATTATGCAACAATTCGAGTAGACAATAAGGTATTCAAGACGGTGAAGCTTACCGAGGAGCCCCAAATCATCGAAGTGAAAACCGAAACAGGCTATGATATTCTGAAGGTTCATAACAAAGGTATTGAAGTTATCGAATCCGATTGTCCGCAAAAGATTTGCTTTACCTTCGGAGCGATTTCTAAGCCCAAAGAAGTAATCATCTGTTTGCCACTAAGAATGTTTATTGAAGTCAATGGATCCGATAACAGTAATCCTGACAATGAGCTCGATGCCTATATAACATAAGTCTGAAAAAAGATGAGCTTTTTTAATAAGACAGCTCATCTTTCATTTTGATCATTTGGAAAATGTAATGTGAATCGGGTACCTTGATCGATTATACTCTCTACATCAATACTGCCGCCGTGTGCTTCTACGATGGCTTTTACGATGGCCAATCCGATACCCGCACCGCCTGTTTTACGATTCCGCGATTTATCTCCACGATAGAACCGCTCAAAAATATGCGGCAGCTCATTGGATGCAATGCCTGTACCCGTGTCTGATAGGTTTACTGTTACATGATCTGCAGTTTCAAATAGACAGACATGGATGGACCCTTCGCTGGTATATTTATAGGCGTTATTCAACAAGTTCACAAAAACTTGTATCAGTCGTCCAGCGTCACCAATAATAACAATAGGAGTCTCTTCCTGAATGATAAGATCGATCCGCTTCTCCTTATACTGAGCCTTGACTGTTTTCTCGGATTCTCTAATCACCTCAACCAGTCTAACCGGTTCTTGCTTAAGTTTAAGCATCGGATTTTCGACGGCCGATAAGTTCTCTAAATCATGAATCAGTTTTACTAACCGGACGACCTGCCCATGACATATCTCTAATTTATCGGGCGTCGCTTCCCATACTCCGTCCTGAAAAGCTTCAATATGACTTTGGATCGTGGCTAGCGGTGTACGTAATTCATGGGCGATATCCGCGGTTAAATTTTTGCGTAAGCGATCTTCTTGCTCCAGTGCATCCGCTAAATGGTTTAAAGCGAGCCCCACCTCTTCAATCTCCGTTTGGTGATGGCCCAATACGACACGGGAAGACAACTCCCCTTCCCTCATTTGATTAGCGATTTCTTTGATTCGCAATAAAGGTCTACTCAAGCTTTTTGACATATAAATGCTGTAGAACGTTACACCGGCTAAGGCTAAAATAAATGCGAACCAGATTAGCATGTTAAAACGGTTCAAGAATTCACGATTCTGTGTTTCAAAACGAGTGGAAAGTCCCTCGATTTCGATCCATCCGTTTTTCACATGATCTATCGTGATGTCTCGTTTAATTACTTTCGTGCTATTTCGTAAACTAACCTCATTTCCAGTCTCCATTGTACCTTCCATCATTCTACCCATGGATTTCGTATCCCATATCAAACGGCCATCCGCATCATAAATCCGAATGCTATAGCTCCTAAGCATGGCTTGGTGAGACACCGTCATTAAAGTAGCGCTTGCCCATCCACCTGAGTTTTGATCAAAGGAACTTTCCAACTCCATAGCTATCGTATCCGCTTCCGTCTGCTGCTGGTTCTGCGTATACCTTCCGAATGAGAAGGACATAACCACATAAACAATGATCATGATGAGCAGAAGTGAACCAAGGCTAACGCCTAAATGAGATACTAGCAGTCTTTTACGTAGTCCTCCGCTATTCATCGGGAACCCCCTCAAATTTATACCCCACCCCATAAACTGTAACAAGGAAGGATGGATTCTTCGGATCTTCACCGATTTTTTGGCGGATATTCTTGATATGGACGTCGATCGTACGTTCCATGCCTTCAAAATCATCGCCTTGAATCAGATTAACAAGTTCAAAACGGGTAAATGCTCTTTTAGGGTGTTTGGCTAAGGTTTCAAGCAATTTGAATTCAATGGGAGTAAGCTGAACTGGATCACCTTTAACTAGTATTTCATGGCGTACGGAATCGATAGACAGACGGTTTCCTCCGAAAGAAATCTTCTTCCCCTGAGTCGTAGATCTGGCCGACTTCGATCTTCTTAACAAGCTAATCACCCTGGCTATGAGTTCACGTGGACTGAACGGTTTAACAAGGTAGTCATCAGCACCGATTAACAGACCATGAACAAGGTCGTCTTCATTGCTTTTGGCAGTTAACATTAGAATGGGGACGTCCGATGTCTTCCGGATCGTTTTGCAGACATCTTCACCTGATAGGTCCGGAAGCATTAAGTCCAAGATGATTAATTCAGGTTGGAGATTTTCAAAAAGTCGAAGCGCCCCCTGCCCTGTGTCTGTTTCATAAACCAGGTAACCCTGTTTTTCCAGATAGGCTTTAATCACGTGAAGAAGGTGTAGTTCATCATCGACAATTAATATTTTGGTCTGTTCCATACGAATCCTTTCAAAAAAAAGACAAGACCTCACGCAACTCGCGAGGCCTGCCTGGATTTTAGTATTAGAAGTTCATCATACTGTTGCTCCATTGCGTGTTGTTCATCATGCCCGTCGAGGTGTTGCCGCCATTGTTGCCATGGCAACTATTATACATCCCTCGAATTTGTTCTTCAGAGAGGTCCGGGTGCATTTGCTTCGCATACGGCAACATTTGTTCAAAGGTGCTTGAGTTGTTTGCTTTACCGCTATCGACGGTACCGTTATCGGTAGTAGCCGCATATGCAGCTGCTGTTCCAATTCCCATCACCAAAGCCATCGTTGCAAGTCCAATCCATAGTTTTTTCATTAGTATCTCCTCCTTATGACTATAATATAAACGATAAATATGAAGAACTCATTTGTACATTGTGAAGAAGTTATAAAGATCAATCCTTGGTTATTCAGGGTCAGCTTCAAGGTTTCTTCCTTTGCGTCAACCAATAGACGATACCAATAATCGCTACTACTACCATCATGGCTAGGCAAGTCTGGCCAATCGAAAACCCTATTTGAACAAGGGATATACCACGGAAGGAGGAGGCCGATATGAATAAGCATGACAGTCCCATAGCCACGAACAGAATTACGATAAACCAATCCGTCTTCTTCATATTAGTCCCCCGGGTAATCTGGTACGAATCGGAGCTCAAATCTAGTTCCTTGCCCCAATTTACTCGAAACCAGGAGTTCTCCACCTTGCAGCTCCACCAACTTTTTAGCGATGGGCAAACCGAGACCTGTCCCTCCATACTGACGCGATCGGGACTTCTCCACTCGATAAAAGCGCTCAAAAATGTACGGAATCTCGTCCTCGGAAATTCCAATCCCCGTATCCTCTACTGCTAAGTAAACATAGGTATTGTTTTGATCCAGCTCTAGAGTGATACTGCCTTTCTTCGTGTAACGCACGGCATTTTCCAACAGGTTCAGAAGAACTTGCTCCATCCTCAGACCATCTCCGTAAATGAGCGGAATGTTGCTGTTGATTTTCGTTAGAAGTGTTAAGTTCTTCTTGTCAGTTTTAAGCTTTACTTTTTGCACCGCATTGTCCGCAATTTCCGTTAGGTCAATCCATTCCAAGGATAAGCTGACTTTTCCTTCTTCCATCTTAGCCAAATCGAATAGATCATCAACGAGGTGTTGCAAACGAATAGCCTCTTCATGAATAATGCCTAGATATTGGTCCTTCTCTTCCTCAGAATCATATAGACCCTTCCTGAGGACTTGCGCATATCCCTCCAAATACGTGATCGGAGTTCGGAGCTCATGGGATATGTTCGCAAAAAACTCCTGCCGAGTATCCCTATATCGCTGAAGCTCGATGGCCAGATGATTGATGGAATCCGCCAAAACACCAATCTCATCGTCACGCTGAATCGTTAATCGTGTTTCCAGCTCGCCTGCGGCTATTTTCCGAGTTGCAGATTGCATTTGCAGCATCGGTCTGGATAGGATTTTGGCGATGATCCAGGTGATTCCAAGTGCCAGTAGAAAAGCTCCTAATCCCGACAGCACCAATACGCTGCGAACGGCCGTAATCGATTCATCCATATGTCGGGTCGAAGAAAGGACATACACCGCAGCCTTAATATTAACGCCTGTGGTATCCATTACGGGTCTGGCAGCCACGAAGAAGCGCTCTCCATTAACATCGGTATGTTCAAGTTTTACGGATTTTCCGGTAAATAATAGTTTCAGGTCCTTGGATTTAATGAAAGTTCGGTCCGATTTTTCATAGGGCCCAGAATTTGCTAATACCTCGCCTTGTTCAGAAACAAACAAAATACTGACGTTTGAAAAATCGGCAAACTTGAGCAGAGTCTCTTCGGACAACATCTCAGGCGATTGGCTCATCGCTGTGAAGTGAGTCGTGAGTTCAGCTACCTCTGTTTTCATTTCCGAGTTATAGAAATTTGTGAACATTCGATCAATCGTGAATCCTAAGGAGAGAATCACGACAACGAAAGCGGCGAGAATCATTAAACCAAGTCTGAAGCCGATTTTATTCCTTTTCATTTGACATACTCGCTCCGTTGAACTTATATCCTACTCCCCACACGGTCTGAATCGGATTGTAACCGAGTCCAGCCTTTTGTGTCTTCTCCCGGATATTCTTGATATGCGTATCTACGACGCGAATTTCCCCCTCGTATTCGGTCCCCCAGATCAGATTCACCAATTCTTCGCGGCTGAACGCACGTTGTACGCTCCTCGCGAGCGAGATGAATAAATCAAACTCTTTCTGTGTGAATTCAACAGTATGATCATGAATGAATACTTCTCTACCCTCTGGTAATATTCTCAAATGAGGGAACTCGATAACAGGCTCTGGATGCTTAATGGATTGTGTAATCGTCGAACGGCGGATTAAAGAATAGACACGGGCAAGTAACTCCTCCGGTTCAAACGGCTTCGTCAAATAATCATCCGCACCAATGCCTAGCCCATAAACTTTGTCTTTGGTCTCCGAACGCGCGGTGAGCATCAGAATGGCTACATGATCTCTCTCCCGGATTTTTTTGCAAACTTGCCACCCGTCCATATCCGGCAGCATCAAATCCAGCAGAATAACGTCGAAATGATGGTTAGCCGCTATTTCCAAGGCTTCGTTTCCGTTAGTAGCTTCTTTGACCTCAAACCCTTCTCGCGTTAAGTAGATCCGCAAGAGATTGCGCATATTCCATTCATCGTCTACAACAAGAACCTGTAGTTTGGGCATGCTGCCACCGCCTTTACCGGTTGATTCAATTTACATAGAAATTGCATTAGTCTGATGATTCCGTTTAAAGAAGAAATAAACCATTAAAGTTGCAGAGATCAGGAAGATACCTGCACTGGTCCACTGTCCAGCCGTCCATTCCAAGGCATAGCGTGGTGAATCTCCACGTAGGAATTCGAGGGAAAACCGGACCAGCGCATACATCATAGTATAACTTAAAAATAGTCCCCCTACAGGAAGCTTGATATTTTTCAAAGCCATGAGAACACCAAATACAATCAAATCGAGCTGCCCCTCCCAAATTTCGGCCGGCCATAGCGGTACGGCACCATACCGATCAAAGGCCATTGTTCCTTCCGGATACACGATGCCGAAGCCAGTGCCTGTCGGCGATCCAAATGCATCACCATTCAGGAAGCAGGCAATCCTGCCCACGGCCTGCCCCAATAGGACTGCCGGAGCCAAAATATCGGTGAGTTCCCAGAATGAAAGTTGATTTCTCCATGTATAAATTGCCGTGGCTGCGAAACCGCCGACGATCGCTCCGAGGATGGAGATTCCCCCATTCCAAATCGCGAAGATTTCGGATAGATGTTGCGAATAATATCCCCATTGAAAAAAGAATACATGCCATATTCTGGCTCCCAGAATCGCACCGATGAGTATATAGAATACGAGATTATAAATGTGTTTCTGGTATTGCGTCCCACGGGCTAAAAAATAAGCTACGCTCACGGCAAGCAAAACAGCCAAACCCACTACGACGCCATACGATCTGAGGGAGAATCCCCCGATTTCAAATAAGATGACTCTCAAGTCTTTCCCCCCTTATTTTTATGGAGTGACACTAATTCCATTAGGTGTTGTGCCCACTTTAATCGTGGTGATCACTTTATTGGTTTCATTGTCGATCACGGTTAACGTGTTGTCGAACATGTTTGTCACATAAATATTTCGGTTATCTGGGCTTACGACGACACCATGTGCCCCTTTCCCCGTTTCAATCGTCGCAATGACCTGCTTTGTCGCCAGATCAATTTTTGAAATGCTATTGGATGGGTTTTGTTCAGTACCTTGATTCGCAACAATCGTTTTTTTTATCGGAGGAAATATACACCTGGGCAGGACCAGTGCCAACGGGGACTTTGATCACTTCCTCGGTAGCTAAATCTACGATTGCAACTGCATTCTCTGCATTAAGTGGAACGACCAAGGTTTTTCCATCACTCGTAATGCCGGTAGTTACCGGTGTGCTGCCAACCTTGATCTTTCTCTCTTCAGACATCATTTGTAAGTTCAGCACACTGACCGTATCATCCCCCATATTTGCTACGTAAGCCAATTTACTGTCAGCGGAACCTCTAAATCCGTGAGGGCTTTTTCCTGTTGGAATTGTCCCCTTCATTTGAAATGTCTTGGCATCTAGTACCGAAACGTTATTTCCTTCATTATTCGTAATAAGAACGAGGTTTCCGTCCATCGTAAATTCGATATGGGCTGGGTGAGCACCAACTTCAACTTTTTTCATAAGTTCATCCGTAGCGGTGTCATAGAAATAGGCATAACCATTCTTTTCATGCTCGCCATCTTCACCATGTTCGCCTTCTTGGTCCCCCGTCTCCGACATTCCTTCCATGTCCGACATCGAAGGAACAACCGTTGCCCCTACCCATTTCCCGTCGGGAGAGACCTGGACATTATGAACGGCACCTTCAACCTGAATGATCTGTAGAACCTGATTGGAAGCTGCATCAATTTTCGTAATACTTCCCCCTTCATCAGCAGTGTATAAAACTGCCGGCGAAGGTTCTTGTGAAATTGGGGACTCCGTCTTGTTGTTTTCAGAACTATTCGTAGTTTGATTTAGCTGTGCGTTATTATTCTGTTGTGCAGCACCGCAGGCAGTTATGCTAATGGCCAAAATCGCCACAGAGAAAGTTAGCATCCAGTTTTTATTCATGTTGTTCGTCCCTCTGAATTTGATTATCTTCATTTTTATATTTACCCCCAAAAAAAATAGTGAGCATGCTCACTATTTTTTTTGATCCAGTCACTCACTCCAGGATAAAGAAACGGATTTCCCATCGGGGCCGTCAATTTTCATTACAACTTGAGAGGCTTGCTCTTGCTTTGGAAACCAGGCCAAATAAAAAGGATGGTGTGAGTCGTTGCTTACAGAAATCAACTGGGAAGCAGACAATTTATTACCATCTATGTCTTGTAATTTAATGTTCTTCTCATTTAACAAATTTGAAATATCACCAGTATGAGTTGTTAATGAAATTCCATAAATATCATTTTGTTGAATGTCCTCTGCTTTGATCTCCGATAAATTCGGATCACTCCCAAGGTCAGTTGCTTGTAACCTTTGTACCGAAATTTGAGCCGGGCCAAGTGTCCCTTCCTGAACAGTTAAATCCGAACTAGCGTCAGAGACGGTTCCTTCCGAGGTTTGAACAGGGACAATGATATCCTCCAGCGAGATTTCATGCGGTTCGGAGCCCACTGGAATCTTGGCTACAACCTTTCTCTCCTCACGATTGATCTTTACGATATCGTTCGATTGTCGGTTCGAGACCAAAGCCCATACCCCATCCGGTGTAAAGTCTACGTGATTTGCATAAGAACCTGTTGAAATCGTCGCTAAAACGCGAAAGCTGTCCGTACTAATAATCGTGACGTCATTTGACTTGTTATTGCTAACCCATAATTCCTTCCCGTCCGGCGAGACCGTTACCCCATGAGGAGCATCTCCCGCTTCAATTTCTTGGATCACCTTTAAGGTTTTCATATCTATGACAGATACCCTATTCGATTCCACATTTGCCGCAAAAGCATAACGCGAATCCGGCGTAACCGCCACCTCGTTAGGTACTTTTCCGACAGCAAGGGTTTTGATGACTTTTGCCGTAGTTGCATCAACGATGGAAATTGTGTCATCATTCACATTAGCTGTCCAAACTTGGGAACCATCCGCAGTTACTGCAACATGCGCCGGACCTTCTCCCGTCTCAACCAGGGATTTTAGCTTGAGATTCACCGTATCCACGATGGCTAATTTCCCACCCGTTTTACCAAGCCCCGGATTAAGCGATACGTATAGATTTTGACCATTCGGGCTTAGATCGATGCCATGAACGCCTTCGTCAAAAGCAAGTTCCTTGATTTTCTTTTTAGTTTTCGTATCGATGGCAACCAGCGTTTTGCCGTCAAAGCCGGTGCCGGCGTAAAGAACTTTTTGATCTAAGCCTAGCGCAATACCATGGGAGGCTTGGTCCGTTCCCAATTGAATCGTGTCCACTGCTTTTCCTTGTTCATAATCAACGACGGAAATGGTTCCGTCTCCAGCGTTTGGCACATAAAAAACAGAAGCAGGGGCTGCGCTCCCTTCTGGCTGTTTTAAGAAAAACCAAGTAGAGCCAACAAGCAAAAGGAAAAGTAACACTCCCCCCCACCGATATAATTTATTATTCATAAACTTAACCCCTCCATGTTCTCGTTATTGATTTTGTTAGTGTCGTTTCTTACTCATCATCGGCATCAAAAGGAAGTGTGACAATGGGCAAATAAGCAATAACAAGAATGGGAAGATATTTCCCGTTGAACTTGTTAATCCATTAAAAAGAAGTATGGCGGCGAATAAAACGATCGGCAGGACGCAGCAAAGAATCATCATCCAATTATGCTTTCTTGATTGACCAGAGTGTTTCCCGTCAGCATGATGATTTCCGTCATGGTTGTGATTACCACAGCAACTCATGTTTTTTCCCTCCCTAGTTAAAATTTGAATTCCGGATTCATTTACCGGGATAGTCTTTGAATTTCTTGCTTCATTTGCTCATTTTGTGCTTTTAGTTCGTCAAGCTGTGCTTGCATCACTTGGTTATTTGGTGAATGGTCCTTATGAGAGCCATGACTGTGACTATGCCCCTTCATTCCAAACATCATAAATACCATCATTAACGGACAAGCCAACAACAGCAACCAGGACAAATCCATTTGTATTCCTCCCTCATAAATAGTTCATTTGATACAACCAATTGTATAGGTCGATTGTGTGGAAAGCGTGTAGAAAGCATGCGAAATATATGGACTTTTAAAAAAAAAGAAAAACACGGCTCATAGAACCGCGTTTTTTCATGTAAAAGATATAAATCGGTCGGTTAGTGACCACCATGTCCTCCCCCTGAAGTCTTGGCCACGATTTCTAGCATCGAGTCGATTTCCCCTTGGGCAGCTTCACTAATCGTGGACACCGTCCCAGTAAGCCATGCGTGGTTATAGGGACCTTCCGTCGGGGACTTCTCAAACTTCGGTTGCACAGACATGACATAGGACATTACACTTTCAGGCATTGAATCCTTGCTGGTCCACAACAACGGAGCGTGTTTCCCTAAATGCGAGAAAGGAGCTGCAGCTATGGCCAAATTCGGAGAATCACTGTTTACAAATGAAAAGTTATGTCCCGGTGTTGTGATTCCCCACCCAAAGCCGGTTTTTGGATCTTTATACTTTGCAAAAGCAACCGCATTTGTATATGGATCTTCGCCCGAAATGCGTTGGGTAGCGCCGTATTGATTTAATTCATTTTCAACTTGGGCTGAAATCACGGATTCAGGTCCCAAAATATAGATATTAGCCTTCCCTTCCCGGAGCTGCAGCGCTTCTTTCGTCTCCTGGGGCACTTCATCTTTCTTGACATACAGCAATGGCTCTGGCATATGAGCAATCCAATTTATGGCAGGCATCGTATACTCTTGCCGATCCATGGACCCTATAATGACGGAGGCAGGAGTTTCACCTGCGATCTTTGCGTAATAAGCATCAATGGCTTTACCCAAAGCCGCAGGGTTATCTGCAGTGACTGAATCCATTTTAAACCCGAGCTCCTTTGTCTGTTTCGCAACTTTCTCATCGAGATCGCCTACCAAGATTGCTTGAACTCCCCTGTTCCCTTCCACGCCTTTTGGCTTTAGCCTTTTCATCTCATTTGCGGTAACTTCCGGAATACCATCCTGATTAACGAACAAGATGGGCCCATTGCTAGGGTGATGGATCAAATCGGCGCTAAGTACCGCATTTTGCCAGTTATCTAAGGAAGTCAGAATGACACTCCCTGGCCGATTATCCTCGCTTGTTGCCATCCAAAGTGTCTGTGAAATCAATACTGCCGCCTGAATGGGATCATCCGTATTGATCCGAGTCGTATTTTTAGAAGCAATCCATGGAATTTGAGGTAATCCCTCAGAAACGGTTGAATTGCCACTAGTTTGGACGGAGTTCTCATCTTTGGTAGCCTTGTTGTTTCCAGAGTTCGTACAAGCCGTTAACACGATTGTCAAGGCTAAAAAGGCGACTCCTCCCAATTGGATTGATTTTTTCATAAGCCCTCCTATGAATTCACATTATTTTCTAAATAGAATTATTAAGTGATACCTATTTTAAACAAAATTAATGTGAAAAGTATGTGGTTTTTGTGGAGATCCCGTATAATTATCTCCTATTTCGTTACCAAATATTACACCTAAACAAATCCTGAATTTCTATGATAGGATGTCGTCAGTTTCGTAAAAAACATCAGGAGGATAATCAGCATGAAGAAATCATTAGCCGTTTTCATCGTATCTGGTTCTCTGCTATTGCATCCATTTGGAGCTCTAACGACTTATGCATCAGGTGACACTTCTACCCAAGCACAGGCGACAGTAAGTAGTGTGCGAGAAAATGTAATCACAAAAGGGATGAGGTATTTAGGAACCCCTTACGAGTTTGGATCCAGCAGAAGCAACACGAAAACATTCGACTGCTCCGATTTTGTAAGACAAGCCTATCTGGAAGGAGCAGGGATCAAGCTGCCATCTAACTCGAGAACCCAGGGGGCATATATTAAGCAACAGGGAACCTACACAACGAACTGGAGAAACCTCAAGCGAGGGGACATTATGTTTTTTATGTCATACAGAGGTAGCAAAGCTTCCGATTACAAGGGGATAAATAAAAATACGGCACGGATTACTCATGACGGGATTTATCTTGGAAACGGAAAAGTTCTGCAAACTTATTCTAAAGAGTCTGGCGGAGTACGTATCGATAAAATTGAGGGTACCCAATGGGAAAAACGCTTTCTTTTCGGGGGAAGTGTGTTGAAATAGGATAAGAAGCCAGGGAGAAGTTATCTCGCTGGCTTCCCTTCTATAGGATATGCTAAGAGCATATAGCCTTTCACATGAATTACTTGTTTACTCTTGTGCTATTCTTTCATACTCCTCATCAGACAATATTCGGCGAGCGGTCACATAACGTTCAGCAAAGTAATCTTCTGAAAGTTTGCTGATTCGGACCCCTTTACTTGCGGACGAATGAGAGAACCATCCATTGCCCATATAGATACCGGCATGCGAAATGCCTGTCCCGTCTGTATTGAAAAAGACAAGGTCCCCTGCCAGAAGTTTAGTCCTTTCCACCTTAATTCCTTCTTTGGCCTGCGACTTAGTAGTTCTTGGAAGATCAATGTCTGCTTGTTTAAATACATATTGAATAAAACCTGAACAATCAAATCCTTTGGTAGTGGTACCACCGTAAAGATATGGGGTTCCCACAATTTTATCTACTTCAGTCTGCAGTGGTGACTTAGTATTGGCAGACACGCTTCCAATATTAAACACCGTGAAAATGGACATAAACAATATGATACCAATGATCTTCTTCATGTAGTTCTCCTCTCAAATTAAGATAAGGACATTGTACATGGAAGATGTTGAGATTCTATGTGGAAAGTAAGGAGTTCCATCTAAAAGGCATCAACCGTCTTTTGCATGATTTCGTAGTTGATAGCTCCGCGGAATATTTCACGGATCACGCCTTGTTCATCGAGGACAAAGGTGGTGGGATAGGCAATCACCGTATAGTCCGCCATGAGGGTCCCTTCTTCATCCATAACAATGGGGAAGGTTAAACCGAATTCCTCGATAAACGGCCTAACGTCTTTGGGGCTATCCTCGGTTGCTGTCAAATTGACCCCTAAAATGACGGTGTCCTTCTGGTAGTCTTCGTAATACTGTTGCATATGCGGCATCTCAGCACGGCACGGCGGACACCATGAAGCCCAGAAGTTAATCAGGACCTTCTTCCCGCGGTAATCTGCCAGTTGAATCGGGTTCCCGTTTAAGTCGTTTAACGTGAAATTCGGTGCCCGTTGTCCTTTCTCAATTCCTATCGGCAGATTTTCGTTCGTTACCGACGATTGATGCCTTATTGTTTCCTTCGTCGCTCCGGTTACGTAGTCATATACTCCATAACCAATCAGTCCAATTAAAACAAGGATGGCCAACCCGTTTTTCTTCATCCGCTTATCCCCTCTTTATAGTGTAATATCAAATAGTGTGTATTTGGCGAGCCATGCGCTGATCTTCTGAAGTTGGCCCGTGAATAGCAGCAATCCAAGGCCCAGGAAGATAAAGCCGTTGATCTTGGAAAGCACAGGAACATACTTATTCATTTTCTTCATAATACCGGTTGAATAAGTCAGCACCCATGAGAGGATGAGGAACGGGATGCCAAGTCCTAAAGAATAAATAGCCAGCATCCCTATCCCTATCCCGAGGGTTTCCGACGAACCGGCCATCAGAAGGATGGAAGACAAAGCGAGTCCAACACAGGGGGTCCAGCCGGAACCAAAGGCTAGTCCCGTTAGAAAGGATCGCACGATGCCGCCAGTCGTTCGAATCTTCCCCGTATCCCAGGACTTATTCGACATGAACCAACGAAGCTGTAACCACCCGATCATTTGCATCCCGAACATGATGATTAGAAGCCCGCTCACCTTTTGTACCAGTTCCCTCTGTTCCGCAAAAATTCGACCAACCATGCTCGCCGACGCTCCCATCGCGATAAAGACAACACTGAAGCCAAGGATGAAGCTGATGGAGCGTTCCAACAAAAGTTTTCGGTTAACCTCCATTTTGTTATTCTGAATCGATGACCCGGTGATATGGGAGATATAAGCTGGAATGAGTGGAAACACGCAGGGCGAGAGAAAGGATAAAGCGCCTGCTGCAAGAGCGATCAGCATCGTCAATAGATCCACCTAGGAGGCCCTCCTTTTCATTACCAATAAAATAGAATAAAGCCCTCCTGCAGCCGCAATCCCAACGATTTGGAGGAAGTCGAAGGACAGAAAAGCGGTTACTCTGTTGAAATCCAGGAATCCAATCCCTATGAAACCGATACATAGCCATAACCCTCTCTCTACGAATCCCGTCCAAAGGATCTGTCCTTTAGTGAATTGGAAGGAGAGCACAATCAAGAGGGACAAAGTGGAAGTGGCCAGAAATGTCAGTTTTTGCTCCGGTATAAACCATACCAATCCAAGATCGTAAACCGTTAACCCGGCCAACAGATAAATCGTTGCTGCTTCAGCAACCTTAAGAAAAGACATTTTCCTCTTGATCAGGTGATAAAGAAGATATCCTATAACGGCGAATGACGCAGCCCACCGTCCTTTGACTCCACCATCAAAATAAACGATCGATAAGGGCTGCTGGATCACCGACGCGGGCTCCCATAACAAAAGACTTCCTTTCCAAACCAACAACCAGATCAGGAACGCTTGAATTGAAACGTCCGCCAGCGCATGATCCCTTTTCATTCTTCGCTCATAACCCCAGAGAGCAGTCCATCCCGCCGCACCGAACGCGAAAAGCAACAATATTTGCCCATTCAATACGAATGAACCGAGCTGAATCGTATACAATGTGTGTCCCCTCCCCACTTTCACGGTCATCTTATCGTCCAAATAATGATAAAGAAAAAAATAGAACGAAAGGACTCCCTTTCGTTCTCTCTTATCTACCTTAATATATCTATTTTTGGGTGGGTCCGCTCCATGACATGATTCCGCCACGAAGGTCAGCGACTTCCTTGATTCCATGACGTCCGAGTAGCTTGGCGGCTTGTTTGCTCCGCATCCCGCTCTGACAATAAACATAAACCGCTTGATCTTTAGTGATCTCATCAAGCCGCTGCTGGAGCTGACTTAATGGGATATTGATTGCTCCTTTAATATGCCCGCGCTTATATTCATGAATCTCCCGAACGTCTATCACCTTCTTGCCCTTGGATTCGCTTTGGAACTGCTCGGCAGTTAAAGTGCGTAATCCCTTTACGGGGGCAAACTGTCTATAGAGCATCCAGAGAACGAATAGGAATAGGATAGCATAAAATAGATAATTCACTTGTTCTTCACCTGCCTGCCATTAATCTCGAACCAGATTGCTGGTCCACGCGCTTAACCCACCCGTCATGTTAACAACATGAAATCCTTTTTCACTTAGAAACTCACACGCCATTCTGCTGCGATTTCCGCTGCGGCAAATGACGATCAATTCATGATTCGGGTCGAGTTCGTTGAGTCTTGAATCCAGTTCCCCCAGAGGAATGTGTTTAGCTCCGGCTACATGACCTTCCATCCATTCATCCTGTTCACGGACATCGAGTAAAGACAAGGTTTCTCCTTTGTTAAGACGCTCTGCCACTTCGTTTGGAGTTGTTGCTTTAAATGCCATTTTATATTCCAGCCTCCTGATATCTTCTTATGTTTAATTTATCTACTATCTGCTTTTAACAAGCAGTTCCACAGCTTCTTTAACCATTTTACTAGGGTCATGATTGCCATTGGCCTGGTCAGCAAGAATACACTGTTGGAGATTGTCCGCAACAATTTGAGCCAGGGCGCGGTCAGAGGCGTTCCGAATTGCAGAGAGTTGAGCAACTACCTCCTTGCAAGATTTGCCTTCATCCATTAACCTCAGCACACCTCGTATCTGTCCTTCAATTCGCCGTAAACGTGTTTTGATATCTTCTGGGTATATATATTCCATGATCACCATCTCCTCATTCAAACTATACCTGTATAGGTATAGTATAGAGCACAGGACAGAAAAGTACACATCGGATGAATTGAATTTTATTAAGCTACAAGATTGACGACCAGACCTTAATCGCTGTTATACCAATAAGTACGACTAGGCCATATCTGAGAACCTTAACGTTTATTTTAGTACTGACCTTAGATCCCAAGGGTGCGCCAATTAAGCTTCCAATGACCGTAAACAAGGTTGGCCATAAGGGGATGGCGCCCCCTGTGATTTTACCGATAACTCCGCCTATTGCCGAGATGAATACAATCGCAAGCGATGAAGCGATCGTTGTACGAGTAGGGATGTGAAGCACGGTTAACATGATCGGTATCAGAATAAAAGCGCCTCCTGCACCAACAATGCCGGATACAATTCCGACTAAAAATGCAGATATCATTGCGATAAAGAGATTAAATTGAAGCTCATCTCTCGTTTCTTCCGTTCCTCTACCTGGGATGAGCATCAGAATCACCGCGATCATAGCTAATAGCCCATAAATCAGATTGATGATGTTTCCATCCAGGAGTCCTGAGGTAAAACCGCCAATTAAACTGCCTGCCAAAATGCTGATTCCCATATAAAGAACGAGTCTTCGATGAACGAAGGAGGGGCCCGTCTTGCTCTTCTTCCGGTAAGCCAGCACGCCGGCAAGCGATGCGAAGAAAACCTGGAACATGCTAATGGATGCGACCTCATGTGTGCTAAATTGGGCAGCCCCAAGCATGGAGGGTACATATAGCAGTAAAGGGTAATTAATGATAGCTCCTCCAATTCCGAGCAGTCCTGAAAAAAATGAACCAACGAGGCCAAGCAGGACCATGATGATCATGAGCAAGAGGTCCATCCTCCTCCTCCTTTCTGTTTAATTCCTACACCTTTTTTACAAAAAACTTATAGACCCCATTTTCCTCTTCATGCTTTAGAAGTTCATGTTTCGTTTGCTTGACCCAAGCTTGGAAGTCATTGACGGAACCTTTGTCCGTCGACTGGACCTCCATGACTTGACCGGACTGCAGCCCGTCTAATGCTTTCTTCGCCTTTACAATCGGCATGGGGCAAGCCATCCCTTTTGTATCAACTAAAATATCTATTAACATAATGAATGATAGCCTCCTCTTATTTGTCATGCACGGCGCAGCGATTTGGTCCAATTTCCATTTCGCGTTGCTCGTCCTCACTAGGTGTCATTTTCCCCATATTGGTTTGGCGAATTTCCTGATAAGCATGGGGTTGCGGCGGCAGGTTTTCGGTGACCGTACGCCGGAAATCGTCCTCTTGTTGAATGTTCAACCCGGGGTTTTTGCGGTACAAATCCGCCAGTTTGGCCATAACCCGTCCGCCTTCGCCCAACTCGGAGACTTTACCGAAGTGTGCGGGCAAAACGATCAAATCCTGCGAAAGTTCTTTATAACGGTTATAGAGCGTGTTGCGTAAGTCGCCAACCCAATCCTCCGCCTTTCCTGCCAGATCAGGGCGTCCGATGGATTCGATGAACAAGATATCCCCTGTAAGCAAATATTGGTCATCAACAATAAACGAAGTGCTTCCAATGGTATGTCCAGGCGAGTACACCGGTTGAATCCGGATTGTCGTAGAACCTATACTAATGTGACGGCCTTCTTCCAGCTTCTCGTAATTAAAGGTGACCTCCGTCGCATCTTTAGGTGGGAGCCAATAAGTCGCACCGGTTTGTTTCGCCAGTTTACGACCTCCTGAGATGTGGTCGGCGTGCAAATGGGTGTCAAGCGTATGTTTGATTTGGGCCCCCTGCTCCTTGGCGAACTGTTCAAATACATCGGTCATACGAAGCGTATCAATAACGGCGGCTTCCCCCTTAGAGATAACCATATATGACAGACATCCCTTACCGATCCGGACAAATTGAATCAAAGAACCTCCGTCCTTCAAATCCCCGATCTTCACCGGCTCCAGATATTCACTCCAGGCTTTCATTCCGCCTTCCAGATAATGCACGTTAGAGCGGCCGGCCGCTACAATCTGTTCTGCTACAAACTTGGATGAACCTTCTTTTGCACAAACTACCAGCAGTTTTTTGCCATCAGGAATTTGATCAAGAGCTTCATCCACTCCATCCAAAAGATCAAAATAGGGAATGTTGATGATATCGATACTGTCGCCTTCAATCTTCCAGTCGTTAAAGTCATTCTCATTGCGTACATCTAGAATAAAGAGCTCTTCCTTCGCCAGAACGATCCGAGTCAATTCCTTGGCTGTCATCAGAGTTAATTGGTTTGCAGTTGTATTCAACTTGGTTCCTCCTTAGATTAGAAAGTCAGACTGACATTGGCATCCTTGGCAAAATCCAGGAACGTGACGGCACCGCCGACTTCAATCCCCTCAATAAAATCCTCTTTCTTCAGATTCATGACATCCATCGTCATTTGACAAGCAATAATCTTCACGCCCATCTCCTGTGCCATTTCCACCAGCTGTGGAATGGTCGGAATGTTCGCATTCTTAAAGCCTTCCGCCAAATGTTCGGCTCCTGCAGGTAACGGCAGTTGATGATGTGCCTGTTTATGAATTAATTTCAAGCCCTCAAATGTGAAGAAAATCGCCACTTCGGCATCCGTTGCCGCAGAAGCTGTTGCGATATTAAAAACTTTATACGCATCAAACAAACCACCATTGCTAGCGATAATTGCTACTTTCGTACTCATGTAAATAACCTCCAATATTTTAGTTTTGTTCGTGGGATTCGTTAGTTTCCGTTGGTCCGGTCCAACCAGACATACCGGGCTCAACATTCCTTACCTGTTTGAAACCTTTCTCGGTGAGTAACTGACATGCCAAATCGCTTCGGCTACCTGTACGGCAAACCACATAGATTTCTTCTTCTGGCTTCAACTCGCTCACGCGATGTTCAAGCTCTCCTAGTGGAATCGATACGGCACCAGCGATACGATGAAAAGCATATTCGGCCGGTTCGCGTACATCGATCACGGTCACTTTATCTCCAACTGCTAACTTCTTTTGCAGTTCTTCATTAGAGACAATATCGGGATGCTTTTTCTCTTCCTTCATTTCGTCAGGTCTGGATTTGCGAATGTAATGCCTTAGCACCTCCCCATCTTCAACAGTACCGAGATAATGATGGCCTGTATTTTTAGCCCAGCCTTGAATGTCGGCAAGCGAGCCTTTATCCGTGGCTTGAACTTCAATGACTTGGCCGGATTCAAGCTGATCGATGGCCTTTTTTGTTTTTACGATCGGCATGGGACAGGCGAGTCCTTTACAATCTAGTGTTAAATTGGCCTTAATCTCTGGCATTTGAAAATAACCTCCCTCAAAAATGGCCTTCACATCAATCACGTCAACATGGGGTGATCTTTCCGAAGAAGATTCATATCTGCAATGACATTTGTCTCCTACCTATACCCCTATAGGTATAATAAAGACTTGGGAGTCCCTTGTCAATATCAGATCAATTGAATTGATTTCCATTCAGATTAGTTTGGGAATGTCACATATGTGGCATTCCCATTTGCCGTCTTGTTCGTTATATCCTGATATGTTATTGTGATCACAACACCCGCTTAATTGTAATAATTTCGTTTAGCCCATCCTTTTTGATATAATGATGCAAACGCCTAATAGAAGGGTGATCATGAATGACACAGCCTATAAATACAGTCGAAGAATGCGAAACGAACTGCGTGGGCACAACTGCGGATTTGGACGTAATCAAGGCAGAACTGATCGATGACCAAGCAGCCGTTCAATTTGCGGACTGGTTTAAGGCCTTCAGTGATCCGACGCGCGTTAAGATCATCAGCGCCCTGTTAAAACATGAGCTATGCGTACACGACCTGACAGTACTCCTCAAAATGGGTCAATCCGCCGTTTCTCACCAACTGCGATATTTGCGTAATCTCCGAATCGTTAAAAGACGTAAGGTTGGGAAAACAGTCTATTATTCACTCGACGACGGGCATATCGAGCAGATTTTTCTACAAACCCTCCAGCACACGAACCATGGATAAGGTGTGCCGTAAATAACAAGGACTGCCCCGCATGGGACAGTCCTTGTGTTCATTTCTATTCAAATCGGCTTGATCTTCAATACGCGCATCGCGTTCAAAACAGCGAGTAGCGTCACGCCCACATCCGAGAATACTGCTTCCCACATCGTGGCAACTCCGAACGCGCCCAGAAGCAGGAAAACGGCTTTAACCAGCATCGCAAAAATGATGTTCTGCCATACAATCCGCCGGGTCCTCTTTGCAATCTTGATCGCGGAAGCCAGCTTGGAAGGTTCGTCGGTCATGATGACGATATCCGCGGCTTCAATGGCTGAATCGGAACCGAGACCGCCCATGGCCACGCCAACATCGGCTCTGGCCAACACCGGCGTGTCGTTGATCCCGTCGCCGACGAATGCGATTTTCTCTTTGCTCGATTTTTGACGGTCGATCTTCTCTAGTTCTTCGACCTTATGCTGTGGCAACAGTTCGGACCGGACCTCATCCACGCCCAACTTTTTACCGACTGCCTCGCCCACTGCCTTGATATCGCCCGTCAGCATGACGATCTTCTTTATGCCGAGATTTTTCAGTAAACGAATCGCTTGCGCGGAGTCCGCTTTGACCTCGTCGGCAATCACCAGGTAACCGGCATATTGTTTGTCGATCGCCACATGCACGATGGTTCCCAGCTCGGAAGGTGCGGTGAACTTAATATTTTCCTGATTCATAAGCTTCGCGTTCCCGGCCAGTACCTCCCTGCCTTCGAACCTAACCTGAATGCCGTGTCCTGATATTTCGTTATAACTCGCTACCCATTCTTCATTCAATTCCTGACCGTAAGCTTCCCTGATGGACTGGGCAATCGGGTGGGTGGAGTGCATTTCGGCAAAAGCAGCATGGCGCAAGAGCTCTTGCTCGGTCCAACCGTTCTGCGGATAGATCCCGTTCACTTTAAATGCACCTTTGGTCAGTGTTCCCGTTTTATCAAACACGACGTATTTGACGTCATTTAACGCTTCCAGGTAATTGCTACCTTTGACCAGCACGCCGTTTTTGGAGGAAGCGCCGATGCCCCCGAAGAAGCCCAGCGGGATGGAAACCACCAAGGCGCAAGGACAGGAAATGACCAGGAACACCAGTGCCCGGTACACCCAATCTGCGAAAGTTTCGCCGCTGAAGAGCAGCGGCGGCAGAATGGCCAGCAATACGGCAACAATGACGACAAACGGGGTATAATAACGTGCAAACTTTGTAATGAAGTTTTCCGTCGGGGCTTTTTTGCTGCTTGCGTTCTCTACAAGATCGAGGATTTTGGCAACTGTCGACTCCCCAAATTCCTTCGTGACTTCAATCGTCAGAACTCCGTTCTTATTCATAAATCCGCTCAGCACGTCATCGCCGGCTGCTACCTCGCGCGGTAAGGACTCACCAGTTAACGCTGAAGTATCCATGGCCGAAAGTCCCTCAATGACTTTACCGTCTAGAGGCACCTTTTCACCGGGCCGCACGACGATGAAGTCGCCGATCCGCACTTCCTCCGGACTCACCCGTCGAATCTCGTCATCTGACTTCAAGTTGGCAAAATCCGGTCTAATGTCCATCAACGCACCGATCGATTTCCGCGACCGGTTAACGGCAATGCTTTGGAACAGTTCGCCAACCTGGTAAAAAAGCATGACGGCTACGCCCTCGGGGTACTCTCCGATCATAAAAGCGCCAACCGTCGCGATCGACATAAGGAAGTATTCGTCGAACACTTGGCCTCTTACGATATTCTTCAGCGCCTTGAAAACGATATCCCCGCCCACGATCAGATAGGCGACCAGAAACAGGATCCATTCAAGCTCCTCGCTCAGAGGTAAGGCGAACGCCGCCGCGCCAATGGCAAGACCCGTAATCAGTCGGGCAACCATGACTTTGATACTCTCCGCGGCATGGTCATGGGTATGTCCATGTCCGTCTTCTGCCGCTTCGGTACTGTGATCATGGCTGTGATCCTGATGATGAGCGTGATTAGGTTTGGAGGCTGCTCCGTAATCCAACACTTTTATTCCAGGTTCGAGTGTACGAATTTTCATCTTCGTCTGCTCGAGAATGTCATCCGAACGGTCCGACGACATCTCCAGGGTCAACGTTTGGTTTGCAAAATTCACCGAACAAGCCGAAACCCCGTCAATCTTCTGGACGCCGTTCTCGATTTTTAAAGCACAATTCGCACAATCCAGGCCTTCTAGCACCAATTTTCGCTTAACCGCAGGACTACCGGTCTCCATATTCTAGTCCCATCCCTTCATTCAAAACTATATATGAGCACTTGTTCATATGTAGTATATTCCTCGGATCTCAAGGTTGTCAATAAAATGGAGAACGGTAGGTATTGGACTTGTTTTCCAGGAACATTTTTAGTCCTTTCTTGAACAGCTTTTATAAACCGGCACTTAAAGATCAATTCCCTGAAAATCTAAACGGACTATCCAAAGGACTAACGATTGGAACAACGACACGTAAAGATGTGATCAAAAAATTCGGCTAACCCTTTCAAACTGGACTCTACCTCAACTATAAAATCCGGTAAGCTCAGTCAGATAAAGTTGGTTTATATCCGTAGGAAGTACCAACTTGGTTTTATTTTTGACAGCAGCACAAACCTGAATCATGTCAATATGACTTACAAAGGTTCCAAGTAACAGAAACGGGAGAAGCCATCCAATGGTTTCTCCCGTTTCTGTTTGTACTATTCGCCAATCCAGTAGCGGAGTACGAATGATCTACGAATCGATTTGAACTGTAGATAACGACACTAGAACCGGCCCGGCAAAATCTGACGCCTCTTCGCCTTTTGGATTGTGAAGGCGGAACAGAAAACCGTCACCGGCTTCTGATTTCCACACGATATAATCGCTAATGCCGTCTGCGCCTGAGGCTTGAAGATAAATTTCGGCTGAACCCAGGGGATGCTCGACAAGCTCGCCGCTATAATCGGATACTTTCCCCGATGACCCCAGTTCCTCTTGGCCTTTAACTTTTAGCTGATCCAGATCATAATTTGAAGGCAGCGGTTCGATCGTCACTTCGTATTCCGGATGGTTGCTCAGATACAGACGGTCTTTGGCAGCGTCAAAGGCGAATTTGTCGAATACGTATAAACTGAAGCCTTCCCCTTGTTGCAAGTTAGCCTTGAGCGTCTGGTTCCCCTCGCCTGTCATCAGATCAAAATTCGCCACCGCGGGGCGCGTCGAATCAGGGTCGTTCCCTTTTTCGTTCCCTTTTTCGTTCCCTTTTTCGTTCTCGTTTCCGTTCCCGTTCTCCGGCGCGGAAGACGTCACCTCTTCCTTCACAGGAGGTGAAGGTTCAGAATTGGCAGAAGGATCAGCTGTGCCTCCTGAGCATGCCGTAAGCGATAAGACCATCGCGAACACCAAGAATTTCATAAGAGTCGCATACTTTTGAAGCATGGTGGATCCCTCCTTCCCCATTACTCTATTCGACGCAACAAGTTATTGATCAATCCATGTCCGTCTTATTTCCGTCCGATATATAAAAAATGCAGGCTGGTTCCCATCAGGTTCTCGTCCTGACTCAAGCGGTACCCGATCTCCAGCCATTTCCTATACTCGTCATCGGTTAACCGGTTGATTTCGTTTTCTTTGCTGCCTAATATATTTTCGACGCCGGCAAAAGCCAATTCCGCCAAACCGAAGCTTGCCATCAAGCTTCTGGCTTCTTTGAAATCGGTGAAATAGGCGGTGGTGAAGCCTTCGGACGTTTTGTTCTCGACATGGGTTAAATAACCAAGTAACTGGTCTATCGACTCTACAGGCTGCAAATTGGCCAGGTAATCTTGGAGCGGCGCATAATTCGAAATAAACGAAGCGACGAGGAGGCCGCCGGGTTTTAGATGTCTCAATGCCTCTTCCACCGCCGTCTTGCGATCGGCTTCCTTAACCAAATGATACAGCGGGCCCATGAGCAAAATCACGTCAAACGTTTGGATAATTCCGCTTAAATCTAAGGCATTCCCATGGATAGTACCTGCTAAAGAAACCCCGCGTTCATCGGCCTTTTCGCGCGCTACCTCGATATGACGCTTTGATAAATCAAGCAGGGTAACCTGGTGCCCTTTTTCTGCGAGGTAGATCGTGTATCTTCCGGGGCCGCCTCCGATATCAAACACCTGCAAATGATCACCGGTGACATATTCGTCCAGATAACGTTTGGTGATGTCGAATTCGATTTTATGTCTTTCCAACCGTTCCCATTCATCATACTGATTGTCGTACCATTGCTGAATCTCCTTCATCTTCCATGACCTCCCGATTGAAAGTTGAGGAGAATATAAGCAATGTTAAGCGATGAATGCAAGGAAAAGATGCACGAAAACACACCGCCTAATCTATTTACAGATAGGCGGTGTGGTGGGTTGTTTATTTGTTTATTTATTTTAGAGCGGTCGTTAACAGCAACACCAGGCCGCTGCGCGTAACTTTAGAATCGGCGGATAAGCCCGCCAGGTTGACATCTTTGCCCGACGCTTCAGCGATGACCGTGGCAGCCTCTTTTACCGTGAGCGTGTTTTTCGGGAGGAACGATTGATCGACAAGCGCTTCGAGTGCCCCGGCTGCCTTCAGCGCTTTTACCGCCGGCAAGGCCCAGTCCGGGACATCGGAAATATCGGTATACCCGGTGGCTACGGAAGATTCGGGAACATGAAAAGCCCGGCTGACCATGACCACGAATTCGGCTCGCGTCACCTTAGCGGCGGGACGGAAGGTTCCGTCGCCATACCCTTGCACGATCCCGGCTGCCGCCGCTTCTTTGATCAGCGCGGCATGGGGATCAGAGGAAATGTCCGTAAATCCGACCGAACCCGTGTCTGGAGTCGAGCCTGGGTCTGTCGGTGCTGCTCCGCCGGCTTCCGCCGGAAGAGCGGCTCCTTTTAGGTCCGTAATTCGGCCTTGGGAGGCAGCCTTTACCGTAACTGTTTGATCCAGGTGTTCGCGGAACACTTCATAATCCACCAGATTCAGTTCGTAAAACCGACCGTCGTCTTTCGCTTGTTTCATGGAAGCGTAGAAATCTCCGCCCGCAGCCATGAATGAATTGGTCGCTACAATATAATAAGCTTTGGGATCGATATCCGCATAAGTGCCGTCTTCGTTTTGAACTTGGACTTTCACGATGCGTTGACCGTTTTGCGTTTTCTTGCCCGTAACGTCATCGATGACTTCGCCCGGCTTCGTCGAATCGTAGTAGAAGCGCAGGCCCGAAACTTGCGGGAACCGCCCTTCCCCATCTTCGACGCCGCTGACGCCGTTTTCCAGCGCGGCGGTAATTTCGGCCCCGGTCATTTTCAGCGCGGTCAGATTGTTGCCGAACGGCATCGTCGTCAGCAAGTCGCCTAAGGTGATATCCCCGGCCTGAATCGAAGCGCGGATGCCGCCGCCGTTCTGAATCGTGACATAACCTTTAACCCCGGTTTCCTTCACGATGCTCATGACCTTCGAACGCATGCCATCGGCGATAAGGTCACCCAGGTTGGTTTCCTGTTTGCGGACGCTGCCGCGTTCGCCGTCCAGGACGACGTCCGATTTGCCGATCACGGTTTTCTTCAACTCTTCCAGAGGAGCTGCGTATTCCTTCAGTTTGGCTTCCGCCGCGGCATCGCTCTTAATCAAGAAGTTGCCGGCGTCATCTTTGGCGTCCAGCGCAATCAGTTCGCCTTTCCAAGCGGTGAGTTTACCGGTGGAATCAAATGTGACATCCAATTGGCCTAAATTTTGATTGTATTCGCCCGTCTGCACGATCAACGTCGGCTCTTGCTCGGCATGGTGCACTTCCGGTGCCGACAGTTTGGTATGGGAGTGACCGCCTACAATGACATCGATCCCATCGACGGCTTCAGCCAGATCCTGGTCCACGGTGTAGCCAAGATGCGACAGTACGATGATCTTGTTGACACCTTCCGCTTCCAAAGCGTCGACTTGCTTCTGCGCGCTTTGGACTTCGTCGGCGAATTTGATGCCCGGTCCTGGCGAGGACAATACGGAGGTTTCCGGCGTAGTCAAGCCGATGATCCCGACCTTCTCACCGGCGATTTCCTTAATCACGGCCGGGTAAATCTGACCTTGCTCGCCCGGCTTGCCTAACCCGGAATGGCTTAGCCCTTTCAGGTTAGAATCGGCGCTAAAGTCCAGATTGGCGCTGACGAACGGGAATTTAGCCTGCTTGATGAACTCGGCTAAGGTTCTAGGACCTTTATCGAACTCGTGATTGCCAAACGTCATGGCATCATACTTCAGTTCGTTCATGAAGAACAGATCGGCCAAACCGCTGAACTGATTGAAATACAACGTTCCGGAAAAAACATCCCCCGCATCCAGTAACAGCGTATGATCGTTCCTGGCAGCGCCTACAGCCGTAACTCTTCGGGCAATGTTATCCAGGTGCGCATGCGTATCATTCGTATGTAGAACGCGCAACTGGTAGTCCTTGGCCCCTGTGCCCACAGGATCGGCAGCGCTTACGGGCAGCCCGGCCGCTCCGGAAGCAAGTCCGGCTACGATCGTACTGATCGCCAGCAGTTTACCGAAAGTTTTGTTTCTCCAATTCATCAAACCCATTCCTCCTCTACCACTTTTTGATGCACTACTCTATTAAATATAAGTAGTAGAGATATGAATGTAAATCACTCCAACCAAATTAACGATTAAATTTTACATTCCTCTGCGTTTCACCGGCCTAACGAGAATAAGAAACGCTTCGCCCGGGCATTTTAGGATCAGCAGGAAGACAGAACACCATTTCTAACTGGAGGTTACCCTATGAACAGCCAACGGGCAAAAGAGATCGTCGCTTCCCCTTCCATGGTAGACGTTACTTGCGATGGCGTGCCGATTTACATTCAACACGTTGACGAGAAGAACGAAACCGCACGGATATTTCCGCTTGGCCAACCGGAGAACGAAAAAGAAGTCGCATTATCTCAGCTCAACGAGCAATAAAGTAAGGCAGAAGGGTTGGTTTTGAACCTCCCTTCTGCCTTTTTATTTTACTCTCGAAAAATAGGTTTACATAACATTACTTATGTCACTCAAATTAGCGCCGGCTAAAATCATCGCATTGATCCCGTTCACGAATGCCTGCCCGCTCGCTTTGATGATATCAGTGTCCATGGCGCGCCCCGAATAGGTTTTTCCTCCCGCTTCAAGCTGAATGTTCACGCGTCCGACGGCTTCTTTACCATGGGAGATGCTATTGATCTTATAGGAGGTCAGCTTGGCGTCAATGCCGGTTAACGACTTGATCACGCTGTATAAAGCGTCGATCGGTCCGTCCCCGATGGCGCTGCCCTTCCGCTCTTGCCCATTCATCGTTAAGACGACGGTGGCAGTAGGGCAAACGTCGTTGGTCATCACCTGGAACGAAGCCAGTTCGAACAGCGAATGGCTGGATTCGTTCTGCACTTGCTGTTCGCTCAGCAGATAGTAGAGATCGTGGTCGTAGACTTCTTTTTTCGCATCAGCTAATGTCAAGAATCGCTGGAACAGCCGTTCGAACCCCACGGCATCGGACGAATCAAAACCCAGCTTCTCTACCGCATGCTTGACGGCATGCCGGCCCGATCGAGCCGTCAGGATCAGCTCCATGCTTTCAGCCCCCACCTCTTCAGGGGACATGATCTCGTATACCTGCTTATCCTTCAGCAAACCATCCTGATGGATGCCGGAGGAATGGGCGAACGCGTTATCGCCGGTGATCGCCTTATTGACCTGCACATCAAGACCCGTTAAATGGGTAAGCAGCCGCGACGTGCGGGTTAGCTCCTTCGTATCGATGTTCGTGCGGCAACCGTACAGCGCTTCGCGGACTTTCAGGGCCATCACCGCTTCTTCGAGCGATGCGTTACCTGCTCGTTCACCGAGTCCATTGATCGTACATTCGATCTTCTCCGCTCCGTTCTTGATGGCGCCTAACGTATTCGCCGTGGCCAAACCGAGATCGTTGTGACAATGCACGCTGAGAATGACCCGCTCGTCGAGGTTTTTCAGCCGCTCCTGAATGCGTCGGATCAGGCAGCCGAATTCCTCAGGCTCCGCGTAACCAACGGTGTCGGGGATATTAATCATCGTGGCGCCGGCTTTGACGACCGCCTCGATCGTTTTCCACAAATACTCGAAGTCCGCCCGAGAGGCATCTTCAGTGGAGTATTGAACATCGGGCAGCAGCGTCTTGGCATATTTCACGGCATCGACGCCCATCTGCAGCACGGCATCCTGCGAGCGGTTAAACTTCTTCTCCACGTGTACGTTGGATGCCCCGAGCACGATATGGATCAGCGGCTGATCCGCTTCGCGGATGCTTTCGTAGACGGTATCGATGTCGGATTTGACCGCTCGGGCCAAAGCCGTGATGCCCACGCTGTCTCCTACGCTTCGGGCAATTTGCTGTACTGCCTGAAAATCGCCTTGCGAGGAGGCGGGGAAACCCGCTTCGATGATATCGACGCGGAGGCGCTTCAGCTGCTGGGCAAACTCCAGCTTTTGCCGTACGTTTAATTTGGCGCCGGGAACTTGCTCCCCATCGCGTAACGTTGTATCCAATACAATAATGTTGCGGTAACGGTCCATCTGTGCGTTCCTCCCTGATTTGGATTTGATTGTTTGAAGTCCTCGGTTTGGGTTGCGTTTTTGGCATCTATCTCAAGCGGGGCTGATTAAACCCGGTCTCTAATCAACAAAAAAACCTCGTCTCTGCAATAGAGACGAGGTTTAACCCGCGGTACCACTCTAATTCATTTCACGTGACGAAATGATCTCCTTCGATGGCCAACACCATCTATCCCTGTAACGGCGGAATCCCGGCTTACCCTACATTTCAGGCAGCTGTTCATAGACGAGTTCAACATGACGGACGCTGCCGCTTCGCACCACCCAGCGGCTCTCTGAAAGGTCAAGTCATCTTTACTATTTCTAATCAACACATTTGGCATATGGAATTATTGGTTATTATATGCACCCTACGGCGGATTGTCAATACATCCCGGACTCTTAAGGTTAAGCTTCCACCGAGGCGTGCATCTTACTCGGCGCCTCCTCCCATGACACCGAATACGCTTGGCCCTTTGCGCAAAAAATCGAAGTCGAGGTGTAGGCCGGGTCCGCGTTCTTGTTGTAGCTCTTACGGTCAATCACCGCTTCGGTTTGATGACAAGCTTCGTAACCGCCGGATTTCAACGTGATGGATCCTTTGCCATGTGTCATGGAAGCCAGCTCAACCCCGTAATCCATAAAGGTGGCCACCGGGACGACGCCGGTTATGACGGCCGTCTCTGCAGCCGTTTCGGGCGGGTCAAATCGGCCGTGGGCTTGCTGGATGTCGGTCAACACTTTACCCAGATGATCCAACCCTGCTTTTATTTTAAACTGATACACCGGTTCCAAAAGCAGGTTCTCTGCCTGCTCCAGCGCTTGCCGCAGCGCGCGATAGGTGGCTTCGCGGAAATCCCCGCCGCTGGTATGTTTGTTATGCGATCGTCCGGTCAGCAGCGTCACCTTCACATCCGTCAGGGGCGAGCCGGTCAATAAGCCGTGATGCTCCCGTTCCAGTACATGCTGCCCGATCAAGTTCTGATAACCAACGGACAAATCGTCGGCGTGACAGGCGTTCACGAAGGTGACGCCGCTTCCCCGTTCCCCCGGTTCGAGCCGCAAATGGACCTCGGCATAATGGCCTAAAGGCTCGAAATGTCCGCAGCCAACGACCGGAGCGGCTATCGTTTCCTTGTACAAAATCTCCGGTGCACCAAACGCGACATTCATCCGAAAACGCTCCTGCAGCACCTGCTGCAAAATTTCCAGCTGGATTTTGCCCATTACGTGGATATGCAGCTCCTGCAGCGCCTCATCCCAGCGCGTCCCCAAGGTAGGATCCTCGGCGTCCAGCAACCGAAAGACGCGCAGCACTTCCTTCAGATGCAGCGGCGGTTCGAACCGCACCTTGGATTGCAGCGTAGGCGCGAGCTCGCGGCGGATCGTATCGCGCAGCGCCCCGACCGCTTCGCCGGAATACGCTTCGGTGAGCCCCGTCACCGCGAACAATTCGCCTGCGCTGACCCGTTCGGTTTGAACGAAGCGCTGGCCGTTGTATTTGCGGATGCCGGTCACTTTTTCCGTACGAGGGTCTCCTTCGCTTTCCGGGCCATACGTGATTTCATCCCGAACCTTCAGCTCCCCCTGCAGGGCTTTGATGAACGTCACCCGCGTCCCTTGCTCGTCATGCCGAATTTTGTAGACGCGGCCGGCAAAAGGCAGCCGAGGATCATACGTGGTTACCGTCAAGCGATCCAACGCATTGAGAAACGGATCGATGCCGATGTCCAGCAAGGCCGATCCCTGCAAGCAGGGAAAGACCCGTCCGACTTGAACGAGACGGGCCAAGTGCGCGTTCCATTCCTCATCCGAACCGGCTCCATCCAGAAAAAGCTCAAGCAGCGCTTCCTCCCGTTCGGCTAACCAGGCCTGGCGCCATTCATCCAAATTGCCGCTTTCCGCCCAGCCGGACAAGTCCAGCACATCGCCGCTCAGCTCGGAGCGGATGTCCTCCAAAACCCGATCCGGGTCTGCACCGGTGCGGTCGGTTTTGTTGATAAAGAAAAACGTCGGAATCCCGTAGGAGCGAAGCAGCTGCCAGACCGTCTCCGTATGTCCTTCGACGCCTTCCACGGCGCTGACGATGGTGACGGCGTAATCGAGCACCTGCAGCGCCCGTTCCATTTCAGCGGAGAAATCGACGTGACCAGGCGTATCCAGCAAAAAATACGTCGATTCCCCGTACTTCATTTCCGCCTGATCGGCGAACACGGTGATCCCGCGCGCCTTCTCGATCTCGTGGCTGTCGAGGAAGGCGTCGCGGTGGTCGACCCGGCCGCGGCTGCGAATCGTTTGCGTGTGAAACAAGAGCGCCTCGGCAAAGGTCGTTTTGCCGGCGTCGACGTGCGCCAGCAGTCCTATCGTTTTATGCATGGCCGCGTCCCCCCGCCGCCTAGTTTTTAAAGCTGTGGATCGGCGCCGGAATGCGTCCGCCCCGCTCGATGAACGGTGCGCAGTTAAAGGCGTTGACCGGCATAATCGGCGCGTAGCCCAGCAGGCCGCCGAATTCCACGATCTCGCCGACGTCCTTGCCGATGACCGGGATGATCCGGACGGCCGTCGTCTTGTTGTTAACCATGCCGATGGCCGCTTCGTCGGCGATGATGCCGGAAATCGTCGCGGCGCTGGTGCTTCCGGGAATCGCGATCATGTCCAGACCGACGGAGCACACGCACGTCATCGCTTCCAGCTTCTCCAGCGTCAGCGCCCCGCGCTGCACCGCTTCGATCATGCCGTGGTCCTCGCTGACCGGGATGAACGCGCCGCTGAGACCGCCGACGTACGAGGAGGCCATGACGCCGCCTTTTTTCACGTTGTCGTTCAAGATCGCCAGCGCCGCCGTCGTTCCGGGCGCACCTGCTTCCTCCAAACCCATCACCTGGAAGATCTCCGCAATCGAATCGCCGATCTCCGGCGTTGGGGCGAGCGACAGGTCGATAATGCCAAACGGAACGCCCAGCCGTTTCGAGGCTTCCTGCGCCACCAATTGGCCCACCCGGGTCACTTTAAACGCCGTCCGCTTGATCGTTTCGCATAACGTCTCGAAATCCTTGCCCTTGACTTCCTCCAGCGCACGCTTCACCACGCCGGGACCGCTGACGCCCACGTTGATGACGCATTCCTGCTCCCCGACGCCGTGGAACGCCCCGGCCATAAACGGGTTATCCTCTACCGCGTTGCAGAACACGACCAGCTTGGCGCAGCCGATGGAACCCCGGTCCGCCGTCCGCTCGGCCGTCCGGAGGATAATGTCGCCCATCCGTTTCACGGCGTCCATATTGATGCCGCTGCGCGAGGAGCCGACATTCACCGAGGAGCAAACCCGGTCCGTCACGGCCAGCGCTTCAGGGATGCTGTCGATCAGCACCCGGTCACCGTTCGTAAAGCCCTTTTGCACCAGGGCCGAGAACCCGCCGATAAAGTTGACGCCCACTTCCTTGGCCGCTCGGTCCAGCGCTTCGGCTACCGGCACGAACGTATCGGTCTTGAGTCCGCCCGCGGCGATCGAGATCGGAGTCACCGAAATCCGTTTGTTAACGATCGGCACGCCAAACTGCTTCTCCAAATCCTCGCCGGTTTTAACGAGATGCTCCGCCGTTCGGGTGATTTTATCATAGATGTTCCGGTTAAATACGTTCATGTCCTCGTGAGCGCAGTCCATCAGGCTGATGCCCATCGTAATCGTGCGCACGTCGAGGTTCATCTCGCGGATCATCGAATTGGTTTCTTGTACTTCTACGCGTGAGATCATGGTGTCCCCTCCCTTCTTTAGATCCGGTGCATCGTGTTAAAAATATCTTCGTGCTGCAGCTTGATTTCCACGCCGATGGAGCGCCCCAGTTCCTGCAGTTCTTCGACCAGCTTCTCGAATTCTTTAGTCGGCGCGGTGATATCGACGATCATCATCATGTTGAAATAACCTTGAATGATCGTCTGCGAAATATCGAGAATGTTAACGTTATTATCGGCCAGATACGTGCACACCTTGGCGATAATGCCTACTTTGTCCTTACCCAGTACGGTGATAATCCCCTTCAAACGAAGCTCCCCCTTTAATTTAAAGACTCTCCGCAGTGCGGACGAGTCGTCTGCTCCGCTTATTATGGCAAAAGAACGGCAAATCTTCAATAACGGCTTTCACTCGGTGACGCGGAAAAATAACGCATTTCGGACGTCGATAGGGGTTTTGCTGGCGATGCGGCTTTCTTGCCGTCAGAGAAGGAGCCGGAAACGCCCTCGGCCTCGCAGTCCACGACACGGTACTTCCCTTGCTTCAGCTTCAAGTCGATGAACTCGACCACCTGCTGCAGCGAGGCGATTTGCTCCACGATGTTGGCCCGGTGCTGTTCCATCTGCTCGACCAGCTCCGGATATTCTCCGGGATCGGCATCGGCGGACACCTTCAGGAATGGCCGCATTTCGTCCAGCGGCATTCCGGTTTTTTTCAAGCAATTGACCAGTTTGATCGTATCCAGGTCCTCCTGGCGGTAAACGCGATGACCGTTCTCCTTCCGCTCGGCCCGAGGCAGGAGCGCAATTTTCTCATAATACCGGATCGTATCCTCTGTAATGCCGGTTAGATCGGAAGCTTGCTTGATGGTAAAGGTAGGCCCTTCGACAGATTGCTTCGCCATGCTTCTTCCTCCTGCTCTTTGGTAGAATCTCATTCTGCATTATATAACTTGGAGCCAGCTCCAAGTCAACTTTCTCTTTTCCATGAAAAACCGGCTTGACTTGGAGTCGACTCCAAGATCTACAATCAGCCTCAAGACAGGATCCGGGTCTATAGAATTCTTTCAGGAGGGATTACAAACATGCGCACAAATCGTGGAAATATCGCCTTAATTACGGGGGCCAGCGCCGGTATCGGGCTGGAGTTAACGCGTATTCTGCTAAACGAAGGATGGCAAGTCATTGGCTTGAACCGTTCCGACTGGCCGGCAGACGATCGGAAGCTCCAAAGCGCGGCTCAAGCCGGACGCCTAAGAACCTACAGGACGTCGGACTTATCCGACTTTGCCAGTCTGAGGCAAGCGGTCGAGCAAATCAAAGCCAACGAGGAACGAATTGACGTGCTGTTTAACAATGCCGGCCGCAGCTTTCCGGAATTGGAGTACTCGAAGCAAGGTCGCGAGCTTCACTACGAGGTGATGACAGTCGTGCCTTATATTCTCATGATGGAATTGAAACCGTTACTGAACCGGGGACGCTTGAAAACCGTCATCAATACTTCTTCGGCGGTGCTCACCCGGGTTAAATCGTTTGATCCGGACCGGCTGGCGCGGCCGACATCGTTCCGTAGGTTGTTTGGTCCTTACGCCGCCTCCAAGCTGGCGCTTTCCCTGTGGACGGAAACCGTCGCCCCGCAGCTTGCGGATGAAGGCATCGAGATCCGCAGCGTTGATCCCGGAAGCAACAATACCCTCCGTAAAGGGAAACGCTCGGGACTGCCGATCTGGCTAAAGCCGGTCATGAAGCTGTTCTTTTCCCCGCCGACCCATGGGGCAGGGCTGTTGTACACCGGGGCGCTGGGGAAGTATCGAGGTCAAACCGGCGTCTTCCTGATAAAAGGCCGACCTGCAGAGATCAAATTCCGGGAGCATGCCCAAACGGTGCTGAACCAAGTCCGGACGGTTTATGAGACCGAGTATCTCCGGCAGTGACGGCAAACGAAGAAAAGAGATTTGTTCCACCGGACGATCGGCCGGGAACAAATCTCTTTTTTTACCGGAAGTTCCGGTTCCGTTTCGCTTCATATTGCTTCTTCAGCAACGCAAATAGAACGGCATCGACGAATTGATTCTTCTCAAAGAAGGTTTCCTTCAAATATCCTTCCTCGTGGAAGCCGGTTTTCTCCAGCAAGTACCTGGACCGGATATTGTCCGGGTCGATGAATGCTTCGATCCGGTTCAGCCCCAGATCTTCGAACCCGAACCGCAGGATTTCCTGCAGCACTTCGGTCATGACGCCTTGGCGCCAATAGTCCGGATTCAGCTCGTATCCGACCTCGGCTTTAAAATGATCCTTCGACCAGTTGTGAAACCCGCAGGTGCCGATGACCCGGTCGCTTTCGGCTTTGACCGTGATTGCCCAGCGAAAGCCCCGCTTCTCCACATACCTGCTGTTCCACTTTTGGATCAGCTCCTCGGCTTCCCGGAGCTCCACGAAACGATCCAAATCATAATATTTGGTCACTTCGTCGTTGGAGAAATAGTGGAACAAATCGGCAGCGTCTTTCGGCGTCAACCTTCTCAGTACAAACCGTTCCGTTTCCAGTTGGGGGAACAATTTCATAACGACCGGTCCTTTCCTAGAGTATACGTAAATCTATTATAGGTGAAGGACCGCGCCGAAAGGAAGTGTCAATTCATTTCGGGTTTACTATTAAACGTTCGCTTAGGCGGTAACCGCCAGTCTGATTCCGATGCCAAACGGATCGCGCAGTCGGAGTTCATTCCCCTCCCGCTCATAAGCCACTTCGGCTTCGGCTAACCGGCTCTCTACGGCTTCCAAGGCCGGAAGGTCCGGCAGTTCCGTGGTAAAGTAACGAATGCCCACCGCATCCTCCGGCGCCGGCGGCGCCCCTTTGCCGGCCCAAAGGTTCAACCCGATATGATGATGGTATCCGCCCGCGGCGATAAATAGAGCCGCGCCCCCATAGTGGGCGGTGACCTCGAATCCTAGAATGCCGCAGTAGAACTGTTCCGCCTGATACAAATCGCCTACGTGAAAATGCACGTGGCCGATGCGGGTCCCTTCCGGCAAACCGCTCCACTCCGCCTGCTCGGACAGCGTCAGCAGGTTATCGATGTCCACGGGATCGGTCGTCATGAGAACTTCGCCTTCAGCGGTTTTCTGCCAGGTGTCCCGGGGACGGTCCGCATAGATCTCGATCCCGTTCTGATCCGGATCGCTCAGATACAGCGCTTCGCTGACCAGGTGATCGCCTTGTCCGACCGGGATCTGATGGCGAATCAAATTGCGTAGTGCAAGTCCCAACGTCACTTGGCCGGGAACCAAAATGGCAAAATGGTATAATCCGGACACGGACCGCTCGGGCAAAACCCGATAGCGGTGATCCGCCTCCAGAATCAGCAAGGGATTTCGGCCGTCGGCGGTTAACTCCGCGACCGAGCCGTTTTGGCGCAGCACCCGGAAGCCGATCACCTCCTGATAAAAGGCAAGCGAGCGGTCGAGATCGCGGACTTTGAGCTGAACAACGCCGATTTGTGCGGCGGGGTGAATAGGCAAGGGATGAGCCATGATTGATTTCCTCCTTCGAATAGGAACAAAAAATACAATATCGATTTGGGTCAGTAGGTGTAACAATGTTTGTTACATTTAATTGTTGTAATCAGTATAGTTACAGGAACTCGAGTTGTCAATTCTGCACCCAAAAAAGCCCCCTATTCAA
>NZ_JAKSXN010000054.1 GCF_022427145.1 Paenibacillus timonensis
CCCAGGAGACGTTATAAAGCCTGGTCGATCACAATTTGCTCCTATGGGGTACGAATAAGGTCACTGGAGTCCGTTAGGCTGGGAAATCACCGGGAAATACACATTAACGTCTCTGCGGTCCGTTACGTCACGCGACGGTACGGTGCGTGAGGCTGAGACTGAATCTGAACGAAAGGGGGATGAACCATGGATTGGGGTCGGGCGAAAAACGTGCTGATTTACGCTTTTTTGCTGCTGAATCTGGTGCTGGGCTATCAGCTATGGAACGATCTGCGGGAGCAGGCCGACTCCAACCTGGATATCACCGCCCTGGAGAATAATACGCAGCAGGCGATGGACGAGAAGGATATTCGCGTGCTCGCCAAAATTCCGACGGAAACGCCGGAGCTGCCAAAGATCGCCTATCGGTTCGTGGATGATGCGCAGAGCGGCAAGCTGACCGACCTGCCGGCGCCGGTCGACAGCAGGCTGATCTTTGCGCCGCGGGATTTGACGGCCGCGCTGAAGGACAGTCTGCCGGACATCGGCGATTACCGGTATGACGAAGTGGCGAGTAGCTCGGACGTGTTTGTGCTGCATCCGCTGGTTGACGGGAAATGGCCGCTTTTCAAAATCGAGCTTAAGTTGTTTAACAGCAATCAGAAGATTATTTCGTATCAGCGCCGGGCGATCGAGATCACCTATCCGGAGGAGGAGAAACCGCAGCGCGTGCTGTCGGCCTCGAAGGCGCTCGGCAACCTAATCGAGAACTTCCTGCCGGAAGGCTCGGTCGTGACCGAAGTTGAGCTGGGATATTACGGCGAGGTGTTCGATTCGGACGCCCATCTGCCGGCTGCGCCGGCCTGGCGGTTCATGCTGGAGAGCGGCAAGGAGTATTACGTGCAGGGCATCAGCGGTGATGTCATCAGTCCGAACACAGAGAAGACGAAGGAGTAATGGGAGTTATGGGGATCCAATTTTCGGTGCTGTCGAGTGGTTCGACGGGAAACGCAACGCTGGTTGCCAATGGGGAAGTCACGTTGATGATCGATGCCGGCTTTAGCGCCAAACGCATCGATGAGCTGATGATGGAGCGCGGGGTGTCCGGGCAGGAGTTGACGGGCATTCTGGTCACGCATGAGCATTCGGACCATATCAAGGGCTTAGGCGCAGTGGCGCGAAAATACAATCTGCCGATCTATGCGAACGAGAAAACGTGGGCGGCCATGGAAAAAGCGATCGGGAACCTCGCGGACGACCAACGCTGCATCCTGGGGACCGGGGAAACCCGCGATTTCGGCTCGCTCTGCGTGGAGTCGTTCGCCATTTCGCATGACGCCGCCGAGCCGGTGGGCTACAACTTCTACGATGGCAAGGAGAAGCTGAGCGTATGCACCGACCTTGGTTATGCCAGCGACAAGGTGAAGGAAGCGATCTGCGACGCCGACGTGCTGGTGCTCGAGGCGAATCACGATATCGAGATGCTGCGCATGGGACGTTACCCGTGGAACATCAAACGCCGCATCCTTGGCGACCTGGGTCACTTGTCCAACGACGCGACCGGCGAGCTGATGAGCGAGATCCTGAACGGCCGCCTGAAGCGGACGTATCTGGCTCACCTCAGCCGCGAGCATAACATGCTCGACCTGGCCAAGATGTCCGTCCGCGGCGCGATGGAGGATCGTGGCTGCTTCTTCAAGGACAGCGAGTTCAAGCTCTGCGAAACGTATTACGACCGGCCGACGCCGTGGGACGTGTTGAGCGAGCGGTAGGTGGCGACGCGACGGAGGGGACCGTGCTTGGAACCCGCCCAGTTGGCATGGCGCGCAAAAAATGAACTCTTTCGTTGAATTGGATTCGGTTTTTCATATACATGGTGTCGCTGACGGAACAAAAGTTGAATTGTATTCGATATTTCATATAGAATCGGCTCGATAGACCTTCTGAGACGTGAATGTGTATGAAAATTCGAATACATTCCGTCGGAATCGCTGAAAACGGCGAAATGTATTCGGTTTTTCGCATATAATTGTCGGCTCAGACAAGCAAACCGCCCGGGGATGGCGAACCGACCCCCGGGCGGTCTTTTCTTATGCTATAACTCCCACCCCGGCAAATACGCCTTGGTGTTGTTCAGCATGGTCGTGAACAGCTCCTCCGCTTGGTCCGGCGTAAGACCGGAGAGCAGCGGGTCGTTCAGGAAGGCGCGGAAGGCCAGATCGCGGTCCTTGGTAATGGCCGCCTTCAGAATGGCTTCCTGGTTGTAGACGTGACGGGTGACAAGATTGTTGATGTCCTCCGGCAGGCTGCCCGCCAGCACCGGCTGGACGCTGTCCGCGCCAAACACGGCGTTCGTCTCGACGACGGCGTTCAGTGGCAGCGAAGCTACTTGGCCGCGATTTGGCAGGTTGACGTTGGTGATCATCGGGGCGCTGGCGCCGGTCAAGCTGCGCAGCATGGCGATGCCCTCCTCGCCGCTGGATTTGAGCGAGAACGTCTCCTCGCCGGCCACGAGCCGGCGGCTTCGCTCGCGCAGCTTCTGCAGGTTGTCGATCCGCCAGGCAACGGTGGTCAGGCCGAATTTCCACTGCTTCACGTGCTCGGGACTGCGAAGGTACCAGCTGTTCGGCATGAATTCGGCCAAATGGCGGTCACCGGCAGCGGCGATCAAGCCGAAGCGGCGGAACAAGTCGAAATGGATGCGGTTCGCCGACGTAAAGCTGTTGTTCATCCAGTGGTCTTTTTGCCCATGCGCGCTAAAGCCTTCCTCGGCATACTTCTCAGCAAAAGCCCGGTAGACCGGAAACAGGTCGGTGCCGCGGTAGGAAGCGCGGTCCAGCCAGGTGAAATGGTTGATCCCCAGCACGTTCACTTCGATATCTTGTCGGCGGACCCCGGCTAGCCCCTCCATGTCCTCGAGCATTTCGGCGAGCAACTCCTGTGTGCCGAAGACCTCATGGCAGCAGCCAAAGGCTTTGATGCCCGGGAACACCTTGTACAGCGTCCGGGTCAGCACGCTCATCGGGTTCGTGTAGTTGATGACCCAAGCGTTCGGGGCGTGGTCGCGGATGGCTTCGGCGATCTCCACGTACATCGGGATGCTGCGCAGCGCGCGAATCGCTCCGCCTGGGCCGACGGTATCACCGACGGATTGGTAGACGCCATAGGCTTCCGGCGTATGTACGTCCGACCGCATTTCCTCAAACGTGCCGGGGAGGATGGAGATAATCGCAAAGTCGGCACCCTTCAGCGCCTCGGGTAATGTCTTTACGGCCTCGTAACGCCAGCGTCCCACTGCATCAGGATGGTCTTGCAAACGGTTACCAATCACTTCATTCGCTTGCGCTGCCGCAAAGTCGATATCGTATAAGGCCACATGCCCCGAGAGCGCCGGTTCCAAAGCCAAATCGCTCATCAGCCCCCAGGCCCAGCCGCGCGAGCCGCCGCCGATATAGGCGATTTTCAAATTTTTGACCGTTGTTGCTTCTGTCATGCCTCGTTCACTCCCTTGAATGATGTTACAATAACCATAGAGCAATAATAGAAAAGTTACCGCACGGATTTTGTTAATTTTAGCTGAGATTCTACATTTTTTGCTGTTTATTGAAGGAGGGGGTGGCGGCATGACGATGGAGGCACAGTTGGCACCGATTCGCCGGATGCTGTTTGTCGAGGCAGCGAAGCAGCCGGGTCGGTTTTCGATGGATGGGGAGCATTTTCACGATGCATGGGAAATTTATTATCTCGTGTCCGGGGAACGGTGTTATTTCATCAAGGATCAGGTCTACCGCATCAGTGCGGGCGATCTTGTGTTGATCCCGGTGAATGTGCTGCACAAGACGTCGCCTTCGGGCAAGCTGTCGCAGCCCCACGAGCGGCTCCTGGTGAACTTCCGCACGGAGGCGGTGAGCGCCTTGCTTCCCGGAAGGGAGGCAGAGCTGGAGCAACTTTTTGAGCGATATCCGGTTCTGCGATTAAACGCCGAGGAACAGCAGCTCGTACAGCCGCTGTTGGCCCGCATGTTGGCGGAGCAGAAGCAGCAGGCCACCGGGCATGAGGAGTATGGGCGGTTGCTGCTGGCCGAGCTGCTGCTTAACCTGCTCCGCATGGCGCAAGCGCGGCCAAGGCATGATGGCGAAGAGGGAAGCGGGAAGCGGCCGTATCGGGAAATCGCCGAAGTCGCCCGCTACATTAATGCGCATTACGAAGAGAGTTTAAGCCTGAACGAGCTGGCAGGCCGGTTCCATCTGAGCCCTTACTATCTGAGCCATCGGTTCCCCCGGGTTACGGGGCTGACGTTGGTTGCCTACATTAACCGCGTCCGGATCGAGGAAGCCTGTTCGCTGCTGCGCGAGACGGAGTTGCCCGTCACAGATATTGCTTACCGCGTCGGCTACCAAAGCGTGACCCATTTCGGTCGCGTGTTCAAGAAGGCCAAGGCGGTCTCGCCGCAAAGCTACCGGCGCGAGCAGCGGATGTTCAGCGGCGACCGGCCGCGGTAAAGGGCGGAATGCAGGACCGTCCGTTCCGCGGTTCATGCAGATCCCGCAGCTCCTGAGAGGGATGCTGCAGCCGATAGCGATGAAGGTAAGGACCCGGATAGGAGAGGGGAAAGGGGAAGTTAAGAAGGGCTGGATGAGAGTTTCCGTCTAGGTAAGTGTCGAGTGCGTGCTGAGTGCAAATTTGGTGTGGGTACGGTTCAGTAATGATCCGAGGGGTGTGCCCAAGTTTAACTTTGGTCCTCAGAAGTCGGTCACATCGCAGAAATGTTGTATTTCGTGCAGCATTTTGGGGCGTATGCGAAGGAATAGGCTGGAAATGTTGTACTTTGTGCAACAAAAGAACTCCCCTCCCATAAACACCGGGTGGGGAGATCCTTATGTTCAGCGATGTCTACTTGCCGGTCGCTGCGGTCTCTTCCTGCGACTGCGGGAAGAAATTCGGCAGGTACTCCTTGTTCGCCTCAAGCATCTCTTCGAGCAGCTTGATAGCGACTTCCACCGACGGGACCAGCGGGTGATGCGCCAGCGCCTGCAAAGCAAGGTCGCGGCTACCGGTGACGGCGGCGTCGATGGCGAGCTGCTCGTAGGTTTTGACCGCATGAATCAACCCCTTGGCCATCGTCGGGATGGTCGTCAGCGGGAGGGGGAGCGGGCCGGTCTTCGTGACCACGCAATTGACCTCGATGCTGGCGTCGTCCGGCAGGAAGTCAAGGATGCCGTTATTGGCCACGTTCAGCGTCTGGATGTCGTTGGTGCCGTTATAAAGCGAACGCATCAGATTCACCGCGGCTTCCGAGTAATACGCGCCGCCGCGCTGCTCCAGCTGCTTGGGCTTCTCCTTCAGCTCGGGATCGCTGTAGAGCTCGAACAGTTCCTCTTCGACCCGTTTCACGACCTCGGCGCGGTTTTGCCCCTGATTCAAGGACTCCAGCTGCTCTTCGAGCATGGCATCGGTCATGTAGAAATACTTCAAATAATAGGAGGGCAGGGCACGCAGCGAGCGGAGGAAGTCTGGGTTCCATTCTCGGGCGGGCACGTTCTTAGCGCTGTACCCGGCCGTGTCGGCCAGCATTTCGTCCAGCTTGTCTTCGCCGTTCACGTCGATCCGCGATACCCAGTGCAGATGGTTCAGCCCGACGAATTCGGCATACACCCGGTCTGCTGCTACGCCATATTTGCCGGAAACCTGCTTGATCAAGCCGATCGGCGCGTTACAAAGCCCGATGCTCTTCACCTTGGAATACTTGAGGATCGCTTCGGTCACCATGCCCGCCGGGTTGGTGAAATTAAGCAGCCAGGCGTCCGGCGCCAGCTCCTCGATGTCGCGGCAGACGTCCAGCAGCACGGGGATCGTGCGCAGTGCCTTCAGCATGCCGCCGGGGCCCGTCGTCTCCTGGCCGATAACGCCGTATTTTGGCGGGATCGACTCGTCGCGGGCCCGGGCATCGAGCATGCCGACGCGCATCTGCGTGCTGACGAAGTCCGCGCCCGCAATGGCCGCCCGGCGATCCGTCGTCAAATGGACCTCGATCGGCAGGCCGGCTTGCTCGACCATCCGTTTGGCCAAGCTGCCCACGATGTTCAGCTTGCGCAGGCCCGGCTCGATGTCGACCAGCCACAGCTCGCGCACCGGCAGCTCCTGATAGTGCACGATAAAGCCCTCGACGAGCTCGGGCGTATACGAAGATCCGCCGCCGATGACGGCGATCTTTAAACCTTGCTTTGTTGGTGCCAAGAGGGATCACTCCTTGATCTTGTCGTTTTCGTTCACGCACGATATGGCGTCAAACTCGGCGTACGCCGCCATTTGCGCATACATTTCGCCGGAGACGGTCAGGCCGTCTGCCTCCATTGCCGACCAGACGGCGCCGACGACCGGCTCCGTGGACAACGTCACGACGGAGGCCAAAGGCGCCTCCGCCCGGACGGCTTGCTCGATCGGCCCGCGGATCCAGCCGCGGTCGCCGCGCGTGAGCAGGCTGCCGGCCAAGACGACGTCAAATTCGTCGTCCTTCATCCCCAGCCTGCGGATCACCGCCACGGCCGATTTGCCCAGCTCGGCTCCCTGGCGATGCAGGATCTCCAGCGCGACCGCATCGCCCTCAGCTGCCGCCGGGAACAACAGACGCGCCGCGTCCACGGGGACGTGTTTTCCATGATCGAGGAAATCATGGAACATGTCGTCCACGCGCGCGTACCCCAGCAGCTCCAGCAGCAGCTCGGTCAGCTGCGTGGGCTGCTCGCGTCCGTCCCAAGCGCGGATGACGGAGCGGAACACCTCGATATTCAGCGCGCCGCCGCCGCCAAAATCGCCATACATATAGTCGAACCCGCCGCATTGGACATGCTCGCCCCGCGGGTTGCGGCCGGCTGCGTTCGTGCCGGTTCCGCAGATCAGGGCGACGCCGTACGGGCGGTTCGTGCCCGCGCGCAGTCCGATCATCGTATCGCAGTTGATCGTATATTTCGTAAACCCGATGCTTTGCACCATCGGGTGAAGAATCCGGTAGTCCGCCTCGCGGTCGGCGCCGGCCAGCCCCAAATAGGCGTGCCGCAGGTCCTCCAGGCGGAGTCCTGCCTCACCCAGGGCCGTCAGCGAGGCTTCTCGGATACTGGCCGCCGCCTCCGCGGCCCCCGTCTGATGGTTGCCGTTCCCGCTGCGGCCCTTACCAAGCACGCGTCCGTGCTCATCGGTCAACAGGGCATAGGTTTTGGTGCCGCCCCCGTCGATCCCCAAATAATAAGCCAATCGTCGTCACTCCTTACGGACAGTAGTTTCGCGGAGGATCAGCTCCGGATCGATCCGCTGGCCGGCCCCGCGTTTCATGCGCCCGTCGATGCGCTTCAGCAGCATGTCGGCGGCCGCCAAAGCGATGCGGTCCGCTGGCTGCCGGACGGAGGTGAGCTGCGGCCGCAGCTGCGACGCGATGTAATGGTCGTCATAACCCACGACCGTCACCTGATCCGGCACGGAGATGCCGGCTTCCATCAAGGCGTTCATTACGCCAAGGGCGATGTGGTCATCGCCGGCGAAGACGGCGGAGGGGAGGTGACCCGCAGCGATCCAGCGCTTGCACGTGTCGTAGCCGAAGGCGATTTCAAATTCGCCGGACACGACCTCAAACGGTTCAAGCCCTTGCTCCGAAAGCGCCTGCAAAAATCCGCTGCGCCGCTCCCGGGTACTGCGGAACATCTCCTCGCCGCACAAATGGGCGATGGACGTATGCCCCTGCTCCAGTAAATGCCTCGTCGCCGTATATCCGCCTTTGAAGTTATCGATCGTTACAGAGAAGCTGTCATTCTCCGGCTTCTGGTTATCAATCAGCACATAAGGAATGCCGCGCCGCTTCAGCTCGACAATATAATTGTCCTCCTCCATCGGAGAGAGCAGGATCAAGCCGTCGACGCGGTCTTCCTGGATTAAGTAATGGGTGTCGCCGCTGCCGATCCCGGTCGTAACCGAAATCGCCAGGAAATAGCCGTGCAGGGCGAGCACCTCGTTTAGCTCTTTTACAACTTGATCGAAAAAAGAGTCCTGCAGCGTCGTCACAATCACGCCGATTATTCCCGTCTTTCCGCTGGCGAGGCTGCGGGCGGCCGCATTGGGGCGGTAGTCCAGCTCCTTCATGGCCTCCAGCACCTTCTGGCGGTTCTTCTCCCGCACGCTTTCCGCCCCGTTCAGGACACGGGAAACCGTGACTACGGACAACCCGGATTTTTTGGCGACGTCAAAAATGCTAACCTTCATCTCGATATCTCCTTGCGGCAGTTTTTCCGTACCCTTAATGTCATCTTGTTATGTTTAGTATATATCAGGCCGGGTGACGCTGTCCGCTTGTTCTAAGCCCGCGCCAAAGGAAACGGAAGTCCGTCCCTGCGGGGACGGCAGCTTCTGCCGGGAAACCGCAGCCGGCCGCGGGTTAAGGGGTTAACGCTTGAGTATTTCCGTGACCTTCGCTTGAATCGTCGGCATCACTTCCTCTACGGTTTTATGGCCGGTTTCGATCGGCTGCATTTCGTTAATGAACATGTCGTTGATTTGCGAATAGTTCGTGACCAGGTGGTTGTAGGACTCGAACCCGTATTTCGTTGCGCCTTCGTACACCTTTTTCACGTCTTCCGGATCGATGCCTTCAAAATGCTTGTAATACGTCTCGGCCGCTTTTGTGTTCACCGGCGGGTTGCCGCCGCTCAGCTCAATCGATTTCTCTTGAACGTCATCGGTCAGCAGGAATTTGATCCACTCAAACGCTTCCTTCGGATGCTTGGAATCCTTCAGGATCAGCAGCGGGTCGACGAACAGCGTGCTGCGCACCTTGTCGTTGCCGCCCCATGGCACGGCCGCTACCCCGATCTTGAACGGAAAATCGTTCGCCCCGGCCAGGTTCCAGGAACCGCCGACGGACATCCCGATTTTGCCGGCCACAAACGGATCGCCGTTCTGCCCGGCAACGCTCTTGCTCCACTCGGAGTTCGGCGATACTTTATCTTTGAAAATCAGGCCGAACAGCTTGTTATAGGCCGCGATGACTTCCGGCGAATCGAAATGCGTCTCCGAAGGCACGCCGCCGTTCGTCCATGTGTCTGCGGAATACGGCTCCGCGCCGAAATACAGCGGACGCATGTCGCGCTCGGCCCAGGTGAAGTCGACGCCGTATTGCGTTTTGGCGATGTCGTCGGAGATGACGGTCATCTGTTTGGCGTCCTCGACCATTTTCTCGAACGTCCAGCTCTTGTCCTCGAAGTCGCTTGGCGGATAAGGTACCCCGGCCGCGTCGAACATGTCCTTGTTGTACAGCATCAGCGTGACGTAAATGTTGACGGGAATGCCGTACGTGCGGTCGTTGACCTTGTAGATATCCATCAGATGGGAGGGAATGCTGTAGTCGTCCGCGTTAAAGCCGTCTTCGGCCATCAGGTCGGTCAGGTCGAGCAGCATGTCTTTGTTGTAGTACTCCGCGAAGCCGCCGTAGCCGTAATGGCTGGTCACGTCCGGCGAGTTGCCTCCGGCGATCAGCGTCTGCAGCTTGCTGTCAAATTGCTCATAAGGGGCCTTCTCCACTTTTACTTTAATATTCGGGTGGGTGGCTTCGAATTCCGGAATCAGCTCCTCGATAAACGTGCGGTCCGGCGAATCGATGGTATAGTGGGTGATCGTGACCTGCTCGGTTTTGCCCCCGGTATTGCCGGAGTCTCCTCCGGAGTTCGTACCCGAACCGAGATCGCCGGCGGATTTGCCGCCGCTGCAGGCGGACAGGATGGTGGCCAGGAGCAGAATCGTGCCCAATAGAACGGATAACCTTTGCTTAGGTGCTGCGGTTTTTTTCATCATAAATCCGAATCCTCCTTAGTTTGGGGGGTGGACGCCGCTCCTTGCGGCAGCTAGGACTTGATGCCGGTAAGTACGATTCCTTCGACGAACTGCTTCTGGGCGATGGCGAACAACGTGACGATCGGCACCATGGCGAGCACGGACGCCACCATCAGCAGATGCCACGGCGGGATGCGGAATCGCGACGAGGTGAGGGAGGCCATCCCGACCGGAAGCGTAAACAGTTCGGAGGAGCTCAAGTAAAGCACGGGAGTCAGCAGGTCGTTCCAGCTGTAGATAAAAGCAAAGATCGCCACGGTCGCCAGCGCCGGCCCGGAGAGGGGCAGGGCGATTTTGTACCACATGCCGAGCTCGCTGCTGCCGTCGATCCGGCCAGCGTCGAACAGCTCTTCGGGCAGGGTGGAGAAGAACTGGCGAAGCAAAAAGATGTTGTACGCCGATCCGAAAAACGCCGGCACGATCAGCGGCAGGAACGTATCGATCCAGTGCAGCTTGGAGAACAACACGAACTGCGGGACCATGATGGCCGGGTACGGCAGCATCATCGTGCTGAGCAGCAGCATGAACCAGAAGCTGTTGCCCCGGCCGCGGTAACGGGCGAACCCGTAGGCGACCAGCGCGGAGGAGAGCAGCGTGCCGACGACCGTCAAGACGCCGATGATCAGGCTGTTCTTATACAGCGTACCGAACTGCAGCGTATCGAAAATCTCCACGTAATTGCCGAAGCTCCAGCTGGTCGGAAGAAAGGTCGGTGGAAACTTCAGCATTTCCCGGTGCGATTTCAGCGAAGTGGAGACCATGAAGAATAAGGGCAGCAGCATCAGGAATGTGGTGGCGATGAGCAGAATGAAGCTGACGATTTTCACCGGGTCCGGCTTGCGGCGGCGGGACCTGACGGAGGTGGAGCGGGAAGTTGGCGAGGTTGCCGGAATAGAGCTCATCTATCTTCCTCCTCCTTCATAGTGAACGTAGCGGTTCGAGACTTTCATGATGAGGGCGGTGCACAACATGACGGCAATCAGCAGCACCCAGGCCAAGGCCGAGGAATAACCGGCGCGGTATTCTTTGAAGGCGCTGGTGTACAGGTTGTAGACATAAAACCAAGTGGAGTAGTTCGGTCCGCCTTGCGTCATGACGAACGCTTGGGTGAAAACCTGGAACGAATCGATGATGCCCATGATGAGCTGGAACAGCAAGACGGGCGAAATCATCGGCAGGGTCACGTTGCGAAAAATCCGCAAGCGCCCGGCACCGTCCAGCTTCGCGGCTTCGATCAGGCTGGCCGGCACGCCCTGCAGCCCCGCGAGGAACAGGATCATGCCCGATCCGGCGGTCCAGAAGGTCATGATGATGAGGGCGTAGAGGGCGGTATCGGGGTCCATGAGCCAAGCCGGGCCGTGGATGCCGAACCAAGACAGCATGTAGTTGAACAGACCGATCTGTGGATTGAAGATCCAATACCACAGCAGCGACATCGCCACGCCGGAGACCATGCTGGGAAAATACATCGCCGTCCGGAAGAACCCCCGAAGCGGCATGGTCTGATGGAGCAGCAGCGCGAAACCCAAGGACAGCAACAGTTGCGCCGGTACGCTGAGGAAGGTGAACTTCAGCGTGACGGTCACCGACTTCCAGAACAAATCGTCCCGTACCATCTCGGCGTAGTTGGCAAAACCGACGAATTCGGGCGGGTGGATAATGTCGTAGTCGGTAAAGCTGTAGTAGAGCGATGCCAGAATCGGATACAAGGCGAACACCAGGAAGCCAATTAACCAGGGGGAGATGAACAGGTACATGTAGAACGTCCGCCGCCGACCTTCGCGATGGGTCACGAAATCACCAACCTTTCGTTTGTAAAGTTTAAGCGCTTAAACTTTTGGGGATCAGCGAGGAGTTAATTATAACGCGAGATAGACTTAGTTGGCACAAAAGTTAAAGTGCTTTAATTCTCATGCTGCGATTACCCCTATCATAGAGGATGCGAAAAAAATAATCAACCCTCTTTTTGCGAATTGGAATCGCTTTCTGTAAGGTAATATTACATATGGGATGGATTTTTGAGAATTTTCTGAAAAAAGTTTGGAATTAAGCTTGCGATCTGGGGGTGTTCGGTGATTTTGTGTTACTTAATATAACACGATAAGGAGAGTCTGAAGCAGAAGTCGGATTATTACCATAATCGGGGCCGGACGGAGGGGAGAAGAAGTAAGGAGACGCAACAGGAAACAGGCAAACGGGAAACAGGAAGGGACATGGGGTGAGTAACTGGAAGGCAACAGGGACAAGGTGTGTAGGAGTGAGTAACGGGAAGGCAACAGGGTAAAGTGAATAGGAGTGAGTAACTGGAAGGGGCAATAGGGACAAGGTGCGTAGGTGTGAGTTGCAGGAGTGGGTAACAGGGACAAGGTGTGTAGGAGTGAGTAACGGGAAAGCAACAGGGTAAAGTGCATAGGAGTGAGTAACTGGAATGGACAACAGGATCAAGGTGCGTCGGAGTGGGTAGCAGAAATGGGGCGGGACCTGGCGAACCGCTAACGCTTAGGAGAAACGCTAAATGAGCTGAAACGGGGATCCGCAGGCTGTAACGCTTGTCAGTGAGCTTATTTCCCCGTTTCACCGGAATATTGGGTTGTTTTCGTCCTCATAAGCTTGCTGGCAAGCGTTAGAAATTTAAACTCCCGCTTTAAGCCCTAATAAGCGTTCTGGTAAGCGTTAGAGCAGGCTTGAATTAGCGCGAACTTGCGGATGAATTGTACCTAATGAGAAACCCGACTACTGGGAAACCCCAACTAGCGCAAGAACTCCTCCAGCTACGACTCCAACTAGTGCAAGAACTCCAACAGCGGACGAACTCTAATTAGTGTAAAAGCGCGCTCAGCGATCCGTCTCGACCGATCACCCTCAACCGCTCTATCACGACTGATTCACCTCACCGCTACGATCATCGGTCCTCTTCCGGTCCACCGCTACTGCGGCCCTTCGGATCACTGAACCACCGAACACCGAACACCGAACCATCAAACCACCGGTCCACCGCCACTTCCCCGGTCACCGCCAACGATCGCGCTCCTGAAGGAACCCTTGCGGGTCAAGTCCAAGCTTCGTTTATACGGTTGGATACGGAGGCGGGGTCAGGAAACCGTCGATCTCCAGCGCTTTTTTCTCGATTTCCTCACGGGTCAAGATGCCCTTCTCTATAAGCAACTCCATGATGGCGCTTAGGGTTACTAGCTGATGATAATGTTCTTCCTTCATATCCGCCAGTTTGGCGAGCACATTCACTTCGTTCATCGGCGTCGAGTAATAGGAATCCATGGTTTACCTCCCTCAGGTGGCCGCGCGAGTGGCGCGGTTTTTTCATGTAAAGTGCCTTCCGACCTGCGATGGGACGGGGCGATGGAGCGGCCTGAAAAATCCCGTTATTTCCCTGATAGAAATCTGCTTCCAAACCATCAAAATATGGTAAAATAAATCTATCAATCTATCGCATTAATATAGTGTAGTCATTGGCGAGGTCAAACATTCCAATTAACCAGAAAAAAAGCAGCAAACTTCTCAAATTCCAGGCAACCTATCTTCGGTTCATGACGTTAAGAAATATAAGGATACGCATGAATATGGCTTTGCCATCACGGCATAAAGTTGAAGGGGGCCCTTGCCTGGGGCGGACGGCATGATGGCGATGCCGAGGCCGTTTTGGGAAGGCATGATGGAGGGGGAGAATAGAGATGGGATGGTTTGACGACGACTTTTATTCCACCAAGGTTCCGGGGCGGCGCGTACGCTTGTCCGAAGGCGGCAGCCTCCGGCGTTGGCGCGGAGGGCCTCGGAAGCATCAACGGCGAGTGCTGTCCACGCTGCAGGTCTCTTTAATCTCTTCCGTTCTTAGCGCGGTGGTGGCCGTGCTGTTGTTTAGTTTCATTACGGGGCTTCCTACCTCATCGACCCGTCATGCCGCAACCGGCAGCGCCGTCTTGCTCTCGGATGCCAGCGATCCGTATGACCGGATCACCTCGGCGGCGGCCAAGGTCGCGCCCGCCGTGGTGAGCATCCTCAATCACGGCGAATTGTCGGAAGGCGATCCGGAGCAAGCGGCGCTGGGTTCGGGCGTGATTTTTAAGAAAGAGAAGGGCAAGGCCTTTATCATAACGAATACGCATGTGATCAGCGGCGCGAGCGACTTGGAAATCGTGACGAGCGACGGGGCCTCGCGCAAGGCGGAGATTGTCGGGCAAGACTCCATCAACGACATCGCCGTGCTGGAAATCGACGGCCAAGGCATCGATACGGTGATTGAGCTGGGCGATTCCAAGAAGCTGCGCGCCGGGGAAACGGTTATCGCCGTCGGCAATCCGCTGGGACTTGGCGGAACGCTGACTTCCGGCATCGTGAGTTATACCAGCCGGATGATTCCGGTGTCACTGAACCAAGACGGCGTGTACGACTGGGAGCAGGAAGTGATCCAGACGGACGCGGCGATCAACGAGGGCAACAGCGGCGGGGCGCTGGTCGATTTGAACGCCCGGCTGATTGGGATCAACACGATGAAAATTTCTGATACCGGCGTTGAAGGGCTGGGGTTTGCCATCCCGGTCAACGACGTGATGAAGACGGTGGATGATCTGCTACTGCATGGCAAGGTGGTTCGCCCATATATCGGCGTGTATACGTTGGATCTCAACAACCGATTCTCCCCGATCTCCGATGAGCAGCGCCAGGACCTCAAGCTGCCGAGCCATGTCACGGAGGGCGTCATCGTCCTCGAGGCCCATGGGCCGGCGCTGGAAGCGGGTCTGAAGTTAAATGACGTCATCACCCAGCTCGACAAACAACCGATTCAATCGACCTTGGAATTGCGCCGGTATTTGTATGAGAATAAGAAGATCGGCGATGACCTGGAGGTCACGTATTACCGGGAAGGCAAGCTGGAGAAAACAACCTTGAAGCTGACCGATAAACCGTCCGAGGCCGAGATTGAACAAGGGTTGGACGAAGACAAATAAACATTTATCGCAGGAAAGATTCCGAAAACATGACAGCCGTAGACCGAAGCGACTGGAGTGGGGTCGGAGTCTTTTTTTTGCGGGGAACCCAAAGGAGGATGGAGATGAACGGAAGTGATCCGTTTTCGGGCAAGGTTCGGCAATACCTGCTGGAGCAAATGGCGAACCCGGCCGAGCCGCTGGATCTGCTGGTCGTGGGCGGCGGGATTACCGGGGCGGGAATCGCGCTGGATGCGGCGGCGCGGGGGATGCGCGTTGGACTTGCGGAGATGCAGGACTTTGCCGCCGGGACGTCAAGCCGATCGACGAAGCTGGTGCATGGCGGTTTGCGTTATCTGAAGCAGCTGGAGATCGGCGTCGTGGCGGAGGTGGGGCGCGAGCGGGCGATCGTGTACGAGAACGGGCCGCATGTCACGACGCCGGAACGGATGCTGCTGCCGATTTACCGGGGCGGCACGTTCGGCCGGTTCAGCACGTCGCTCGGGCTGCGCGCGTATGACTTCCTCGCGGGGGTGAAGCGCGGGGAGCGACGTAGCATGCTGACGGCGGCGGAAACGCTGGCGAGAGAGCCGCTGCTGAAGCAGGAGGGTCTACTGGGCGGCGGGTACTACGTCGAGTACCGCACAGACGACGCCCGGCTGACCCTCGAGGTGCTCAAGGAGGCGGCAGCCCGCGGAGCGATGGCGGTCAACTACGCCAAGGTGACCGGGTTCCGGTACGAAGGGGCGCGGCTGGTGGGCGCCGATGTGACGGACCTGGCCAGCGGGCGGACGTATGACCTGCGCGCCCGGAAGATCGTCAACGCGGCGGGCCCGTGGGTGGACGCGCTGCGCGAGATGGACGGGTCGAAGCAAGGCAAAATGCTGCAGCTGACCAAAGGCGTACACCTGGTGTTCGACCAGGGGCGGTTTCCGCTGCGGCAGGCGGTGTATTTTGATACGCCGGACGGCCGCATGGTGTTCGCGATCCCGCGCGACGGCAAAACGTACGTGGGCACGACGGACACGGTGTATCACGGCGAGCTCGCCCATCCGCGCATGACGGAGGCGGACCGCGACTATATCCTGGGCGCGGTCAACGGGATGTTTCCCGGGCTGGCCATTACGGCGGCGGACGTGGAATCCAGCTGGGCCGGCGTGCGGCCGCTCATCTACGAGGAGGGCAAATCGCCTTCGGAAATTTCCCGCAAGGATGAAATTTGGGAGTCTGCGTCCGGCCTAATCACGATTGCCGGCGGCAAGCTGACCGGCTACCGCAAGATGGCGGAGCTGGTCGTCGACCGCGTGGCCTTCAAGCTGAAGAGGGAGCACGGCCGGAGCTTCGCGCCTTGCTCCACCCGGACGCTGCCGATTTCCGGCGGGCAGGTGGGCGGCTCGCAGGGACTACCCGGCTTCGTGGCGCGTAAGGCGCAGGAAGCGGCGGAGCACGGCATCCCGCAGGCGCTTGCCGCCAAATGGGCGGCCCGGTACGGGTCCAACGTGGATCGGCTGCTGGCTATGGCCGGCGAGCCGAAAAGGCACCCGCAACAGGGGCCGATCGTTCGCGTCGGAGCCGGCCCGTGGCCGGATGCCGGTTCAGAGTCGGCGTCGACATTGGATCCGGCTTCGGGCTCCGGTTCGGGACGGGTCGCCGAAGCCGGCACAGCCGCCGCAGAGACTGCGGACCCGGGCGAGTCTTCAGCCTCGGTCGGTTTGCCCCGGCTCCCGCTGGAGGTGGCGGTCCCGCTGCGGTATGCCCTGGAAGCGGAAATGGCGATGACGCCGGTGGATTTTTTCGTGCGGAGAACGGGGGCATTGTTGTTTGACATCGCTTGGGTGCGGCGGTGGAAGGATCCGGTCGTCGCCGAGATGGCCCGGTATTTCGACTGGCCGGAGGATGTGATGCGGGAGTTGACGGAGGAACTGGATCAGGCGTTGGAGGAGGCGGTCCTTCCGGAAAACGGAGAGGGAATCCATGGGATCTAAGGCTACAACTAGAAGATAATGTGATTTTATTGTAGGAACAAGGAATTTGTCCTTTTTCTGTCGAACTACACATCCAAGAGAGCAAGCAATGATATCGATGATGGAAAGAGGGCAGGGGTCCATGAAGAACGGATGGAAACGCGGAATTCGCGGATTGGCGATTCTCGCGGGATTAGGAGCAGCCTGGCTGGCTGCGGGGTCGGCGGTTCAAGCCGCCGGGGCAGATTTTAAGGATGTACCGGCATCCCATTGGGCTTATGACAAAGTCATGTGGGCAAAAACCAACGGCGTGACGGACGGGTATCCGGACGGGACGTTCCGCCCGGCCCAGTCGGTGACGGAGGCGGAGTTTCTGAGCATGCTGGTGCGGGCTTATCCGGAGATCAAGCTGGACGCGGCCAATGGGCAAGAGGCGTGGTACACGCCGTATTACGACTTGGCGTTCGAATTGACCTGGCCGGTGAGCGACAAGCCGAACGAGCCGATCACGAGGGGGTCGGTGGCCCGCTTGATGGCGGCTTTTTACGGGCAAAGCTTGAGCGAAGATGAGGCCGTTCAGTGGGTGCTTGCCCAAGGCTTGGCCCAAGGGAAAAGCGGTGCCGGCGTGCAGAGCTTCGCACCGAAGGATGCGGTGTCGCGGGCGGAAGCTCAGACGTTCCTGTACCGGCTGAAACTGACGCTGCCGAAGGCGACAAGCCCGGATCTGATCAAACCGGAGATCCAACTGCAGGGCGTAGGGATCGGCGATTCGACGGACCGCGTGATCGAGTTGCTGGGCGAACCGGCGCGCAAGGACGTCACCAACTTTGGACTGGAATGGTACATCTATAATCAGGATTACAAGCACTATACGCAGGTTGGCGTCGCGGACGGCAAGGTAGTTGGCTTGTTCGGCAATCATGAGGAATGGCGGTTCGGGCCCGAGGCGGAGAAAGGGCTGGAGCCGTTGCGGAGCAGCCTGGCCGCGATCTGGGACAAGAGCGAGAACCCGCCGCGGGAGTATGTGGAGACGTATACGCCGAGAGGGCTGTACCTCAACCTGTACCTGGACAAGCACGAGAAGTACCGCGTGGACGGAGTGCTGTTGATGGACAAGAAATTTACGGAAACCCATGTATACGCGCCGTCCACACCGGAGTCGCTGAAGGCGACGGAGCGGGAGATTTTTGACCTGACTAATGCGTTTCGCGTACAAAAAGGTTTGGGCGTACTGAGCTGGAACGAATCCGTGGCCGAGGTGGCTCGCTCGCATAGTAAGGATATGGCGGAACGGAATTATTTTGAGCATAATAATCCGGAAGGGAAGTCGGCGGGCGACCGCATGATGTCTCGCGGGATTCCGCAGTTCCGGGCCTGGGGCGAAAATATCGCCGCCGGTTACCTGGATGCGATCGACGGCCATTATGGCTGGCTGAATTCTTGGGGCCACCGGGAGAATATGCTGGAGCCTGCGTTTACGATGCTGGGCGTCGGTGCCGTAGACGGGTTGGATCGCAGCGATTACGATACGTATTATACGCAAAACTTCTATACGCCGCTGTAACCGGCTGGGGAGCCGGGCCGTTGAGGCTTGGAGGGGGAAGGGACCGTCTGCCGGATGTGACCGGGGCGGTTCCTTTTTTGCGCGGAGTATGGTAGAAAAGATAAAGGACAACCTGTTAATACGGAAGCCGGCCGCGGGAGTGCGGCGCATAAGAAAGGATGCTTGAACTATGTACGTCGTATGCAAAGATCATGTGGAACTGGCCATCGATATGTTCGTGGATGAGTTTGAGGAAGCCCCCGATGTGGTCGATTTGGAGCACACCAAGTTTATTGACTGGGAGCCCCCGGTGAAATGCCAGGAATGCGATCATGAGGCGCGGTTCTTGGTGGTGTAAGGTAGTTTAGGCTACTGCTCCAGCCCCAGGTTCTTGAATATGTTTGAAAAAGAGTATCAAGATACCGATGCCAGCCAGATTAAACGCAGGGAAAAGGATGATTTCCGCCGCTTCCATGCTAACCCCGGCTACCATTTGGCCAATGATCATGGCTGTTAACGCGGTCAACATCGTTACGGCCTTAACACAGAGGATAGATGAAAGCAGTAGTCCGAATGGTTTTCGCTGCAGAAGCAACAGGCCGGAAAGAATCGCGGCCGGAACGACAAAGCCCAGATCCAGGGCTTGAATGACTAAAGTCGTATAATGCTCCAAACCGATGGGGGCTGTGCTGCCGACGAACGAAGGTTTGATTCTCCCCACCCACATAAGCCCGATCACGGCAGCGATAAAGATCAGAAACCCGGCGATCGTTCGGACCGGAAGTTTGGCGTTGAAGCTTTGCTGCAATATTCTCGGGTCCAGGGACATCATGGCGAGCAGAAAAGCAAAGAAACTCAGGGACATCAAGCCAACGTCGACCAGAAACAGGTCGTTGAACATGGATGTAAATGAATAGGACGCATACGTGTATAGAAAATAAGCCAGCGTTCCCGCCAGGAGAATTTTTCCCTTCAACCGGCCTTTTCTGGCTGACGCAAGAGAAGCGGCCAATAACGGGATGCCCACCAGGACGGTCACGACATCCTGGGCTATAGCCTGCGAAGCCATGGATACGGAATCGTTCCGGTACAATCCTTTGCCATAGATCTCAACGGTTTCTCCGCGTATGGACGTAATTTCATGCTTGCCGGGACCGCCGCTCGAATAAATACCCGTGATTGCCGCAGTCAAGGATAACACCATGATCAGCACGGCCAATACGGTCACTTCCTTCCGAAACTTCATATCAACACCTCCATCTTTTTTGTTGTTGTGGTTACTCGTGCGGCAAGGCGCAAAGCGTGAATTCCAAGAAATGATCGATCAGCCGCTGCTTCTGTTTCTCTCCCACCTTCTCTGTGATCAGCCTTAAGATCAGGCCAAACATCGATGTCCAAATGACTTGTGCGGTAAGCTCAATCCGGCTGTCCTCAATCGGAAGGCCTTGTTCGTGCCAGAGCTCTTGCAGAGTCTGGTGCAGCATTCCCATGGCGGGCTGAGATGCGGAAGCTCCCTGAAATAAAACGGAGGTGTGTTCCAGGATCGCCGGCGAATCGCTCAGCATCATGATTTTATATTCGTCCGCCATTCCGGTCATCAGCTCGATGTAGGTCCGCATACTTGCTTTCAGTTTTTCCTCTGGACGGTCTGCCGTGGATAAGGACAAGGACAGTTTATCGACGATTTGTCGATAGGTGCTCATGATGATCTGGTTGATGATATCCTCTTTATCCGTGAAATAGTGATACACGTTGGCGGGAGAATACTCGATTTTATCGGCGATTTTACGGATGGAGATACTTTCAGCGCCCTCGGTTCTCATAATCTCTGCAGCGGCTTGAAGGATCTTTTCGCGTTTTTCGTTTTTCTCGCGTTCTTTTCGATCTTGAATGCCTATGGGGATCACCTCGAATGGAATTTTAGGACAAACGGTAAACGGCGTTCAAATATTGAACGGTGTTTATTTTAAGATAATACGGAATATGAAGCGCGTCAAGGCTGCATGCATGGAGACGGGCATGATATAGAAGGTGGCAGCAAAAACTTCTTGAAAGTGTCAAAAAATGATGCGACTGGGGTACCGGCAGTATAGACCGGTGCCGAAAGTGCAAACGGAGGGCTATCGTTTGTTCATTCAAATTATTGCCGTGGGTAAACTGAAGGAAAAATATTTGGTGCAGGGGATCGCCGAATACGCGAAGCGCCTGGCGCCTTACGTTAAGTTTCAAGTCGTGGAGGTGGCCGACGAGAAAGCGCCGGAGACGATGAGCGAGGCGGAGCTCATCGGCGTGAAGGAGCGCGAGGGCGAACGCATCCTCGCGCAGATCAAGAGCGACGCGCATGTCATCGCGCTCGCGATCGGCGGCCAACTCTGGAGCTCGGAGGAGTTGGCCGCCTGTCTCGATCAGCTCGGCACCTACGGGACGAGCCATGTCGTGTTCGTCATCGGCGGGAGCCACGGGCTCGCCGATGCGGTGCTCCGCCGTGCGCAGCAGCGGCTGTCGTTCGGGCGCATGACGCTGCCCCATCAGCTCATGCGCCTGGTGCTCACCGAGCAGATTTATCGCGCGGTGAAGATTAATCGGGGAGAACCGTATCATAAATAAGGGCAAGTTTTTTTGCGGAATTCCTTGCGGGGCATGGATTTGTATATATGTGTGTGGGTTTCGGGCTATGGTAACGCTGAAAAGGTACATAGGGCTATCGCTTTTTGAGTGGAGCATCCTCGTCACATCCCACGGAGGGAAGAGGGCTTCGTGAATGGAGGAGACCCCCCGAGGCTGGGAAAGAAAAAGTGTCAGAAGTGTCGATGCTGGCAGCGAACGCGCTTTTGACGGTACTTTCGCTTTGTAGAAAGGGAGAGGCTCTAGATCACGATCGTAAAGGGTGAGGGGTACTTGCGTCTGGACAAAGAAAAAGCCCCGTCCACCTTGTCGGTGGAGGGGGCTGCGACGACCAGACATTGTCTGAGCGTCTCGTCGAATTCCAGTTCAATGCCTCGAAGCTTTTGGCCTTGCTGTACGGCTATCTGCTTCACTATGGTCTGTATTAGGGTCTTCTGCGTTTCGACTGGGGAGGTCTGAAGAAGCCCGTTGAAGTCGCTGAGTGCTTTGCGTACAAGCTGAAGCGGGATGGGCTCGGCTTGGTTTTCGTCAAGCTGGCGTTCTGCTTCGCACTTTCGGTTTGCGAGCACGTCGTACTTCGACTTCAATTCGTTGATGCGCTCGACCAGCATGTCGTTATCGATCGTGTCGCTTTCGTAGAGGGCAAAGTACCTTTGCTTCTGGGAGTCTAGCGTTTTCAACTCGCGTTCGATTGCAGATAGCTCTTTTTGAAGCGGAGCAACGCTCTTGCTCCGCGACTTATTGAGGCTTACGATAATGTCGTCCAGCAATTTTGGCGTTTGTACTACCGCCGCAATCCGTTTGATTACATAGCTTTCGGCGAAGTCTGCTTTAACTGAGTTGGAGTTACAGACGCGACTCCCCTTGTTTCGGAAGTTACTGCAAATGTAGTATCTCCGGACGACTTTTTCCCCGCTTTTCAGCGTGTCATTTACACGATGGGCGACAAGCGTTGCTCCACACTGAGGGCATCTCATGAGCCCTGTCAGAAGGTAGATACCGTCGAACTTTCGAGGAGCGGAGACGGCCTTCTTCTTGTAGAACTTCTGAACAGCCTCCCACAATTCCAGGCTAATGATCGGTTCGTGCTCACCGGCAACGACAATGGGATCTTTGTTTGTCCCCTTCCGCCGTTTCTCATTCCAGTTTTCCCGTACGTTGTAGCGGATTTTGCCGATGTAGACGGGGTTGTTGATGATCGTTTTGACCGCGACGCTGCTAAAGGCGTTTCCTGGTTTGGTCTTGTAGCCTTCGGCGTTCAGCTGGTTTGCGATGCTTCGAAGGCCTTGGCCGCTACCGTACATCCTGAAGATTTTCCTTACAAGCTCTGCTTCGATGTGATTGATCTTCAGGATGGAGTCCTTGCCGCGTCCGCTTTCTACCTCGACTACATCGTAACCGAGGACCGTACCGCCATTCCATTTCCCCTTCCTAGCCCTCTGCTTCAAGCCCAACTTGACGTTTTCCACGATGGTATTCCGCTGGAATTCGGCGATTACCCCAAGCATCTGGATGTTGAGCTTGCCGGAGGCTGTCTCGGTGTCGAAGTCTTTCTCCGAGTAGCTGCGGAATTTGACGTTGTTGCGGTTCAGGTGCTCGACGATTTGGAGCAAGTCAGACATCTTGCGGCTGATCCTGTCCAGCTTCCAAACAAGTACCTCTTGAATTTTGCCTTCCTCTACGTCACGAAGCAGTTGCTTCATTGCCGGACGCTTCTCGATCGTTTTTCCCGAGATGCCCGCGTCGACGTACTCCTTGAAGACGATTTTCTGCTCAGCCTTGCAAAGATTACGAAGGGTCGTAATCTGAGCCTCGATGCTGTAACCCTGTTCAGCCTGTTCCTCTGTACTGACACGAGCGTATATGCCGACGTACTGTACTTCGTTTTCGTAAAGGTCATTTCTTTTCTTCATGGGGTATCCATCCCTTTCTAAGCGGTTTTTTTGTAGTTGAGTTTAGACTCGGTTTTTTTGTTTTGCTCCTTCAGGCGTTTACTAATCATTTCCGCAAGAAGATCAACCAGTTGCTGGTACACACTTTTTTCGATTTTCATGTCAAAGCTCCTTTCGGGTACGTTTTGGAGTAGCGAAGCGGGAAAAATAGCGTCAGTCGTGTCAGTGGTGACAAGAGCGCTTCTGCCGCAACTGACGCTATTTTCTTCTAGGCTGCTTTCTTCTTTTTTCGTTTCGCTTGTCCGCTTCGCGCTGGAGTCATTTGAATCGTTGCGATCTTGTGGGTTCCACCGTGACGAATCACGACGTCTATGCCGCACGACTTCAGGTTGGACATGACCTCGTTGATTCTTCTGCTAAGAGCGTGAGGAGCTCGCGGCCACTCTTTCGTTCTGGTGTCGATCCGCTCCCGAATTGCTATGTTCTCAAGCACATTGAGCAGCTCTGCCACAGGACCTTCCCAGAGCGTAGTCGTTTTCATCAGAGCGATGATTGCCGAGGCGACCGGATGGGCGGATACCGCTTCTTCGCTCGCACGATTTCGGTTCCGCTTGTACGCTTTCAGGAAGGCTTCTCCGTACCCTTCTTTGATTGCCTCTGCTATGGCATATCCCCATTTTGCGAAGTCCGCCATCCGAGGGAGCGAACTAAGCTGTACGTTCGGGTAGATGGCCATGGCTTTGCTCAGGGTATCGAAAATGCCACCTAGAATGAAGGGCATGTCTCGCTCGAATTCTTGGACAATTACGCGCTCCTCTTTGCGCTCTTCTTCGTCGATGCGATCTAGCTCAAGCATGATGCAACGATCGAGCAGGTCCGCTTTCGAGGCGACGACGTTAATGCCGTTCAAGACGACGCACCGTTTGAACGAGAGAATTGTCTCCTCGTCATCGGTGAAGAATTTTCTTGTAGAGAATCCTCCTCCCGTCGCAGCCGTGCAGAGCAGGTCACTGATCTTCGGCGTGATGGAGGACAAGTTATCGTAAACGGGCATGTAATTGTTTTGGAGCGAAAGCCCCAGGTCATGCAATCCCGTTGGCAACGAAGTCATATCACGTTGCGCTGGATCGACGATTGCGCGGGTGATTCTCGACGATGTCGATTTTGCCGCTCCTTTTTCTCCCCAAAGAATGAGAATGGGGTGAGGGATGTCGAACACGAAGCAGGAGACAATATATACAAGGTACAGCAACTTGTCGCTGTTGCTCTTGAAACGAATGTGTTTGAGCAGTCGCCACAGGTTTCCTCCGGTTTCATTCGGTACGACTTGGGGCTTCATGTTCGGTGTCCCCAAGAAGTACACCGGACTGCCTGATGTTAGACGCCAACCGTCTTTTCCGATCTCTACGACGGAGCCCTTGCCGCTCCTACTCAGATCGTAGTAGAAGTTATCCTCGTGCTCTCCGACACGCAATTCGACGGGGTGGGTTCCACCAGAAAATGTTGCAATGGCATCGAACTGGTTGAGGGCTTGGTTCAACGCGTCCGGTGTAGGTGCCTCACCTGTTTCCTCAAAGAACAGCTTGGTCAGAAGACCTTTGAAGTTCTTGTGTTTGATCTTCATTGCTTTACTCGATTGTTCGAAATTCAAGCAGACGTAGGGCTCGCGGTTAGGGCTGGAGAAGAATTTGTTTCCTTCTTTCCCCAAACGAAGTAGTGTTTGATGCGGGCCTACCTTTGCTGCTTGCGTTGCAGGTGTTGCGGTCATCTTTTTGCGAAGTGCGTTTTGATTCGTATCCATTTTAGAATGCCCTCCTTGGTATGTTCCCGAAGTTGCCTGGTCGACCGGGCTGCAGAGGCATTCAGGTTGTTATTGTCACTTGCGGACGGCGCCTGTCCGCTGAGCAACTGCTTACAGGTATTGATTCTACAGGGTTTTCCTTTGGCTATCACTCCGGTGGTTGGGTAGAAAAATGGAGGCGAAAAATGACGCTGAGGGCTATCCGGGAGGGGTCGCTCGCGGAAAGGTCCGACGAGAAAAACGAAGTGGGAGCTATTTTAACTAGAAGCCACTACAGAAGAATATTTGGCTGAATTCGACGAATTTCGGTGATTCGAATATTTTATTTGCGATCCCTATGATCCGGCAAGATTGCCTATCGATTAGGCATCAATTCTATATGCTAAATAATAATATCAGTTTGTAATTGGGGAGTTTTCGCAGAAAAAAAAGAGCCTGGGATTGCACCAGGCAGATGGGGGCGGCAACAAAAGCGTCAGTTGCGCCCAAAGCGGCAAAGCGGAACTTACGCTTTTTTCGCTATTCTTGGTCAGTGGTGTCTCCCGTCTCTGTTGGGAGAAAGGGGTCACTGTACTGACAATGGAAAGGCTCGCCCAGTTCTTTCACCCAGCGGACGGCGCTGGCTACGTCTCCGCCGTGAAAAAGAGGGGCCTCCCCGAAACTTTCGTCTTCCCAAACAAAGTCCGCCGTCTGTTGCTTCTCATCGACCGCGAGGAAGAAGTCGGAGCCGTCAACATACGGGTTGGTACCTGTTTGGGCGTCTGTGGTTCGCAGGACGACGCGGACGCGGTGAGTCGGCTTTTGTCCAGAAAGTTGGTACTGAGGAATCTTTTCTAGAAGGTCAGAGAAAGGTTCCGCCGCGGCAAGCATGACCCAGACGTTCGTCCCGTTGCTGTCGGCAGTGACGTTTTCGTCTCGATCGAAGGTCTCTTTCAGCTTCTGGAGAACCAGTTCGTCTGCCGTCAGCTTCTTTCCGCTTGGTCTTTCAGCCATTGTTCCACCTCCTCGTCGTGCGCTCCGGTCTGCGTGAAGAACGTCATCAGGTAGTCGTTGTCGTACAGCACAGCGATTTTGTATGCCCTTTGGCAGTCGCCTAAGTCCAGCGTTTCGACGTACTCGGGGCAGCTTCCCAGCAGTCCACCTCTTTCGTGGGTCAGCCCCACGTTGCCGAGGTCTCGGACGTTGTCGCCCTCTTCAAGCAAGACTATGTAGCCGTTCTTACCTAAGCGAAATTGGCTATCCTCTTCGTCTTCCAGTTCAATCCTAAGCTTGTTGAAGAAGTCCTCGACTAGGACAAGGAGCGCCGCAGGAAGCACTCCCGCGCGACGCAAAAAGACAATGTCCTGCTCTGTTTTGATGATTCTCATTCTACATACCTCCTGAAAAAGAAAATGACCCCTCGGAAAAGGGGCCTTGGCTCTAGGTCACGAATATGATATATGTACCAAAAATTGCTTGAACCGGTTTTAACGGGCAGCATAGTTTAACTTATCACTTGACTTGGAGTTAACTCCAGGGGGTAGACTATCTCTTAGAACCGTTTGAAGGCGAGGAAGCGATGAGATGGAATATGTGAAACTAGGGAAGACAGGCTTGGATGTGTCTCGACTTTGTCTTGGCTGTATGAGCTTTGGCGTAGCGGATCGGTGGATTCATCCATGGGTACTTGATGAAGAACGTAGTCGCCCAATCATAAAGAAAGCTCTGGAGCTAGGCATCAATTTTTTTGATACGGCGAATGTATATTCAGACGGCACGAGCGAAGAGATTATAGGTCGCGCTTTAAAGGATTTTGCCAATAGAGATGAAATTGTCCTTGCGACCAAAGTGCATTTTCGTATGCACCAAGGCCCCAATGGTGAGGGCCTGTCTCGAAAAGCGATTATGAGTGAGATCGATAAGAGCTTGAAAAGGCTGGGAACCGATTATATTGACCTTTATCAAATCCATCGCTGGGATTACAATACTCCCATTGAAGAAACGATGGAGGCATTGCATGACGTTGTGAAGTCTGGGAAGGCCAGATACATCGGAGCTTCTGCTATGTACGCATGGCAGTTCCTGAAGGCATTGCATGTAGCCGAAAAAAATGGGTGGACCCGATTTGTGTCGATGCAGAATCATTCAAACCTTATTTACCGTGAAGAGGAAAGGGAGATGTTGCCTCTTTGTAAGGAAGAAAGGATCGGTGTGATTCCTTACAGCCCGCTCGCCTCAGGAAGATTGACGCGTAATTGGTCGGAAACAACTCATCGTTCCGAAACCGATCAAGTTCAGAAATCTAAGTACGATGCTACTGCAAATTCGGATCGATTGATTGTGGAGCGAGTTGCAGCGATCGCAGAAAAGCGAGGCGTTCCTCGTGCTCATATCGCAATCGCTTGGTTGTTGCAGAAAGAACCCGTAACAGCCCCCATTATCGGTGCTACGAAAATGTCTCATCTCGAAGATGCGGTAGCTGCTCTTACGATTACATTAACACCGGAAGAAATTGCGTCGCTGGAGGAGCCTTATGTTCCCCATCGGGTAGTAGGTGCAGTTTAATATAAGGAAACGACAAGAACGCCTTGTCCATTTAATTGGGGGCGTTCTTGTTCTTAAATCAGGAGATGAAGTATACATGTTGATTGCAGAAGTAAGTGAAAAATATGATTTGTCACAAGACACACTTCGCTATTATGAACGTATCGGACTTATCCCTCGGGTAAACCGCAACAAAAGTGGAATAAGGGACTATACGGAAGAGGATTGCAGGTGGGTAGAGTACATCAAATGTATGCGCGGTGTTGGACTTCCCGTCGAAACTTTGATCGAGTATGTGGAGTTATACAAGCAGGGTGATGACACAGTGGAAGCTCGAAAAAAACTCCTGGTTGACCAGCGTAATCAACTGGCCAAAAAAATGGAAGAGATGAAGAGAGTGCTCGATCGAATGGATGACAAAATTGCAAGATATGAACAGACAATAGTGGAAAAAGAAAAATATTGACTGTTCCAGAAAACATAAAAATGATTCAATGAACTATCGGGTGACGATAGTTGAACAAAGCGAGAAAAAAGAAGGGCCACAAAAGGATGGCCCTAAAACTTGCCGTTACAGACAACGCGGAGAACCGTATCATAAATAACGGCGCAAAAAAGGGAGTGTGCGGACACTCCCTTTTGAGGTAATATTGTCTATTATCAAATGTCTCAAATCACATAGACCACTTAATTTACCGTCTTATTGACAAAATCAATCTCAGTTCGGATCCCTTTATGGGCATCATTCCACAGCCCCTTTGTGAGGCGAATGCGCAGCAGGCATGTGTTAGGGTCTTCGTCATTATTGGCTTCGTAATACCATTCGGCAAATATTTTGCGCAGCTTTGTCATCATCTCCGCGTTTTTCTCGTCACACACCCAGCCCAGGTTTTCAGCGATCCCATCGGCTGTAAAGTTTTCGACGATGATACAAACAGCGACTTCCGGGGTTTGGGCGATCTGCTGCATCTTGTTTAAAGTTGCGTAGGTGACGGTGTAGAACGCGCCGTCCTCATAATAGGCGTCCACAATACGGGCGGCGGGGCGGCTTTTGCCTTCGGCCCCCGGCTCCAGCGCGATAGTGGACAGAGAGATCAGGCCATCCTTGTTACCCACTTGCTCTTCCAGCAGTTTCATGGCTTCGTCGTACTTGCTCATCACATTACCCCCTAAAGTGTGGTAAGGCATACATGATTAAGCTTATCATTGTAAAATCTTAGTGCATGTGAAGAATAATACGATAAACTGCAAGAAGGCTATGTTGATTTAATGAAGGACCTCAATAATGGGGCAATAAGCGAGGAGAAAGGAGCATCATCCTATGGAAGTAACTGCCCAGGAAGTAGCTGAATGGATGGTCAAGGAAATCAGGTTTACGGGGACGCTATACCAGACCGATGCGATTGAATATGTGAAGACCCAATTCGGCGAACAATTCGTATTCGTGAATGAGAATGGAAATACATCGCTGTCTAAAGAGGTGAAGAAGGCTTTCCGCAAGCTCCACGGCGGCAGAATTGCTTGGGACCGCGACGGATTCTTTTGGGCTTGGACCTGAGCCACTCGATAGCTTCAGATAGGGAAGAAGACTCTTCATCGAAGAGAGCAGCAAGACGGCACCCAATCGGATGCCGCCAGCCTGAGAAGGTTGCCCCAAAATATGCCGTTACCGTGTAAATCCAGGTCCAACCGATTGGGCCTGTTATCCATTTAGGCTAAATCCCCGAGAAGATTACATTCCTCAACTGAACGACCAGACTTTTAAGTTCCTTCTCCCTCTCCAAATAGGACAGCGCGGCCTGTATCAACGGATGATTCGCTGCCTCCTTATTAACCTCCGTCTGGATGAAACGGGAAAGCTCCCTTATTTCCGAACGATGTACGGCACCGGCCGGGATCATGTTAATGGCCGTATCCATCTCCTGAAACAGTTCTGAAAGAATCTGCTCCTTCTCACCCTGCCGGTCCTCGAATCCCCAGTTTAAATACCTCTCGAATGAAGCTTGGCTCAGCATAGATTTAGGGTCGGACGTCATCATATGCTTAACGAGCACATGGAGCTTGTCCAAGATGAACTTCGCCGTTTCCTCGAGGGATAACGACCTCTCCTCATATACAATCCAAAAGAGATATTCCTTCAGAATCGCTCGATAGATGGCAACCAAATCCCATAGGTACGGTTGAATTTCCTCGCCATATACATGCAGCAAACACTCTCTATGCCATCGGATGAGCCGGCCCCTAACCTTGTGTCTGAGCGGCTGGAACTTGGGATCCTGTTGAATAGGGAGCTCCGTAAATTCGACCAGAATATGTTTGTACTCCATAAAGTAGCGGAATCGCAAAACGATCTGCTGAACAAACTGATCTTCCGGCGATAGTCCGGGAAGACGTGTCAGCGCATCGACTTGATCAAAATAGTCGTTATGACATTGATTAAATACCTCGCTAAAGAGATCCTCTTTGGAAGGAAAGAATTTATAGACCGATCCTTTGGAAATAGCGCAATCATCGGCAATATCCTGTATCGTCGTCGAAAGAAACCCGCGTTCCTTAAAAAGCATCGTTGCTGATTGTATGACCTCTTCCCTTGTCACATTCATAACAAAGAATCTCCCCCTTGACGTACTATGAATCATAGTACAAAATATAAAACATCGAGTCAAGTGACCGTGAGTTCACAAATGAAAACCTACAGTCAAAAAAGAAAAATAGGGAGAATGTCGGTATGGAAAAATTATTGGATCCGCAAAAAACAGCGCTGGTTGTCATTGATCTGCAAAAGTGGTTGGGGAACCAATACGCCCCTTATTCCGCCGAGCAGGTGGTATCCAACGCCGCCGACTTGGCAGATGCATTCCGTAAGCAAGGCTCGATGGTTGCCCTGGTTCGGGTATCCAGCAAAGACCTGAAGGATATCCCTAAACCCAAATTGGATACTCCTGCGCCTGCACTGAATCTGCCTGAGGGATGGGATGAGGTCGTCCCGGAAATGCGGGTCGCCGATACGGACCACATCATTACCAAGAAGCAGTGGGGAGCCTTTTACGGGACGGAGCTGGACCTGCAGCTGCGCCGCAGGGGAATCGATACCATCGTCTTATGCGGTATCGCAACCGGAATCGGTGTGGATACGACCGCACGGGAAGCATTTATGCATGGTTACCAGCTGATTTTCGCGATTGATGCGATGACCGGGTTTTCCCAAGCCGAGCATGATTATGTGAAAAACTATATTTTCCCGCGCATCGGTCGTACTCGGACCGCACAAGAAATCATCTCTGCCCTTTCTGATACGGAATCCTAAGGCTATTGCAGGAGGTCGATCTCTATGATCCCAAGGGGCAGTCCCCAGAATGATCGGATGTACCCCTGGTATGTCTTATCCGTAACAAGCAAGCGGTCATGAATTGCTTTCGGGGTGAGTTGTCACAATACCAGATCATCGACAAGTACAAGATTGCCAGCCGAACCCAACTCGCTGAGTGCGCTCTCCGTTATCCTTAACCTTGAGCTGCATCGGCGTTCATGCAGTTGATTGCCCACAAATGGCCGTCCAAGTCCACGAAGCCCCAATGATACATGGACCCATGATCTTCAGGTTCAGCGTGCAACTTCCCGCCCAAGGAGACTGCGGTATTCACGATTTCATCGACCTTTTCCCGGCTCTCGAAGGCCAAGGCGATCGTCATCTGAGCATACTTGCTCGTATTGACGGATTCCTTCTCCGTGAGCGTATTAAAGAATGCTTGATGGATCAGCATGACCTGCAGGTTGTCGCCGATCACGATGGCTGCCGACATCTCATTATCGGGGAATTGCGGGTTGAGCTCGAATCCGAGTCCGGTGTAGAACGCCTTCGATTGTTCTACGTTGTTTACAGGCAGATTGAAGCTCGTGAATGTGGACGTTAGAGCCATTTTTAAACACCTCATCTTTAAAATGGTTTGTTATCATTAATGCCTTCGTTTATTCAGACGAAAGTTGATCCCGGAATTCATCGGTCCAATCGATCGGAAGCCCCTGTTATCAAATGTCTTGTCACATTAATCCAAACCGTCTTATTGCCATCCTTGTGGGGTGGCCTGAATTAGAGATATTGTGACTTTATTTCTTCAAGTTGTTGGAGATAACTTTTCTTGAGCTGTTCCGGAAATTCAATTTTTACATGTTTTCCATACGAACAAAGATAATGCGTCATGTAGTCGAGCTCAGCTTCATTATAGCCACCCGTCAGATAAGAGATGCCATCCTTCTCTTCAAGCACCATATTCGGGTAATGATGCTTTAAAAATAGTTCTTTCCCAAACGAAGTTAATTGAGCGCGAAAAGGGATATTATGATAATTTCTTTTGTGTTCCTCATGAGAAATCTTCAGTTCTTTAAGGGAGTGGGTATGTTCAATTTCTTCAAGAATTTCGCACTCTGACATATAATCACAGCGATAGGTTCCCCACATTCTTTGATTTACCTCATAAGCACTACAAAACCAAATGCCATTGCGATAAAACAATTCATAAACCTGAAGATCAATTTGAATGGTTTCATGTTGAGAGTAGATCATTCGAACCACTTTTTCTTCCATAATCGCAGTTAAGATAAGCGCGAGATATTCTGGCGGATGAATTGGAGCAACGCTATAATACCGAACCACCTCAAGCATCCGATCAAGATACTCTTGCTGGCTCTTAGGTAAAGTGGCCAATAATTTCTGTCGGATATGGGGATATGATTTTTCGAAGGGTGTGCTTGAGAGAATGCTTAGGGCGTTCAATGCGAAAAAAATAGCTCGAATCTCATCCTTGTTGAAATAAACTGGGGGCAGCAGGGTTTGGTTAATCAATTTATAACCACCGTATCTGCCACTTTCTGTATAATAAGGCAAACCGATCCCAGCCAATTCTTCAAGATCTCTTAGTGCCGTTCTTTTAGAAATATGAAACTCTTCCATCAAGTCTTTTAAGCGAAATTCGTGTTTATTGCTCAAAAAAATCAGTTCCTGATTGAGACGTTCTGCTTTTTTCAATCTTTCCTCCGCCTTTGTTTAATGGTGTCTAATATTGTCACCTTTTAAGGGTACACTTAGTTTATCAAAAACAAAGGAGTTTTATAGATGAAAACTTTACTTATTAACGCACATCCTGATTTTACAAACCACAATCACTTTTCCATTCAATTGCAACAAAAATTTATTGATAAGTACAAGAATGAATTTCCAGACGAGGAACTGACAATCATTCATCTTTATGACATGGATATTCCGAGAATTGAAGCAGATGGATTGCTTGCGATTTGGAACAAACAACAGTCTGACATCGCCCTAAATCCAACTGAAGCGGAGATTGCCAAACAGTCTGCTGCATTATTGACCCAATTCAAGGACTACCATCGGATCGTCATTTCAACGCCGCTGCATAACTTTAACATTACATCTCGGCTAAAAGACTACATGGATAACATTCTCATCGCTCGTGAAACGTTTAAATACACAGAGTCGGGCTCTGTGGGACTGATGACCGATGACTATCGATTGCTTCTGCTGCAAGCCTCAGGTGGTATCTATACGAATAACGACCGTTATACTGCATTAGATTTTGCCCCTAATTATCTAAAAGAGATGTTTACGAATATCATGGGCTTTAGCCAGTTCGATTTGGTTCGCGCTCAAGGAACGGATATCTTGTTGTAACCGGTAAAATAAAATCAACAGAAAACGACAAATAAGAATGAACACTCTTTACCCCTCATACTCGACCTCGTATCATTTTGGTAGATAAAACATCAATAGGGTGAGGAAGAGTATGAGACGCTTAGAGAGGTGGCATATGTACTTCTCCATTCAACGGATGAAGCAAGAAGGATTAAAGATTACCCAAATTGCCAGAAGATTGGAGCTATCCAGAAATACGGTGTACAAGTTTATCGAGATGAATCCCGATCAGTTCAGTGAGTATCTGGAACAGCTAGAGAGCAGGAAAAAGAAGCTGGATGGTTATGAAAAAACCATTGTAGAGTGGTTGCGGGAGTACCCCGATCTCTCTGCTGCACAAGTACAAGATTGGCTTAAAGAACGGTATCAGGTGGGAAATATCTCTGAAGGTACGGTAAGGAATTATGTGCGAGCGCTTCGGAGCAAGCATGGCATTCCGAAAACGATGCAGATCAGGCAGTACGAAGCGGTAGAAGATCCTCCTATGGGCCACCAAGCTCAGGTAGACTTTGGAGAGACGAAGCTTCGCAACCCGCAAGGAAATCTGGTTCGACTTTGGTTCATCGCCTTTGTGTTGTCTCATTCGAGATATAAATATGTTCAGTGGCAGGACCGCCCGTTCACCACGAAGGACGTCATTCAGATGCACGAAGATGCGTTTTCCTTCTTCGGTGGATTTCCGAAGGAACTTGTCTATGATCAGGACCATTTGCTTTTGACCAGTGAAAATCATGGAGATCTCCTGCTCACTCATGAATTTGCGGGGTATGTGAAGGAGCGAGGTTTCCAAATCCGGATGTGCCGAAAGCAAGATCCTGAAAGTAAGGGCCGGATTGAAAATGTCGTGAAGTATGTAAAAAGAAATTTCGCACGTCATCGCCTGTTCAGCCACGTAGATAAATTGAACGAAGACTGTGTTGCCTGGCTTCATCGCACAGGAAATGCCTCGATGCATTATACAACGAAAAAAATACCGGCCGAAGTGTTTGCTCTTGAAAGGGAGCACCTCCGCCCGGTCCACACAAAAATAAACCCGTTACCATCAAGTATAACAAGGACCGTTCGGAAGGACAACACCATTTGGTATGAAGGAAACCGCTACTCCGTCCCTTTGGGAACCTATGACGGTACAGATAAACGAGTGGGCATTCAGGTAACCGAAGCTAGCCAATTGAAAATTTACGACGTGGAGACTGGCCAGGTTCTGGCGGAACATCCGCTTGGGTCCGGCAGTGGAAAACTGATTCAAAACACGAACCACAAACGGGATCGAACCAAGGGAATAGCCGCTTACATCCAGACGGTAGCCGAAGCATTCCCTGTTCCAGAGACGGCCGCGCCCTTTCTCCATGAGATCTACAAACGAAAGCCAAGGTATATCCGTGACCAACTGCAGCTCATTGGGCGGGCATTGGAAGGGGCGGATTCCAAAGCGATGGAGAAGGCACTTCATTACTGCGTGAAGCATCGGTTATACCGGGCGACGGATTTTGCAGATGCCGTAGAACACTACAAACGGCCACAGCAGCAGACATCCGTTTCCCAGCCCCCTGTCAAACCGCTTATGGACACCGATACGAAGAAGCGGCAGGTAAAGCCTCAAGTTCGGGATTTTTCCGCCTACAAGGCAATTCTTTCAGGAGGACAGCGATGAGTGAAGCAACGTTTGAGCTTAGACAGGCCTTACGCAATCTAAACTTAACCGAGGCCGCGCAAGTCATTGAACAGACCCTGATGGACGCAGAATCCAAGGAGTGGACATGTCGTCAGTTTCTCGGGCAGCTTCTACGGCACGAACTGAACCGCCGCGAGGAGAAACAACTTGCCAAGCGATACCGATGGGCACTTTTGCCGGAGATCAAAACGTTGGAGGAGTTCCGACTCGAAGAACAGCAGTCGCTTAGCAAACGGCAACTCAGCCAACTGCGAGAATTACTCTGGTTGGAACAAAACTACAACCTCATCTTCCTTGGTCCACCAGGCGTTGGGAAGACACATCTTGCGATTGGCCTTGCCGTGGAGGCCCTAAAGAAGGGTTATAAGGTTAGCTTTGTGACCATGGACGCACTGGTTCAACTGCTAAAAACGGAGGCCATTTCAAGGGCCTCCCAATACAAAATGAAGCGGATTTACCGATCTGACCTTGTGATCATGGATGATCTTATGTTTATGGCAATGGATCGGATCGAAGCAAACTTATTCTTTCAATTCGTCAACAAGCTCTACGGCCAAACCTCCATCATCCTTACGTCGAACAAGGGGCCCGAGGAATGGGCAGAGCTGCTTGGTGATCCAGCAATTACAACGGCGATCCTAGACCGCATCCTACACAAGAGTGAAATTATTCAACTGCAAGGTGACAGCTATCGTCTTAAACATCGGCAAACGATTTTCAGCTAAAAGTGTTCAATCTTATTTATCGAAAAATGTTCAAATGGACTTGACGGTTACACTTGTCTGCGGACAAGGTGTGGGAGCAAGCAAATAGAGATCTCGAAAAGGCGTTTAGACATTTTTACGAAAATTGATCGTCATTTAGGATCAATAGCTATAAACTCGTCAATCGTTTCAGGGGTGTGTTTGCCTTCTTTTCCTTGGAAAAGGTCAATATTAACGGTAACATCCATACAACCCAGATAGGTTCCGTTTTTATCCCGTACAGCCATGAATTTTTGATAAATTTGGCCGGATTCCCCAGATCGTTTCGGGAACCAAAATTCCCATTCATCGCGTGCTCCTGAACGAAAATCATTCAACAATTTTTCAACGTGGTGTGCCACTTTGGGATGAAGTTCAAGCACATGGCGACCAATGGCTTCTTTACGACGACCATGGACACGGTTTGGATTATTTGAATACCAGCGGAAAATATCGTTAGCATCGCAAAAACCCATTTCAAACGGCAATAGATTAATAATCGAATCCAAAGTGCTGGCTTGAATGGCACCCGTTTCAAAATTGATGATCGCTTCAGGACTAATTAATTCTGACAATTTATCTTTAGACATATAAAAACCTCCTTTATGGAATCTCCCTATAGGAGATGGATCTATTAGCTAATAATGATAGCATGAATAATAATTCAAATTGTGACTTGTTTCACAAAAAACGAAATGGCCAGGATTTCCAGAGTCACACATCCGCTTCACCTCAAATATGATGGGTCTAGAAATCGAATGAGGTGAGCAAATGGCAGTCGTGAAATCCAGGCAACAGGATATCGATATGTTGGCAAGGTTGCTCCGGGCCGAGGCGGAGGCCGAAGGCGAAACGGGCATGCTCCATGTTGGAGCAGTTGGCATTAACCGAATCAGAGCGAATTGTTCCGATTTCACAGGTATCCGGACCATTCCCCAAATGATTAACCAGCCGCATGCATTCGAAGCGCTGCAACATGGGATGTATTATCAGAAAGCAAGAGATAGAGAACGCCGTCTGGCGCAACGGGTTGTAAACGGAGAACGGAGTTGGCCAGCCAAATTCTCGCTATGGTATTTCCGCCCAGGATCGTATGACAACCCCGGTCCCTGTCCGCCAACTTGGTATAATCAGCCGTTTGTTGGTCGATGGAAGAAACATTGTTTCTATGAACCGACGGCGGAAGAATGCGCAAATGTATATAGTACGTTTTAAAAATTAGTTAGCAAAAAGACAGTTAGGGCACATGAGTAGCCTTAACTGTCTTTTTTTTTATTCAGTGATCCTAATGGATTGCAAAATCTATAAAAATGACGCCAGCCGTTTCTGTGATTCGGGCTTATCGAACAATTAGGCCAATGAATAATGCAATTGTTTTTCGTCTAAAGAAATGAGAATCCCAAAAACAATCATTGAAGTGTTTGAAATGTCATTAACCTCCACACAAGCAAAAGTACCCCAAT
>NZ_JAKSXN010000055.1 GCF_022427145.1 Paenibacillus timonensis
ACACAAAAAAAAGGGGATATATATGGAATACCCACATATATATCCCGATATTTCTATGAAGTTTGTAGCTTACCGATTAATGCTCCAGCAGGTAGGCACGGCTGTAATCGATCGCACCGCTGAAGTCCAATACTACGCCTTTCAGGTACGGTTTCGTAGCCGAAACGTTCGTGTAGTAGTAGATCGGCATCAGGACTTGGTTGTCCTTGATCAAGATTTCTTCGGCTTTTGCAAAGTTTGCGTCGCGTTTCGCCATATCGTCGCTAGTTTTCGCTTCTTGAATCAACTTGTCATATTCTTCGTTGGAGAAACCAGTGTCGTTGTTACCGCCGCCCGTTACCCACATATCCATGTAAGTCATCGGATCGTTGTAGTCCGCGCTCCAACCGGCACGTGCTACTTGGTAGTTCAGGTTTTGACGGTTTTCGATGAACACGGCCCATTCTTGGTTTTCCGACTTCACGTCAACGCCCAGGTTTTTCTTCCACATGTCAGCAACTGCCAAAGCGATTTTCTTGTGAGCTTCGCTGGAGTTGTAGATCAAAGTGATTTCAGGCAGTTTCGTGTAGCCTTCTTCTTGCATCCCTTGTTCCAGCAATTTCTTGGCTTCTTCAAGGTTTTCGGAGAAGTAATCGGTGTCTTTGTGTTCGTTACGATACTCGTCGTTCAGGCCTTTGATGCCCGGAGGCACGAAACCAAACGCAGGAACTTGACCACCCAGCGTTACGTTGTCTACGATCGCTTGACGATCGATTGCCATCGAGAACGCTCTGCGGATATTCACATTGTCGAACGGTTTAGCCGTTACGTTAAATTCATAGTAATACGTACTGGAAATACCCTTGATTTCCAATTCGTCCTTCAATTGATCCTTCAGGATCGGAATTTGGTCGGTCGGAATTTCGCCGTTAGGCGCGCCGGCGCGATCCAATTCGTTGTTTTGGTAAGAAGCCAACTCCGTCGCGCTGCTGTTTACCAGGGACATCGACACTTTGCTCAACTTGATGTTGGCTGCATCCCAGTAGCTTTCGTTCTTGGACACTTCGATCGTTTGGCCTTTTACCCAGTTGGTCAAGGTAAATGCACCGTTAACGATCATTTTGCTTTGGTCAACCGCCCATTTCGGGTCATCCTTTACGGATTGGTGAACCGGGTACAACGTATAGAAAGAAGTCAGGCCCAGGAAGTAAGGTGTCGGAGCTACCAGATCAACTTCCAGCGTATAGTCGTCAACTGCTTTAACGCCGACTTGGCTGAAATCGGTAACTTTTCCTTCATTATATTCTTGAGCGTTTTTCAGGTAGTACAATTGATAAGCGTAAGGAGCAGCCGGATCCGTTTTCGGGCTCAGGACGCGTTCCCAAGCGAAGACGAAATCTTTCGCGGTAACTGGGTCGCCGTTGCTCCATTTTGCGTCTTTGCGCAGGTGGAACGTATATTTGGTACCGTCGATGTCCCAGCTTTCAGCTGCAGCGGGGATGACTTGACCAGATTCGTCCTGGCGCGTAAGTCCTTCGTACATCAACTTCAGAACGGTGTTGGCTTGGCTGTCTTGAGCTTGAGCCGGGTCGAATGTTGGCGGCTCCGCGCTCAGGTTGATTCTAAGCGTTTGATCCGCGGCCAATTTCTCTTCACCGCTGTTGCCACTGTCGGAAGCTGTATTGCCTCCGTTAGCTGCGCCGTTATTGGCAGCGCCATTGTTCCCGCCGTTCGAACCGCATGCGGCAAGCAAAGTGCCGACTGCAAGAACGAGCGTCAGAAGAAGCAAAAGACTTTTACTCTTCTTCATCTAGCAATATCCCCCTTAAAATGTTTTGGTATATGTTTTTAGATTATACAACCAGCGGTCAAAAAAATCCAACATAAAATTAAAGATTTTTCGCGCGATTTGATAAATTTAGCGCTATTCTTTAACAAAATAGTCCAATATACAATATTGACTTTTGTTTTCCTTAACAATTAACCAAGGATGTCATTGATTTATTCGGTATTCACCTGTATCCGTAGTTTGTTCTATGCCGCTGTAATATATGTAATGAAGCTGATCAAGAACAAAAGAACATAAGCTAGTCCGGTTGCCGCAAACGCCAGTCGCCAAACCACGCGCAGCAGCTTACGTCCGTCAACCTTCCCTTTCAGGCGAGTCTGTGCGCCGCCGATCAGCCCTCCAACAACCAGCAGGATGATGAGGATCAAATAGAAGCCAAAGGTTGAATCAAACACATTGTTGAACAACGCAGAAACCGACAAGATCAGAAACAGCGTCGTTACGTCCATGGCCAGCTTCAACGCCGCTTTTTTATCCCGCTTTACTTGATAATGAATGAAATAAATCAGCCCAAAAGGAATGATCGGTAACATGGCCAACACGATAAAGGAAGAGACCAACGCTTCCAAAGCCTCACCTCCGCATCAAATTGAAAATTTAAAAGTTGACTTGCAAAGTAAGTAACTATATTTTTATATCCATGTTAGGTTATAAAGCTCGAACCAACCTCCAAACCGTTTCATGCCCAGGAACAGATATCCCCTTGTTGCGCGCCATCTCAACCAATTTCCCGTTGATGTAATCAATTTCCGTTGGCAAGCCCTCCCGCACGTCCTTAAGCATGGAAGAGATATTCGTCGATGTGGACCGACATACCGCGACGATTTGATCAAACATGTCCTCATCGCAAGGAATGCCTAAGGTGCCATAGACCGCTACGCCTTCCTCGCATAATTGCCGCAGCATGCGGAGCCGCTCCTCATTCTCCAATAGTTGTCCGTTAGCCACCCGCCATATCGCCGTTAACGGGTTGATGGCGGCATTGATCAGCAGCTTCCTGTAGATTTCCCTCTCGATGTCTTTCGACAAAAGGGCGGTAAATCCTGCCTTCCCAAGCATTTTCGCCAAACTTTCTCCTTCGCCGGACTGATCGGGCGTGCCGTCGCTCTTCCCGATTCGCGTCGTCCCTTGACCAGCCCGACTCACGGTATAATCGTTCATCCTTTTCGCGCCTTCGGTCGTGATCGCCGCATATACCGGCAAACCAGGCAGTGCGCTGCCGACCATCTCCAAATGCCCTATCCCGTTTTGAAAACACACGACCTTTGTGTCCGGATTCACGAGCCGTTCGACCGCGGTAAGCAGCTTGGCGTCAAGATGCCGTTGCTTCGTCGTTATCAACATCCATTCGGCTCGTCCAACCTTGTCGTGTCCACCACTTTCCTCCATATAATAGGCTTCGAAACGCCTACCCTCTATAATGATCGAGGTTCCGTCCGGTTCAGCAAGATGAATTCCCTCCCTTTTCAGCAATGCGGCTTGCTCCGGGGTTCTTGTCCAGAAACGCACGGTCGCGCCTGAGGACGCCAGTTTCCCGCCGAACAGCAGTCCAAGCGCCCCCGCGCCGATAATGTCAAATTTCATAGATGCCCACGTCCTTTTCTTCATCCTACTCCTTTTATACCAAACCCTCCCCCTAAAACACAAAACTCCTGCCGTTTCGGCAGGAGTTTTCTGTCTTGTCCCTCTTATTCAATTCGTTCCAAATTTCCGTTCGCATCCATCTTGAACCTGGATTTGCTTTCCTCGTCCTCTTCGTTCAAAAAAGCCAACCGTCTGGCCCGATCCATAATCTGAATTAACGCCTTATAATCGTCGTTAACGACCCGATAGTCGGTCTGCACCTCATTAACCTGTACCGATAACCGCTCGTTTTCCTCGCGAAGCGCGGCAAGTTCCTCTTCCTTCTCGCGCAATTCCTTTTCCAGCGATTTCATTTGGCGGTTCGTCTCCTGAACCGTGTTTTTCCATCCGCGCAAAAACCGGATCACCGCGTCGATGGAAATCGTCTCTTCCGTTACTCCATCGCTGCGGTAACCGCCGTCGTCCATTTCGACGGAAGCGAGCGAAGCCATGCCGGAACCCGCGGTTAGCGGAGTTTGTTTTTTCATATAATTCCGTTTCTGTCTTTGTGCTTTGGCGATGCTAATGGCCGCTTCGTATTTCTTCCTCACGCAGCTATTCCAACGGAAACCGCATGCCGCCGCCGTTCTGCCGATTCGTTCCCCGACCTCTTCGAAAGCGTTTAATTGGGTGCTGCCCTCCCGTATATGCCGAAGAGTCACCTCGGCCAGAATCAAATCATCTTCTGCGCTCCATGCATCTTGTCTCACAGCTGTCATGCTATAAAAACCTCCTAACGACATCCTAGTCTAACCGTCTTCCAACCGGCGGTCTCCGGCAGGCGTATGGGTAAAATGCTTCTTACTCCATTTCTATGCCTCTCATAGAGTTCATAGAATCTATTTGATACTAAAATGTATTTCCAAAATCAGGGGTCTCCATACATGACGTTCGCGGAAACGAATAAAGCAAGCAGACGACCGTGAACACTACCGTTATATATGTCACATCATCACTTGCATAATTTGGCTAAATCTTGACTTTTCGTTTACACTTTTCGGCCTAACGGGTATAATGGGAAAAGAAATGGAAGGTTCGTTGATACATAAGAAAGGGGGATTACCTCGTGGCACGCATGTTCCGCGTCCTTGGCTTCTTCACTTTGGCTATTGGGCTCATGGCCTTTGCGGGCGATCTGACGGAAATGGCCTTGCTGTTCTTCTTGCAAACCGCCTTTTTCGTTCTTTTCGGCTATTTGAAGTTTACCGAGAGAACCTATATCCTGCTGTTCTGGGGATACATGATCGTCGCTTTTACAGGTTTCAGCTACTGGACGATCTTCAAAATGGGTTTGCCCCTCTAATCCCAAAAGTTCATAAGAGTACCAGAAAGGCGTTTCGGCCGTGGGCCGGAACGCCTTTTTTCGTGATCTCTGCTATTTCCGAACCTGTTATCATATATATAGTACAACCACCGACGGGAGAGGATCGTTGTTGAAGAAACGCATCATATCGCTCTGTCTATTGCTGCCGCTGGCCGTATTCCATATGACCGTCCTGCCGGCCGCCGCCGAACCGTATACTGCCGAAGAACAACAGATCCTGGAACAAAGCTTGTCGATTCAGGAAATCGACCGGGAAATCAACCGGATCGAGTCTCGCCAACAGGAGACGGAAGCGGCCCTCCTCGTGCTGCATGGACAGCTATCCGATAAAAACGAGCAAATCCGCGTCAGCCGGGAGCAAGCTGGCTTAAGGCTGCGCGCTTACTATATGGGGGAACGGGAAAATTTGCTGTACGCTTTGCTTAGCGTAAACAGCCTCAAGGATTTTTTTACCGTATTGGACTATTACCAGCTCATCATGGATCGGGATCGTACCGTGTTAAACCATTACAAGGCGGACTATGCCGAGTTGACGCGCACCAAACAGAAGCTGGACAACACCGCCACCGAACTCGCCCGCATGAAAGAAGAGCTTCAGCTCCAGCGCAGCCGCGTCGCCGCACTTCAGCAAAGTGTCGACAAATCGCTCGGACTTAGCGCGGACCCCGAAAAACTCAAAGCGCTCATCCAAGAGCTTGAGGCGTATTGGGAGAACGTCGGATTATACGAGCTACGCAAATATTTTCAGGCGCTCAGCTCCGCGATGTCGCAGTTTCCCGACTTTTTGCAACAGAACGAGAACAGCTTGATCGCTGAAAAAGGCGGGTATCGCCTGGAGATCCGCGAGGAAGAGCTCAACGCGTTTCTCTACAGCAAGAGCGAGCTGCTGAAAGACATGAGTTTTCGCTTCGAAAAGGACAAGATCGTTGCCCGGGGTAGCCGAGAGGGCCTGGAGCTGGAGGTCGAAGGGCATTATACGGTGGAGCAGGAACCGGAGAATTCGATCGTTTTCCACGTGGACCGTCTGTTGTTTAACGGCTTGGCGCTGCCCGATACGACTCGGGCCGAGCTGGAACGCGACTTCGATCTCGGGTTTTATCCCAAAAAAATCGTCCCCTTCGTCGAAGCCACCGATGCGGCCATCTCCGAGGGAACGTTGACGGTAGAATTGAAATTGGCCTTGTAAGCGAAGCGGCGTTACTGGCTAAGCTCAGCTAGCCTGCCGCGATATTGCTTAGCGGTAATCGCCCCGCTCAAATAATCGTAAGTGAGCGGCGCAAACGCTTCAAGCTGTCCGGGCAACGACGGACTTGCCGGCAAAGCGGCTCCGGACCCGGCAGCCAGCGAGGCAGGAGTCCAATCCGGCAGCTTGTTTGAGGCTGCTTCGTAATAAATCGTTTTGAGTACGGGAAGATGGCCGGTCGCTTCCTGCCAGCGCATCTGATTTAGAGCGGAGGTCATCTCCGAAATCCACAATCCGGCCGCTTCGGCGTTATCCGTTTGCGAAGAGACAGCATAACTACGGCCTTGAATCCAGGCCGCTGCCAAATTCGGCTGCACCTCCGGCATCCACACTTTCATCTGGGCATGGACGTGCTTCTGCGCCTCGGATGCCGGGGCAATCATCATGGCCAGTTGGCCTCCGCTCAGCTTGTTCCACGAATCCGCGCCGGATGCACCTGAATCCAAGAGCGCAGGCTGGATCAGTTCCAATTGTTGCACGGAGAGCGGCATGTTGTCCTTCATGGCGAAAAAGGGCCCGGACTCACCTGGCTTCCAGCCTCCCCCGATTTGCCAAAGCAACGTTGCCGCGGCAAAAGGATCGCGGTAATCCAAGCCCAATAAGTAGGGCTGGGAATGTTGTTTTTTGAACGCGGATATTAGGGCGTTCCAATCGTCCGCCGATGCCGGCGGCCGCTCCATGCCAAGCTGTTTCAACTTAGCCGCGTCATAGATCAGTACATAAGGATCCACATCCAGCGGGACCCCCCAGACGTACCCGTTCCATTCGTTAGGAATCAAGGAAGCGCTTAACACTTCCCCGGACAAAGAACCGGAGTAATACCCCTCCGTGGGCAGCAAGTAACCATCCGCAGCAAAGCGGCGAATCCAAATATTGTCCAATAGCAGGATGTCCGGCGATTCCCCCAGCTTCATAAGTTGGCGCTGGAAAGAAGCATAACTCTCCTCCGCCGGCACATTCACCAGATCGACCTCCACCGAATGGCTCACCGTAAACTGCCGGTTCATATCCTCCAGGCGGCGGAAATCGGACTCGTTCATTTGCACTGCCACTTGAATATGGCCGGTCTCCTGCAAGGTCTGCGCTTCAGGCGGCGTAACCGGCTGAGCTTCTCCACGGTCTTCCGGGCGATCCAGCGTCATTTCTTCGCTAGGGGACAGATTGATCAAAGCGAGTAGGAGGATCGCAAAAAGCACCCAATGATTTTTTCGCTTCACGCCTGTTCTTCCTCTCCACAATTTAGGAGCGCAAGTCAATAAACCTTCCGATACTCCGTATTGTAGCAAATCGCGGAATGAATTGTCCCGTAAAAAATTGTATATGGGGGATGGCGGGAGGTCGCGGGGAGGATGCGAGCGATACAAAGAGTTCAAGTGCGCTAGGGGCCGCCGGGTGAAATGTTCCTGCGCTCGCAAAGGCGACCACTATCGTTTCTTCAGAATCATTTCCCCCTCTGGCCTTTCGCGCTCTTGTTTGAGTTTGCCATTCCGGCTCCTCCCGCCGATGGAGGTAGTAAAGCCCGGCGAATCTTAAATAGTGATTCGCCTGCTACTATGCTAGCTATGCGCCGAAGGGCGGCTCGCGCGCGAAATTTCTTCTGTAACGGAACTGAGCGCCGTTATTTGCTCATTTCCCGATCATTTCCCGTTCTAACGGAACCACGAGCCTTTATTTGACCAGAAACGTAACTGTTGACGCCAAAAATGTCCAAATAAGGTCATCTGGTTCTGTTAGAGCTCAGAATGCCCTAATTTGCAATGGGATAACGTCTCTCAGTTCCGTTAGCGATTGCGCAAACCGCCAAAAAGCCCGGCGAATCATGTTGTACTGATTCGCCGGGCACCTATTCGCGTAGGACGCCCGCATTTGCGAGCCGGTTGTCTCCCTTCTACCTCATCTTGGATAACTGGTGGACAAGTGCGGACCGTGGTTGTGACTTGCTTCCGTTGACCTGGCTACCACTGGTTTCCTGCCACGGTGACCGACATGCGGAGACCTGAGCAAGTTCACCTTTTACAGCAAGTCCGCCGCCAGTTGTGCCAGCTTCGAACGCTCCCCTTTTTCGAGCGTGATGTGCCCGCTAATGCCCTGGTCGCGGAAGCGTTCAACCAGGCTGGTTAACCCGTTGCTGGAGGCATCGAGATACGGATGGTCGATCTGTTCCGGATCGCCGACCAGCACGATTTTGCTGCCTTCCCCGACGCGGGACACGATCGTTTTGACCTCATGGCGCGAGAGGTTCTGCGCCTCGTCCACGATGATGAATTGTCCCGGGATGGAGCGGCCGCGAATGTAGGTAAGTGCCTCCACCTGAATGCTGCCGAGCCCCATCAGAATTTTCTCGATGTCGCCGGATTTTTTCGTATCGAACAGGAATTCCAGGTTGTCGTAAATCGGCTGCATCCAGGGGCGCAGCTTTTCTTCCTTCTCCCCGGGCAGATAACCGATATCTTTCCCCATCGGGACGACGGGCCGGGCAATCAACAGCTTCTTGTATTTGTGCTCGTCCTCGACCTTCAATAGGCCGGCGGCCAACGCGAGCAACGTCTTTCCGGTTCCGGCTTTGCCGGTGATCGTGACCAGCGGGATATCATCGTTCAACAGCAGCTCCAAAGCCATGCGTTGCTGGGCGTTCCGGGCGCTGATGCCCCAGGCCGGCTCGTTGCTGAGATACAGCGGCTCCATGCGGGTAGCATCTTCATTGACCTTCAGCAAGGCGGATTTGCCGGTACCCATTTCATCTTTAAGAATCACGAATTCATGAGGATAAAGGGAGTAATTGAGCCCAAGCGGTTTGGTCGGCAAAAAACGGTACGTATAAAATTCGTCGATCACCGAAGGGTGAACCTTGATGGTCGAATAACCTCCGTACAGGTCGCTGGGTCCGACGGTCCGGTCCGACAAATAATCTTCGGCATGCAGCCCCAAAACGTCGGCTTTGATCCGGACGAGCACATCCTTGCTGACGAGGATGACCGGGCGCGGCGACGCCAGCTCCGATTGCTCCAGATGATAGTTCAGGGCCACCGCAAGAATGCGGTTATCGTTGGTGACCTCCCCAAACATTTCCTGGACTTTTACGAAGCTGCGGTGATTTAATTCCACCTTGATTCGCCCGCCGCCCTCAAGCGGCACGCCGTCGTGCAAATGCCCCTTTTCCCGCAAACCGTCCAGCAAGCGCGAGACGCCCCGCGCGTTCCGGCCGATTTCGTCGGCATTGCGCTTTTTGGTGTCGATTTCCTCCAACACGACAGCCGGAATGACCACATCATGCTCATCAAAGGCAAAAACGGCACTCGGATCATGCAGTAATACATTGGTATCCAAAACGAAGATTTTCTTCACCATTATCCCCTCCACCGCGGTCATTGCAGCCTAATGAGATTCATACATATTTTTTCCCGTCCCGGGAAATCTAAAATCGATATTTGACGACTCCGATACTGAGAGATCAATTCCGAAAGGACGGATCGAACATGCGATTATGGCTGTGTTTGTTAGTGACGGCTTCCCTGCTTACAAGCTGCGGAACTGGTTCTGAAAAGGCATCACCCTCTCCAAGTAATCAAACGGGGAATGCGCCTCGGGCCCAAAGCGTGGACCCTTACGCAACAACCGATACAAACGGTAACAGGGCAATGTCGGACCGTGACAGACAAATCTATTTGGAGCAGCTTGTGAAAAAAGTTCCCGGCGTCAAAGGCGCACACTGCGTCATTATGGGCAAAACCGCCATCGTGGGCATCGATGTAGACAGCCGCCTCGAACGCGCGAGGGTTGGGAGCATTAAATATACGGTAGCTGAAGCGCTTCGTAAAGATCCGCATGGGGCCGGCGCCATCGTCACGGCCGATATGGACTTGAACCAGCGGATTACCGAGATCGGCAACAAAATCCGGGATGGCCGGCCGGTTTCCGGTTTCGCCACCGAGCTGGCCGATATTATCGGGCGGATCGTGCCTCAACTGCCGAACGATACTCGGCCTCCCGAAGGCGTGAACCCGAAACAAATGCAGATCGCCCCTGGCGGCGGCACAACGCGGCAAAATCTGCGGTAAGTTTGTCCCAAGATGGAAAAAAAGCCTAGCGATAACCTCGCTAGGCTTTTTTCATGGCTTCAAATACTTGACGATCCAGCATGTCCGCAGCACGCTGGTCATAAACTTTGGCATATTCCGGCGGGGATACCAGCTGCGCGCCGTAGAACAACGCGTTCCGCACCGCGTCGATTTGAATGTCGAAGCAGCACATATTAAACGGCACGCCGTCCAGCGGATCCTGCACGACGGTAGCGCGGCCATTAATGGCGTAAATCGTCTCCTGACCAAAGACCGTCACGGTAACCCGTGGATTGGCCTTCAAATTGCCGACCAATCTGGAGCGATGATCCAAAGCCAGCCGCAGCTTCGAATGATCCACGGCATACACCCAAGAAATCGCGCTGGACGTGGGTCCTCCGGATTCCTGATCCACCGTGTTCAGCAATACAAACGTTTCGGACTGGAAAATCGAGTAAAGCGAATCGGACAATTGGGTAACGACCTCGGACATAACGACCAGCCCTCCTGTACGGCATTGCATGGGATTTCTGCTCAAGACGCTTCAGCTATCCTGTAAGTTAATTGTATTATAGCACGCGGTAAAACTTGCATTCAATCGTCAGTTGACCGGCTTGTTTTCGGCTTCCTCGCCACTCTCCTGTTGCGAATCAGGCGTTTGGATGCCGGCGATCTGATTCTTTAAGGCCTGCTTAGCCGCTTCCAGCTCATCCTCGTGCAAATAAACGTACGGGCTCTTCCAATCGCCGGTAACCGGCATGAAATCCACGTTCTCCTTGGAAATGCTCCAGTAAGCTTGAATCATGTTCTTCATCTGCTTCGATTCCAGATCGGTATCCATGTTCTTGCCGACGGATTCGATCACTTTCCCGGCGCCCATTACGCCGTTCAGCGATTTCGCCTGGTCGATCAAGGCATGCAGCACTTCATTTTGCCTGCGGTTGCGGTCGAAGTCATCCGAGCCCTTCGTACGCGGGCTGCAGTTCGATTTACGGTACCGGACAAATCCAAGCGCGTCTTCCCCGTTCAGATGCTGAGCCCCTTGCTTCAAGTTGATATCGGTGCCGTCCGCCGTATCGCGGTAACACATATCCGCATCCACATTGACGTCCACGCCGCCCAGCGCGTCCACCACATCGCGGAACCCTTGAAAATTCAGAACCGTGACATAATCGATATCGATATCAAAAAACTTGCTCATCATCGTTTTCATTTCCTGCTTGGCGGGAATCCCCGATTCCTTCTCGGCGGCCAGGAAATTCGGATAGAACGCGTTAATCTTGTTCGTTCTGTATCCGTCCAGTTCCATCTTGGTGTCCCGCGGGAGCGAGACGACGGTTGCCGACTTCGTATCCGGATTCATCGCAATCAACATCATCACGTCGCTAAGATGGGTACCGGTCTCCGGGCGGTAATCCGTGCCGAGCAGCAGCATCGTGATCGGCTTCACCTTGGCCGATTGCTCCGGTGCCACATCGTCCGTGGTCCCGGTCGCATCGATCACCTGATCCGCGGTGTAAAACAAATATCCTGCATAAAGGCCAACCCCGATCACCCCGATAATCATAAGCGTCAGGACAAACTTGAAAAATCGTTTAACGCCGCTGGACTTCTTCTTTGGAGCCGAACCCTTCTTCGAACCTTTTGCCGAGCCTCTTTGGCTGTGCCCCCGTGGGGGTAAGCCGCTGCGGTTAGAACTCATGAACTCAAACACCTTATTTCTATAAAAATGTTGTCGCATCCATTAAGACGTACCGAGTTTCGGAAAAGTTACCGATGGAGGCGGACGCCAAATTATGCCGATTTATCCCCTGCCGGCGGACCCGCCTTCTTCTCCTTGTTCCGTCGCCCCTCGACAAAGTAACGAATCCGCACCATAAGCATCAGAACGACAGCCACCAGGAGGCATTGAATGATCGGCAGCTTGTCGATCTGAAAAATGAGCAGCAGGAACGACCCCAGCGCCATGAGGAGGTACAGGATGATCTCCTTGAAAAGCGGCAGCTTCTGCTGTGCACGAAATACTTTATTGTAAACGAAAACGATCAGCACGAAGATCAGCACGTAGGAAATGACTGGATGCTCAGCAAACCAGACCTGCATATCGAACCCCTCCTTCAAATGGCAACGTTACAATTATTATAAGTTGGCTTCCGACATTTTGCGATGTTTTTCTGCCCGTTCGCGTTCGCTCTTATTCAGAATCTTCTTGCGCAAGCGAACCGATTTCGGCGTGATTTCGCAATATTCGTCATCGTTCAGATATTCCAGCGCTTGTTCCAGCGAGAAGAGCCGCGGCGTCTTCATCTTCACGGTTTCGTCTTTCGTTGCCGAGCGCACGTTGGTCAGTTGTTTTTCTTTACAAATGTTTACGACGATATCGTTGTCGCGGGTATGTTCCCCGACGATCATGCCCTCGTAAATTTCCGTCCCCGGTTCCACGAACAAAATGCCGCGATCCTCGATCGACAGAATCCCGTAAAGCGTCGAGACGCCGTTTTCACTGGAAACCAATACGCCTTCATGGCGTCCGCCGACCTGTCCGCCAACGAAAGGACCGTAGCTGTCGAACGCGTGGTTCATCACGCCATAACCGCGGGTCAACGTAAGGAAATGCGTGGTGTAACCGATCAGGCCGCGGGCCGGAATCAGGAATTCCAAGCGCACTTGGCCGTTCCCGTTGTTGATCATATTCACCATTTCCGCTTTGCGGGAACCCAGGCTTTCCATGACCGCGCCCATGCTTTCCTCAGGCACGTCGATCAGCAGCCGTTCGATCGGTTCCATTTTCATTCCGTCGATCTCCCGTACGATAACTTCCGGCTTGGATACCTGCAGCTCATACCCTTCGCGGCGCATGTTCTCGATCAGGATGCCAAGGTGAAGTTCGCCGCGGCCGGATACGATAAATGCGTCCGGGCTGTCGGTCTCTTCGACGCGCAAGGAAACGTCGGTTTCCAGCTCCTTGAACAGACGCTCGCGCAATTTGCGGGAGGTGACCCATTTCCCTTCGCGTCCGGCGAACGGGCTGTTATTGACGAGGAACGTCATCTGCAGCGTCGGCTCGTCGATCTTCAATACCGGCAAAGCCTCCGGCTGGTTCGGATCGGCGATCGTTTCCCCGATGTTGATGTCCTTGATCCCGGCGATGGCTACGATGTCGCCGGCCCCGGCTTCTTCGATCTCCACGCGGCGCAGGCCCTGGAAGCCGAACAGCTTCTCGATGCGCGCGGTCTTCTTACCGCCGTCGCGCGTCATGACCGTCACGGATTGGCCTTGACGGATGATGCCGCGATTGACCCGGCCGATCGCGATCCGGCCTAAATATTCATTATAGTCCATTAGCGTCACGAGGAATTGCAGCGGCTCATCTACCTTCTCGGTCGGCGCCGGAATATGGTCGATGATCGTCTCGTACAACGCCAGCATGTTGTCGTCTTGCTTCTCCGGATCCAAGCTGGACGTGCCGTTCAAGGCCGATGCGTAAACCACCGGGAATTCCAGTTGGTCGTCGCTGGCTTCCAATTCGATAAACAGGTCCAGGACCTCGTCGATCACTTCCGCCGGGCGCGCGGCCGGGCGGTCGATTTTGTTCACGACGACGATCGGCGTCAGATGATGCTCCAGCGCTTTGCGGAGCACGAATTTCGTCTGCGGCATGCAGCCTTCGTAAGCGTCCACGACGAGCAGCACCCCGTCAACCATTTTCATGATCCGTTCCACTTCCCCGCCGAAGTCGGCGTGTCCCGGAGTATCCACGATGTTGATTAAATAATCTTTGTACGTAATGGCCGTGTTTTTCGCCAAAATGGTAATCCCGCGTTCCCGCTCCAAATCGTTGGAGTCCATGGCCCGCTCTTGAACCGCCTCGTTTTCCCGGAAAATCCCGGATTGCTGCAGCAACTTGTCGACGAGCGTCGTTTTCCCGTGGTCGACGTGGGCAATAATCGCAATATTGCGAATTTCGTTTCTTTCATGCATAGGTTTATCTCCATATCCTTTCGTCTCTATAGATTATTGAGATGTTGTATAAATAAAGTTTGCACTTCGAACGGTTATTAGTCGACAGGACCAAGTGCAGCCTCATGAACCACAAAACAAAGCGTCGACTCAAATGCCGACGCTTGACATATCCCTTATATTATACGTGAAATTTTGAATATTTCAAGAACTATCCCTGCTTCACCATGATTTGCGGCGGTTTCCGCGAGCGGCGATCAGCCAGATCCCGGCAATAATCAGCAGCGCAGCCAGGAAATAGACGATCGAGGAAGCGAACAACGTCCAGCCGAGCAATAGGACCGAGAAAGCCCCCAGAATTAGGGCAGCGATGAATATTCCGTTCTGGCGCTGAGGCGAGAAATAGCCGTATTCGAACAGGCCGACGGCCAGGCCGAGGAAAAAGAGCGGCCACGTAAACTTCAGCGTTTGCCATCCGCCGATGACCCCAGTGAAAAACACGAGGCTGTAGACGACCAGAATTGCGCCCGGAAGCAGCAGTTCCGCCGGGCCTTTACGCCAAAAATGCCATACATGCAGCACGATCCCCGGGATCAGCAGCAGCAGCGGCCAAAGCGCCCTTCCAAGAAAACTGAATACCCCTAATTTTCCGAGCAGGATAATCACTCCGGCAGCGAGAATCAGGACGCCAGTCGTCAGCTTGTTGTTGTCGGACATATCCATCACACACCTTCCAGAAGACAATGAGGGACAAGACGCAGCAAATTACGACATCCCCTTCCCTTCCAGTTTATATGAAATCTGCCCAAAAAACCACTCGGCCCACGGCCTAGGCCCGATGTTTTTTTTCGGATCGCGTGGATGGAACTGCCGAAGCGTATTAACCGCGCCCGGCGTTATATTTTCGCAGCCAGCCGAACATAATAACGACCGCGGCGGTCACCGCGGGTACGGCATGTGCCAATGCGGGGGCGGCCGCTGCCAGCGCCGGTCCGAGCTGAGGGTCCTGCAGCAGCATTTCCCCTGCGGTGTATCCCAGGATGCCCGCGCCAGCATAAACGAGGATCGGCAGACGATGCAACCAATCGGCGATGAGGTTGCTGCCCCACACGACGATCGGAATACTGATGGCGATCCCGATCACAAGGATAGACACATCGCCCTCCGCAAGCGCAGCGATCGCCAGCACGTTATCCAGGCTCATGATGAAATCGGCGGCGAGGATCGTCTGCACCGCTTTCCACATCGAGCCTGCGCCAGCCACGCGGGAATGTTCCCCCTGCGGCAGCAGCAGCTTAAAGGCAATGGCGGCCAGCAGCACGCCTCCTGCCGCATGGATAAACGGAATTTTCAACAGGATCACGGCCACCCAGGTCAAAACGCAACGCAGCACGACCGCCCCCAGCGCCCCCCACCATACGGCCCGCTTGCGCTGCTTTAGCGGCAGATTCTTGCTGGCCATAGCTATAACAACGGCGTTATCACCGCTAAGCACCAAATTGATGATCAAAATTTCCGACAGCAGCAGCAATTGTTCCAAGCTCATCCCTCCCCTACAACTTGTATGAGGAATAGAGCCAAGCTATGCCACTTTACAAAAACAACTCTGGACAAATGAATCCTTTTAGCGATTTAATACGTATATACGTCTATAGAGGAAGTGACATAACGTGGACTTATTTAGTGCTGCTTTTTTTCTCGCCCTGATCAACATCATTTTTATCGATCTTATTCTGGCGGGTGACAATGCTATCGTTATCGGGATGGCGGCAAGAAAACTACCCCACTCGGTTCAAAAGAAAGCGATCCTGTACGGGACGGCCGGTGCCGTGTTGCTGCGAATCGCCGCGACCCTCATCGTCGTTTGGCTGCTGCAAATTCCCTGGCTGCTGGCGGTAGGCGGTTTGATGCTGATCTTTATCGCTTACAAGGTGCTTGCGGATGAAGGCGAGCATGACAACATCGAAGCCAAGGATAAGCTTTGGCCGGCCATTCGCACCATTATCATCGCCGATGCGGCAATGGGGCTCGACAACGTCATCGCGGTCGCAGGGGCGTCCAAACAACACATGGTCCTGGTCGTGATCGGCCTGCTGATCAGTGTCCCCATCGTCGTATGGGGAAGCACCCTGTTTATTAAACTGTTGGACAAGTTTCCTTGGATCGCCTACCTCGGCGCGGCGGTATTAGCTTATACTGCCGCCAATATGATTACCGAGGAACGCCATTTCCTGCATTTCTTCGAGGAGAATCCGGTTCTTCGTTATCTGCTGATCGCCATTGTCGTCGCCGGCGTGCTGTTGGCCGGTTACATGAAGAAGCGTCAGCATCGCAAGGAAACGGAAACGGAAAGCCATCAAACTCACCCGGTAACCCGTTAGAAGACCGCAAAACCCGCCCCGAGCCATCAAGAATGGCCTGGGCGGGTTTTTGTATGCTTAAAACCAGTTTTCCTGCACGACTTGCTCCTCTGTCGACTCCCGCCGCACGATGCGGCGGCCCGGCCGGATGACGATCGTTTCCGTATCCTCCACCGCTTTGGCAATCATTGCGTCCAAATCCTCCATCGAGCGCTCGACGTTCTCGAGCACGTGCAGGTTGGGGTTGGTTGCCGGCGACTTCGGAACGAACAACGTGCAGCAATCCTCATAAGGCAAAATCGACAGGTCATACGTGCCGATCTGCTGCGCCATCGCGATAATATCCACCTTGTCCGTCATCACCAATGGCCGCAGCAGCGGCAAATCCGTTACCCGCCCGATCGCATTCATGCTGGATAAGGTTTGGCTGGCCACTTGTCCCAGACTATCTCCCGTGACCAAAGCCAAAGCCCCGTTCCGTTCGGCCAGCTTGGTGGCGATGCGCAGCATCGATCTCCGCATCAGGGTGATGATCAGGTTATCCTGGCCGGATTGCGCCAGCTTGGTTTGGATCTCGGTAAACGGGACGAGGTGCAGCTTGATTGAGCCTGCAAACTGTGCCAACACGGCGGCTAGATCAATGACCTTTTGTTCGGCTTTTTTGCTCGTGAACGGATAGCTGTGGAAATGAACGCATTCGATTTCCAGTCCGCGCCGCAGCGCCGACCAACCGGCGACGGGGCTGTCGATGCCGCCGGACAACAGCAGCATGGCTTTGCCGTTTGTGCCCAGCGGGAATCCCCCCGCACCGGGAATCACCTCGCAGAACAAGTAGGTGCCCTGTTCGCGAATCTCCACGCGGAGGTCCAATTCGGGGTCGTGGACGTCCACCTTCAGTTCGGGGCAGGCGTTCAGGATCGGGGTGCTAACCAGCTTGTTCATCTCCTGCGTCGAGTGGGGGAACGGCTTCCAGACCCGGCGGGCACTGACTTTAAATCTCGTGCCTGGTGAGACACCCAGCTCCTTGACGAAATCTACCGCAGTCCGAAGGATATCCTCCAACCGGGACGGGGTGACTTTGATCGGAGATATCGAAGTGACGCCGAACACGTTCTTCATCGCAGCGACGATCGGCGCAAGCGGTTCTCCGTTTAACGCAATGTAGATCCGCCCGTATTCTTTGATGATTTCGGCGCGGGGGAATGGGTGCAGCAACGCTTTGACGTGTTTATGCGCAACCTTCTCGAAACGTGATCGGTTCCGCCCCTTAAGGGTAATTTCTCCGAAACGAAGCAATAGCATATCATATTCCAGCATCTAATGTTTCTCTCCTATCGTAAAGCCTGCAGCCGCTTGACCGATTGCCTCAACGCGGCGAGCAGGGCGTCAATATCTTGCTCTTCATGTTCATCGCCCAGGCTGATTCGAATGCCCGACGAAGCAACTTCTTTGGATTTCCCCATGGCCAGCAGCACGCGGCTCGGTTCGCTTCGCTTGGAGGAGCACGCCGAGCGGGTGGATACGAAAAAACCTTCCTCTTCCAGCATGTGCAGCAACGCTTCCGCTTTCATCCCTGGATAAGAAAAATGCACGATGTGCGGGGCGCCCTGCGCAGGCGAATTCACCGTCAGCTCCGTCAGCTCCGCAAGCCCTCGGGTCAGCCGCTCCCGTAAGCGATACAGCTTCGTTGACCTAGCTTCCCGGCCTTCCGCCGCCAAACGCAAAGCTTTAGAGAAAGCCACGATATAAGGAATGTTCTCCGTCCCCGAACGGTAGCCCCCCTCCTGACCCCCGCCAGCCAGCAGGGGCGCAAGCTGAAGCCCTTCGCGGACGTACAGCAGCCCAACGCCTTTGGGCCCTCTTAGTTTATGCGCAGACAAGCCGTATAAATCAATGCCGCTGTCAGCCAAGGATAACGGCAGCTTCCCAAAGCCCTGAACGCCGTCCACATGAAACATCACCCGCGGAGCAACCGTTTTAAGCATCCGGCCGATTTCCTCCACCGGCTGCACGGTTCCGGTTTCGTTGTTGATATGCATCACCGACACGAGCACGGTGTCCGGACGCAGTGCCGCCCGCACCTGGTCGACGGTCACGCATCCGTCTCCGTCGACCGGGAGGATGGTTGCCTCCCAGCCCCAGGAAACCATTTGCTTTACGCTCTCGAGCACGGATGGATGCTCCGTCGCCGCCGTGATCAAATGCTTGCCTCGTCCGGCAAATTGAAGGGCAACCCCTTTGATCGCCATATTGTTGCTTTCCGTCGCCCCGCCGGTAAACACGATTTCCCGCGGCCGAACTCCTAACGCCGCAGCGCTGACTTCCCTCGCTTTATCCAGCAGCTTGGCGCTCTCCTCGCCGAGCCGGTGCAGCGATGACGGGTTCCCATAATGTCGCGCCATCACTTCCGCTACGGTCTTCGCGACGTCCTCGTAAGGCGGTGTCGTCGCGGCATGGTCGAAATAGATCATCTCTTCACCTTCACCTCAAAAAAGACCAAATGAAAAACGCGTATACCCGAAACAACCGCGATCGGAGCGTTTTCCATTTGATCTTTCAAATAATGTACCGCCATTTTCGATAGAGTAAACCGATTACGCCTCGAATTTCGCCTGCGCTCTCATGATTTTGGCAATATAACCTTGCGTCTCCTGCGGCAGCAAATGGAACTTCTCCATCAGTTGCTCATCGTTGCCGATTCCAAGCCGTTGCAGTCTTCCCGGACCGGCGTTGTAAGCCGCAAGTGCTGTTTTGACGTCTCCGCCGTAACGGTTGATCTGATACGACAAATATTTGGTGCCTCCGTCTATGTTTTGCGCCGGGTCAAACGGATCGCTGACTCCTAGCCCTCTCGCCGTACCGTCCATCAGCTGCATCAGGCCTTTGGCACCGGCAGAGGAAACCGCCTGCGGGTTAAACGAAGATTCCGTCGCGATCACCGCTTTGATCAAGCTTTCCGGCACCCCGTATCTCGCGCTGGCCTGGGTGATCAAAGACTGCAGATCCGACGTGCCTTGCGCAGCAAGCTCCGGGGAGCTCCCCGCCGTCCCCGGCGCGGTGACTGCCCCATAACCCGGAACCATTTCCGCAAATAACCCGTCCAATGGATCGGTATCGTTCAATCCGGCGGAAACCAGATACCCCTGAAGCGATTCCAGTACCGAACGCGTATCCGTGCCGGTAGCTTCGGACGACGCCACGGTCCCATCCTGTTCCGCAAGCATCATTTCTTGCAGCAATATATCAAACAACGAGCCGTCCATATCGCCGGAAGCCCGCTGCGCCGACGTTCCTTGTAAGTCCAATTGGTTTAAGGACTGAAGTTGAATCCACTGTCCCATCGTTCTCGGATCGATTTGCATGCCTGATAAGCTCCTCTTTGGGGAATAACAAGTTCAATGCCTATATTTTACACGCATTCCGCGCCTCGTTCCACCTTTTTCGATAAAAAGCCGCAAAAAGGGAAAAAGGCCAACGTCCAAAAGGCGACGTTAGCCCGGTGGTATAAACGTTCATAATTTCGTCGCTGGCAGCCCCCAAAGGACGACAGGTTAGCGGGTAAACGGCATAAGAACGAAGTAACTCAATGTCGAGACGATCCCCAAGCCGATGGCCCAAGCTCCGGACGTTTTGTTGCCTTGGCTGTAGGCGTAAAAGCCCATCACGGCCGCCAGCGGTCCCAGGATGATCGACCACATGAACAACGAAGCGATCCCCAAACCAACGCCGACGTAACCTACCGTACGCCCGGCGGTATTCGCGCCGTCAGCACGTTCGGTCCGATTTGCATCGCGATCGCGGGTTCCTTCAGATCTGTCGCCGCGGACTACGTTGCCGCTGAATGTCCCTGCCGGCGTAACCTCGGCCGCATATTCCTCGCGGTACTCGCGGTCAACTTTGCGCGGATAGTCGGTGCGGCTATTGCCCGATGATGGCTGCTCCGGTTTGTCTGTTTTGGTATCCGTCATCAAAAGCACCTCCGTTAAATGATGTTTTCTTACGACGACTTCGATTTCGGCTTGAACGTATGACAGCAAGTTGCGGCGGACGACGGAGCGGAGTCGCGGTGTTCCGTATCAAACGATTCGCCGGCGAATTCCGCCTTATAACGGCTGTTCGCATGCTGGTCGACATCGATCATAATGACGTCGGCGTTGCACACGTTTTTTTCGCCCCAATAGGTGCAGTTGGATACGCTACATTTGACCATGGGTTTTTCCCCATTTGGCATGTTGATCACCTCGCGTATCATTTTCTCCTCGCCTCCATCCCCTTATGCGCCGGGAGATTAGCAAATCGTTCCCAAAAGAAAAAGATGCCGGTATCCCGGCATCTTGTCGTTCTTGTTCATTCCCTTTTTATTTGGCGGAACGGTTTAATCGCAGTTGGGTCAAATAATCGCTTTCATAAAAGGTCAGGTCATCGCGCAGTTCCTCAAAAATTCCCGTAATGTCCAGCACGATATCGCGCGCCGCGCGAATCGGCTTCTTGCGGAACCGAATGGCGTCCTGCCCGGTATAAGCGTATCTTCCGTCTTCGGAATAGCTTTCATTTTTAGGATAGAAGAAGTTATTCACGCAGTCATGATACACATGGTACAGCACCTTTTCAGCAGCTTCCTCGTCAAAGGTCCCGCGACGAAGGGCAACGCCCAATTTCTCGTAGCAAACCTCACTGAACACGAGCAAATGCCGCAGGTCCGACAAAAATCCTTGGTAAAACAATGCTCTGTCTTCGTCTTGGCCTTCCATAAGCTGCGGCATTGAATGCTGGTTCAAGAACGCTTCAAGCTTCTCGGCCGCACGTTTCAGTTTCTCTCGGGTGGCTTCACACAGCTGCCTGATGTTATTGGCTTGTGGCATGCGAACAATTCTCCTTCACCTGTAATGATCGGTATAGTCATTAACGAAATTATCGTAACACAATTTATCCGAATTCGGTATCCCTCAAGGAATAAAAACAGGGACATCACCTCACGCTATGGCTATCGACATATTTAAAGGAGGTTAACCGATGAAATGGCGCAGATGGGCCGCCCTGGGGTTGACGGGAGCTGCCGCGGTGGCAGCGGTTTCGCTTCTTTTCCCGTCCTCGGATAATGACAAGACCGCTCCGAGGAATACCGTAAACCGGCTATCCGTGCCGCAGCCGGCGGAGGAGCAAAAGTTGAAGCAAAGCATGCTGAAGCGCGACATGACCGCAACCGAACGGTTATCCCGATTGGACGCCCGGGGTCACCTTCGTTCCCTGGCAGCCGACTTTTCCCAAAGCTCTGGCGGCAAGCTGCCCGGCTCTGCACAGGAATTGCAAAAGGACCACAAACAGTTTCAAGCCATTCTGTGGTACGATGCCGCAACCGGGCGAACCAAGCAATTTCGGCGAGAAGATTTCAAACCGGATCCGGCAGAGAAAAAGCAGTTGAACACGTATGTAAGCTACGCCAAAAAAGCGCTGAATAAATCCACGGCCTACGAATCCCCTTCGTTCCCGGAGAAGCAGCCGAAATACTTCGTTGCCGCTGAGCCGGCCAAAGGTAAAAAACAAGGGGTCATCGCGGTGATGGACGTCGGAATATTGGGGCGGGTTCAGGACCACCAGCACAAAAACCTGCGCTTGATTCCTTACCCGAAGGAAGGCAAATTCAAGGTTGAATCGGTGCATGCGGACACGCTAAAGGATATCACGGTAAAAACGGGGCATGACAACGAGAAAGCGAGCCATTATTACGAAAACGAGATCGTCGTCACGTTCCAAAGCAAGCCGAGTCCCGAGCAAATGAAGCAAATCATGGCGGACATTTCCGGTACTCCGCCGCGCAAACTGAACAGCACCTATATTTTCCGTTCGGATACGATGAACATGAAACAGCTTCGGCAGTATTTTTTGAACAAATGGCAGCCGAAGTACATCGAGCCGCATTATTTGTATTTGACCAACGAAACCGGAGGAAGCATTTGGGACGATCCGGGGAGCTTCTTCAACGAAGACGATACAGGCTATACCGAAGAAACGCCGGAAGTACCCAACGATATGCTGTTTTCCGAGTACCAATGGAATCTGCCGATCATCGAAACGAACCGCGGCTGGCAATTGTCCAAAGGCAGCAATGACGTGATCGTGGGGGTCGTCGATACCGGCGTGGATCTCAAGCACCCCGATCTGCAAGGCCGGTTGCTGAAGGGCTATAACGTCATCGAACCGGACAAGGAACCGGCCGACGACGTCGGGCACGGCACCCATGTGGCCGGCATTATATCCGCCAACGTCAACAATAGCGAAGGGATCGCCGGAATGATGTGGGGCGGCAAGATTTTGCCGGTGAAGGCGCTGGACAAGTCCGGTTCCGGTACGACGTATTCCGTGGCTCAAGGGATTATTTGGGCCACGGACCATGGCGCCAAAGTCATCAACATGAGCCTTGGCAACTATGCCGACGCCCAGTTCCTCCACGAGGCGATCAAATACGCCTTTGAGCGGGACGTGGTGCTGATCGCCGCTACGGGCAACGACAATACCGAACGGCCGGGATACCCGGCAGCCTATCCGGAAGTATTGTCGGTATCGGCGACGGACTACAACCTGCAGAAAGCCTCCTTCTCGAATTACGGCGATTACATCGACGTCATGGCGCCGGGCGAAAGCATCGCCAGCACCTATCCGGATAATCAATATGCAGCGTTGTCCGGCACGTCGATGGCCAGCCCGCACGTCGCAGCCCTCGCCGCGCTGATCCGATCCGTGAATCCGGAGTTGAAAAACACCGAGGTCATGGACATCATCCGGAAAAACGTGATCGATCTTGGAGATACCGGACGCGATAAATATTACGGGTACGGGCAAATTGACGTCTATGCCGCGCTTCAGGCGGCTGGCGGCGGCGAAGCGCCGCTCCAGTTCTGGCCACAATCGATCCAGCGCAAAATGGATCGCGCCGTGGATCGCGCCAAATAACGCATCTAAACCAAAAGCCTCCGCATCGCCGGAATTCATTCCAAGCAATGCGGAGGCTTTATCCATTGATATAGATCATGTTCCCTTTAGTGCTGAAAGTTTGCCGTAAGCCGGGTTCTGTACTCGTTGCGGTATAACGGGAACTACCCTCCCGCCTTGAGCGACAATCATCTATCTAGGCCGCACATTACTGGGCGGCTCCAGCAACCAACCCGGACGCGCCTCGGGCAAAGGCCGCTTCGCGAAGAAGCTGCGTCCCATTAGGTCTTGCTCCAAGTGGGGTTTACCAGGAACGAAGTCACCAGCGTTCCTCGGGGTCTCTTACACCTCGGTTCCATCCTTGCCTGTGACCACTCTCCACAAGTGGAGAAGTCGTCCATCGGCGGTCCATTTCTGTGGCACTATCCTTCAGCTCGCGCTGACTGGACGTTATCCAGCACCCTGCCCTATGGAGCCCGGACTTTCCTCCCGCGGCTCTTCAGCCGCCGGCGATTGTCTGTCAAACTTTCGAAAGGCAACACTTGATAGTATACAGGCATTGCCGCACGCTGACAAGAGCGATTTGACGGTAAACCTGACGTATCCTACCAGCTTTGGAGGCGTATGCTTTGTTGCCTTTGTCCTCTTATTACAGGAACCTGAACGGCTCGGTGTTGACCTGGGAAACGTGCACGCGGGTCGCGTATTTGTCCTCGGCCAGTTTCTCGGACAACCAGGCGGCAACCCGAGGTTTCATGATCTTCTCGACATTATGTCCCGGATCAACGATTGCGACCCCGGCCATCCAGGCATCCTGGGCAGTATGATAATCCACGTCCCCGGTCACGAGCACGTCTGCCCCGCGAAATTGGGCGTTTCTCCAATACCGTCCGCCCGAACCGCCCAGGACGGCGGCCTTGCGAACCGGCCGGTCCAGATCGCCGACGACCCGAACCATCGGCACCTCCAGCCGCTCTTTGACCCGCTGCACGAAGTCCCGCAGCGTAACCGGCTCCGTCAGCTTGCCGACCCGACCCAGCCCGAAGGTGCGTCCCTTCAAGTCCATCGGGTACAGGTCATAAGCAACCTCTTCATAGGGATGCTGCTTCAACATCGCTTGAATGACCTTGCTGCGCAGGCTGTGCGGTACAACCGTTTCGATGCGCACTTCCTCCACCCGCTCCAACTTCCCTTCCGTCCCGATGAACGGATCGGTGCCTTCCCCGGGTTTGAACGTGCCATATCCTTCGAGATTAAAGCTGCAATGGCTGTAGTTCCCGATATGGCCTGCTCCCGCGTTCAGCATCGACTTCAGCACCTGCTCGTGGTGATCCTTCGGAACAAAGACGACCAGCTTGTATAGGTTGTCCGTGTGAACGTCTTCGAGCGAACCGGAGCTTTCGATTCCCAGGGCTTCCGCCATCCAATCGTTCATCCCGCCGTCCGTGACGTCGAGATTCGTATGGGCGATATACACGGCGATATCGTGCTTGATCAGCTTCTCGTACACCTTGCCCATCGGCGTATCGCTTTGCAAATGGGCCAGCGGGCAATAGATGATGGCGTGATGGGCGACGATCAGGTCCACTTGCAGGGAAATGGCCTCGTTAACCACCTCCTCGTTCACGTCCAGCGCCACCAGCACGTTTCGGATCTCCTTCTGCAGGCTGCCCAGCTGGAGTCCGATTTTGTCCCCTTCCATCGCTACGTGCTTGGGAGCCAACTGCTCCACGTATTGCACTACGGTTTGTCCTTTGGCAAACATGCCAACACCTCCATTAACTGCTCCGATAGCCGGGTCAACTCCGCTTCCTTCTGACGGGACGCCTCCAGTGCCGACGAGGCAACCGACCGTCGAATGCTCTCCAGCTTACGCAGCTCCGATTCCCATTTTGCGAAAAAGACTTCGTTCGGAGCCGCCGTTAATCTCGGCCCCATCAATAGCTGCAACTCGCGGGTCAAGCGGACCCCACTCCCCGCCAACTCCCGTTCGCGGTACAGTTCGGCGTTTCGCTCCCCCGCATCGGGCCGGGCTTCGGCCATCATCGCTTCGTAAATTTTGCCGTCTTCCTCCAGGATAGCCTCTTCGGCCAAATACCAATCGTGCTCCAGCAGCCAGCGGCGGACGAATTCTCCGCCGACGTTCGGCTGCAGCACGAGCCGCTTAACGCCGGCCAACTTCGCCTGGCCTTCGTCTAAAATCGAAACGATCAACGCGCCGCCCATCCCGGCGATCGTGATCGCGTCCACTTCGCCGGGGGCGATGACGGCAAGTCCGTCGCCTTTGCGGACGGAGATGCGCCCCGTTTCCCCGGATTCGGCTACCTGGCGGCGCGCCGCTTCCAGCGGGCCGTCGTTCACTTCGCCGGCGACGGCGAAAATCGCCCGCCCGCTGCGTACGGCGGCTACAGGCAGCAGCGCGTGGTCCGAGCCGATATCGGCGAACCGGCATCCGTCCGGGAGCCAGTCGGCAATAAGCTGCAATCTAGCTGACAATTTCATGAAGTTATCCACACCACCCATTTTTTACGTAGTCCAAACAAGAGGAGAAATGCCGCTACGAGCTTAAGCAGAATCAACGCCGGCATAGCGGCAACCTCAGCGTCCCGCAACAGGAAAGCATCCGCTTCCGGCATGAACCATAACGAGACGGAAACGGAGAAAAATACGGGAGCCAGCGCCTTTAACCGATGATGCCCCAACCAGCTCAGCCAGAAAAAGATCGCGGCCAGCGGCAGCCAAAACACCTGAAGCATCCCCCAGGATGCGCCGGGGTTCGTTTGCCCGAGCAAAAACGCATACAGCAGCATGCCGCAGGCAAAGCCGCTGTAACTGATGATGCCAAATCGCAGCGCGTACCCCAAGACGAGCCAGACGAACCCGCAAAAGGCGACTAGCAGCGTCGTACCGATGCCGGGCGGCCATCCCTGGATGGCGATGATCCAGCTTCCGAAGCCCAGCAACAGCAAGCTGCCTAATCCGGCCATCGACATGGAGAACAGCGCTTTGTCGCGCCGATAATGAGCGGCAAGGCCATAACATGCCGCAGAAAGCAGCAGCGTTACGGCGATTTGCAAACCCCAGGGAAAAACGTTAAAATAAAAAACAATAAAGAAAAAGAAGGAAATTATTCCAAAAGAAAGGGACCAAAGTTTCAGGCTTCCCTGTTGAATCAGTGTTTTTAGCGAGAAGCCTGGGCGGGATGACGATCCCTCGGTCTGGTCTTTATATAGGTTTTCCAAGAAATCGCAATATTGCTCGGGCAATAGCCGGCTTCTCCGCCAATGATCGATTTCCTTCAGGATGATCTTGCGTTTCTCCTGATCCAACTGAACACCTTCTCCCATGTGGTTGTTCAAAAAGTCATCTTTCGATCACGAAGCAGAAGCAGAGAAGCGGATGCGGCGTCGAATCTTGAATTCACCCGGGCCTTCCGCTGCTCACGTAGCCTCCAGCTACGCTGCGCTGCTCAGTCCCTAGCTTCATCCAACCTTCTCGGTGCTCCAAACCTGACTTTTTGAACTTTTTATTGAAATGGTTGTTCAAAAAGTCATCTTTCGATCACGAAGCAGAAGCAGAGAAGCGGATGCGGCGTCGAATCTTGAATTCACCCGTGCCTTCGCGGACGGCTAACGGACACTAGAGACGTTATCGATCCGTTTTTGGGGAGTTCCGAATTCTAGCGGACTGAGGAGACCTTATTTCGGCCAAAAGCAGCCACATGTAAGCAATGGGAAACCAATAAGGTCTCTTGAGTCCGTTACAGCGGAAAATCGCCGGAAAATCCGCAAATAAGGTCTTTACGGTCCGTTACGGACCAACTAGGTACCGTAAGATTGCGTGCAACAACAGACGTCATCTGGAAAACGGACATGTTGTTCAACAAAAATGACCTTGCTGCTTGGCTGCAGAAGGTCAAGGTTGCAGGCGGTTACGCCTATTCGAGGAAGTCCTTCAGCCGCTTGCTGCGGCTAGGATGGCGCAGCTTGCGGAGCGCTTTTGCTTCGATTTGCCGGATTCTCTCCCGGGTGACGCCGAATACTTTCCCGACTTCTTCAAGGGTGCGCGTGCGGCCGTCATCGAGTCCAAACCGCAAACGGAGCACATTCTCTTCGCGTTCCGTGAGCGTGTCCAGCACGTCCTCCAGCTGTTCTTTCAGCAGCTCGTACGCCGCTGCGTCCGCCGGAGCCAAGGCTTCCTGATCTTCGATAAAGTCGCCGAGATGGGAGTCATCTTCTTCCCCGATCGGCGTTTCCAACGAAACCGGCTCTTGAGCGATCTTCATGATCTCCCGGACCTTCTCCACGCTAAGCTCCATCTCCGCAGCGATTTCCTCCGGCGTAGGTTCGCGTCCCAGCTCTTGCAGCAGCTGCCGGGATACCCGGATCAGTTTGTTGATCGTTTCAACCATATGAACCGGGATCCGAATCGTTCTGGCCTGGTCGGCAATCGCCCGGGTAATGGCCTGACGAATCCACCAGGTTGCATAGGTACTGAATTTAAAGCCTTTCTTGTGGTCAAACTTCTCCACGGCTTTGATCAAACCCATGTTTCCTTCCTGGATCAAATCCAGGAACAGCATGCCGCGGCCGACATAACGCTTGGCGATGCTGACGACCAGACGCAGGTTGGCTTCGGCCAAACGGCGTTTGGCTTCTTCGTCCCCGTTCTCGATCCGTTTGGCGAGCTCCATCTCGTCGTCCGCCGACAACAGCGGCACGCGCCCGATTTCTTTCAGATACATCCGTACCGGGTCGTTGATCTTGATTCCCGGAGGAAGCGAGAGATCGTCATCGTAGTTAAAATCGTCGCCGTCATGCGAGCCGTCTCCATCACCGCGCCGGTGATCTTCGTCCCCGTCGCCGGTGACGTCGATGCCAAGATCGGCTAATTGTTCAAAAAACTCGTCCATTTGCTCGGGATCCTGATCGAAAGGCGAAAGCATCTCCATAATTTCTTTATACGTTAAGGACGACCTTTTCTTCCCTTGTTCGATCAATTGATCCCGTACCTGATCCAGCGTTAATTCCGTTTCTAGTTCAGTATGTTGGTCATTCGTCATATCTGGCTCCCTCCTCCCTAGAAACATCACCGAAAGTCCGTTCGTCTTACTGTCTCTCTAGGGCAATAATCTCACTTGCAATTTGCGCCGCACGCATAAAATCTCCAGCCCGTTCGGCCGATACCATTTCCTCTTTTTTGCGTTTGATCTGTTCGAGCAGCGGCACCTTCTGAATTTCGCGGATGCAGTCGTCCAGCTCTTGCGTCGTCCATTCGGCCGGCGTATCCATCATCGCGATCGAAATGACCGTCTGCTCCAGCCGCTCATCCTGAAGCGAGGAAATAAAACGGCTAGCATCCGGGGTTTTGCCTTGCGCATAATAGGCGTATAGATAAGCGGCTATCGCCACATGATCTTCGATGTTAAAATTTGTCCCTAGGCGTTCGCCTACATAGCGGGACACCTCTTCGTCCTGCAGCATGAAAGAAAGCAGTCTCCGTTCCGCCGCATGAAAAGCGGGCAGCAACGTCGGCATGGATGCCTGCCCTTTTTTATGCCTACCATTATTCCACCTTTCGGGCTTATTATCCCCGGCATCTGCCTTTTTTTGCATAACCGTTCTCAGTTCGTTGCATTCCTGCTTCAAGCTGTCGAACGAGACCTGCAAATCGGCGGAGAGTTCCTTTAAGTAAATCTCACGTTCGCTTGGGGAAGAGAGCGCCGCAATAATCGGCATCGCCTCTTTGATATACGCGATCTTTCCGTCTTCTTCTAGCAGTATATGGTTTTTTCTCAGATATATAAGCCTAAATTTGACGGAGGAAACCGCGCCGTCCAAAACTTGATGGCGGAACCGTTCGGCACCGTGCTTCTGAATGAATTCGTCGGGATCCAGCCCTTCGCTGAGCAATGCGATTCTTACCTGAACAAAACCAGCGCCTTCGAGAATCGGGATGCTCTTTAGCGCGGCAGCTTGTCCGGCGGAATCGCCGTCATAGCAGACCAGCACTTCTTCGGCTAATCCCCGCAAGATGGCGGCATGGCTTTCGGTTAACGCGGTTCCCATGGTAGCTACACCGTTGTGAACCCCGGCTTCCCACGCGCTGATTACGTCGCCGTATCCTTCGAACAGGACGACTTGGCCCGTCTTGCGTATTTCGTTCTTCGCTTGATGCAAATTGTAGAGAACTCGGCTTTTGGTAAACAGCTTACTTTCCGGCGAGTTCAAATATTTCGGTTGTCCGTCGCCAAGCACTCTTCCCGCAAACGCGATGACTTTGCCGCTTCGGTTGTGCAGCGGGAAAATGACCCGATCGCGGAAACGGTCCACGAATCCGGATCCGTCTTGCCTGGACGAAAGCAATCCACCCTTCTCCATCGCTTCCAGATTAAACGATCGTTTGTCCAAAAACTGGACGAGCGTATCCCATCTGGCGGGTGCATAACCGATCTGGAACGTATCGATGGCTTTGTCGGTAAAGCCGCGGGATTTCAAATACTCCATCGCCGGCTTGCCGTATTCGGTGTTCTTCAGCAAGTAATGATAAAGCTTGGAGGACCATTCGTGGGCCTGCAGCAGCTCTTCCAACTCCTGGTTACGCGGTGCATCACCGTAATCCCTACCCTTATCCTCATAAGGGATATGGGCCTCCTCCGCCATGATTCTGACTGCCTCGGGAAAGGTTAATCCTTCGATTTCCATCCTGAATTTGATGGCGTTCCCGCCTTTGCCGCAGCCGTAACAATGGAAGATTTGGCGTTCGGGTGTGACCGTAAACGACGGGGTTTTCTCTGAATGGAACGGGCATAACCCCTTCATGTACTTCCCCTGTTTCGTTAGATGAACGTGCTTGCTGACCGTGTCGACGATATCGTGCTGACGCAGAACCGCCTCGATGACTTCCTCCGGAATGCCACGCCCGGTACTCATCCCATTCACCTTCATCTTTCACGCGTGAGAATCGTCAATTTGTCAAAATCACCGACATTTCGATGTTCTCGGGTGACACGTAAATAGTAATTCGCTAAAACTATACATTCTCCTGCAAACGCGACAAAAGTTTTGACAACGCGGCCGTAAACCGCTCGCGGTCTTCGCCGGTAAACGGCTTCGGTCCCTTGCCGTGGTGCCCTGCCCGCCTAGCCTTCGCTTGATGATGGCGGCGCTCTAGCAAATAGTCGATATTGCCTGCATGGTAGACGTCGCCGCGCGGGGATAATCCGTGACAAGCTCTCGCGATCACCAGTGCCGCCAGGCCGTAGTCCTGGGTCACGACGATATCGCCCTTCTCCACATGGGCGGCGATATACAAATCCGCGCTTTGTCCGCTACGGTCAACCTGAACCACTTCCACTCCCGGCTCCGGCTGCAATACATGATCATATGAAGCCACCATGATCACCGGTACGCCGAACCTGCCCGCCGTGTCGGCAATTTCCGCCTTGACCGGACAGGAATCCCCATCGACGACGATCCGCATCCTCCATGCCTCCATGTAATACAATATAACCTCGAATCGGCCGAATCTAAACAAGGACGAGCCGAATCTTAGCGATTTTTGCCGATAAGCGAGGGATGGCTGACGGCAAGCCCTTCGCTAGCCGTCAGCCACACACTCGTTTGACTTCCTATATTATGCCCAAACCAGTTTGCCGAAATCAGCAAACGCCTTGAGATCTTCGTCGATTGCGGCCAGCAGCGCCAAGCGGTTCGTCCGAATCGCATCGTCTTCGGCCATGACCATCACGGCTTCAAAGAACACCGTGATTGCTTCCTTCAATCCGCCGATCAGCTCCAACGCGCCGGCAGCGTCGCGCGAAGCGAGCGTATCCCGGTATTTGCCGGAGACCGAACGCCATGCTTCATACAGCGCTTGTTCCGCCGGTTCGTCCAGCAGATCGGAGCGAACCTTCTCGCCGGTTGCTTTCGCCGCAAGGTTGCTGACCCGTCCAAACGATTCGACGGTCGATTTGAAGTCTTCCTTCGCAACTACGGCTTCCATCAGCGCCTTGCCGCGAGCTACCGAAGAGACGACGTCATCATAGCCGGCCGACAAGACCGCATCCACGACGTCATAACGGAGATTTTCGTCCGAAAGCGTCTTTCTGACGCGCAGGCCGAAGAATTCCATCAGATCCTTCAAGACTTCCTCTTCGCTGCGTTTGAGTCCGCGGAATTGCTGATGCGTCTCCAGCGCCAGCTTGAAAATATCGGTCAACGAAACGGTCAGTTGGTGTTCGACGATAATCTGCACGATACCGGCCGCTTGCCGGCGCAGCCCGTACGGATCCTGCGAGCCGGTCGGGATAATGCCGATCGAGAAGCAGCCGGCGATCGTATCGATTTTGTCGGCGATGCTGACGATCGAGCCTACGGAAGAAGCCGGTACGGCATCATCGGCAAATCGCGGCTGATAATGCTCGAACACGCCTCTCGCCACGGCTTCGGGTTCGCCGGCTTTACGGGCATAATCCTCGCCCATAACCCCCTGCAATTCAGGGAATTCATAAACCATTTGCGTCACCAGGTCGAATTTGCAGATCTCCGCCGTACGTGCGGCGGCTTCTGCCGTCCCGGTGTCGGTGCCAAGCATCGTCGACAGCTTCTCCGTATTGCGGCGGATGCGGCGCACCTTGTCCCCGATCGTGCCGAGCTCGTCATGGAACACGATGCTTTCCAGCTTGGACAACGCGTCCTTGATCGCCAGCTTCTGATCTTCCTCATAGAAGAATTTCGCGTCGGACAAGCGAGCGCGAAGCACCTTCTCGTTGCCGCGGGCGATCACGTCCAGCGAAGCGTTGTTACCGTTGCGCACGGTCACGAAGTAAGGAAGCAGGTTGCCTTGCTCGTTCAGCACCGGGAAATACCGCTGATGCTCGCGCATCGAGGTGATAAGCACCTCCTGCGGAATGTTCAGGAACGATTCCTCGAACGTGCCGAACAACACAGTTGGCGTCTCCACCAGGAACAGCACTTCCTCCAGCAAATCCTCTTTCACGGCGATATGCCAGCCCTTTTCTTTTGCCAACGCATCGATTTGATTCTGAATCAAGGTCTGACGTTCGTTTACGTCGGCGATCACGTGCTGGGCGCGCAGCGTTTCCACATAAGCTGCAGGCTGTTCAATCGCCGTTTCGGCTCCGAGGAACCGGTGTCCCCGCGTAACGTTGCCGGACTTCACGCCGGCGATTTCCAGCTCGATGACGTCTTTGCCGAACAACGCCACCATCCAGCGGATCGGGCGAACAAATTTAAAGTCGTAATTCCCCCAACGCATGTTCTTCGGAAAATTCATCGCCTGCAAAATGCCCAGCAATCCCTCGGCGACAAGGCTTGACGTCTCTACGCCGATCCGGCTCTTGCTGACGTAAACATATTCGGTGCCGCCAACCTCGCGGAACGTAAACTGTTCCGGGCTGGCTCCCTGGCTGCGTGCAAAACCAAGCGCCGCTTTGCTCCATTCGCCGTTTTCGTCGAGGGCGATTTTACGCGAAGGTCCTTTGACCTCCTCATGCACGTCCTCTTGCTTCTCGGCCACGTCTTTGACGAGAATAGCCAAACGACGCGGAGTCGCATAAGCTTCCACCGCTCCGTGCTGAATGACGGATTCCTCCAGCCACTTGACCGTCCGCTCCTTCAATTGCTCCATCGCGCCGCGGATAAACCGGGCCGGCATTTCCTCTAATCCGATTTCGAACAGCAGATCCTTAGCCACGTGCGGCACCCCCTTTCTGAAGCATCGGGAAGCCGAGCTTCTCGCGTTCCTCCAAATAGGTCGCGGCAACCTGGCGTGCCAAATTCCGCACCCGCGTGATATACCCTGTCCGTTCGGTCACGCTGATCGCGCCGCGGGCATCCAGCAGATTAAACGTATGCGAGCATTTCAACACATAGTCGTAAGCCGGGAACACCAGATGCTGCTCCATTGCTTTGCCCGCTTCCTGCTCGTACATGTTGAACAAAGTAAACAGCATTTTCACGTCGGAGATTTCAAATGTATATTTGGAATGCTCATATTCCGCCTGATGGAAAACATCGCCGTACGACGTGCCGTCCACCCATTCGAGGTCGAACACATTCTCCTTGTCTTGGATATAGGAGGCCAAGCGTTCCATACCGTAAGTAATCTCCACGGCCACCGGGTTGGTTTCGATCCCGCCGACCTGTTGGAAATAAGTAAACTGCGTCACTTCCATGCCGTCCAGCCAAACTTCCCAGCCGAGGCCCCAAGCGCCCAAGCCTGGATGCTCCCAATTGTCTTCCACGAAACGGATGTCATGCTCCAGCGGGTTGATGCCAAGCCGCTTTAAGCTCTCCAGGTAAATCTCCTGGATATTGTCCGGCGATGGCTTCATGATCACCTGGAACTGGTGATGCTGGTACAACCGGTTCGGGTTCTCCCCGTAACGGCCGTCCGCCGGGCGCCGGGAAGGCTCAACGTAGGCTACGTTCCACGGCTCCGGACCGATCGAACGCAGGAACGTCATCGGGTTCAGCGTACCTGCCCCTTTTTCCACGTCATACGGCTGCACGACGATGCAATTCTGTTCTGCCCAGAACTGCTGCAGCGTCAGAATCATTTGTTGAAAGTTAATACTCATTGGCGAACCTCATCTCCTAACCTTCAGGTTTGTTCAGCAAGCATGAGCCAAGAGGCTAAATATAAAAAGCTCCCGCCTCTACGCCTGCTGTCAGACGTAGGGACGAGAGCTGTAAGAGTCAATCCTCATACAAGAGTTCCCGCGGTTCCACCCTACTTGATTCGCCGTGGCCGCCTATCGGTGACCTTCGCCGGCAAATCCGCTTTTCACGATCGGTTCATGCTCCCGGGCTGCCGTTTCACAAGACCATCTATCCGGGCTCTCACCACCCCCGGTCGCTTGGTCAGCCTCTTAAGCTGACTTGATAGACCTTGCCTCGTTACTCTTCCCGTTCAACGCACAGAAATTCTTTTATATATTAACTAATTTTATCTTGTTCGTCAAATTTCATACTTGTCCAGCTGATCGAGAAAATGGCGCGATTTCAGCTTGAGCCCGAGTTGCATATCCATAAAGGCCCGCATCACGGTTTTCAGCTCCTGCTTCGTTTCCTCCTTGACCTCTACGTTTCCGAGACGGCGCAGGTCCATTTTTTCGAACAGCGTGAGCAGTTTAAGCACCCCCGGCGTTACTTGCATCGCCGCTGGATCCTGATGACGGCAGGCTCTGCATAACCTCCCGCCCAACCTCGGGCTGACATAAGGCGAATCGTCGACCCGGCCGCAGGAGACGCAGCTCTCGAACGATGGGCCGTAACCTGCTGCCTGCAAGATTTTCATCTCAAACAAATGGATGACGATCTGCGGGTCCTTGCCGGACGATAGGCCCTCGAGACAAGCCTTTAGCTGGGTATACCAGAAGCTGCCGACCTCCTCGTCCTGCAGCGTCTTATCCAGCAGTTCGCAGGCATACGAGGCGTACGCGGCCAAAAAAAGGTCCTCACGCAAAGAAAAGTGAGATTCGATCATCTCACCCTGATTTAAGGTCCCCAAACCGCCGTTTTGGCGGAAGAACACGTATTCTCCATGTGTGAAAAGCTGCGTCAGGGCGGCGTGGCGGCTCTTGACCTTTTTGGCGCCGCGCACCAGTACCCCGATTTTTCCGCTCGTTTCGGTGCATAATGTAATAATTTTATTGCCTTCCCCATAGTCCATGCTGCGGATAACGATTCCTTCCACTCTGTAGAGCATTTCATTTCCCCCAAACTCGCCTCTCCCGCCAGATCGGTGTTACTCGGCTTCTTCCTCTACGATCAGCTCTTCGGCAGCCGCAGCTTCCTCCTCATTCGGGCCGCTAGCTTCCTTATAAAGCAAGTAAGCATCGACATCTCCAGTCATTGCAAAATACTTCCACGAAAAATCTCGCATTCGTATTCACCCTTTCTTCGGAAATGACGCCTGCATCTTCAAAGATAGGATGTGCGCATAGACGGGATCTATGCGTTGCAATAACTCCCAGTATAAAGGAGGTTCATAAAGCCGACTTTTTGAACTTACATTGAAATATTATCCCTTTAAGCGTCCTTGTGGAATCCAAGGTCCTTCAGGATCCGTTCCTGGTTGCGCCAGTCTTTCTTGACCTTCACCCATAACTCGAGAAAAATCTTCGAACCCAGCAGGTTCTCGATGTCGTGCCGAGCCTGCTTGCCGACTTCCTTCAGCAAAGCCCCCTGTTTACCGATGATAATCCCCTTTTGGGAATCGCGCTCGACGAAAATCACCGCGGAAATGTTCACCACGCCGTTCTCCTGCACGCACATATCTTCGATCGTGACGGCAATGGAGTGCGGCACTTCTTCGCGGGTCAGATGCAGGATCTTCTCCCGGATCAGCTCGGCGCAGACGAATTGCTCCGGATGGTCGGTAACCTGATCTTCCGGATAATATTGCGGGCCTTCCGGGAGATACTTGCCGATTTGCTCCAACAGCGTATTGACGTTGTTCCCGTGCATCGCCGAAATCGGCACGATTTCGCTAAACGAGTGAAGCTTGCTGTACTCATCGATCAGAGGCAGCAATTGCTCCGGCTCCACGCGGTCGATTTTGTTGAGCACCAGGATGACCGGGGTCCGCAAATCCTTCAACCGTTCGATGATAAAACGGTCCCCGCCGCCCAATCCTTCCGCGGCATCGACGAGGAACAACACCGCCTCGACCTCGCCAAGCGTGTTGAGCGCCGTCGTGTTCATATAGTCGCCAAGCTTGGATTGGCGTTTATGGATCCCCGGCGTATCCAGAAAAACGATCTGCATCGATTCCGAGGTATAGACGCCGTGAATTTTATTCCGCGTCGTTTGCGGTTTATCGGACATGATGGCGATTTTCTGACCGATGATGTGGTTCATTAGCGTGGATTTGCCCACGTTCGGCCGCCCGATAATCGCCACGAAGCCGGATTTGAATTTTGCTTTTGCCATAATTGAGTTCCTTTCGTCTTGACCTGGTCAGTGTCTCCGACCATAACGGTCCGTGTTGGTTCTGTTGCCCGTTTTGCAGGGAGGGGACGCATTGGTAACCTGGAGCTTAATGTTGCTCCATGTGCATCCGACAATCCGAGAGCCTCCGTTGTTCCTATTGCACCTGTTGGTTCGACAGCCTCAGTTGGTCCGTATGCTGCAGTTGGTTCGAGTACCTCTGCTGATCCCTGCGGGTACCCCACAAACCATAAGTAACGGACCGAAATAACCTTATTTGTTCATTTCCCGGCTATTTCCCGTTCTAACGGACTCCACCGCCCTTATTTGGCTATCGCGACGTCCATTTTCCCCATTTTGTCCGAAATAACGTCTTCTGGATCCGTTAGAATGCGATCGCACACATATGCAGGTCAATAGCGTCTCTGGTGTCCGTTAGCGTTTCGACC
>NZ_JAKSXN010000056.1 GCF_022427145.1 Paenibacillus timonensis
CATAATGCGGGGCTCGATTTCCGAAAAAGAAGCTCCAGACCACCATAGCGGTCTGGAGCTTCTGCGTTGCATCGCCTACCGGGCCAGGCTTACCGGGCCGGCAGGCTGGCCCAAGCGTCCAACGGGACGCGGGCCACGATGTCGTAGCCCTGCCCCCGGCCGCGCGGGTGCACGATCACCGCTCCCATCTCGGGGAGCGGGCCCAACCCGACGCCCGGCGGGAAGCTATGGGCGACGATCACGCGGTTGGCGCCGGCCGGGGGCGGCGCCTCCAGCAGCGCGTCCAGCGCGCGCAAGGCTGCCTCCCGCTCCGCGGGCGTTGCCGTACCGCCGGGGCCGCCTAACCGCGCCAGCCCCAACAGCGCCGGCTCGGTCCGCACCCGGGCGGGGCCGAAGGCCAGCGCGGCGGATTCCCGCGTGCGGCACAGCGGGCTGGCCAGGACCGGCGTCGCCACCGGGACGCCCTGCTCCCGCAGCGCGTAGCCGAACCGGCGCGCCTGGCCGCGACCGGCGGCGGACAAATTGCGCTGCGCCGCGCAATCCTCCGGCCGCAGTCCGGGCCGGTCCTCGCCGAGGTTGGCTTCGCCGTGACGGACGTAAATCACGTAGCCGCCCTGACGCAGGTTGGCCAGCAGCGAGGCGGGAAGGCGATCCGGCGGAGAAGCCGCCGCGCTTCCTGCTTCGGCCGAAAGCGGTAACGCCCAAAGCGCAAGCAGCAGAAACGCCACTCTCATGAGGCGAATCCGGTCCTTCGCGTTAGGTTTCATAGGGTTGACCTCCTTCACAACACATCATCTCGCCCCCCTAGTTTGCACCGGATGGACGTCATTCATTTCTGGATGGATGACTCCATTTTTGCTATACTAAGACCATGAAAACCACGATCATAACAACAAACCCGGAACAGAAGCTTACGAAAAAAGGAATCGAAACGCGCCGCCGCATCGTCGCAGCTGCCGCCGGACTGATGTTCGAACGCGGGGTCGCCGGAACGAGCGTGGAGGACGTGCAGAAGGAGGCCAAGGTCAGCTCCTCGCAGCTCTATCACTATTTTAAGGAGAAGCGGGAACTGGTGCAGGCGGTTATCCTGTTCCAGACCGAGCAGGTGCTGGGCGCACAAGAGCCCTTGCTTAGCCATCTGGACAGCATGGAGGCGCTGCAAACTTGGCGCGACGCCGTTATCCAACTGCAGGTCGACCGAGAATATCAGGGCGGCTGCCCGATCGGTTCGCTGGCCAGCGAGCTGGCGGACATGGAACCGGCAGCCCGGTCGGCGCTGGCCGAGGGCTTCCTGCAGTGGGAGCAGGCGATCAGCCGAGGGCTGCGTGCGATGCGGGAGCGCGGGGAAATGCGTGCCGACGCCGATCCGGACCGGCTGGCGCTGGCGCTGTTGACCGCGCTGCAAGGCGGCCTGCTGATGACGCAGGTTCGCAAGGATATCTGCGCGCTGGAGGCCGTACTCGACGCGATGCTGGAGCATATCCGCTCCTATCTCGTCTAGTAGCGGTGTGCCGCTGGGTCCGGATTCAGGCCACACTGAAGGAGGGAAATTCCACGAACCTTAGTCCCCGCAACCGGCGGAAATCGCCTGGTTGCGGGGTTTTTTCGTAATTTCAAAAAATGGAGTTGACAATCCAAAAAAATTTAAATAGAATGAGGTCAACTTAAAAATGGAGTGATCACTCCAAAAAATAACGAACGGATGGACCAACCGTACCGCGAATGGGCTACCGTATCCAACTAAATGAGGTGTATGAAGATGACGTTCACGCAAACCCTGGATCAAATGAGACAAGAGTTTATTGCAAATACCCCGGCCGATGTGTATAACGAATTGTTCCGTTTGATCCATGGACAGCAGCAAGCGGGCAAAGCATACGGCCTGCAAGAGGGCCAGAAAGCGAAGGATTTCACTTTGAACAACTCGCTGGGCCAACCCGTGAATCTTTATGACGAATTGTCCCAGGGTCCGGTTGTGCTGACCTTCTATCGGGGCGGCTGGTGCCCGTTCTGCAACATGCAGCTGCGTGCGTATCAGAAGGTGCTGCCGCAAATCGAAGCGATCGGCGGCCGTTTGATTGCCGTGAGTCCGCAAAGTCCCGATAATACCCTGACCCAGAAAGAGAAGGAAGATTTGCAGTTCCAGGTACTGAGCGATACGAATGGGCTGACCGCAGCGGCGTACAACATTTTGTATGATGTGCCGGATTACATACAGGACATCTTCTTGAACAAATTCAGCTTGGATTTGGCGGAATACAATGCCACCAACCGCTGGATCCTGCCGATTACGTCCACGTTTATGATCGACGAATCGGGCATCGTCCGTTCCGCCTATGTCGAACCGGATTTCATGAAGCGCCCCGATCCGGAAGACATCCTTGAGCGGTTGAGACGGCTGTAATCGCGTTCGGTTCTGCGTTAGGACCCGCAGCCCGACCCGAGCCGCGACCGCGACGCGTCAGACGAAGGGCGTTCAGAATCACCAGAATCACGCTGAATTCATGAATAAACATTCCCGAGGCCAGATAAATATGCTCCGTTACTACGCCCGCCAGCAACAGAACCACGACCGCCACGGCAAACGATACGTTTTGCTTCATGTTGCGGACCGTGCGCTTCGCCAGCCGGCGGGCGTAGACTAGTTTATCCAGCCGGTCGGTCATGATGACCGCATCCGCCGTCTCAATCGCGACGTCCGTCCCCGTTCCTCCCATCGCCATCCCGATGTCAGCGGCGGCGATGGCCGGAGCGTCGTTGATGCCGTCGCCAACCATGGCGACGCGGTAGCCCTGCCGCTTCCATTCCTGGATATGCGCCACCTTCTCGGCCGGAAGCAGTCCGGCGTATACCTGGTCGATCCCGACCCGATCCGCGACTTGTCGGGCGGCATGCCGGTTGTCGCCGGTCAGCATCAATGCCCGCTTCAAGCCCTCCCGCTTAAGTCCACGGATCGCTTCCTGCGCTTCCAGGCGTACCGGGTCGGCGATGGCGATCATACCGATCAACGTCCCCCCGGCTGCCGCGAACACGACCGTATAACCTTGCATCTCTTGGCGCTCTGCCTCCTTCTGTCCAGCCTCGTTAATGACAATGCCTAACCCGTCCAGCCACGCCAGCTTCCCGACCAGGATGTTCTGCCCGCGGACCGTTCCGCGAATCCCGCTTCCTTTGTGCACCTCAACCTGCTCCGGGCGTTCCGTGAGTTCCCCTTGCCGCTCCTTCGCGGCATTCACGATGGCCTGCCCTAGCGGATGCTCCGATGCCGCTTCGACCGCGGCCGCCAATGCGAGCAACTCTCGTTCCGGGGTACCTCCAAAGGTGGTGATCGCCACCACGGCGGGTCTTCCTTCCGTCAATGTCCCCGTCTTGTCGAATACGACCAAATCTGCCTTGGCCAGGTTTTCCAGAACCTCCCCGCCCTTGACCAGCAAGCCGTTCGCGGCTCCGTTCCCCAAACCGGCTACCATCGACACCGGTGCGGAAATCACCAGAGCACCCGGGCAAGCGATCACCAGAAACGTCAGCGCCAGTTCGGGATTTCGAGAGACGAAGTAGACCAGAACCGCCAGCAGCAGCATGCCCGGCGTATAGTAGGAAGCGAATTTGTCCAGGAATTTCTGCGTCTTCGCTTTGGATTCCTGGGCTTCTTCCACCAGCTCGATGATCTTGGCAAAAGTGGTATCTTCCCCGACCTGCTCGGCGATGACCTCGAGGTATCCCGTATCCACGGTCGTTCCGCTGAACACGCGGTCGTGAACCTGCTTGGCCACGGGAACCGGCTCGCCGGTAATCGCCGCCTCGTTAACGAGGGCCTGGCCGGAAACGACCCGGCCGTCGACTGCGATTTTGCTGCCGGAGGGCAAAAGCACCCGGTCCCCCCGCTCCACTTCGGACGCGAGCATTTTGACCTGAGCGCCGTCCCGCAGGACGATAGCTTCAGCCGGCGCCAGATCGATCAAGGCTTTCAAGGCGGAACGCGTCTTCCCCAGCGTGATGGCCTCAAGGTACGCCCCCAGCCGGAACAAAAAGGCTACCGCGGCCGCCTCGACGTATTCGCCCAAGATCACCGCACCGATCATCGCGATCGTCACCAGCAGCTCGATGCTGAAGGTTCGCAAGCGGAGGGCTTGGAGTGCTTTGACCGCGATGGTCCAGCCGGATATCGCAGAGGCCAGCAGCAGCGCGCCGCTTCGGGCCACCTCCCATCCCAGGAGGTGGAAACCACCCGCCAGGGCCAGCAGCAAACCCGATGCCAACAACGCCGCCGCTTTACGATGCCTGGCCATCGCCATGCCCTCCTCCCGTGAGCACCGGATAACCCAGCTTCGCCATCAGGCTTCGCAGCAACTCCTCCTGTACCTGGTTCTCGTCAAACGCGACCTTCACCTGGCTGGAGTGGAACAACACTTTGACTTCTCGTACTCCCGGCTGTTTCGTCAGCACGCTTTCGATTTTCTTGATGCAGCTCGGGCAAGTTAACTCTTCGACTTTCCATTTGACGGTGGTCATTTAGCATATCCCCTTTCGGTTATCGATGGCTTCATCGTAAACCGGGTGCGAAGGGGATTCCTTGATTCGCATCAAGTCGGGATAAAGGATGGATCAGATCGTACCCCACCCGACCGCGATGGACTGATAGGAGAGACGCAAAATCGTGTAACGCTTACGACAAGCGCTATTTGCGCCAAAACGGAGTATTTTCACCTGTAACGCTTGCCTGGAACGCTATTGGGTCGATTTCCCGTGTTCCGTAGCGCAAATCCCATCCATAAGCTCGCTGGCAAGCGTTAGAACGCCCTCCCCCCTGTTTTTCACCAAATAAGACGCGTGGCAAGCGTTAGACGGAGGAGCGGACAGAGGTGCGAATGGAGGTGTGGACACAGGTACGGGCGGAGGCGCAGACGGAGGTGCGGACGCAGGCGCAGACGGTTTAGCAATCCAGACAACGCAAACAGCAAGCAAGCCCAACAAACAACAAAAAGCACCTGAAAATATGAGAAAAAAATATTTTAAATTAGCTATTGCCCTCCGAAACAGTTCCTGCTAATATTAAGGAGCATGATTTTTGGAAAGGTTGTATTCAATATATCGCGAGTCTTTCCAAGCAGATAATTTTTGACCACTTCCCAAAGGGAAGTTAAGGCCATACGGACAGCCGGGTCAAATGCCGATTGGCAACTTAGTTGCCTTATTGATTGAGTTAAAAGCTCAAATTTTATAAGTTGGTTACTTTACAACCAGTGCATATGCACATCAACTTGTGAAACGGTCAATAAGAGTGGTAAAGGCGAATTATTTGCTAAATAGACTCTGATCCTAAGCATGATATATTGAATATTAAGACTTCCACTACGTGCGTTCGTACGATGGTTTCGTGCGGCGATGCAGACGGGCGTTTGTCCGTCGTTATGGAGCTTTTCTTAATATTGACTATATCGGAAGCAAGTGATGCGCAAGGTATGCGTGCATTCACTTGCTTTTTTTACGTTTCACGCCCGCTATGCAAAAATTCGAAGAAGGTTAGGAGATGGAAAAATGGGAAAAGCACTGATCATCGGCTGCGGCGGCGTCGCTGCTGTAGCTATCCACAAATGCGTTCAAAACAGCGAGGTTTTTGAAGAAATTTGCATCGCGAGCCGCACCAAGTCGAAATGCGACGCGCTGAAAGCGAAGCTGGACGGCGGCAAAACGAAAATCACGACGGCTCAGGTCGATGCCAACAACGTCGACGAGCTGATCGCGCTGATCAACGAGGTTAAACCGGACGTGGTCATGAACCTGGCTCTGCCGTATCAGGATTTGACGATCATGGACGCCTGCCTGGCGACCAAGACGAACTACCTGGATACCGCCAACTATGAGCCGGAAGATACCGCGAAATTCGAATACAAATGGCAGTGGGAATACCGCGAGCGCTTTGAAAAAGCCGGCATCACCGCACTGCTGGGCAGCGGCTTTGACCCAGGCGTAACCGGCGTATTTTCCGCCTATGCCTTGAAGCATCACTTCGACGAAATCGAGTACATCGACATTCTCGACTGCAACGCGGGCGACCATGGCTATCCGTTTGCGACGAACTTCAACCCGGAGATCAACATCCGCGAAGTCTCCGCGAAAGGCAGCTACTGGGAGAACGGCGAATGGATCGAGACCGAGCCGATGGAGATCAAACGCGTCTACAACTTCCCGGAAATCGGGGAGAAAGACATGTACCTGCTTCACCATGAGGAAATCGAGTCCCTGGCCCTCAACATTCCGGGCATCAAGCGGATCCGCTTCTTCATGACGTTTGGCCAAAGCTACCTGACGCACCTGAAATGCCTCGAAAACGTCGGCATGACCTCGATCGAACCGATCGAATTCGAAGGCAAGCAAATCGTGCCGCTTCAGTTCCTGAAAGCCGTGCTGCCGGATCCATCTTCGCTGGGACCGCGCACCAAGGGCAAAACGAACATCGGTTGCATTTTCAAAGGCAAAAAAGACGGCAAAGATAAGCTGTACTATGTATATAACGTGTGCGACCACGAAGAGTGCTACAAAGAAGTCGGCTCCCAGGCCGTGGCTTACACGACCGGCGTACCGGCCATGATCGGCGCGATGATGCTGATGAACGGAACTTGGAACAAACCGGGCGTTTACAACATCGAAGAGTTCGACCCGGATCCATTCATGGACGCGTTGAACAAATGGGGCCTGCCTTGGAAAGAAAGCTTCGATCCGGAGCTGGTAGATGCGTTCCCGGAAGAGGAGACCTCCGCAGAACGCAAAGAAACGGAGTACGTTAGATAATATGCGCTTCGAGGAACTGCCAACACCTTGTTATGTGGTCGATGAAAAACTTTTGGAGCAAAACCTGAAAATCCTGGCCGGCATCATGGAGCGGACGGGCGCGAAGATTATTTTGGCGCAAAAAGCGTTTTCGATGTACACGACCTACCCGCTGATCGGACAGTATTTGAGCGGTACGGCATCCAGCGGCCTATACGAAGCCCGGCTCGGCCGCGAGGCGATGGGCAAGGAGAATCACGTCTTTGCCCCGGCCTACCGGGACGATCAGATGGACGAAATCATCGACCTCTGCGATCACGTGATCTTCAACTCGTTCTCCCAAGTGGAGAAATACCGGGACCGGGTGCTGGCGGCCGGCAAAAAAATCGGTCTGCGCATCAACCCGGAATGCTCTACGCAGGTAGGGCACGACATCTATAACCCTTGCGCGGTCGGCTCGCGGTTTGGCGTAACGATCGAGCATTTTCGCCCCGAGCTGCTGGATGGCATATCCGGACTTCATTTTCATACCTTGTGCCAGCAGAACTCGGACGATTTGGCGACGACGCTGGATGCGGTTGAGGCGAAGTTCGGACCGTGGCTGTCGCAAATGGAATGGATCAATTTCGGCGGCGGCCATCACATCACGCGCGAGGACTACGACATTCCGCTGCTTGAGGCGTGCATTCGTCGGATGCAGGACAAATACGGCCTTGAGGTGTATCTGGAGCCGGGCGAAGCCGTTGCGCTGAACGCCGGTTACCTGATCACGACCGTGCTGGACACGCTGAAGAACGGCATGGACATCGCTATCGTGGATGCTTCGGCTTCCTGCCATATGCCAGACGTGCTGGAGATGCCTTACCGTCCGCCGCTGTTTGGATCGGGCGAAGCCGGCGAGAAGCCTTTCACGTACCGGCTCGGCGGACCAACCTGCCTGTCCGGGGACAATATCGGCGACTACTCGTTCGACCAGCCGCTGAAGCCGGGCGACCGCCTGGTGTTCGGCGACATGGCGATTTACTCGATGGTGAAGAACACCACCTTCAACGGGATGCCGTTGCCGGCGCTCGTGCTGCAGCATAAAGACGGCGACTGCGAAGTCCTGCACCAGTTTGGGTATGAAGATTTTAAAATGCGGTTGGCGTAAGTCGCCGCTTGAGTGTAACGGGACTGCCCCGGTCTGTAGACCTGAGGGTAGTCTCTTTTTTCTGTCCAAAACCATAATCCTGCACACCATTCCCATAGAAATACACCTTTATTTGGAAATCAAGCCTGATTTATGATGAGATTGCGGTACCAAATCTGGCGAATAGGAGGAATGTGCCTTTTTGTGATATCGCTTACATTGGTATATTGGTCAGATTTCGTAAAAAGAAACTCTGCTGGGCTCACCACGACGACTCTGCCAGATGTAAGAATCGAGAAATCCTTATTCTGAAAGGAGAATGAATTTCGTGAAAAGCCAAAGACGCATAATCGCCTGGATTTGTGTCGTGACCCTGTTCGCCGCAACCTTCTTCACCTCGGCAGGGTGGACCGCTCCCGTTCGGGCGGCAGGGGGGCCAAACCTGGCTGCGGGCAAGCCCGTGACCGAATCCGGACACGCCGATGTTTATGTCGCCTCCAATGTCGCCGACGGCAATGCCGATACGTATTGGGAAAGTACGAATAACGCTTTCCCCGGATGGGTTCAAGTCGACCTCGGCAGCGCCGTTCTGATTGATCAGGTCGTCTTAAAGCTGCCGTCCGGTTGGGAGAGCCGGTCGCAGACCTTATCTGTCCAAGGAAGCACGAACGGATCCAGCTTTACCGATCTGAAGGCCTCGGCCAGCTATACGTTTGATCCGGGCACCGCGAATACGGTGGCGATCAACTTTACGGCCGCCAGCGCCCGATACGTGCGGATCCAGATTACGGCCAATACCGTCTGGCCGGCGGGCCAACTCTCCGAAGTGGAAGTTTATGGCGCTTCTCCTGCCGCGCCAGCCGCGATTCCGGGCAAGATCGAAGCGGAGAGCTACAGCGCCATGAACGGCATCCAGACGGAGCCTACCTCGGATTCGGGCGGCGGGCTTAACGTCGGCTGGATCCATGTCGGGGATTGGCTGGATTATAACGTAAATGTGCAAAATGCAGGTACTTATACCGTCGAGTACCGGGTTGCGAGCAATGCCGGTACAGGCGCGATCCAACTGCAATCCGGCGGTTCGACGCTGGCCACGACCACGGTGCCAAACACCGGCGGGTGGCAAAATTGGCAGACCGTGACGGCCAACGTCACGCTAAATGCCGGGACGCAAACCCTTCGCGTCTATGCCAGCGGCTACGACTTCAATATCAACTGGATCGGGTTTACGCCGGGAAGCACTGCGGATACGCAGCCGCCAACCGCTCCGGCGAACCTCGCGTTCACGCAGCCGACGACCGGTTCCGTAAAGCTGACCTGGAGCGCGGCCACCGATAACGTGGGCGTCACCGGATACGACGTTTACGCCAACGGCCAGCTTCGCGGCAGCGTCAACGGTTCTACGCTGACGTATACAGACCCGCAACCTGCCGGCGTTACGGTGTCCTACTACGTCGTCGCTAAGGATGCGGCCGGCAATGCGTCGGCACCGAGCAATACCGTGACGCGGAACGGATCCGGGGAAGGAGACGGATCGAATCTCGCCATCGGCAAGACGATGACCGCCTCCTCGTCAACGTTTACCTTTGTCGCCGCCAATGCCAACGATAATGATACGTCCACCTACTGGGAAGGCAACGGCCACCCAAGCACACTCACCGCGGACCTGGGGGCCAATGCCAACATCACGTCGATTGTCCTTAAGTTGAACCCTTCCAGCGAATGGGCGACCCGCACCCAAACGATTCAGGTGCTTGGACATGACCAAAATGCCACCAGCTTTACGAACCTGGTTTCGGCCGCTTCGTATACGTTTAATCCCGCTTCGCAGAACACCGTCACGATTCCCGTCAGCGCTACGGTGAGTCAGATTCAACTGCGGTTTACGGCCAATTCCGGGGCACCGGGCGGGCAGATTGCCGAATTCCAGGTGATCGGTACGCCTGCACCCAATCCGGATCTGACCGTGACCGGCATCTCCTGGTCGCCGGCCGCTCCGGACGAGACGCAAGCCGTTACGCTGAACGCCACGGTTCGCAATGCGGGTACGGTCGCGTCCACCGCGACGAGCTTGAACTTTTACCTGGGCAGCACCTTGGTTGGAACGGCTTCCGTCGGTGCGCTTGCCCCTGGAGCAACGGCTAACGTCTCCGCGAATATCGGAGCGAAGGAAGCCGGTTCTTACGCCGTTGTCGCCAAGGTAGATGAGAACAACGCGGTCATTGAGACCAACGATGGAAACAACAGCTACACCCACACCTCGCAGTTGACGATCGGCCAGGTGCAAAGCTCCGACCTGATCGCAGCGGCGGCTTGGACGCCTTCCAACCCGAGCGCGGGCAACACCGTCACTTTTACAGTGAACCTGAAGAATCAAGGGACGATGGCCTCGGCCGGCGGCGCGCACGCCATTACGCTGGAACTGAAGAACGGCTCGGGGGCAACCGTGCAAACGTTTAACGGCTCGTACAGCGGGTCTCTTGCGCCGGGAGCATCGGCTAACGTTACCCTGGGGACTTGGACCGCGGTAAACGGCAGCTATACGGTCACGACAACGGTAGCCGCAGATGCGAACGAAGTTGCCGTAAAACGGAACAATAACACCGCCACCGCCAGTTTGTATTCCGGGCGCGGCGCGAATATGCCGTTCACCGTCCTGGAAGCCGAAGCCTCCTCGAACAGCACCAACGGCACGAAGCTGGCACCGAACTTTACGCCGGGCGACTTCGCCGGCGAAGCTTCCGGACGTTCGGCCGTTTATCTGGACGCCACAGGGGAGTACGTGGAATTTACGCTGACCTCGCCGGCCAATGCCTTCGTGTTGCGGAATGCCGTGGCCGAGAATACCACCGGAACGGTGAGCATCTATGCGAACGGCGTAGATAAAGGTAATTTCAACGTAACGTCCAAATTCTCTTACTTGTATGCAACGCCTTCCACGCTTGGGCGGCTTGGCTATGATAACTCGGGCTCCAAAGCCTACTGGCTGTATGAAGATTCCCAGCTTCTGCTTGACCAAGTCTATCCGGCCGGAACCAAGATCAGAATCCAGAAGGACGCCGGAGACGTCCCGTGGATTTACGTGGACATGATCGAGACGGAGAATGTCGCTCCGCCGGCAACAAACCCGGATCCGAGCAAATACGTTCAGGTGTCGAGCACCAAATCGATTGAGCAAGCACTGAACGAGTTCCGTCAGGATTCGTCCAAGAAAGGGATTTTCATTCCGGCAGGGGAATGGACGATCTCATCGAAGATTTTCCTGTACGGCCGGGCGACGGAGATCATCGGAGCGGGCCCTTGGCACACCAAGCTGGTCGCTCCGCAAGACCAAACGAACACGGACGTTGGGTTTAATATCAGCTCCGCCGCCAACGGATCAACCATCAAGAACCTGTCCGCCTGGGGCAACTACATCTACCGTCAGGATGGCCCCGGCAAATTCATCGACGGCAACGGCATGCAGAACGTGACGGTCGAGAACGTTTGGGCCGAGCATTTCGTTTGCCTGTATTGGGGCGTGAACTCTTCGTACAATACGTTCAAAAATAACCGGATCAAAAACATGTTCGCGGACGGCATCAACATGACTAACGGCTCTTCCTACAACGTGATCGACAACAACTATGCCCGCGGTACCGGCGACGACTCCTTTGCGTTGTTTAGCGCGATTGACGCCGGAGGCTCTTACAATGTGGGCAACAAATACACCAACCTCACCGCCGTCAACGTACGCCGCGCCGCGGCCTTCGCCGTTTACGGCGGCCAGAATAACCTGTTCCAGAATCTGTACGGCGCCGATACGCTCACCTATCCCGGGGTGACCATCAGCAGCTTAAGCTTCGGTTATAATACGCTGGGCTTCGGCGACCAGGATACCGTCATCGACGGCGTCACGCTGGATCGCACCGGGGGAGATTTCTGGACCAGCGTCGGGGCCGACGATAAAATCAACGATTACCAGAACTTCGGCGCGATCTGGTTCTTCGGCGGGGACCGGGACTTCAAGAATATCCTGGTGAAGAACGTCGACATCAATAATCCGGTTTACTTCGGTTTGATGTTCCAATCCAAATCGCCGGAGAATCTTCCGATGCAGAACGTTCGGCTGGAGAACATTACAATCAACAACCCGACCCGTTACGGGATTAAGCTGGTGGTCAGAGCGGAAGACGGTCAGGGGCCTGCCGTTGGCGAAGCGCGCTTCACCAATGTCAAGGTGAACAACCCCGGCATCACGGCCATCTATGGCGAGAACCAATCGCCGAACTTCCACGTCATCCGGGGAGCGGGAAATAACTGGTGATCCCGATCCGAGTAAGGGTTCCTGCCATCTGCGGGAAGCGCTGAAGAAAATTACGGTTTACCACGAACAAAGGCGGTACCTGTCCATGACGGGTGCCGTCTTTGTTCTGATCTATCCTCGACTTTGGCATAACTCTCCTGCCCCTGGGAAAGCTATCCCTTAAAAACAGGAGGTTGCCCCGCCCCATGAATAAGAAGCAAGCTTTAGCGCCCCACGAATCCGTGGATCTCCACGAAATTCTCAACTTCAAAACGCTTTGCCTGGCGAAGTCGAAATTGATGCAAGGCCTCGTGTTCGATCAAGACCTAAAGGACTTGATGCAAAAGGACGTGGAACAGACGATACAAGCGTTGCAGGATCTGCAAGCCTTGTATAGCCAGGTTCCTTACCAAGTACCCGTTCCCGAAAGCCGGCCCGAGCCGATGTTCCAATAGAAGGAGAGCCGAGATGAACAACGATTACTTAGACCCGATTAACGCGCTGAACATGCCGGAAATCGCCGACATGACCTTCGCCACGGACTTCCTGATGCGGGCCAAGGAAGGCGTGCGCAATATCGCGATCGCCCTGACGGAAACCGCTTCCCCGGAAGCCCGGATTTTACTGCGGAACCTGTTAAGGCAGGGCATCGCCATGCACCAGGAGATCACGGAACTGATGATGCGCAAAAAATGGTTCCACCCCTACGAGTTGTCCGAGCAATATCAATTGGACCAGCTGTCGGCCAAGAACACGATCCTGATCGGACAAATGGATTTGTTCCCTGCGGACACACGTCGCATCGGCATGTTCGATCGGACGCCGGACGAGCATAGGGAGGGGGGCCAAGCATGAAGGCCGTAACCTATCAGGGATTGAAAAACGTGACCGTCAAAGAGGTGCCGGACCCGAAGATCGAAAAGCCCGATGACATGATCATCAAAATCACCAGCACGGCGATTTGCGGCTCGGACCTTCACTTGATCCACGGAATGATCCCGAATTTGCGGGAAGACTATATCATCGGCCATGAACCGATGGGGATCGTGGAGGAAGTCGGCCCCGAGGTGACTCATCTCAAGAAGGGGGATCGGGTCATTATCCCGTTTACGATCGCTTGCGGGGAATGCTTTTATTGCAAAAACCATTTGGAGAGCCAATGCGACAACGCCAACGAACACGGGGACATGGGCGCTTACTTCGGTTATTCCGGCAATACGGGCGGATATCCCGGCGGGCAAGCCGAGTATTTGCGCGTGCCGTACGCCAACTTTACCCACTTTAAGATTCCGGAAAACTGCGAACAACCGGACGAGAAGCTGGCCCTCATTTCGGATGCGATGCCGACGGCTTATTGGAGCGTGGATAATGCGGGGGTGAAGGAAGGGGACACCGTCATCGTACTCGGCTGCGGTCCGATCGGACTGCTTGCGCAGAAGTTCGCCTGGCTGAAAGGGGCCAAGCGGGTCATCGCCGTCGATTACGTGGATTACCGGCTGCAGCATGCCAAGCAGACGAATAAGGTGGAAACCGTCAATTTCGAACAATACGATAACGTCGGTTCGTATCTCAAGGAAATCACCAAGGGCGGCGCGGACGTCGTCATCGATGCGGTGGGCATGGACGGAAAAATGACGAACCTGGAGTTCCTGGCTAGCGGCCTGAAACTGCAAGGGGGAGCCATGAGCGCCCTGGTGATCGCCTCCCAAGCGGTCCGCAAAGGCGGCACGATTCAGATTACCGGCGTGTACGGCGGCCGATACAACGGTTTTCCGCTCGGCGACATCATGCAGCGCAACGTGAATATCCGATCCGGTCAAGCCCCGGTTATCCATTACATGCCGCATATGTACGAGCTGATCTCTTCCGGTAAAGTCGACCCCGGCGACATCATCACCCACGTGATCCCGCTGGAGGAAGCCAAACGCGGCTACGAGGTATTTGATACGAAAACCGACGCATGCATCAAGGTGATTTTGAAACCGTAACCCTTACGACACCCGATCAGGAGGACAAACCACCATGAATAGAGCCAACCAGGCTTTGCACGAAACCTTGGAGGTCCATGAACTAGCCGCCTCCAAAACGATTGCTTTAACCAAGGCGAAAACGATGCAGCTTCTGGTCTCGGACCCCGAGCTGAAGCAAATTTTGCAGCATGATGTACAGGTATCGACGCAGCAATTGCACGAGCTAAGCGGGCTTCTGTCTTCTATAGCTCCTGAGGGAGGGAACAACCAATGAATCCCGTACTGGAATACTTGATGGGGCTGGATAAATTGACCGACGAGGTCGTGGCCATGGATTATTTGCTGAACGCGAAAACCTCCGTCCGAAACTACGCCATGGCCGTCACGGAGTGCGCCACGCCCGAGGTTCGGAACGTCTTGACCAAGCAGTTGGAGGAGTCCATCGACGCCCACGAGATGATCATGGGTTACATGATGAGGCGAGGCTTCTACCAGCCCTACGATGTCCAGGACCAAATCGGACGGGACCTGCAAAACATCGATATCGCGCTGAACATCCCGTCCTGAATCCGTTAAAAAACCAAAAAAAAGTCGATCAGGAGTTTTATTTCTGAACGACTTTTTGGTAACCATTTTTTTGAACGAATTTTCGTTCATAACTCTTGCGTTTGAGCGCGGCGGGGAAAATAACTGCAGGAGTGCAGCTGTTTTCACCAATTCACGGGTTTTTCCGGAAATAGCTGCAAGAATGCAGTTATTCCCAAGGAGAAGGCCGACTTTCTTAAAATCACAGAAAAATAACTGTACTTATACAGCTATTTAACCGTTAAGGTGAGGAGGTTAGGAAATAACTGCATCTACGCAGTTATTTGATGATCTCGTGCAATTCAGTTCATGCATGATTTGTCGTTTAGAAATCCGACGTCATGCTGTCGCGCGAGGCCTCTTGTACGATATTTCGTACAAAAGTACCCTTCAGTTCCGCTCCGGACGGCACTTGAACGAATTTTCGTTCAAAACAGCCCTCGCCTTGCAGGATATCCCTCTGATTTGTGCCATTAAATCGGCAACAGCTGGACGCGATCCTGCGTTTTCAGGCGTTCCACCATGTCGTACCACGCTTGCGGCTTGTTCGGCAGCACCGTGTAATAGCGCTGCAGGAATTGAACGACGAGTTCCGTCTCCAGGCCGTCGTCGCTGCCGTCCATCGGCAGAAAGCAGAGATCCAGCCCGCTGACCGCCTCTCCGTCATTGTTCCAGGACGGATGCACGTACGGGAAGTCCAAGCGCATATACCCGAGATGGGACAACACTTCGCGGCGCACGTACGGATCCATCGGCTTCACCCCGCCGAATTCGTGATGCTCCACCCGGTAAGGGTCGTAGATTTCCGCGAACATGCCACGCAGCTTCTTCCCGTTGGCTTCCGCCAATGCGTGCAAATCGCGTAGCCGGCGATCCGCCAGGAACCGCCCGATGCCCAGCCCCGCTTGGCCGATGATCGTAAAGTCGGTCATCGCCACGTTGAAGTCCTCGTAGTAGCGGTATTCCGTCGCCCCGACGACCTGGCCTTCGTGCACCGCGACGAATACGCGAATGCCGGGGTCTTCCAGTGGCTCTTTCCATAAATCGAATTCCAGCACTTCTTCCGGCGGAAACACGTTTTGCATCAACTGATGCATCGATTTGAACAAGGGATCCTGGATATTCGTGATTCGGGTAAATTCCATTCCGTTAACGCCTCCTATTCAGATTGGGGTGGGAAAAACGGATTTCTCCATTCCATCAATGCGGCGGTATTCCGCGATTCCTCATCCTCCAGATAATCTTGCACCACCGTAACGGGTGTACGGCCGCAGCGCAGCAGGAAGGTGATCACCGGATCCTTCAGCTCGCCGCTCACCACGGCGCTCAGGTATTGCTCCGCCGTCATCTCCGCCGCGTGTTTATGGTAACCCGGCATTCTTCCGCCGCCCAGCAAACGCTGAAGCCCTTGGTGTACCACCAGCTCATACATGGATAACATCAGCCACTTGCCCAGGCCCCATTGCCGGTAAGCCGGCCGGACGCCGATATCCACGACGTACAGCGTGTTCCCGTCGGGGCGGTGGTTGCGAATGTACCCGTTGTCGGTGATCTCCGCCCAGGAGTGCTCCGGCTTGCCGGGGTCGAAATCGACCTTAAGCGCAGTCATCGAACCGGCCAGTTCCCCGTTCACTTCAACGCACAACGCGCCTTCCGAGAACAGCCGCACATGGTTGTTTAGCTGCTCCTCATTCCACCATAATTCCGAAGGAAAAGGGGGCGGAAAGCTCTCCTGCTGAATGCGGATCAACCCCGGAAAATCCTTCTCTTCGTAATTCCGAATCACGGCCGGCACAGGCCGGCCCTGGTCAAACACGTACCATTCCTTCCGATACATCGCGTCTCGCCTCCACGGACTGTCTGCGTTCTTCTTGGTTTATTTCCAGTCGGTGTACAAATCCGTCCGCCGGTCCCGCCAGGTCGTGACGGAGCCTTTCTCCCGCACTTGATAAAGCAGCTCCAAATCCAGATCGGCGGTCACGATCATATCGTCATTGATCTCGCCTTCCACCAGGATGCCGCGCGGCGGAAACGGGACGTCGTTTGGCGTGATCACCGCCGCCTGCCCGAAGTTGCCCCGCATGAAATCTACCGTCGGCAGCGAACCGACCGTACCGGTGGTGACGATATACACCTGGTTCTCGACCGCTCTCGCATGGCAGCAATAGCGCACCCGATGGAAGCCATGGCGGTCGTCCGTGCAGGATGGACAGAAAATGACGTCCGCGCCTTTGGCCTTGGCCATACGGACGATCTCCGGAAACTCGATGTCATAACAGGTCAACATGGCGATTTTGCCCTTCTCGGTTTCGAACACCTCCAAGCCGTCGCCGGGCGTCATGTTCCATTCGGTGACTTCGGTAGGGGTAATGTGCAGCTTGGCCTGCTCCGCGACTCTCCCGTCGGGATAAAATAGATGGGCCACGTTATACAGCTTATCCCCCTTGCGAATCACATGCGTCCCGCCGATGATATGCATCCCGGTCTGCCGGGCCAATCCGCTAAACAGGGTGCGATATTGCTCCGTAAAGTCCGGCAGCTCCTGGATGGTCAGCGCTCGGCCGTCCGGCGATCCGATGGACATCAGTTGCGTGGTGAAAAATTCCGGAAACAACACGAAATCCGCGCTGAACTCCTCCGCGGTTTTGATATAGTGTTCGGCCTGACGGGCGAACTCGTCGAAGCTGCCAATGGTGTGCAGATGATATTGGACAGCGGAAACTCTTAATTTCATGGGGATCCCCTTTCCTGTTCCCAAAATGCTCAGATCGGCGAAAAGTCCACCTTCGTAAATTTCATCATAAAGTCAGGAATAATGCAATTCCTCCGCCCTGCGGAGGACAAAGCTCACAGACGAACCGGGAGGCTTCCATCCAGCACGATCTCCTGTTCCGTCACGATGGCTTCATAGGCCAAAATCCGTACGCCTTGCTGTGACGCCTCTTCCAGGGCGTCCGCAAAGGCGGGATCCATCTCGCGGTAAGGGGTAAACGCGTGGCAGCCCTTCATTTGCACCACGAACAGCACCGTCCCGGCGTACCCTTCTTGAACCGCCTTGGCCAGTTCCAACACATGTTTGGTTCCCCGCGTCGTCGGGGCATCCGGGAACATGGCGATGCCTCCCTGCTGAAGCGTGACGCCTTTGACTTCGATGAACCCTCGTTCCTCGCCTTTCTCATAATAAAGATCAAAGCGGGAGTCCCCATACGTGACTTCCCGCTTCACATAGGTGACCGGTCCAACCTCCGCGATCCGCCCCGCCTTCAGCGCCTCGAACGCCACCGGATTAGGCGCTTGCGAATCCACGTTCACCCAGCCTCCGTCCAGGGCAGCCGCGATCAGGGAGTACTTCGTCTTCCGCTCGGGCCGGTCGGAAACTTCCAGCAGGACCTCCGTATCCGGCAACAGAAGCTCTTTGAGCCGGCCGGTATTTTTTACGTGCACCCGTTCCGCGGCGCCGCCTACCACAACCTCAGCAATAAACCGGTTCACCCGCCGCTGTAGTCGGCCCTGCACGATGTTCCCATACTTCATCTCTCTTCACTTCCCTCATGGTTTACCAAGCTGCAATCATGCCGTCCGTCCGGGATTCGGTCCCGCCGGCCAGCACGCCGGTTTGCGGATTCCGCCAAATGATTTGGCCGCGCCCGAAGCCTCCGTCGTCCGGCATCACTTCGATGTCATGCCCCTTTTGCCGGAGCGCCTCGACCAACTCGCCGGGGAATTCCGGCTCCACCTGCACCTTTTTCCCGCCAAACCATTGCCATCTAGGGACATCCAACGCGGCTTGAGGATTCAGCCGGTAGTCGACCGTATTGGCGATGACCTGCAGATGGCCCTGCGGCTGCATGTATCCGCCCATCACCCCAAACGGGCCGACCGCTTCCCCCTCCTTGGTCAGGAACCCGGGAATGATCGTGTGATACGTGCGTTTCCCCGGTTTTACAAAGTTCGGATGGCGTTCATCCAGCGAGAAGTCGGCTCCGCGATTCTGCAGGCTGATTCCCGTCCCCGGGATGACGATGCCGGAGCCGAATCCCATGTAGTTGCTTTGAATATAGGACACCATATTTCCTTCCTCGTCGGCCGTGGCCAAATACACGGTTCCGCCCTGCGGCAAATCGATGGGCTTCGGATCCAACGCGGTCTCGGCGATTTCTCTCGCGCGTAAGGAGGCATATTCCTTCGACAGCAAAAATTCGGTGCTGACCGGCATGTCGGCCGGTTCCGTGATCCAGGCCTGGCCATCGGCAAACGCGAGCTTTAACGCTTCGATTTGGCGATGAACCGTCTCTGCGGAGAGCCATTCGGGCTGCTCCAGCCGTTCATAGATATTCAGCGCCATTAAGGCGACCATCCCCTGCCCGTTCGGCGGAATCTCCCAAACGTCATAGCCCCGGTAATTCGCCGAGATCGGCTTCACCCACTCCGGCCGGTACGCAGACAGATCGGATATTCTTAAAAAGCCGCCATGCTCTGCTATGAAGCCGTCCATGCGACGGGCCAGTTCCCCCTCGTAAAAATCCCGCGCCCCGGTGACGGCAATCCGGCGCAGACTCTCCGCGTGGCCTTTCGAGCCCCACATTTCCCCGATTTCGGGAGCCCGGCCCTGCGGCGCGAAGGTTTGGAACCACGCTTCGAACTCCGGCCCTTCTTGTTTGCGGTACGCCTGGTAAGCCCGCGCCCAGCTCTTGCCCAAAATCGGCGTCAAAGGATACCCTTCCTCGGCATAACGAATTGCCGGCTTCAAGATCTCCGTCAGGGGCCGTCTGCCGAACTTCCCGGCCAGCTCCGCCCAAGCCGCCGGGGCCCCGGGCACCGTAATCGGCACCAGCCCCAGCTTCGGCATGTGCTCATGCCCCCGCCGCTTGACCGCCTCGGCCGTCAGCAGGGCCGGCGCCGGCCCGGAGGCGTTCAAGCCGTGAAGCTTCCCCTTCGTCCAGACGAGGGCAAACGCATCCCCGCCGATTCCATTGGAGGTCGGCTCCACGACCGTCAGGGCTGCCGCGGCCGCAATCGCAGCGTCGATGGCGTTGCCCCCTTGCTGCAGGAGCTCGAGCCCGGCTTGCGCCGCCAGCGGCTGGGACGTAGCCACCATGCCTTTTTTGGCGAATACGGTATAACGCTTGGACGGAAACGGATGATTCAAGTAATCCATGGACCTCACTCCTTCGACTCAGAGTTCATGCAGAAGCGCCCAGATGCAAGGGTTGTTTTCTCCTTTTTGGTATAATAACACAGACATTTTCCGCAGGAATAGAACGGGTAAAGGAGCTTAAAATCGTCGCAAAAAAAGGATGGACCACGAGGTCTCCCTCAAGCCCATCCTTCTTTCTTCCATTCTACTTCAAGCTTGCCAGCCGGTCTGCGTACATGATCTCGTCATTTCCGCCAACGAAGATATATTTGCCATAAACCTTGATTCCGTCGAACATTCTTTGCGTGCCGGCACCATGGACCCCTTGGTAGATCGGCGGAATCGCTACCTTCTTCCACTGTACTCCGTCTTTGGACAGATAGTATACGTGGTAAGGGACGTTCTCCCCGTTGACCACATCATAGTCCGTTCCCATCGCGAAGAATTTGCCGTCGAACGAGGTTAAGAAATCCAAAGCATCAAAACTGCCATTCGGGAACGTCATTTGCTTCTTCGTCCAATTGATTCCGTCCTTCGACACCCATGATTTCTGAGAATTATAGAGGTCTAGCGCTACGTAGGAAGTTCCGTTCCAAGCCAGATAAGTCTGATTCAGATCGATCGTCTTCACCAGCTTCCAGTTCGTCCCGTCCGTCGTCTGCATCAGCTTTGTCGTTCCAAGACCGGTATTGTAGTTATGCACCCGGAAGGCAGCGAGCAGCCGTTTGCCATCCCAGATCATGGAGGTCAGCCAATCTTCTTGACTTACGCTGGCCACCCGGGTCCACTTCAGGCCATCCTTAGATTTATAAGTACCATAAGATTGATCCGATGCTACAAAGAACTTTCCGGTCCACAATATATTGCGCAATTGGCCATACTGATCCTTGAAAGGAACGCTTGCCTGCTTCCAGCTATAGCCGTCTGTGGAGTAGTAAATTCCGTTATGGCCGGTCGCAACGAACTTATTTGCTCCCCAGACCACATCGTACAAATTCGGTCTCCCCAATCTGTCCCGATAGGCAAACGGACTGCCGCCCCGCCAAGTCGTACCGTCATCGGTATAGATGACATTGCCGTCCAGGCCGACGGCTACGGTTCTCTTCCCGTTCGTGGCGATGCCTCCGAGCTCGCCGCCCGTTTGCGAACCTGTCAACCGGTAGCTCCACGAGCTGCCGTCCTTCGTATACAGGGCGTACGTGCTGTCGGGAAAATCCTGCCGATCATTAGAACCGATTCCGGCAAACCCGCTAGCCACCGGATAAACGATGTAGATGTTGGCATGCAAGTAAGAAAGATCGGTTTTCTTCCAAGTCACGCCGTCCTTGGACGAATAGGCTACGTTTTTGTTGACCCCATTTGTTTGGTCAGTAGCCCCGGTAATGACGTATATGCCATGTCCGTGTGTAATCGTCATCAGCTCAGCGCCGCTTGGGGATTTTGCTTGTTTGGTCCAAGTGAACCCGTCAGGCGAAGTGTAAATGCCATTGCCGACACCCAGGTATTGCTTCCCGGTCCAGACCATATCGTGAATGGCTGCAGAAGAATTGTAGGTCTTGGAAGACCAGTTCTGTCCATCCTTCGAGACGAGGACAAACTTCTGATCATACTCACTGGTAATAAAATAGCTGCCATTCACATAACTCAGTGTGTCTGCAAAATACTCGTTGTTTAACGAACGCGAGGTGGTCCAATTCTCCCCATCCTTCGACGTAAAAATATGCTTGTTTCCTATAGCCACGAAGCCTGCTTCTCCCCAGACCAATTGACAGATCGTTTCACCCGGGTCAAAGTCCAGCTTCGTCCAGGTGAGCCCGTCCGAGGAGATAAATCCTTCGGAAGGTCTGCCGTAAAGGTTCATCGCAAATTCCGTATTGCTGCCGAACATCACGTATTTCGATCCGTCCCAGTCGATAGCGGTTAAATGATAACCCCCGAACTTCGACAGTGCCTTCCAGGCAACTCCATCCGTAGATCTCATCACCGTGCCGTACGGGCCGACGGCGAAGTACTCGTTTTTCCCCTTAGCTAGCGCATATGGTGCATTTGAGTTAAAACTCGCATTAACGGTCCAGCCTTCTCCAATCGAGAAAGGCGACTCCCTCAGCGTAATCGATTCCATCGTCTTGTTATCGGCGCCGGCCTGAACCGGAGTTCCGAACGGTACCCAAAATGACAAAACCAACGACAGACAAACTACCCATACTAACATGCTTTTCCTCTTCATGTTTCCCTCCTGATGTAAAAAATGTCATGATGTTGACACATCTTGTTATCGGTAGTTTGGTCCTATTTTTTTACGGGACTTAAGTCTCATTCGTCTCGGGTCTGGCTGCCGCCGGTCATCCATCGGCACCAAGGAACAACTTGTAAAAGGCAATCCATCACAAACCGTGGTATAATAGCCTCTGGCATAAACGAAAGAAATAAGTTTGCTTCGTTTGATGCGGGTGGGAGAGGGATATTTTGAAAGTGTGATTCATCAATGAAAGGAGTATTTCAGCTTAAGCAACACCAAACAAACGTGAGAAAAGAACTCGTCGCAGGATTGACCTCGTTCTTCTCCATCGTGTACATTATCGCCGTCAACGCCAATATCCTGAAGGATGCGGGGATTCCGCTGGAGGCCGGCATCTTGGCCACCGTGCTGTCTTCGCTTGTCGGCTGTTTGCTGGTCGCGTTCGTGGCGAACGCGCCGTTAATTCTCGTCCCCGGCATGGGGATCAACGCCTTGTTTACCTATACGATCGTTGGTTCGATGGGACTCAGCTACCAGGAAGCCTTGGGTGCCACGGTGCTTGCGGGTATCCTGTTCGTCGTGGTCGCCTTTACGGGCTTGTCCTCCCTGATTTCCAGGGCCATTCCGGCTTCCCTGAAGGAATCCATTTCCGTGGGAATCGGACTGTTCATTGCCTTTATCGGCTTGCAGAAGAGCGGCATCGTCACCGGCAACACCAGCCACTTTGTGGCGCTCGGCGACTTATCGGCCCCGCTGGTTCTGGCTTCGATCATCAATCTGATCCTTACGCTGTTCCTGTTCTTGAAGAAGGTTCCCGGGAATTTTCTCATCAGCATTATTGCGGGAACGCTGGTTGCCTGGTTGTTCGGAATCGTCGATTTGGGCTCATTCGCATCCTCGTCGATCTCGTTTCAAAGCTACGGCGACGTCTGGATGAGCGCGGACTTCCGCCATATGGCCAGCATTCCGTTCTTGACGGGTTGCTTCTCGCTGGTCCTCGTGCTGGTCTTCGAAAATATCGGGCTCGTCCATTCCCAGGTGAACGGCATGCTGCACGCTCCGGAGAAGAACGGGAAATCGATGAAAGCCGTGTCGATATCCACGGTGGCTTGCGGCCTCTTGGGTACCAGCCCGACGGTCTCGACGGTCGAAACGGCGGCCGGCATTACCGCAGGCGGTAGAACCGGGTTAACCTCGGTGACGACCGGGTTGTTGTTCCTGGGCTCGTTGTTTTTTATGCCCTTGATCAAAATCATCCCGGACGCCGCAATCGCTCCGATCTTGATCATTATCGGCGGACTCATGCTGACGAATATCACGAAGATCGATTTCAGCGATTTTTCCGAAGCGTTTCCCGCGTTTCTCGTGATTCTGATGATTCCTTTAACGTATAGCATTGTCGACGGTATCGCCTTTGGCTTTATCGCGTATCCGCTGCTCAAGATGTTTTCGAAGAAGCGGGAACAGCTGTCGATCTCCATGTTTGTCATCTCGTTCCTGTTCCTGGCCAACTTCCTGCTGCAGTCGGTTCTATAGAAGAACAATACAAAGGGCACCCTGACGGGTGCCCTTCATTTATTTATCCTTGCAGAAATTTCACCAAAGCCGCGTTGAACTCGTCGGCGTGCGTCACATTAAAACCGTGCGGGCCGCCCTTGATGACCACTAGCTGGCTGCCGGCGATTTGTTCATGCGCTCTTTGGCCGCTGATTTCTACCGGCACGATCGCGTCCGAATCACCGTGGAGAATCAACGTCGGCACGTTGAATTTGGCCAAATCGCCTCGGAAATCCGTGTAGCTGAATGCCGAAATGCAGTCCAGCGTACCTTTCGGGGAGGCGAAAGCGGCAATGTCACGGTTATGCAAGCGGAACGGTTCGCTTACCAGGTCGGTTCGGCCTCCTGCCGCGAAGAAGTTCGTCGTGAAGTCGTCCAGGAAAGCCAGCCGATCTGCTTTCACGCCGTCCTGGAATCCCTTAATGGCTGCATCATCAAACCCGCCATCCGGGTTATCTGCAGATTTGTACAGATACGGCGGAACCGCCCCGGCCAGAACCGCTTTGCTGACTCGCTGCGTACCGTAGGTCCCGATATATCTGGCCACTTCCCCGCCGCCCATCGAGAATCCGACCAACGTGACATCGCGTAAGCCCAGATATAGGATCAATTGATGCAGATCGGCAGCGAAGGTATCGTAATCATACCCGTTCCAAGGCTGCGAGGACTGACCGAAGCCGCGGCGATCATACGTAATCACCCGGTAGCCGGCTTCCACCAAAGCGGGCACCTGCTTCTCCCATGATCTTCCGCTAAGCGGCCAACCGTGAATCAAAATCACCGGTTTCCCCGAACCTACATCCTCGTAATGAAGCTCCACCGGAATTCCATTCTCTTGACCAACCGTTACCTTTGCCATTGCAAATCCCTCCACATTTTAGTTTTTCAAAATTATATTGTGCAAAATCTTTATATTCACATCTTACCCACCTCGCATAATATTGTCAACAATTAAATTGTAAAAAATATAGTTTCTTTTTTCCGCATCTGTTATGATGTTTGTAAACTTACATTAAAGGCAATCGAGGTGCATCATGGAAACGAATGAGCCAAGCTTGAAGTTGGGGGAACATCTATGTTTTTCGCTGTACGCCTGCTCCCGGGCCATCCTGCGTCTGTATCGCCCTTATTTGGATGAGCTGGAGCTGACATATCCGCAATATCTGGTCCTGGTCAACTTGTGGGAGAAGGAGAAGAGCACCATTAAGGAGCTCGGAGAAGCCTTGGATCTGGACACCGGCACCTTAACGCCTTTGTTGAAGCGGATGGAAGCCGCGGGGCTCATTGAAAGACACCGCGATTCCGCCGACGAGCGCGTGGTGAATGTGCTTATTACGCCGAAGGGCAAAGCGCTGCAAGAGAAAGCGGCCTGCGTTCCGCAATCTCTGCTTGATGCTTCGGCGATGGAACCTGAGGAGCTAAACCGGCTGAATGACACCATCGTCCAGTTGCTTCAGCAGGTCAATGCCTCGTCGAAGAAATAAATAAACGCTCCACGTCCGTTCCTTCCTGATGCTCGAATTACGAGAGACATTGGATATAAGCCATCAGCTCCGCGATTCCTTGATACTGGATCAGAAGCTTTTGGTTTAGTTTCTCAAGGGCGATCTGCAAGGAACGGTCGATTTTGGAGAATCGCATTGCCTCCAGGTCATTCAGAATCTCCCGCAGGTTCTCGATATAATAAATCGTTTTGCGCAAACTGCTGATCACCAGGATCTTCCGCAATTCCGGTACGGAAAAGATGCGATACCCGTTCTCCGGGTGCCGTATCGAGGTGACTAGCCCCTCCTTTTCCCAATGACGAATCGCTGAGGGATTCACCCCCGCCAGCTCCGCCACCTTCCCGATCGTCATCGCTTCGGTCAGTTTCCGGTTCTTATAGGAACGGAAATCCGCTTCCCGAATCAGGGTTAACAGCTCTTCCACGCGCTGCTTCTCTTCCTGGACGAGATACAGTTGGTGATTTAACAGCCACAACGCCTCCGTGACGCTGCCCTGTTTGATGTTCCGCATCGCCTGATAGACTACGGGGATCTCGTAACCGGCCAACAACGACCGGATCGCAATAAACGCTTGGAGATGGGTCGTCGTATAGATTCTATGGTTGCCCGCCGTTCGCAAGACCTCCGGGATCAGCCCCTGTTCTTCGTATCTCCTTAACGTGGTTGTGCTTACGTTCAGCCGCTCCGCAATTTGTGCAGGCGTATAGGCCTCTTGCATCTGCCCACTCTCCCTAGTTAAAGTAAAACCTTCAAGTGCTACGTTAATGTCATGCCGCTAAAACCATCATAACACCGGGAAATCTCGGCTCCAAACCGAAAGATTGCATGAATGTTATATGCTGAAGGTATCACATGTAAAGGGAGCGATCTGAATGAATCCATTCAAGCTAGTCACCTTAGCCGACGGTTCGACGTTGGAAGTCGGCCTCACCGGGAAACCCGGCGGCAAAATCATCATGCTGCCTATAGCCAAAAAATCCGTCTCCGGCCATGAAGCGGAAAGTCTCATAATGTGGGGCGTCGACCCCGAGTTAGGCAAGCACTTCGTGGAAGGCTTGTCCGATCTCTTTCAGGTTCTGCATTTCGATTACGAAGGCCACCGGTTTCAACATCCCCTACCCGATCGTTTAACGCCGGATGCTATAGCGCTCGATTTCTTGCGCATCGCCGACGAAATGCGGGTCGAAACGTTCAGTTATTACGGCTATTCCTGGCTGGCGCTGGCCGGCCTGCAGCTGGCGATTCGGACAAACCGGCTGGAAAGTTTGGTCATGGGGGGATTTCCGCCTTATGAAGGACCTTACCGGGAAATGTTGACGGTCACCGCCAAAACCCATGAACAGGCGCTGCACCCCTCCCCGTCCCCTAAGGAATCAATGCAGGACTTCGGCAGCCCGGAAGAAATCGATTGGGAGCAGGTTCAAGTGGCACTCGATCCGAATCAAACGAAGCAATTTCTGACCCTGTACCAAAGCTTGTCCGATTTCGACGACACCTCCGTACAGCAGGAATTAACCCTGCCGAGGCTCGCCTTTGCCGGCGAAGCGGACCGAATCGAATACGGCGAGAATTTTGGGAACGTGACCGTCGATATCGCGGGGCGGTTACGCAAGAACGAACAAGCCTTACGCCGGCTCGGCTGGGATGTGGCGCTCTTACCGGGGAAGGATATGGACCACACGAAGGCCATGCAGCCCGAGACCGTGCTGCCTCTTATTAAGCCCTGGTTGGCCGCTACCTTGTTGAAATAATAAATAAAGAGCTAAGCACGGGTTTACGCTGCTTAGCTCTTTCAATCTAAGAATAGATAAAATTAGGATACCGAAACGGCTTGTTTGGTTTCCGATAATCCAAGGGCCTGCGCGGTTGCCTGATGAAGGGTACGGAATAGCTCCGGGTGCTCGCTCAGCGACAAGCCGTAGGAAGGGATCATCTCCTTGATCTTCGGCTTCCAGGCTTCGAGCTGCTGCGGGAAGCATTTCTCGATAACCTCCAGCATGACGTGGACCGCGGTCGAGGCCCCCGGGGAAGCACCAAGCAATGCGGCAATCGAGCCATCGGCGGCACTGACCACCTCGGTGCCGAATTGCAGCGTGCCTTTGCCGCCTTCCACCGTATCCTTGATGACTTGCACCCGCTGACCGGCGACGATCAGATCCCAATCCTCGCTCTTGGCCCCCGGGACAAAATCCCGCAATTCCTCCATGCGTTGTTCTTTGGACAACATGAGCTGTTGAACCAGGTATTTGGTTAACGACATCTCCTTCACCCCGGCCGCCAGCATCGTGAGAAGGTTATGCGGCTTGACGGAGGTGATGAGATCGAACATCGAGCCGGTCTTGAGGAACTTCGGCGAGAAGCCGGCAAACGGCCCGAACAAGAGCGCCTTCTGGTCGTCGATGAACCGGGTGTCCAGATGCGGAACGGACATCGGCGGAGCCCCGACCGAAGCTTTGCCGTAGACCTTGGCATGGTGCTGCCGGACGACTTCCGGGTTGTTGCACACCATAAACAGTCCGCTGACCGGAAAACCGCCGATCTGCTTTCCTTCCGGGATGCCGGATTTTTGCAATAAATGCAAGCTCCCGCCGCCGGCGCCGATGAAGACGAACTTGGCGGTATAGCGTTGGGTCACACCGCTGCTCAGGTCCTTCACTTTCAATTCCCATAACCCGTCCGGCGTCCGCTTCAGCTTCTTCACGCTATGCTTGTAGCGGATATCCACGTCCTGTTCCTTTAAATGATTCAGCAGCATCCGCGTTAAGGTTCCGAAGTTCACGTCCGTGCCCGAATCGATCTTCGTCGCGGCAATCGGCTCCTCGCCTTTCCGTTCCTTCATCATCAGCGGCACCCATTCCCTCAGCTTCCCCGGATCTTTGGAGAACTCCATCCCTTGGAACAGCGGGTGAGCGGATAAGGCTTCGTAACGTCTCTTCAAAAATTCGACGTTCTGCTCCCCGCGCACGTAACTCATATGAGGCAGCGGCATGATGAAATCCTGCGGATTTCGGATCCGTTGATGCTGAACCAGATAGGCCCAAAACTGCCTGGAAACCTGGAACTGTTCATTCACCTTAACCGCTTTGCTAATATCGACGGTTCCGTCCGGCCGCTCGGTGGTGTAATTCAATTCGCACAAAGCCGCATGACCGGTTCCCGCATTATTCCACTCGTTCGAGCTTTCCTCCCCTGCCCGGCCAAGTTGTTCAAACACCGTGATGTTCCAGTCCGGCGCCAATTCTTTCAGCAGGGTCCCCAACGTCGCACTCATAATTCCGGCACCAATCAAAATAACATCTGTACTTGTTTGTCCGTGATTCATGTTTACCGTCCCTTATGCCCTTATTTTGCTGAAAGGATGTAAGCGCTCTCGTTTTGCCCTCGCTTCATGTCTCGAGACGAGCCGGCCCACACCTTTTCCGTAAAAATTGCTTTGATTTTAGTGTATCAACAATACTGAGGGATTGAAATATTTATTTCTTAGATATTAATAATTGATTTTTTTAAGCCATCCAAAAAGAACTTATCGGGCACATCCCCCGCAATTATTCTTTTTCGATACATACATCCCATTTATTAATAAATATTTATTGATTATCGATAAAAAACATGATAAATTAACTTCGACACTAAACCTACGCGAGGTGCTATTTCGATATGAAACGTGAACAAGGCTCTACCCTTTTCTTAAGGGGTGTCGTTTTTCTGATGGGCATCGCGATCCTTGCCGTATGCGCGCTAGGGGTACCCACGATCGCCAAAGATTTGGTGGAGTATTATCCGCCATTCATCTACCTCACCCTGCTCATTCCCATGTACGCTTCGGCCATTCCTTTTTTCTTTGCGCTGTATCAGACGCTGAAGCTGTTAAGCTATATCGATAAGAATACCGCATTCTCCGAAGCCTCGGTGAAGGCTTTAAAGAGCATTAGAAACTGCGCGATCGCCATCTGCATCTTGTATGCGGTTATCTTGCCGATCCTGTTCATCATTGCGGAGAAGGACGATGCACCGGGGCTCGCCGCTCTCGGACTGGTCATCTGTTTCGCTTCCCTCGTCATCGCCGTCTTTGCGGCCGTGCTTCAAAGGCTCTTAAGAAATGCTATCGACATCAAATCGGAAAACGATTTAACGATCTGAGGTGAAGGAATCCCATGCCCGTAATCATCAACATTGACGTCATGCTGGCGAAACGGAAAATGAGCGTCACGGAGCTTTCGGAGAAGGTCGGCATCACGATGGCGAACCTCTCTATTTTGAAAAACGGGAAGGCCAAGGCCATTCGGTTCTCCACCCTGGAGGCGATATGCAAGGCCCTGGATTGTCAGCCCGGTGATATTATGGAGTACCGTAACGATGAGGAGTAGCCTAAGTCCATCTCTTAAAAAGGGGGAGTTGCGCGTGGGTAAACGACTCGGGCATGCCCTTCGGCAGTTGGTTCGCTTCGGCTGGCAACAGGCGTTATCCTGCGTGTTCCCCGTGGTGATTTTTGCCTCGCTGGCATTGACGCAGTTCCTTCCGCTGCCTTGGCTCCCCCGCTATGATTGGCTGCTGCTGATCTGCCTCGCCATGCAGGTCTGGATGGTGCGGTCCGGCCTCGAAACCCGCGACGAACTGAAGGTCATTACAGTCTTCCACTTGATCGGCCTGGCGCTGGAGATGTTCAAGGTCCACATGGGTTCTTGGGCGTATCCCGAGGAAGGCTGGACGAAAGTGAACGGCGTCCCCCTCTACAGCGGGTTCATGTATGCCAGCGTGGCCAGTTATCTGTGCCAAGCTTGGCGGCGCCTGAAGGTGGATCTGGTCCGCTTTCCCCCGCTCTGGCTGGTCGTCCCGCTGGCCGCCTCGATTTACCTGAATTTCTTCACCCACCATTATTGGATCGATGTTCGTTGGTGGTTGTCGGCGCTGGTGCTGCTCGTCTTCTGGCGCACCTGGGTCACCTACGAGGTAGGCGGCAAGACCTACCGGATGCCGTTATCCCTCTCCTTTGTGCTGATCGGCTTCTTTATCTGGGTCGCGGAAAATGTCGCCACGTTCTTCAGCGCCTGGAGATATCCGAACCAATCCGACGGCTGGCACCTCGTCCATCTCGGCAAGATCAGCTCCTGGCTTCTGCTCGTCATTATCAGCTTCCTGATCGTTGCGGCATTGAAGCGGGTGAAGGGTCGGCGAGAATAAGCAAAAGGCCATCCCAGCAGGATGGCCTTTCCCATTTAGCCCTTCTTCTTAACCGGTCGCAGTACGGCATACCCGTAACCTTCCGGGTAATGCCGTTGGTAGTCCTGTTTGATCTCCTCGTCCCATTCGAACCCCAAACGGCCGGGATCAAAGCTCCAAGCGGCCTCCTCCACCGTACTCATCACCGCTCCGTTATCCTTGAGGTAGTCGAAAGGCGGATGGAAGAACACCAGGTATTCCGACTCCGGGATCTCCCGGCATTCCATACCCTCCGGAATCGGCCCGTCATAATCCAGGGGAACCGGGATGCCGTACAAATACCCTTTTTGCCCATCCCGGTAAAACCACCCCGCCGTCTGCCCCAACTGCCCCTCCAGAGTATGGTTGGACATGCTCTCTAAGGTTCCGCTAACTTCGTCGCACGAGTGGCCGTTCCCCCAGAAATCCCCGTAGTTGGTGACGGCCAAATCCCAGATCCCGATAAACTTATGGGCCGGAATGAACTCGACTTTCATCTCCGCCGGCTTCAAGCGCACTTCGCTCATGTTATCCCGCTCCTTGATCCAATAGTGATAAGGCGAGAATACTTCCTGACGAATCGCTAAGGGAATGGGCCTTGGTTCCTTTTGGTAGGCTGCGGGGGTGAGCCGGAAAGCTTTTACGAACGCTCGGGTAAAAGCCTCCTGCGATGAAAATCCATACTTTACGGCGATATCCAGAACCCGCTGATCCGTGTCGCGGAGCTCCATGGCGGCACGGCTGACTCTTCGCGTCCAGATATAATCCCGCAAGGTCATCCCCGTATACTGGTTGAACTGTCTGGAGCAATAAAACGGGGAATACCCCAGCGCCTCCGACATCTTCAATAGAGACGTATCTTCCGAGATATGCGTCTCCACCCAGTCCACCATCCGTTGTACCGTCTCATTCCATTCGTACATGGAAGCCCTCCTCCTTTCACCCTGATCATATCACCGGAAAATTCCGTTCATTTGATTCGAGTTGCAAAGGTGGAGCCGCCGTTATTGATGGGTTTGCTCTAAAGGCGCGTGGGTTGCCTGGCCCTTACGCTTTCTTATCGCATGCAATACGAACAACAAAATGAACCACAACGGCGTCAGCAACAGGGCCGGACGGGTCTCCTCCGCAAACAGCATGATCAGCAAAATGGCCGCAAACATCACGAGGACCGCATAATTGACAAACGGCGTAAACGGCGCCTTAAACTTGGATTTGGCCTGCAGTTCCGGCCGCGTACGTTTATAACGAATATGGCACACGAGCACCACGCCCCACACCCAAATAAAGCAAATGGCACTAATCGTCGTCACGATGCCGAAAGCTTGCCCCGGAATCAGCTTGCTCAACAGCGCCCCTACGGAGATGACCAGCGTGGAAACCAGCAGCGCGTTCCCGGGCACATGGTTCTTGTTCAATTGGGCCATCCGGGAGGGAGCCTGATCGTTCTTGCTTAAGTTATACAGAATCCGGCTGGTCGAGAACATCCCGCTGTTGCAAGCAGAGGCGGCCGAAGTCAAGACGACGAAGTTAATGATCCCCGCGGCAATCGGAATGCCGACCAGACTAAACGTCTTCACGAACGGGCTCTCCGCCGGAGTCAGCCCCGTCCAAGGGTTAATGCATAAGAGGGCGACCAAGGCGCCAACGTAGAAGAATAAAATGCGCAGCGGAATTTTATTAATGGCCGACGGGATATTTTTCTCCGGATTGGACGTTTCTGCCGCCGACACCCCTACCAGCTCCACGCCGACATAGGCGAACACGACCATTTGGAAGGAGAGCAGGAAGCCTTGGATTCCGTTAGGAAAAAGGCCCCCATGTCCCCAAATGTTCTTTGCCGTCACGGTTCCCGCATCCGTTTTGAATCCGATGACCAGCAAAACGACTCCGAGGGCGATTAATACGAGAATCGTGACGACCTTGATTAAGGCAAACCAAAATTCCAATTCCCCGAAGTTTTTCACCGTCAATAGGTTAAGTCCCAGCAGAATGATCAAGCAGATGACCGCCGGAACCCATTGCGGGATATCGAACCAATACTGAACGTAGACCCCCACCGCAATCACATCGGCCATGGCCGTCATGATCCAGCAAAACCAATAGGTCCATCCGGTAACGAACGCCGCCCGCGGCCCAAGATAGTCTTCGGCAATGTCCGTAAACGATTGATAGCCGGCTTTGGACAACAGCAGCTCTCCCAGCGCCCTCATCACAAAAAACACGGCAATCCCCACAAGGAAATACGCAAAAATGATCGACGGCCCGGCCAGCTGAATCGCTTTGCCCGATCCGAGGAACAATCCCGTCCCAATCGTACCGCCGATGGCGATCAGCTGAACGTGCCGATTCGCTAAATCCCTCTTTAATTCCTGTTGTGCCATACTGATTCCCCCTTAAAGTCATGAGCTTCCTCATGTGAAATAATGAACAAACTGGGCATAAAAAAAGAGACTGGATGCCCTCCAATCTCCGGAACGTAAAAAGAATAAATAGGACTTGGCATACTAGGCGAATCGCCTGCCAAATCGACGTATTTATGCTCTTCTGTCCTTTTGCCTGAGATTGTGAACCCTTCGGCGCCGCGGATCCCGCGGTCTCTCCAGAAGCTGCTCCGGCTATAGTGTGATCCATAGCCATCATAGCTTGTGAATATTCGATTTTTTCAAATACTACTCCCTGATAATTGCTTTGTCAATAACAAGTGTTACCCAGTCCGGAGGATCTCTTGTGGCAAGAGACACGAAACTGGGACTATAATGATCATGGGGATAAAAGGTGCCCCTGGCAAAAAGGTTCGCACGGTTGTGTAGAAGGAGGATGACAGTGGGTCGAAAACAATCTTACTCCCATTCGGAGTTGTTGGATATTACCAAACGTTTGGTACTGGAGCACGGTTACGACGGGTTTAATCTCAAATTGCTCTCGCAGCACTTGCCCGGCGCACGAAGTACCATCTATCAATATTACGCCAATAAGGATGAGATCATCGCGGCCTGCATGAAACGCGTCATCGCGGCGATCCTCGAGAAGGCTGCCTCCCTTGACGAGTCCGATTCCATGCGAGCCCTCCAGGAGCTGCTCGGCATCTATCTCGAGGAGTTCCAGTTGCATCAGCTCTTAGGCGATGCTTACAAAATCAAAACAACGGCTTCGGATGCCGCGCGCAGGGATATTGAATATGTCGAGTCCGCGCACGACTTCCTTAAAGTCCAGCTGACCCGCCTGTTTCAGAAAGCACAGCAGGAGAAGCAGATCAGAGAAGACATTCCCCTCCCTGTACATGTCGGCGTGTTCTTCAATCTCATTAATACGCCGAATATGATGAACGTACCGGTTCCCGAGTGGAGCAAGATGTTGTTTCAAGTATGGATGGGCGGGGCCAAGAAGTAGAGGGGAAGCCCTTCCATATTTTAATTTTGACACTAGTGTCAAAATGGTGTTTAATCAAGATGGATGAAGTCGATGGGAGGTTGCATCCAATTCGACACTAGTGTCATAAATTTGGAGTAAGGAGTTGAACTACATGTTTTTGGCCCTGAGAGAAATGATGCATAGCAAGCTGAAATTTTTGATGATCGTCATTATTTTCGTCATGATGGCTTGGCTGGTTTTCATCCTGTCCGGTTTGGGGAACGGATTATCTTCGCTGGCGGCGTCAGCTTTTAAGAATATGAAAGCCGATTATGTGGTCTTCGAGCAAGGATCCCAGTCTTCCATGAGCAAATCCCTATTATCCGAGCAGTTGGTGGAAGAAGCCGAGAACCTGCCGAATGTCATGGCGGCGGCTCCCATGGGAAGCACAATGGCGACGGCCCTGAAAGGCGACAGCTCGAAAAATGAGGATAAGGTGGATATCGCTATCCTGGGAGTCCTCCCCGGCAGCTTCCTGGAGCCGGAGGTGACCGAGGGCGAGACGCTGTCGAGTGACCGCCCGACGGGCGTGATCGTCAACGATTCGATGAAGGAAGAAGGATTCAAACTCGGAGATACGTTCAAGCTGGACGGATCGTCGGAGGCATTGACGATTATGGGGTTTGTCGAGAATCAAACCTATAACCACCTTCCGGCTGTATTTATTCCGATGCCGGAATGGCGGAGCATTGCGTTCGCTGCGCCAGGCTCCGATAAAGGCATTGAAGAGCCGGTGAATGCCATCATGTTGCAGGGAGCAGAGATTGATCCGGATACGATCAGCGGCAAGCTTGCGAATACCGACACCGTTACGCGTGCGAAAGCAGTACAGGGCATGCCGGGTTATAAAGAAGAGAACGGCACGATTCTGATGATGCTGGCCTTCTTGTTCGTGATTTCCGCATTTGTGCTGGGCGTTTTCTTCTATGTCATGACGATGCAGAAAACGAATCAATTTGGCATTATGAAGGCGATCGGCGCAAGGAATGGATTTTTAAGCAAAGCGATTGTCTCTCAAGTGGTTGTTCTCTCGATCGTCAGCATTGTCATCGGGATTCTTCTGGCTTATGGGACCGCTGCCGTCATGCCGAAGGGGATGCCGTTTAAGCTCGAGAGCGAGCTTGTCGGGGTTTACTCCATTGTCCTATTGATGATTGCCCTATTTAGCTCTCTGGTGTCGGTCCTCAAAATCACAAAAATCGATCCGCTTCAAGCGCTCGGGAGGGTGGAATAATGACAACGGGGTTGGAGATCAGCAAGGTGTCGAAGTATTATGGCGAGGGAAGCAATAAGGTCACCGCGTTGGATCAGGTTTCGATCAATGTCGAACCCGGCGAATTCGTCGCCGTGGTGGGCCCGTCCGGATCGGGAAAAAGTACCTTTTTATCCATAGCCGGAGCGTTGCTCCAAGCTTCCGAAGGAGAAGTTCGTTTGAATGGACAGCCCATTTCGAAATTCTCCGATAAAGAGTTGTCCCGAATTCGATTGCAGGAAATCGGGTTTATGATGCAGTCCTCGAACTTGGTCCCTTATCTCAACGTTCTTGACCAACTGCTACTGGTCAAAAAGATGTCCGGGAGAATGAAAGCCGAGGATAAAGCCTTTGCCGTGCAACTGCTGGAGGAATTAGGGCTGGGAGCGAAGCTGACGAGCTTCCCGGATGAGCTGTCCGGCGGCGAGAAGCAGCGCACCGCGATTGCGCGGGCGTTAATGAACCATCCCAACGTGATTTTAGCCGATGAACCTACGGCCAGCCTAGATACCAAGCGAGCGCACGAGGTCGTCAATCTAATCTCGCAACAAGTGAAGACGCGCCGGATCGCAGCCATCATGGTCACCCACGATGAACGCATGCTTGATTACTGCGATAGGGTGTACCACATGGAGGACGGCAAGTTGAAGTTGGCCGAACTGGCGAAGTAATAAATCTGCGAGAAAGAGTTTCCAGTTCTCGATGGCCCGATTTCCTAGGCATACGA
>NZ_JAKSXN010000057.1 GCF_022427145.1 Paenibacillus timonensis
CGATTATTTCTCGAACCATTGAAAATGGAACGTTCCTTCCTGGTCGACGCGTTCGAACGTATGGGCGCCGAAGTAGTCGCGCTGCGCTTGCAGCAGGTTGGCCGGCAGGCGCTCAGAGCGGTAGCTGTCGTAGTAGGCCAGAGCGGAGGAGAAGGCCGGTACCGGAATGCCACGCGTGACGGCGGTGGCGATAACCTGTCTCCAAGCATCTTGGTAGTTCTCCACAACGTCTTTGAAGTAATCGTCCAGCAGCAGGTTTTTGAGCTCTGGGTCACGGTCGTAAGCGTCCTTGATGTTCTGCAGGAAGCGGGCGCGAATGATGCAGCCGCCGCGGAAAATCATCGCGATGGCGCCGTAATTCAGATCCCAGCCGTATTCCTCGGAAGCGAGACGCATCTGCGCGAAGCCTTGGGCGTACGACGCGATTTTGCTGGCGTACAGCGCTTTGCGGACGGCCTCGATGAATGCTTGCTTGTCGCCTTCATACGGTTTGGTGGCCGGACCGCTCAGCCGTTTGCTGGCGGCGACGCGTTCGGCCTTCATCGCAGAGATGAAGCGCGCGAACACCGACTCGGTGATGATGGACAGCGGTACGCCGAGATCAAGGGCGCTTTGGCTGGTCCATTTGCCGGTGCCTTTTTGGCCGGCGGCATCGAGAATGACGTCCACCATCGGTTGGCCGGTGGCCGGATCTTTCTTGCCGAAAATGTCGGCGGTAATTTCGATCAGGTAGCTGTCCAGCTCGCCGTTGTTCCACTCGGTGAAGATGTCATGCAGTTCGTCCACGCCAAGCCCGAGCACGTCTTTCAGCAACTGGTAGGCTTCGCCGATCAGCTGCATGTCGCCGTATTCGATTCCGTTGTGGACCATCTTCACGTAATGGCCGGCGCCGTCCGGACCGATGTAGGTCGAGCAGGGATCGCCGTTCACTTTGGCCGATATCGCCATCAGAATCGGCTCAACCAGCTCGTAGGCATCCCGCTGACCGCCCGGCATAATGGCCGGGCCTTTCAGCGCGCCTTCTTCGCCGCCGGACACGCCGGCTCCGATATAGCGGAAGCCTTGGGCTTCCAACTCCTTGTTGCGGCGCTGCGTATCCGGGAAGTGGGCGTTGCCGCCGTCGATCAGGATGTCGCCCTTCTCCAGATAAGGGACAAGCTGGTTGATCGTGTCGTCGGTCGGTTTGCCGGCTTTCACCATGATCAGGATTCTACGCGGGGTTTCCAGCGCCTGCACGAATTCTTCGATGCTATAGGTGCCGACGAAATTTTTGCCCGGCGCTTCTTCCAGCAATTCCTTGGTTTTCTCGGCCGAACGGTTGTACAAGGCAACGGAGAAGCCGTTGCTTTCGATATTCAGTGCGAGGTTCTTGCCCATAACGGCCAGGCCGACGACCCCGATTTGTTGTTTCTTCATTTGTATTTCCCTCCAAACCTATCCGCGAATATTTTTCTTAAAATGCGAGTTCAAAAAGTTAGTTTTTCAGCACCTCTTAAAGCGAATTTTTCCAGTCGGCGGCGAATTTCGCCAGCCCTTGATCCGTAAGCGGATGTTTAGCCAGTTGCTCGATCACGCCAAACGGAATCGTGGCGATATGGGCCCCAGCTAACGCTACACGGGTGACGTGGTCCGGGTGACGAACGGAGGCCGCGATGATTTGCGCGTCCAAGCCATGAACCCGGAACAACTCCGCTATTTTTGCAACCAATAGCACGCCATCTTCCGAAATATCGTCTAAGCGGCCGAGAAATGGCGATACGTACGTGGCACCGGCACGGGCGGCGAGAAGGGCCTGATTGACCGTGAAGATCAAGGTAACGTTGGTCTTGACGCCTTTTTGAGCCAGATACTTGGTCGCTTCGAGGCCGGCCAGCGTCATCGGCAGTTTGATCGTGATGCGCGGGTCATGGTTGTTGATTTTGATCAACTCGTCCGCTTGGGCAATCATCTCTTCGGCGGTGAGCGCCTCCGGCGTCACTTCAGCCGAAACGGATTCGACATCGGGGACGGCCTGCAGGATTTCGGCGATGCGGTCTTCGAACTTGACGCCTTCCTTGGCTACCAGGGAAGGGTTGGTCGTCACCCCGGACAAGACCCCGATTTTATGGGCTTTTTTAATGTCCTCCAGATTCGCGGTGTCAACAAAAAACTTCATCACAAATCCCTCCAATTTGTAAAATACAGATTTGAGATATCGGAGCAAAAAGCTCGGTCATCCCCCGTTATTTGATGGACAATGGCTCCTGGGTCAACGGCGTGCCGGCGTTTGTCGCTTCGGATGCGGCTTCGCTCTCTTGGTCGAACCACCACTCGAAGCCGTCTTTGGCCAACAGCTCGTGCGCGGCTTGCGGACCGAAGCTGCCCGCCGGATATTCGTGCAACGGAACCTCGTTGGCCGCATAGGCGTCCAGGATCGGCTGCACCCATTTCCAGGACAACTCGACTTCGTCCCAGTGCGCAAAGAAGGAGGAGTCGCCGCGGAGCGCGTCATAAATCAGGTTCTCGTAAGCTTCGGGCACATCGCTGCCGCTCTTGTGGGATCCGATCAAGACCTTCGTGAGATCCTGTTGCTGCGCTTCGCCTTCCGTGTTCAGGCGCAGGTAAATGCCTTCGTTCGGACTGATTTCGAACACGAGCAAATTCGGTGCACCGCCGTTGTTCGCCGCGGAGAGTTGCTTAACCGGCTCCCGGAACTCGATGACGATGCGCGTCGCTTTCTCCTTCATGCGTTTGCCGGTGCGGATGTAGAACGGAATCCCCCGCCAGAAATCGTCTTCGATTTGCAGCTTGGCGGCAATAAACGTGTCGTTATGGGAATCCTGCGGGATCCCGGCCTCGTCCTTGTAGCCGACGACCGGCTTCCCTTGAATCGACCCGCTTGCATATTGACCGCGGACCACTTGGGTGGCAACGTCCTGACGGAGCAGCGGTTCGAGCGATTGCATGACGTGTTTCTTCTTATAACGCACCTGCTCCGAATCGTCGCCCTTCGGCAGATGTCCGGCGAGCATCATCAACAGTTGCAGCATATGATTTTGGAACATGTCGCGCAACGCTCCGGAATGGTCGTAATAGCCGGCTCTTTCCTCAACGCCGACGGTTTCGCTGGCCGTAATTTGCACGTTGGCGATATAACGGTTATTCCAGGAAGCCTGAAGCACCGGATTCGTCTGCTGCAGCAGTTGGAGCTTCTGCACCATCGGTTTGCCAAGGTAGTGGTCGATCCGGAAAATTTCCTCTTCGGTAAAAGCTTTGCTGAGCTGCGCGTTGAAGTCGCGGGCGGATTGCAAATCGCGGCCGAACGGTTTTTCGATCACGAGGCGTTTCCAGCCCTTCGTTTCGCCCAGCCCGCTTTCCTCGATATGGGCGGCGATCGTCTCGAACAGCTCGGGGCCTACCGACAAATAAAAGAGCCGGTTAGGCGCAACCCCTAAGGTTTGCTCGCGTTCTGCGACCCGTTGCAGCAGGCTTTGATAATCTTCCTTACGGTCGACGTTCAGCACATGGTAGCCGAAGAAGCCGAGGAACTGGTTCACGGCCTCCGCATCGCTGGCTTTCCGCCGCGAAAAGCTGTGCAGAGACCGCTCGATGTTTGCCTTAAAGGTCTCATCGGACCATTCTCTGCGGCCCAAGCCGATCACGGAAAAATCAACCGGCAGCTTTCCATCCAAAAACAAATTAAACAGGGCAGGGTAAATTTTGCGTTTCGCTAAATCCCCGGTTGCCCCAAACAATACGAACGTATTGGCATCCATCCAGGTTCTCTCCTCTCGGCATAGCTTTTCATTTATGTGTTTTGGGACGGCGGCCCATCGAATTCCAAGTGTATCCGCCTAAATCCCATCTTTAAGCTATGGATTATTTTGACTTCCTCCACTATAATACGAATATATCCATAGGTGAAATTAATATATTTGACAGGAGCTATAGACCACATTTATGACTAACAATTATGAATTATATAAAGTGTTCTATTGGGCGGCCAAAACCGGCAGCTTGACCCAAGCGGCTAATGCGTTGTTCTTGACGCAACCCAGCGTCAGCCATGCCATCAAGCAGTTGGAGGAAAGCTTCGGTCTCCCGTTGTTTTACCGTAACTCCAAGGGGGTGTCCCTGACGCAGGAGGGGAGGGTCTTGTACTCCTATATCGAGCAATCGCACATTCTGATCTCCCTGGCGGAGAAAAAAATGGCCGAGCTCAAAAACCTCGATACCGGCGTACTGCGAATCGGCGGCAGCGATTCGTTGTTCAAGCATTACTTGCTTCCGTATATAGAGGAGTTTCACCGCCGTTATCCGGATGTCGGGATCCAGTTGCTTCATGGCACGACTCCGGAAATCATGGGTTACTTGAAGGAAGGGAAGATCGACCTTGGCGTCGCCCGGATGCCGATTGTCGATTCCCATATCGAAGTGCGGGAAGGGATTCAACTGCAGGATTGCTTCGTGGCCGGCTGCGCCTACGCCGATCTTAAGGACAAAACGATTTCGCTGGACGCCCTGCTGGAGCACCCGCTTATCTTGTTCTCGCGCAACAGCCGGGCCCGCATGGCGATCACGGAGATGTTTCAGGAATACGGATACGAGCTCAAACCGGAAATCGAGGTTGGCAGCGTTGACCTGCTGATCGAATTGGCGCGCAAAGGACTAGGAGTGTCCTACGTAGCCCGGGAATTCGTGTCGAAGGAGCTGGAAGAGGGCTCGCTGTTTGAAATTCGCCTGGATGTGGAGCTGCCGCCGTCGCAGGTGGGGATCATGAATATGCGGAACATGCCGCTCACGAGCGCAGCCCAGAAGTTCATCGAGGAATTCCGTTAAGAGAAATCGACACGCTGGCGAAACGGAAATCGTTATGCCGGAAGCGGCGATGATCACGGCAGCGGATAACACGAACGCGCGATGGCTGGAGTGCCCCCTATCGTGCTGCCTTGTTTCGTCAGCGTGGAAGGGATGATGCGGTACGGCGGAGCCAATCTGTAAAAAAAGAAGGAGGGGGATTCCCTCCTTCTTTATTTTTACAAAACCTCGTTCAAGTTGCCCCAATCGGCCTTTAACAGCTTCTTTAGCCGTTCGACCTGATCGGTTCCGAGGGCATCCGCGATTTTTTGCTCCAGCGTTGCTTTGATCGAGGCGTTTTTCTCATAACAGCTTTCGCCTAATGGAGTTAATCCCAAGCATTTCTCCTTCTTGTTGTTCTGGGCTTGGGTTACCTCGACCAGACCCTTGGATTCCAAACTCTTGATGAATTTATGGGTGGCTTGCCGCGAAATATCCACCTGCCGAGTCACCTGCGAAATCGTCGGATTCCGCTTATAAATCCTTGCCATGATAAACCACTCTGAATTGGAGATGTAAATCTCGTGCCGGTCGTTCCATAACTGCTCGCAGATGGAGCGAAGCTGGACATGACGTTCGCTCAGCAGGTCGATCAGGTCCAAATGCTCGAATCCGGGGTGCACCCTATCCCTCCGTTCCGTTTCGGTTCCTATTTCTCCTACACTATACAAAAACAGCCGTACATTGTCAATTTAGTTGACATTTTGATGAAATAAGAGTATAGTAATGATAGTCAACTAAGTTGACAAAAGAGAGAGGCGGGATCACGACCATGTTTCATGAGGGGGATTTGATCATTTATTCGGTGCATGGCGTTTGCCGCATCGACGAGGTTTGCGTCAAATCGCTAGCTGGCGTTTCCAAGTCTTATTATGAATTGCATCCGCTCGGCAACGAGACCTTAAAAATTAGCACTCCGGTCGATAATGCGTCGGTGCTGATGCAAAAATTGATGGGTCCCGAGGAGGCCAAGACGTTGATCGATTCGTTTCGGGCACCGGGCATCCCATGGATTGATAACAATAATGAACGGCATCACCGTTATGCCGCGATCGTAAAAACGGGCAACCGGGAAGAGATCACGAAAGTTGCCAGTACGTTGATGCGAAAGAAACAAGGGGCCGAGCTGAATCATAAGAAACTGGGCAACCAGGATAATCAGCTGTTGCTCGGAATTCAGAACATCCTGTTCAATGAGATGGCCATCGCCTTGAACATGACCTTCGAGGACGTCGTGAACGAGGTCCAAGGGAAGGTTGCCGCGAATTTATAAAAGGTTTCGTCATGAAAGAAGAGAGGTGCAGTCGCGCCTCTCTTCTTTGTTCTATAAATAGCACCGAATCGACTTTTCAATCCAATATGAGAACTTGGTTCCCGGATGTTGGCTTTCGACCTGCTTCATCTGAAGATACAGGTCGATCCCGTCGGATACGTCATGCCATAAATCGGTGAACACATAATCAAATGGATCTTGGGCCAGTCGTGTGCGGGCAAACTCGAAAGCCTCCGCATGAACGACATGAATTTTGTGGGCCTGCTTGAATTGGGGCAGGAGATGTTGCTTAAACAATCGGATGACGTCTTCGTTGATCTCCACGATCGTGACGCTGTCCACGTCGTCCTTCTCCGCAACCATATACGCGAAGTAACCAAGACCCAGCCCAAAGGTCAGGACACGCCCGGAAGCTTCGGCGACGGGTTGCTTCATCGTTTCGATCTCGTTCGGGGTCACCGTCATCCAGACGCGTCCTTGTTCCAAGACTGCCGGATACTTGAATTCGGCGGGGAAAAATCCGACTTGGGGAATCTGCCGTCCTTCTGCGGTTTGCTGGATATCATTGAACACAAAACCCTCGAACGGCTTATAACATTCGTATTTCAGCTCGCTGCCGCCGATGCGGACGGCGGGGATGCGGATATTCCGATAATACGGGTTTTGCTCGTATTCGCCGGTGTCCAGCAGGTGGATCATCGGGTGAAAATAATGGTTGAACAGCTCTTTATCCCCGGGATTCTTGAGGATATCCAGCCCGAATTTGGCGGCGAGCAGTAGCTTGAAGGCGTATTCGGCCGTAACGCCGTTTTGGACGATCTCGCCGATTTCCGCCTCGCCGATCAGGTCGGGCGCGTGGTTTAAATAACTGCCCATGAAGGCAAAAATTTTGCGATTGTCTTGGAGGATTTGTTCCATGTTCAGACCTTGAGCAATCCGCGGAACCCTCTGGCACCGTAATAGGATTCTGCTCCGTTGTGGTACACGAAGACCGTGTCATAACGGCGGTCACAGAAGAGGGCACCGCCAAGCTTCCGGATCGAAGCAGGGGTATGCACCCAACTTGATGTCTTTAGATCGAAATTCCCAAGCTTTTGCAGCTCCCGGTATTGTTCTTCCGTTAACAGCTCAATGCCCATGGCCTCCGCCATATTCACCGCGCTGTCTTCCGGTTTATGCTGCTTTCTCGACTCCAGTGCTTCATGATCGTAACAGATGCTTCTGCGGCCCTTGGGCGTTTCCGCCGAACAGTCTACAAATACAAATTCATCCGTCTGCTCGTCATACCCAATCACGTCCGGCTCGCCGCCGGTCCGTTCCATTTCATGGAGCGACCCTAACTTCTTGGGCAGAGCCTCCAGCTTGGCTTGCACATGAGCCCATTCCAACCCGGGGTGTCGGCTCATGTTTTTCTCGAATCGGGCCTTCAAGGCTTGAAGCAGTTCTTCCCGCTGTTCCGGCAACAAGTCCGTATGTTCGTTTCTCATCATGACGCCTCCTTCGCGTGATTGATCCTTAACTCCTATAGTTCTTCCGTGTTAAGCGTAAATCCTTCAATTACCGCATCCTCGTCAACCTCGATCAGGATGCAACGTTTGCCGTGGTAATTCACTTGTTTCACGTACTTTAAATCCTGCGGGCTCACCGAAATCGTGGCCACCTTCGTATCGATCTTGATCGATTTCGAAGTAAACTTCGGCACGACGCTGCTCGCTTTGATTTCGTAGTTTTTGTCGTCGACGACCGTTTGGTATGCAAGCTCCACTTTTTCCGTCGTTACGTTCTCCACGCCGCTTGCCGTCAGCACGCGCTCAACGTCTTTATAATCCAGCTTCGGCGGTTCTTCCTCTTCATGGGTTTCGATCACCTGCTGAATTTCTTCGTATACGCTCGCAATCGTGGAGGCGTCCAGCTGATCCCCGGCAATTTCCTTGACGATATCCTCGAAGATCGCTCTCTCTTCCAGCGCGGTAACGGTCTTCTCGGCATTCAAGACTTGATCGATAAAATGCTGATTCGGATCGTTCACTTTGCCCGCGCAATACAGTACCCGATTCACGTCGGAGAATCCGTCCGTTACGCTAGGGTAGAAGAAACCTTGCTCCGGCGTACGCAGCTTGATGATCGGATCGACGATGACGTTGTATTTGAATTCGCGTTCGATATAATCGAACATCAGTGTTTTTCGCTGCGGTTCCGTGGAATTGATGCTGCATAAAATAAACGGATTTGCGAACATCTCGTCGTTTTCGCTCTCCTCGGCTTCCTCGTTGCGTTCCTTGGTAGGTTTGTAGTATTGTCCGCGAACGAAAGTGATCACCGTATCCCGCTCATACTTCGTATCCTCCAGCATTTTCTCCACCAGCAGAAGCATTAAATCATGCCATTCCTCGGCATCCCCGGTGACCAGGGCTTGATGGAGAAGAGGCTGCGAGGGCTTGTCCGATTCCGGCTGCTCCTGGAACTTTAACTCGAACAGCTTCTGATCCAATTCACCGGCCAGCAGCTTTTTGAAATTGCCCATGTGCAGTTCTTGCTTCTCCCGCTCCAGAAGCTCGAACGGCGTTCGTTCAAAATGATAGATTTCATTCGTTTCCTTCATAATATAGACGTTAAGAATGTCGTAAATACTAAGTCTTTCGTGATCTAACTTGAACTGTTTGCGAATATAAGCGACTTCTTTCTTGATCAAGATAATTCCCCTTTGCAAAAAGTCAATATTTGCATTGTACTACAATGCTCGTCAACTGTCATGATACGCGAAAACGAAAAAGACCCAAACTGTCAAAGAGGATCGGCCGAAGCCAAAACTCTTTTGCAGGTTGGATCCGTGGGAATGAGCCGAAGCTCGGACGCGTGTATTCTTTGAATCGGGGAAGGCTGTTTACAGCTTCCTTAATTCATCTATAATATCCTCCGTCTCCCAGCGTTTCATAAAATCCGGGTTCACGTACGCGGAGCGGATGATGCCGGACTCGTCGATCATGAAGGTGGAAGGGATGGGGAGGACCCACCGATCGGTCGCGTTGTATTCGGCTAGATCCATCTGGAACAGGTTTGTCATGATCTCCTGCATGTACGACGGTACATCATACAAAATATTGTAAAAGGCGGCCACCAGACCCTTTGTGTCGCTTAGCACCTGGAACTCAAGCTGTTCCTTCTCCTGATGGGACAGCGTATTGTCCGGACTTTGAGGGCTAACGGCGATAAGTCTGGCGCCGAGCGCATGAATCTCCGGCAGCAACTTCTGATAGGAACGAAGCTGCGAGTTGCAAAACGGGCACCAGCCGCCGCGGTAAAAGGTGAGCACGACGGGGCCTTTAGCCAGTTCGTCGGATAAGTGAACGGGCTGACCCAGCGAATTTTTCAACGTAAAATCCTTCGCCTTCTGGCCTTCCTGCAGTCCATACGGAATCCCCGACTCCTGCTGCTCCCGGATCAAACGAAACATCGCGGCTTGAACCTCTAAGGGCGATTGGGCGATGAACTGTTGTTTTATTTCATCCAGCGTTTGATTTAATGACATACGTAAATTCCTCCTAAGATGGATTTATTTCATGAGTCCAACAATCAATAAGATGATCCCAAGTGCGATGGAGATGTAGCCGGCGATTTTTTTGATCGGACCGCCCCATTTCGACAGCTTGCGGAGAATGGAAATGGAGAAGACCGCAACCAATCCGAGAATCACGCCCTTGCCCAGGGAGTAAGTCGACATGAGCAATGCGCCGTGAAGCGGACTGCCTTGAAGGGCAATATAGCTGATCAGCGCGAAAAAGATCGGGATCGCACAGGGCGATATGACCAGTCCATAGGGAATCCCCAGCTTGAAAGCGGCCAGCAGGCCAGGCTGTTGATCCGGCCGGCTCATCGGTTTCTGGAATGCAGGCATGGCAAAGGAAATGACGCCTAACAGCTGCAGCCCGGCCAAGATGTCAAAGAGCGGCGGGATCCAGGTCAGCAAGTGATATTTCTCAATAAAAGGAAGGAACTGCTGGCCAAGCAGGGCGAAAATCAAACCCGCTAACAACGAAGTGACGACCATTCCTAAGATAAAGTGAAATGCAATCGCCAGGGCCTTTTTCCTACTGCCGTCGGCTCCCTTTTGGACATACCCTCCGAACATCGCAAGTACAGGTAAATAGCAGGCCAACACTGCGCTCACGATGCCAACAATGAACACCAGAATGTAGGTCGAGGCGGAAATGCCGCCCGAGATCGTAAAATGATATAAATTTTCCATTAGTGACTCCTTTGATCTAGTGAATGATCTTCGTGATGGAGCAACTCATACACACGTTCACGAAGTTGGGGCAAGGCGGGCAAAGTGCCAAATTCCGTTTTCCCGTTGATGAGAATCGCTCCGGCGCTAAATAAGTTCAGTTCTTGGAGACGTTCAAACTGATCAACGACATTTAATTCCTGGATTTCAATTTGCGGAACATCTTCCGCGACTTACTTGACCAGCTTGATCGCTCTCTGACAAATGGAACACCCCGGTCCAGCAGATACCACTTCAATTAACAGATAGACCTCCTCCTTTACTCCATGTAGTGAACCATCCTCCCCGTTTCAGGAAGATTTGTTTTTGATTATAAAGGCCGGGCTGTTAAATCCTTGTTAAGTGGAGCTTCCGCAGACCCCAGGACTTGCTCGCATCCCGAAAACGGGTATGATATGGTATTGTCATTGATGTCATTGGAGAAAGGGGGGGGCTTATGCGCATCCTTATTGTTGAAGATGAGGAAGATCTAGCACGTGCATTAGCCAAAGGACTAAAGCGGGAAGGGTATGCCGTGGACATCGCGCTGGACGGGCTGATCGGCTGGGAGATGGCGGATACGAATGAGTACGATGTGATGATTCTCGACATCAATCTTCCGGAGCTCGACGGCATTTCGCTTTGTCAGCAAATTCGCCGGTCCTCGCACCATCCCGATGTACTTATCCTCATGCTGACTGCACGCAGCCACCCGGATGAGGTGGAAGAGGGATTGGATTCCGGGGCGGATGACTATCTCCGTAAACCATTTGTGTTTAATGAATTACTTGCCCGGATCCGGGCGCTGCTTCGCCGGAGCTCGTCCGTGAAAAGCCCGGTTCTCCAATACGAGGAGCTGACCCTCGATACGAATCGAAAGGAAGTTTGGTTTAGGAAGGAACGGATTTCATTAACACGAAAAGAGTTTGGTCTGCTCGAATATCTGATGCTGTATCCCGGTGAGGTCATCTCGTCGGAACGGCTACTGGAGCATGTTTGGGACATCCATGCCGATCCCCTGTCCTCTACGGTCCGGGTTCACATCAACTCGTTACGGAGAAAACTCTCACACCATGATCCGGAGGCCGGAGAGAGGTATATTCAGACGGTTCAAGGTCATGGGTACAAGTGGGCAGCCTTTGCTGCTAAGAAAGAGGAAATGGAATGAGAAGAGGATATCGTCTTTCACTGCGTCTCAGATTAACGCTATTAGAAATTCTTTTTCTGGCCGTCTTAATTACGTTATATGTATCGATAGAAACTTTCTTCTCTACGACTCGGATTGTACCGGAGATGCAGGGGCGTATCCTCAGCTTGTTGGTTGTTCTTACGGGGATGGTGCTCAGCGCGCAATGGCTCGCCGTGATCATCTTGAAGCCCGTAAAACGAATGAGCGAAACCGCGGCGGGTATTACCGCTTCTACTCTGCATAAACGATTGGAGATCGATGAGCTTCAGGATGAATTGAAGAAGCTGGGGATTACCTTTAATACGATGCTGGACGGGTTGGAGCATTCGTTTAACCAGCAGGCCAGGTTTGTTTCGGCGGCCGCACATGAGTTAAGAACCCCGCTTTCCATCCTGCGCACGAATCTGGAAGTGGCCGGGAATAGCCGGAGCATTGATCCGGACGAATGGTTAGAGTACAGGGAGACAACGGAGCGGACGCTTGCGCGGCTGGAATCTTTAACGGAGGATTTGCTGCTGCTGGCTGACAGGACGTACGAACGGGAGGATCGGGAACACCATGCGGTGGAGCTCGCTGACATTCTCGAAGATGTCCTTTCCTTTATGGAACCGATGGCCGATAAACACGGGGTGACGCTTCATTTGAAGGAGCCCTGTACGGCCTTGGTGAAGGGGGAGGAAGGCTTCTTATTCCTCGTTTTCCGTAACCTGCTGGATAATGCCATCCGGTATAATCGGCCTAATGGGAGCGTTACGCTGCAGGTCACGGAAGAGGAAGGACAGGTGGTGGTTCGAATGTCGGATACCGGGAAGGGAATTCCCTTGGAGTCCAGGGAATTGATTTTTGAGCGGTTTTATCGCCTCGACTCGTCACGGGCGCGCAGGCATGGCGGCGCCGGCCTAGGTCTGTCGATCGTCCGCCATTTGCTCGCTTTCTTCCAGGGAACCGTTGAACTGGAGACAAGTTCGGAAGCAGGGAGTGTGTTTAAGGTTACGTTGCTCCGGGGTTAAACCGAAGGACCCGGGGCAATTCATCCATTGGGTTAGCTCTTTAATATCTTTTCTAACGAACCCACATCAAGCAGGTTCACGGTTACAAATTTTCCTTTATAAAATGCCCCCCAGTTATTAAAAACCCCGGGCAAGTCTTTTGCCTTTTCTAACGAGTCAACCGGAATAATAGATGCTGTCACCTTATGATCACTACAGTACTGCTTAATATCTTCGATCTTCTGAAGGATGAACGGACACTGCATGCTGTAATAAATCGTCAGTTCCTGATTCTCGATCTGTTGTTTTCTTGCTTTATCTGTAAACTTCGGTAGGGTCCCGTCAAATGAAAGTGCCAATAATTCATACCCGTCTTCGGTAGTGTCAACCGATTCAAACCCGTACTTTTTAGCAAAGGACTGATTGGAAAGCCAGTTCTTCTGCTTTTTTGCGCCAAGCATACAAACACCGGACATCCCTTTTTCTTTTGCATCTAAAATGCAGTCATCCATCAATGCTTTCGCGTAACCTTTTCCCTTAAAATCACCGGAGACCCATAAGCAATAAATATAATAATAGTTATTGCCTACCACGGGAGTCCACGCTGACTTTAAGGGTGCATACTCAATAAAACAGCAGCCCTTAGCGTTTAGCTTTCTAAACACATGACCTTCCTTCAATCGATCGGCAAGCCATGCTCGTTTCGCTTCAACACCTGGGTGAGGTTTCTTGCTTCTTATGATGCAACATAAATGTTCATCTACGAGGTTATCCTGCGTTAAATTAATAAACTCCTCCAGCATGCGTTCATGCCTCCGTCATCTATTTTTTTGACAGCAAAACAACCGCCTCCACATGGGCCGTCTGCGGGAACATGTCCACCGGCTGTACCCACTCCAGCGAATAACCGCCGTCCAGGAGCGCCTTGCAATCCTTCGCCAGGGTGGACGGGTTGCAGGAGACGTAGACGAAGCGCTTGGGTTTCGTCTTCAGTACCGCTTCAAGGAAGCGGGGATCCAGCCCGGTACGCGGCGGGTCGGCGACAACCACGTCCGGTGCGAAACCGGACTTCACCCAGCGGGGGAGAAGCTCCTCCGCGTATCCGGCGTAAAACGCAGCGTTATTCCGCCCGTTGCGGGCGGCATTGGCTTTGGCGTCCTCCACGGCCTCGGGAATCGATTCGATGCCGCGGACTTCCTTTGCGTAAGGCGCCAGCCACAAGCCGATCGTACCGGTGCCGCAATACGCGTCGACGACGGTTTCGCGGCCCGTTAAACCGGCGGCCGCACGTACGGATTCATACAGCTTGACCGTCTGGAGCGGGTTCAGTTGGAAGAAGGCACGGGGGGATAAAGTGAATTCCAGGTCGCCAAGCGATTCCTGAATACTGTCCGCTCCCCACAGGATTTCCGTCCGGTTGCCGAACACGAGCGAGGTGTTCTTCGGGTTCACGTTCATCGCAATGCTGGTGAGTTCCGGCATGGCCAGCCGCAGTTCCTTGATCAATTCCTCCCGTCGCGGCAGCTTGTCGCTGGAGGTCACGAGCGTGACCTGCAACTGCCCGGACTGAAAGCCGACGCGGACGACAATCGTGCGGACGAGTCCTTGATTGCCTTTCTCCTTATATACCGGAATGCCGAGACGCTGCAGCACGTTCCGCGTCTTGTCCACCGCTTCGTTTACCTTCGGGTGCTGGATCGGGCATCCGCTAATGTCGATCAGCTTGTGGGAGTCGGCAGCATACAAGCCGGCGATCATGCCTTCCTGGGCCATGCCTAATTGCAGTTGCGCCTTATTGCGGTAACCCCAAGGGTGATCCATGCCCAGCATCGGTTTCAGGCGTACGTCCTGCAGGCCAGCGTAACGCGCAAACGCTTCGCGGATGCCTTCCTCCTTACCGGCCAGCTGACCCTCGTAGGACAAATGCTGGATTTGGCAGCCGCCGCAGATGCCGAACACCGGGCATGGGGCATCGACCCGATGCGGAGAACGCTTCTCGATCTCCCGAATCGCGGCGGCGATATATTTGTTCTCAACGCGGGTGACTTCCGCTTTAATGACCTCTCCGGGAATGCCGCCTTCGACGAATACGGCCTTCCGCCGGTAATAGCCGACGCCTTCTCCGTTAATGCCAAGCCGCTTGATCGTTACGACAATGCGGTCGCCCGCTCGTACCTCGTCGGCCTGTTCCCGTTTGGCGATAGGCGGCTTTGTCCGTTGTTGCGTTTTGTTTCCCGGACGGTTGCCGGAATATTTGCGTTCTTTCATGAATCCTGATTCTCCATCCTAATGAGGTGTGTACTAGACTCAATATACCATGGGAATCCCGGCGGTACCATAACCGGCCCTGGCCGGGGGCTAGAGCTGCAACAAAAGGGAGGTTAGAAAACCGGCACCTGCCAAGACCAGCTGGATCCATCCGGAAATCTTGGCGTATTTCTGTTCCTTAAGCATTTGCTGCACCGTATAGATCTTGTTATCCACCCATAGCAGGATTAGTCCGGAGAACAAGAGTAGGGCCGAGGTAAAAGCGAGCGCGCGATACATACAAACGCCTCCTATTTTGCTTTTAGGCCGGTTCGGCGAATGGAAAGCTCCATATCCACAGATACCGGGATGTCCGCATACATCTGTCCCCAGTCGCTTTTTTGGTGAATGTTGCGTCGCCAGAAGCCGGGGTGTTGAGCCCTTACGTATTCGCCGAAGCCGAATATATCGGAATGGTCGCGCTGCGTTTGGTGGATGAAATCGTAGATCACTTCGGTCGAATCTCGTTCGAAGGCTTCTTCCACTTGGTTGATCTCGGTCGCAGAGTCGATGGAACGCGGGGAGTCGAAATGCTCGTCCAGATTCCCTTCGACGTGGATCTGGAGATGCACACGGGGTTTTCCGTCAACGATACGGACATCGGTTTTGGTGTGGCGTTCCGTGATTCTGGTCATGACGTAACCTAATCCGGGAACCGAAAACAAAACGGAGTATCCTCCCGGATTGTATCCTTTGACTGCCATATACGCCCCGATTTCAACGGTGCTGCTCGTTCTGACAAAGCGACCTCCGCTGAAATAAGCCAATCCTTTGATCAGAATGTTCTCCTTGCCTTGGATGGTGACGTAAGGCAGAAACCCGTCCTGTCCCCAGTTCGATTCCTCAATCCAAAATGTACCCAAATAATTCGGCGGCAACTTTCCCATGCCTACCGCTTTTTCGACCATGGCTTGGACATATAAGGTCGGGATGCGCTCAAGAGGGGGGGCGACCTTCATCAGTAACGCCGCTTCGGTTTCGGAGACGAGCAGCCACGTACGGCGGCGGACCTCCGGATTACGCCGCAAATAATCGTTTAATTCGTCCAGACCGTCCTTGGCAATGCCTTTGCTGATCACGATCACCCGCAAGTGAACGAGATAACGGGGATCCGCGATCTCCTGCTGCAGGTTGTTCAAAGCTTCGTCCAGGCTGTGCCCGTACACTTGAACGACCCAAACCGGGTTTTCCTTCTCGCCGCCGCTTCCCATGCCGCCGCCGCTGGGTCCAAGGGGGACACGACCGGGAACCGCGATTTGGGCGGTCAACCGGAGCATTTTCTTCGGTAGCGGATCATTCTTCTGATGGGTCGCCGCCGTCTCCAACTTCACGCTTTCGGGAGGCGCTTCATCGATGGCAAGACCGAGCACCAGGGCGCGGTTTTCAATTTCCACCTGATCCCAGCAACCGGTTAGGTGAAACGTCAGAGCCAAGCTCAGCAAGCCGAACACCCATCGTTTCCCATTCCTATTATGCATGCGACCGTCCCCCTTTGCGCCGAATCAATGAAGTGATCCAGAGAAACAAGCCATAGCCGGTCAGGAACAGATAGCCGGACTCGTCGGTGATTCGGGAGATGGAGTACAGTTGGAACTGGTCTTGAGGAAGCAGGGAAACGCCAAATAATAAAGGCATCAGGAGGGTAGTCACGAGACGGTGATCTTGCAACTTGAACAGATGGCTTAAGGACAGAGAAGTAATATAATACATGGTATACATCGTCGTGTAGACGTTAATCACCCACATAATGATAAATAGCGCATCCATCCGTTCGATGACGTCGCCGCCGATCGCAATCGACCGCGCCATTTCCAGCGTCGGGTACAACAATTGCAGGGTTTCCTGAACGCCGTAAATCCCGATTGTCGACACGACCAACAGTAGGTACAAGCATCCAGTAACAGCGATGCCCAGCATGGCCGCCTTCAACGCTTGCCTTGGCTTCTCCGTGACCGGAAGCAACACCGTGACGATGAATGCGCCTAAATATAGGGAGGCCGGGGATAACAAGGCTTGCGGCCACTTTGGGGTTTCATTGCCGAGCAGCGGCAGTAAATTCAAGGGCCGCACGGATTTCGTAGCCATCATAATGACGAACAGGAAGGGCAGGATCACAAATGGCCAATAGAACAGAAGAACATAACTGAACTTCACCGCGTTTCTCCTGCAGGAAAAGGCGATCAGGACTACGATCATCAGGATGCTCATCTCGATCGGAGTTTTCCGAAAGACGACCGTGGACAACACTTCTCCAAACTGGCGGAACAATAGGGCCGATGACATGAAAAAACAGGCAAACACAAGAATGTTGGCCAGCAGGGAGGGGAACTTCCCGATTACGCCTTGGCTGTAATCGAAGATCGTCTGATCGCTGAATCGTTGGCTGAGCCGGGTGAAGACGAATAGGCTGAAGGCGGCGCAGCAGGTGCCCGCGACGGTCATGAGCGGTGCGGCGGTACCGGCCGCTCCGGCAATGATTTTGGGGTAGGTCAACGAGTATTGCCCAAAAAGTGCGCTACTGATGACGATGGCCAGCTGAGTCGTGCTGATTTTCTCCGTTATCCGCATTGGTTTTCTCCTCCGGATGAAAGATCTTATCGAAATTCGTTTGGAACGTGCCTTCGGCGCGCCGTGTACGATCAACGGTGTGAAGGTAGCTGGGACGCTTCCCCATCCACCACAACGGAGCCCGAATGAAGGTATCCACAAAGCCTGCCCGTTTCTTGGCCAGGATGGACTGCAGAAACGGCACGCCAAACGACTCCAAGTACAGTAAGTGGTTAATGATGAAGATGCTTCCTATCATCACTCCGTACAATCCGAAAAGACCGGCAAGCACGATGAGCGGGAAGCGGAGCATTCTCATGGCAATCGCCGTATTATATGCCGGGGTGGCAAAGGAGCCGATCGTAGTCAAGGCAACGATCACCACGGTGATCGGACTCGATAAACCGGCGGAAACGGCAGCTTGCCCGATGACCAGGACGCCGACGATCGACAGCGCGCCGCCGATCATTTGCGGCAGGCGAATCGTCGCTTCTCTCAGGATTTCCATCGAAGCTTCCATAATCAGCACTTCCAGCATGGCGGGGAAGGGAACCCCGGCGCGCCCCCCGGAGATGGCTACCGCAAAATCGGTAGGCAGGAGCTCAGGATTATAGGAAATGACGGATACGTACAGCGACGGGAAGAATACGGAGAAGAGCAGGGCAATCAACCTGACGAGCCGCAGCAGGCTGGCGATCATGAACCGCTCGGAATAGTCGTCGACCGTCTGGAAAAATTGGTCGAACAGGGCTGGGACGATCAGCGCAAAGGAGGAACCGTCCACCAGAATCGCGACCCTTCCTTCCAGTAAGGCGGCGACCGTCTTGTCCGGCCGCTCCGTATTTTGGATTTGCGGGAACGGCGAAATCGGTTGATCCTCGATAAACTGCTCAATATAACCTGCGTCGATGATGCCATCGATATTGATCTTGGCCAGCCGTCGCATAACCTCGCCGACGAGATGCGGATCGGCGATGCCGTCGATGTAACAGACGACGGTTTTCGATTTGGTTCGCCTCCCCAGTTCGCCGGTTTCGATGACCAGATCGGCGCTTTGCAGCCGGTAGCGGATCAGCGACAGGTTCGTCTCCAACTGTTCGATAAACCCGTCCCGCGGCCCGCGGATGACCTGCTCGGTTTGAGGCTGTTCGATCGCCCGTTTCTCGACCATCCGCGTATCGAAGGTCATCGCTTCGGCATAGCCGTCGATAAGCAGCAGCGTCTGCCCCTTCATCAGCAGATCCAGCAAGACGCTCCAGTCGGAGCTTTGCTGTCCGATATTCGCGTGCACCCTTTCCCTGTATACCCAGTCAAACGGATTCATCGGCTCCTCCCCCTCCTTGGGCTCAAAGGAACTGAAGGGAAGTTGCAAATTGGCCACAATCCCTTCCTGAATTAACCTTTGATCCGTCATAGAGGAGAGGAACAGCAGAGCAGCGTTTCGTTTTCCCATGATGATCAACCGGCGGACCACTAGATCCGCGGAGTTATGCATCTGGCTTTGAATCGAACTCAAGTTGTTTTCCAGCTCCGCCTCAAGCTGCCGGGGCTCGTTTCCTTTGCTGGAGGAACTGTCCGAGGAAGAAGGCGATGAGGTGGAATTCAAGGGGTGCTTTTTCTTGAACGCTTCGTAATTGGATTTCCAATCCAGCATATCTGCCGCCTCCGGTCTTAGCACATTATTAATAGAGAGTGTTAGTCTTTTTGGAAAAGTTTATGTACCCGTTGCGGCGGTTGCCCATTTCCCCAAACCCCGGTAAACTTAAGAGTGCATAAAGCCGGTTTGTCTCGGAATCCGGGAGGATGACGGCCTAATGGGAAGTTAGGAGAAATGGTAAAATGAGCACGGAAGTACTTACAATGGAACATGCGCAGCAACTGTTGCAAAAATATTACGGGTATCCCGATTTCCGCGAAGGGCAGCGGCGGATCGTCGAAAGCGTACTGACCGGTGCGGACACCTTGGGCATCATGCCAACGGGCGGCGGGAAATCGATCTGTTACCAGATCCCGGCCTTGATGCTGCCAGGTCTAACGTTGGTCGTGTCGCCGTTGATCTCGTTGATGAAGGACCAGGTGGATGCGCTCACGGCGATGGGCGTCTCTGCGGCCTACATCAACAGTACGTTGTCGGGCAAAGAAGTGAACGACCGCATCCGGGCGGCACGCCGCGGCGAAATCAAGCTGCTGTATGTGGCCCCGGAGCGGCTGGAGTTGGACTGGTTCCGCGAGGAGATGAGCGGGCTGACCATCTCCTGCGTTGCCGTCGACGAAGCGCACTGCGTTTCGCAATGGGGGCATGACTTCCGGACGAGCTACCTGGCGGTTTCCCCGTTTGTGGAGTCGCTGCCCCAGCGGCCGATTCTGGCGGCTTTCACGGCTACGGCTACACCCGAGGTCATGGACGACATGGTCCGTCTGCTGCGCCTTGCGGAGCCATCCGTGTTCGTTACCGGCCTTGGCCGGGACAACCTGGCGATGTCGGTGCTGCGCGGCGAGAACAAGCGCGAATTCGTCCTGAATTACGCGAATACGCATGCTCACCAGCCTGGCATCGTCTATGCGGCGACCCGCAAAGAGGTCGACGACCTGTACGAACGGCTGCGCCGCGCCGGGATCCCTGCCGGCCGCTACCATGCCGGCTTGTCCGACAAGGAGCGGGAGGAGAGCCAGGAAGCTTTCCTCTATGACGACATTCGCGTGATGGTCGCAACAAACGCTTTCGGGATGGGGATCGACAAATCGAACGTTCGTTATGTCATCCACTACAATATGCCGAAGAACATGGAGGCTTACGTGCAGGAAGCCGGCCGGGCAGGCCGGGACGGTGAGCCCAGCGAATGTATCCTGCTGTTCAGTCCGCAGGACATCATGACGCAGAAATTCCTGATCGAGCAAAATCCGCAAGAAGGGGATCGCAAACGCAACGAATACCGCAAGCTGCAGCAGATGATCGAATATTGCTACCAGACGAGCTGCCTGCGCTGGGCGATGCTGGATTACTTCGGCGAGGCCCACGACCATAAGCCTTGCGGCATCTGCAGCTCCTGTCGGGACGAACGGGAGCTCGTCGACATGACCCGCGACGCGCAAATCGTCTTCTCCTGCATTCACCGAATGCGAGAACGATTTGGCGTGTCGCTGGTCGCTTCGGTGCTGAAGGGCTCGCAGAACAAGAAGGTGCTGCAGTACGGCTTCGACGCCCTGCCTACCTACGGTATGCTGCGTACGCGTACGGAGAAGGAAATCTCCGAGCTGATCAATGTATTTATTGCGGAAGGCTATTTAGCTTTGTCCGAAGGGCAGTACCCGATCGTACGGCTGCAACCGCTGGCGGTTGAGGTGTTGAAGAGTCGCCATCAAGTCATGATGCGCGCCCCGGAGCCTGCGGCCGCATCCAAATCGTCTTCCGGTTCACGGCGCCGTGGGTACGACGAAGGTCCGTCTGCCGTCAACGAGACGGTGTTCGAGCAACTGCGCCTGATCCGCCGCGATTTGGCCGAGAAGGAGCATGTGCCTTCTTATATTATTTTCAACGATGCGACCTTACGAGAGATGAGCGTCGTCTGCCCGACCCGGGAAGCGGATATGCTGAGAATCAAAGGCGTCGGCGAAGTGAAGTACCGCAAATACGGAAAGCCGTTTCTGGAGTTTTTTCAAAATATGGAGTAGGGTTGTGAGCTTGTGAAAGTCATATTGGCGACGCTTAACGCAAAATTTATCCATACCTCGCTGGCCATTCGGTTGCTAAAGGCCTACAGCGGCAACGAGTTCGATATCGAGCTGGCGGAATACACGATCAAGGATCCGGTCATGAACATCGTATCGGACCTGTTCCGCCGGAAGCCTGACGTAATCGGCTTCTCCTGCTACATCTGGAACATCGAGGAGACGATCAAACTGGTTGCCCTGCTCAAGAAAGTGCTGCCGGAAGTGAAAATCGTGCTGGGCGGTCCCGAGGTCAGCTACGACACGAAATACTGGATGGAACGCGTCCCCGAGGTCGACTTTATCGTGATGGGGGACGGCGAGGAGACGTTTCACCACCTGCTGCAAGAGCTGTCCGGCGAGCGGAAGTTCCATTTCGTCTTTGGCGCGGCCTACCGCAAAGGGGACGAAATCGTGTTGAATCCGGGCCGTCCGAAGTCCGATTTGAACACGTTGCCTTCACCGCACCGTTTTCCCGAGGATATCCCGAATTTGGGCAAACGTATCGTTTACTTCGAGACCAGCCGCGGCTGTCCGTTTAGCTGCCAGTTTTGTCTCTCAAGCATCGAGGTCGGCGTACGCTATTACGATATCGAACGGGTTAAGGCGGATATCCTGTACCTGATCGAGAACGGCGCGAAAATCATCAAATTCCTCGACCGCACGTTTAACATCAATCGCAGCTACGCGATGGAGATGTTCGAATTCCTCATTCAAAACCATCAGGGCTGCGTGTTCCAGTTCGAGATCACGGCGGACATCATGCGGCCGGAGGTGCTGGATTATTTGGCGGAGAACGCGCCGCCCGGCATCTTCCGGTTCGAGATCGGCGTGCAGTCGACGAACGATCCGACCAACGAGTTGGTGAAGCGCCGCCAGAACTTCACGAAGCTGACCCGCACCGTAACCAAAATCAAGGAGAGCGGCAAAATCGACCAGCATCTCGACTTGATCGCCGGACTGCCGGAAGAGGACTATGCCACGTTCCGCAAGACGTTTAACGACGTGTTCGCCATGCGCCCCGAGGAGCTGCAGCTCGGCTTCCTGAAGATGCTGCGCGGGACCGGCCTGCGAAACGACGCCGCCAAATACAACTATGTCTTTATGGACCACGCGCCTTACGAAATCCTGGGTAACGACGTTTTGCCTTTTACGGACGTGATCCGGCTGAAGCGGCTGGAGGACGTCCTGGAGAAATATTGGAACGCGCACCGGATGGACCACACGCTGGAATACCTGGTTACCCGAGAGTTCGATTCGCCGTTCGATTTCTTCCAGGAGTTCGGCGATTACTGGGAAGAACAGGGCTGGCAGCGCATCGGCCACCAACTGGAGGACTTGTTCACCCGGCTGCATGATTTTTTAAGCCGCCGTTCCTTGAAGGAGCCGGAGGTCGTGCTTGGGTTGATGAAGCTCGACTACCTGCTGGGACACAAGTACAAGCCGCGGAAAATATGGTGGGAGGACCGGATGGACAAAGACCGGCGCAGCGGATATTTCCGGGCATTGGCGGAAGCGCCGGCCGGCTTGTCCGAACGGTTCGCGGCTTACGGCTTGGACGAACGCGACCTGCAGAAGTACGCCTGCGTCGAGGAGCTGCCGTTCCCGCTGGACGAGACGCTGCGATCGGAGTCAGAGGCGGAGTCGTCTTCTAGCCCGGCGGCCGCAGGCGATTCAACCGGAGGAACGCTGCTGGTCGTCCTCTACCAGCAGGAGCCGGACGAGCGGCCGGCGTATTTCCACGCCCCTTTAAGTGCCTGGTCTCTGGAGCGCCGAACCCTGGCCAAGTAAGGAGCTGACCTAAGGATGTTTACGATCCTGATCGTCGAAGATGACGCCAAAATGGCCGGCATGTTGTCCGGCCATATCGAGAAATACGGCTACTATGCGGTGCAGGTGAGCGACTTTGGCCGGGTGCTGGACGAGTTCCGGGCGTCGGCCCCCGATATGGTGCTGCTGGACGTCAACCTGCCGAAGTTCGACGGCTTTTACTGGTGCCGGCAGATCCGCGGGTTGTCCACCTGCCCGATCCTGTTCCTCTCGGCGCGCGACAGCGGGATGGATCAGGTCATGGCGCTCGACAACGGCGCCGACGACTATATTACGAAGCCGTTCTCGTATGACGTGGTGATGGCCAAGATTCGCAGCCACCTGCGGCGGGCGTACGGCGATTATTCGGCCCGGCAGGAGGAGCGGACCGTCAGCGCGGCGGGGCTGGTGCTGTACCCCGAACGGTTTACCGTGACGAACGGGGAGACGTCCGTGCTGTTGACGCAGAAGGAAGCGTTGCTGCTGGAAGCGCTCCTGCAAAAGGCCGGCCGGGTCGTCAGCCGGGAGAAGCTGCTCGACCTGATGTGGCAAGGTCATCATTTCATCGACGACAACACGTTAAACGTGTATGTGACCCGCATCCGCAAAAAGCTGAAGGAGCTTGGCCTGGAGGATGCGGTGGAGACCGTTCGCGGGGCGGGGTACTTGCTCCAGCCGCACGGACACTCCGCTTACGGGGAGGCGCCGGAATGAGGTTGTTCTGGAAGGAACAGGTGCCGCTGCTGCTGTTTCTCGTGCCGCAAATCCTGCTGGTTCCCTTCTTGTTCTGGCTGGCCGGCGTCCGGCAAACCGAAATCGCCGTGTACGGGCTCCTGCTTAGCTTTACGTTGCTGCTTCTTTACTTGATCTACCGATACTTCAGCAACCGGGAGGTGTACCGGCGGATGACGGAGCCGCCCCGGACGCTGGAGGAGCTGCTGCAGCCGGCAGGGGAAACCCCGCTGGCTCTGGCTTTGCATGAGCTTCTCGAATCGGGATACCGGCTGTACGAGGCGGAGCTGTACCGCTACGGCAAGCAACGCGAGCATCAAACCGCGTTTACGGGCCGGTGGGTTCACCAGATGAAAACTCCGATTTCGGTCATCCAGCTCACGCTGGAGAACGAACGCGAGCAAGAAACGATTCCGGAAACCGTGCTCGACAGCATCCAGGAGGAGCTTGACCGGCTGCGCAAAGGGCTGGAGATGGCGTTGTACACCTCGCGTCTGGAACAGTTCGAGCATGATTTTCACGTGGCTCCGATTCCGCTTCTGGCTGCCGTAAACGAGGCTGTCGCTGAACACCGCAAGCTGTTCATCCGGAAAGGCGTCTACCCGGACATTCGGATCGGCGAGGAGTTGGTGGCGTATTCGGATAAGAAGTGGCTGACGTTCGTGCTCGGCCAACTGATTACGAACGCCGTAAACTATTCCTCGGGGGTCGGGGACAAGGTGGTGTTTACCGCTTACGTCCGCGGCAAAAAAACGGTGCTCGACGTTCGCGACTACGGCATCGGCATTTTGACGGAGGATATCCGCCGCGTCTTCGAACCTTATTACACGGGGCAGCGCGGGAGGCAATACAGCGAATCGACCGGCATGGGCCTGTATCTGGTCCGCGAGGTGTGCAGCCGCTTGGGGCACCGCGTGGAGCTGGAGTCGGCGCCGGGGCAAGGAACGACGGTAAGGCTGCTGTTTGAGCGGCAGCCGGTATAGAACGCAGGGGCAACGCTGATCGGCTTTCAAGGTCGGCGGGACCGCTGCGTTTCTTTTTGCCCGAACATAACCTTACAAACTTTTAAGATTCGGTTAAGATCCATCGATGGCTGGCTTCCCGGCTTTGGGATAGAGTATAACCATAACCACCCGGGCCCTGGCAATGGCGCAAGACAAGTTGCCGAAGGCTCGATGAAAGGGGAACAGAATCAAATGGAAATGCTCAAGGTCCAGGGACTAAACAAGGTATACCCGGGAAAAATCGCGACGCGTGCGCTGCAGGACATAGAGTTGACGATCGAAAAGGGAGAATTCGTGGGTATCATGGGACCCTCGGGCAGCGGGAAAACGACGCTGCTGAACCTGGTCTCGACCATCGATACGCCTAGCTCGGGCGAAGTGCGGATCAACGGAAAAAATCCGCATGCCTTGAAACGGAGGGAGCTCGCCGCTTTCCGCCGCCGCGAGCTGGGGTTCGTGTTCCAGGATTTCAACCTGCTGGACACGCTCACCGTAGCGGAAAATATCGTCCTTCCCTTAACGCTGGACTACCGTCCGTTTCGGGAAATGGAGCAGAAGCTGCAGGCCATCGCTCACCGTTTGGGGATTACGGACATACTCGGCAAACGTACCTACGAAATATCCGGGGGCCAACGGCAGCGGGCTGCGATTGCGCGGGCGATGATCTCCTCGCCGTCGCTGCTGCTGGCCGACGAGCCGACGGGTTCGCTGGATTCGAACGCATCCCGGAATGTCATGGAACTGCTGGAGACGCTGAACCGCTCCGAAGGCACAACGATGATGCTGGTCAGCCATGATCCGCTGGCGGCAAGCTATTGCGACCGGGTCGTGTTCATCAAGGACGGCAGATTGACGAACGAAATCCACCGGGGCGACAGCAGGCAGGCCTTTTTCCAGAAGATCATCGACATGCTGTCGTATTTGGGAGGGAATGCGCATGAACTTTCTTCAATTCGCGTTTAACAACGTCAGACGCAACGCCCGGGCTTACTTCGCTTATTTTCTGAGCAGCGCCTTTATGGTCATGATCTTTTTTACCTACGCGATGTTCATCTTCCATCCGGGGATCGCTCAGAGCGAGATGGGACGGATGACAAGCATCGGGATGGAAGTGGCGGAATACATCATTTTCGTGTTTTCCATTCTGTTCGTGTTGTTTTCGATCGGCAGCTTTCTGAAGGCGCGCAGCAAGGAGTTCGGCGTGCTGTCACTGCTGGGGGCGACCACCGGCTCGATCAACCGGCTCGTGTTCCTCGAAAACCTGATCATTGGCATAGGGTCCATCGTAGCGGGCTTGGCCGGGGGACTGCTGCTTTCCAAGCTGTTCCTGCTGCTGAGCGTGAAGGCGACAGGGATTCGCGGGCTGCCTTTTTACTGGCCCTGGAAGGCGATGGGGTTTACGGCGGTCGCGTTCCTGGTCTTGTTTGTGGTGTTGTCGGTATTTACGCTGGTTTTCTTCCGGAAAAATCGGGTGATCGAACTGCTTGGCGGCGGCAGCAAGCCGAAAACGGCGCCGCGGGTTTCCTGGGTGCTGGCGCTGCTTGGCGTGGCGCTGCTGGCGAGTGCGGTTCTTCTCCTGAAGGGCGGCAATGGCCTGGACTTCTCCAAAGTGATGCTGGCAGCCGCAACAGGAATATGGGGAACCTATTTCTTCTATACCCAGGTGACGGTAGCCCTGATTCGGCTGCTTAAACGCAGCCGCCGCTTGTTGTGGCGCGGTACGCGTCTGCTCTGGGTGTCCGAAATGGCTTATAAAATCAAGGATAATGCGCGGATGCTGTTTATGGTCACCGTCGCCATCTCGCTGGCGTGTATGAGCGTTGGCGTTATTCTGGCAGCCCAGGCCCAAAATGAACGGGTTTATGAGGGGAATCCGTTTGCCTTCTCGTACGGCGTCTACGAAGAGAAATTCGCCCAGGCAGACTTGGCCTGGATCGATCAGCAGCTGTCCGAGAAAGGGATCCGTTATGAGGCCATCGAGCGCGAGTCGTTTATGGGTTACATCGGATCGTCGGAGTCCTATGTGGAAGCCGTGTCGCGTTCGGAATATAACAAGATTGCAAAGATGTTGGAAGCGGCGACTTTGCCGGAGATCGGCAAGGGGCAAGCCATCGCCTACGCCATGGAAGGAACGGCGGCGGAGGGTGCGCTGAAGGGTCAAACCATTCCGGTATCTTTTTCCTTTCTGGAGAACCCCCTGCAGCTCGAATCTATACGGAACGAGATCCCGTTGACCGGAATCAACAGCCAAACCTCGGTTGTCGTGTTGTCCGACGCTGATTTTACGGAGCTGAAGCAGGGCTTGTCGGAAGAAAATCAAAATCGGCTGTATCGAAGCATCGATTTCTACATTCCAGCCTGGCAGCAGAAAGGGGCTCCCCGGCTTCAGGATCCCGAAATCGTGATCGGCAAGAACCTGTTTCAAGGGATGATGAACCGGGTCGAACGCGACGAGACGAACAATTACATGAGCTCCCGCGGCCGCTCCTACGCGGAAACCTGGGAACAGCTCTCAATGCTCAGCTTCGTCGGGATTTTCATCGCCGCTATTTTTTCGGTGTCCTCCGCCAGCTTCCTGTATTTCAAGCTGTATAGCGAGCTGAATCAGGACCGGCGCATGTATCATTCGTTGTCGAAGATCGGGCTGGGCGACCGAGAAATGCGTTATTCCTCCAGCTTGCAAATCGCCTTGCTCTTCTTCATCCCGGTGGTCATCTCGGGGATTCAAACGATGGTTGTCTTGTCTTTGCTGGGGGCCAGATTCCTGCTGGGGAATGTCACCGTTCCGGTGCTGACGGCCACCGGCGCTTTCCTGGCGGCGCAGCTGCTGTATTATGTCGTCGTGCGCTCGCGTTATGTGTTGCAATTAAAACGCGTGATGGTCTAAGCACAATGAAAAAGCGAGCCTGCGACCGGACTTCCTCCACTGAGTGAGGCTCCGGTTCGCTAGCTCGCTTTGTGTTTATTCCGCGGCCGCCTCTTCGGACGGCAGATGGCGTTCCAGCCAGCCTAGTACATCCGACGTCACTTCGTCGCGGTTGATTTCGTTCAGCATCTCGTGGCGGCCGCCGGGATACAGCTTCACCTCGACGTCCTCAAGGCCCAGACGGCCGTATAGCTCGGCCAGCCGCCGTACGCCGGCGCCGTTTCGGCCGACCGGATCGAGCTCGCCGCCGAAGATGTAGACCGGCTTCTCTTTAGGAATGGAACGCATCTTCTCCGGGCGGTGGATCTCCTGCAGCAGGCCGAAAAAGCCGTAAAAGAAGCCGGCACTGCACAAGAAGCCGCAGTGCGGGTCCGCTATGTATTTATCGACTTCTTCGTCGTCTCGGGAGAGCCAATCGAAAGGCGTCCGCGCCGGGAGGAAGTTCCGGTTAAAGCTGCCGAAGGTCAACGCGTTCATCAGCAGGCTGGGATGGCTGTCGCCTTGCAGGCGGGCCTGCAGGCGGGCCAGGCTGCGGCCGAGCCCCAGCAAGCCCCGGGGACCGTTCGTCCCCGAGAGGATGAATCCGTCGTAAGGTTCAGGCGCTCGGTACATGACCTTCTGGGTCAGGAAGGAGCCCATGCTGTGACCGAGCAGAAACAGCGGCAGGTCCGGGTGCTCCCGGCGAATGATGGCGGAGAGGCGAATCAGATCCTCCGCCATGCCGGTAAAGCCTTGCTTGCCCGGCCAGCCCAGTTCCTCCGGTTTGCCGGCCGTGCGGCCGTGGCCGCGGTGGTCATTCGCGTACACGATGAAACCGCGAGCGGTCAGCACCCGCGCCAGACGCTCGTAACGCTTCGCCGTTTCCGCCATGCCATGGGCGATTTGCAGCACGCCCCGCGGCGGCGCCTCAGGATCGGCGGCGCTCCAGCGGTACACGAAGACACCATGGTCGGTGTCATTGTCGAAGGTAAACGTATGCTCTTCCACGCGCAGCCCTCCTTTCCATGAAGTGATGGCAGATAATCAAGCCAAAAACGCCGGCTGGAAAAACTCGATCCGTTCGCCGTCCGGGCCGTTGAAGAAGAAGAACCGGCAGCCGTTCGGCAAGCTGCGGATCTCCGGGTCGAGCCCAGATAAGCCCAATGCGGAAATGCGGGCATACTCCTCCTCGATATCGCTGGCCGTAAAAGCGATATGATGCACTTTGCCTTCATTCGCCAGCTCTTCGCCATCGCGAAGATAAACCAGCTCGACTTCGACCGATTCTTGACCCGGGAAGGTCAGGAAGGCCAGACGCAGCGGTTCCCCTACTTCGCCGAGCGTGGACAGCAGCTTCATGCCGATAATCCGTTCGTAAAACTCGATGGAATCCTCCAGCGCCGAAACGCGGATTCCGATATGTTCAATCTTGCGAATCCCCATAGCGATGACCCCCAACTGGTATAATTTGCTGATTCTTATTTCTTCTCGACTGCGACCAAATACGGCGCAGCCGGTCTTTGCGGCTGCCGGTAGAGGATCGCTTGCCCCGCGGAAGCGGGGAGCCCGGCCGCCCATGCCTCCACCGCTGCCGCTTCGGCTTCTCCGCCGGGATGGCCGGGGTAGAGGACGGCCGTCAGGATCCCGCGCGGCCGCAGCAGGCTCAGGCCGGCCTCCAGGGCCGGCAGCGTGCTGTCCGGCCGCGTGATCAGCGCCGGGTCGGCGCCCTCGGCGGGCAAATAGCCGAGGTTGAACATCACGGCGCCCAGCCGTCCGTGCGCGGCCGCCGGCAGGGCGGCCGCCATGTCCGCGTGGCTCGCCTGGAGCAGGATGACGCCGGCGATGGAGTCCGCCGGCTCCTTGTCCAGCCTGGCTCGCGTAAGCGCCAGCGCCTGCGGCTGGATATCGAAGGCGAAGACTCGCCCCTTCGGTCCGCAGGCCTTGGCCAGGAACAGCGTGTCCGCGCCCGTGCCCGCCGTGGCGTCGACCGCGGCGTCGCCGGGGGCAAGCCGCTCGCCCGCCAGTTTATGGGCGAAGCTTAATACGGAGAGGAAGCCCATAAGTGATCAGCGTCCTCTCCAGAATTTGCCTTGCCAGGAATCGCGGCGCTTCAGCTCCGCGTCGATGGCATTGAGCACTTCCCATTTTTTGAGGCTCCACATCGGTCCGACCAGCAAGTCGCGCGGAGCGTCCCCGGTCAGCCGGTGCACGATCATTTCCGGCGGTAAAAATTCCAGCGTATCCACAATCAGCTTCACGTATTCATCCTGTTCCAGAAAACGCAGCAAGCCCGCCTCATATTGCTTGACCATCGGCGTTTTACGCATCAGATGGAGCAGGTGGATCTTGATGCCCTGCACATCCATGTTCGCCACAGCGCGGCCTGTCTCCAGCATCATTTCATGCGTTTCCTGCGGCAGGCCGTAAATGATATGGGTGCATACGCGAATGCCCCGTTTGCGCAGCTTCTCCACGGCCTCCAGGTAACACTGCGTATCGTGCGCTCGGTTGATGAGCGTGGACGTCGTCTCGTGGACCGTTTGCAGGCCCATTTCCACCCAGAGGTAAGTGCGCTCGTTGAGTTCGGCCAAATAATCGACGACATCGTCCGGCAGGCAATCCGGTCTCGTGGCGATGGATAAGCCCACGACCCCCAGCTGCTCGAGGATCGCCTCATAATACTCGCGAAGCACCTCCACTGGCGCATAAGTATTCGTATAAGCCTGGAAATACCCGATGTATTTGGCGTGCGGCCATTTCTGATGCTGCCGGTCGCGGATCGTGGCGAACTGCGTGACCAGATCGTCCCGGCGGCTTCCGGCAAAGTCGCCCGATCCCCGGGCGCTGCAGAACGTGCAGCCGCCTTTCGCGATCGAGCCGTCCCGGTTGGGACAAGTGAATCCGGCGTCCAACATGACCTTGAACACCTTGTCCCCGAACTCGCGGCGCATCTCTGTATTCCATGTATGAAATCTTTTGTCTCCCCACCAAGTAGGAGTGTCCGTCATCAGTGTACTCATTGCGGCTCCTTCATTTTGTCACAAAATATTTATGCATATTTATACAACGGCGAAAGCCCTGTCAGAACGCCGTTCCACAGATTTTATTGTATCAAATTTCGCGGAAAAAGGGGAAGAGTGCTTGCCTGTTTCCTTGCGGCAGGTTGCGGAATATGTTATTTTGAAAATATCAAATTCGTTGGACCCCAATTCCAAAATATATCGAAAAGGGAATCACTCGTCTCGTCTCCCCGGCGAACGGCTGGTTCCTTTTTCATTGTGCGCTTTACATTTGCGGCGATCTTCGGCACAATATTGCAAGGAATGGATAACAAGAAAGCGGAGGAATATCATGCGTTTACGCGGCAGAAAAGGAATACGGGAGCATTTGGAGCAGCAGCGGGAGCTGGTCGTGCTGAATCCCCGGGAATATAAAGGACGCTGGGCCGAGGTATTTGGCAACGGCCGGCCGATCCATATCGAGCTTGGCATGGGCAAAGGCCAGTTTATCAGCGGCATGAGCGTGAAATATCCGGACGTGAATTTCATCGGGATGGATATGTACGACGAGCTGATTCGCCGAGCTAGCGAGAAGGTGCGCACGAAATGGGACGAGCAGGGGGGGCTGGAGCCGCAAACCGTTCGTCTTGCGCTCGGCAACATCGAAATGATCGAGGAGTTTTTTGCCCCCGGCGAAGTGGAGCGCATTTATTTGAACTTCAGCGATCCGTGGCCGAAAAAGAAACATTGGCGCCGGCGGCTGACTCATCCGCGGTTTTTGGAGAAGTACCGCCAGCTCCTGAACGATAACGGCGAGATTCATTTCAAGACGGACTCGCGCGTGCTGTTTGAATTTTCGCTGAACGCCTTTTCCGCCGTCGGCTTGCAGATGAATGACATCTCGCTCAGCCTGCATGAAGGCGGGATTAACGAAGCTCATGTCATGACGGAATACGAGAGCAAATTCGTTGGGCAAGGGATGCCGATCTACCGCTGCGAGGTCATGGTCGGCGAAGCCGCCCTGCGGCGTTACCAGGAACGGAAGATGGAGATGTTTGAATAACGAACAAAAGCGGAGCAGGATTCATATCCTTCGCTCCGCTTTTTTTGCGACCGGCCTGGTCTTGAGGCCGGTTATTTTCTGATGAAGTTCGTATTTCCAAGAAGATCGATGATTGCTTGAGCACTTTGCATCGGCCGGAACAGGGCGATATGATTCAAGACCTCTTCCCGCTTGCGAACGACATCATCGTAGTCTTCGGTCAAACGTTTGACCCAATTGGTTATGTCGTCCAACGAATTGATAGGAGTTCCCCATCCTTGTTGTGTAAAGTAATGCGAATTTTCCTCTTCCTGTCCGGGAAGAGGCTTATGGAACAGCATCGGGATGCCTTTGGCCAGCCCTTCGGAGCAGGTCATGCCGCCCGGTTTGGTGATCAGCAAGTCGGAAACCTCCATCAGCTTGTCGATTTCCTTCGTGAATCCGAGCAGATGGATGTTCGGATGAATGAATCGGGGATCCTTTTTCATCTTTTCCAGCGACTTCTCGTTGCTGCCGAAGCAGAAGATGATTTGGATCTGCTCCCGGTACAAGGCGAGCAGCGAGTTGACCGCTTCGTCCTTCATGAAGCCCCAGCCCCCGCCCATGACGAGCACGGTCGGCATATCCTTCAAGCGGAACTGCAGGCGGATATCCTCCTTGCGGTGACGCTCCCAGAAATTCGGGTGGACCGGAATGCCGGTGATCCGAATTTTGTTCTTGTCTACTCCGCGTTCCAGCAGTTTGCCCTGCACTTGATCGGTGGAGACGAGGAAACAATTCACTTCCCGGCTAACCCAGGCGCCGTGCACGTCGTAATCGGTTATCACGGTACAGAGGGGGACGTCCAGCATGCCCAGCCGTTTCAGGCGCGAGATCACCGCACTGGGAATCGGATGGGTACAGACGATCACGTCGGGGTGAAGCTGACGGATGATTTGAATGGTACGCGTATAAAAAATCCGATGAAGAGCCAACGTCGTCAATCGGTTCAAAGACTTTTTATAGTTGCTGCGATACATCATACGGATAAGCCGAGGTTGCGAGGACACCGTTTTTTTGTAAGCGGTGATGATGATCGGCGCCACTCTAGGGTTTAAAAAACTGCCAAGCTCCAGGACTTTCGTCTGCACGTTTGGCGCGATCTTTCGTAAACTGCTGGAGAGCGCGTAGGCCGCTTGCGTGTGACCGGCTCCAAACCCCTCGGATAAAAGCAAGACTCTCTGTTTTTGCACTTTAGTTTCACCTTTTCCTGCAAGGTTTTCCTACTGTCTACAATATCCCCTTTATGCCCATAATGCAACCGTTCCAAGCGCTACGGAGGAGCCGATCACGGCCCCTGCCAGGGTGTCCGACGGATAATGCAAACCTAAATAAATGCGAGAAACCGCTACGAGCAATGCCACCGGCAAAAGCACCAGAATGAGCCCGGGCGCGGCCGCCATAAACGGCACCGTGACGGAAAAGATGGCCGTCGTATGCCCGGATGGAAACGAGTGGTCCGTCAGCGGATTCCGGAAGGTATTCGTGCCGGGCAAGGTTAAATAAGGGCGCAGGCGCGGATAGGTTTTTTTTACCAAGGCTACCGGAAGGTGGCTGATCGCGAGCGCAGCGCAGGATTGCAAGCCGATTTTGCTCCACGGCTGCGGAGCGGCTAACCAAATGAGCAAGGACGAGAGAATGGTAAACCAGGCCCCGCCCAAATGGGTTAAATGGTACAGCCAAAAATTCAGGAAGCTGCGGTGCAGGCGGCCGTTGATCCCTACAAAGAGCTGCCGGTCGAGTTGTTGAAGCTTTCGGAATAAACGAGTCATGAAATCCCTCCGCACGATGTTTGGCCGCGTACTTACAGCCCGAAAACTGCCCGTCCCAGGGGCGCCCGTTTCAAATAGCATGGCATTTTCAGGTTAGCCTTATCATATTTTTAATCCATGGCCTTTTCAAGGACGTTTTTTGCGTTGCCCGCCGTGCTCTTTTTTTGACTTTTCGTTCTTCTTCCCTGTACAATGATTCAAATCATAGCAAATAAGTTTAAAAAAAATGGTGCAGAATTGTAAACTTTTTGCCGGGTTCACGCGTTTATGTATTTGTAACGGGAAAGGGTCGCCAGCAGGTCGCTAAAAAAAAGAAGAAAATAGAAATAAAAAAAGCCAAAAGTGATGAAAATAAGATGTAACCGTACCTGAAAGCAGGATGCGGTGGTCCCGTATGCCAAAATTGCCGGACTTCAAGGTATTTGAGCGACGGCGGGGCTACAGTGGTTTTGACAAAACCACTCATCTCATGGAAAATCGTAATGGTTTAAGAAAAAGAGCCGGTCATCGAATCAAAGAAAAAAGCAAGTAGAATCGAAAGGGTCATAACAACAAAAAAACTCCGAAACAAAGAAAAAGAAAACAAATCATCTTCGGAGAAAAAAGGGGGCAAGAAATCATGTTGGATATCATCTTGATCTCGCTGCAAGTCGTGCTTGCTGTGGTAGGGGTGTATCAATTTGGTTTGGCTTTATTTGGCATGTACAGGAAGAAGAACAAAGTGCAACACGCACCGAGCAAATCCTTTGCCGTACTGGTCGCGGCGCATAACGAGGAAAAAGTGGTCGGGGCTTTGATGGAGAATTTGAAACAGCTCAACTATCCGAAAGAATTATACGACGTGTTTGTCATTTGCGATAACTGTACCGATAATACGGCGAGCATCGTCCGCACCCACGGCATGAATGCTTGCGTGCGCAGCAACCCGCATCTGCGGGGGAAAGGCTACGCGATTGAATGGATGCTGAAGCAGTTGTGGAAAATGCCGCGCCAATACGACGCGGTCGTCATGTTCGACGCCGACAACCTGGCTCATCCGGATTTTCTGCGCGAAATGAACAACGATCTTTGCTCCGGCGCTCGGGTCATCCAAGGCTACATCGACACGAAGAATCCGGAGGATTCCTGGATCACCGCATCTTATGGGATCTCCTACTGGTATTGCAACCGTCTGTGGCAGCTGTCCCGGACCAACCTGAAAATGGCGAACTTCCTCGGGGGCACGGGCATGTGCTTCGAAACCGAGCTGCTGAAGGAAATCGGCTGGGGCGCGACAAGCCTGGTCGAAGACCTGGAGTTCACCATGCGCTGCGTCGAACGCGGCGTGTACCCGGTATTCAACTATGACGCCAAGCTGTTCGACGAGAAGCCGTTGACGTTTAAAGCATCGGCACGCCAGCGCCTGCGCTGGATGCAAGGGCACTTCACCGTCGCCCGCCGCTACTTCTTCCCGCTGCTCTGGAAGAGCATCAAGGAGCGGAACATGGTGAAGCTGGATATGGCGCTCTATGGCGCTAACGTGTACATCGTGCTGCTGACGTTCCTGCTGACGGCCTTCATCTGGGTCGACCAGTCGCTGCTTCGCGGACCGCATTTCGATACGCTGTACGGTTACCTGCCGATGTGGGTGTCCTACGTGGCGGTTGTCGCGAACGTCTTTATTTTCCTGATGGCGATGTTCCTGGAGAAGGTGAAGTCCAAGAAGGTATATGCTTACCTGATCTTGTTCCCGATTTACCTGATTTCCTGGTGGCCGATTACTTTTTACGCGTTCTTCACGCAAAACAACAAGCAATGGAGTCATACGCAGCATACGCGGGTCGTTCGCCTAGAAGAAGTCCAAAGCAACAAGGTAAGTTAAAAACCGGCTTTTGATCACGAAGTATAGCTAACGAAGCGGGCTCGGCGTCGAATCTTGAATTCAGCCGGGCCCTCCGTGTGCTCACGTAGGCTCACCTACGCTGCGCTACTCGGTCCCTGCTTCATCCAACCTTCTCGGTGCTGAAAAGCCGGTTTTTAACTTTTGATTGAAAGTGCAGTTCAAAAACCATGGTGGCTGATCATGAAGTCATAGCTAACGAAGCGGGCTCGGCGTCGAATCTTGAATTCAGCCGGGCCCTCCGTGTGCTCACGTAGGCCTTTCGAGCCTGCCGGCAAAATAGCGGTAAAAAAGGGCCTTATTTGGCGTGAATTAAGAGTTTGCGGCAAAATAGGGGAGTTTATTTCCCTTATTATTGACTGATGGCGTTAAAACAAGCGATTTTGATGCGGGATTGCGCAAATAAGGCCATAAAATGTCCTTATTCGTATCCGCTAG
>NZ_JAKSXN010000058.1 GCF_022427145.1 Paenibacillus timonensis
TCTCGACTACTTCGTGCTTCCTTACCTCCGCAAGCTGTTCCATAAGAAGGATGCCGGAACGCAAACCCCGGCGCCGAAACAACCGCTGAACGTGAAACGCACGGCGTAACGGACGATAACCTGGAAGAAGGGCTCTCCTCGAGAGCCCTTCTTTTTTTAATATGACATCGCTATGTCTCATTTTCGAGGGTATACTTGATTTCAAAGGAGGGGTACGCGTGCAGATGAACCGCCTGTTTGAAATCGTATATTTGCTGCTGGAGCGTCAAACGATGACGGCTGCCGAGTTGGCGCAGCGGTTCGAGGTGTCCACCCGCACGATCTACCGCGACATCGATACGTTAAGCGGCGCGGGAATTCCCGTGTACGCCAGCAAAGGAAAGGGCGGCGGGATCGGTCTGCTGCCCGATTTCGTGTTGAACAAATCGCTGCTGTCCGAGGTCGAGCAAAAGGAAATCTTGTTTGGGCTGCAAAGTCTGGAAGCCACGAACGCCCTGCAAACGAGCCGGATTTTGTCCAAGCTGAGTACCCTTTTTCGCAAGGAGGAGGTCCAGTGGATCGATGTTGATTTCTCCGGCTGGAACAGCGGGGAAGCGGAGCGTAGCAAATTCGGGCTGTTGAAGACGGCCATCCTGGAACAGCGGGTCGTGAAGTTCGTTTATTATAGCTCGTATGGGCAAAGAACCGAGCGGCAAGCTGAGCCGTTGAAGATGCAGTTTAAGAACCGTTCCTGGTATTTGCAGTGTTACTGCCTGCAGAGCCGGGAGCTTCGGACGTTTAAAATCAGCCGGATCGAAGAACTGGTGGTCACCGAGACATTGTATGAACGCCGGGACATGGAGGTCACGCCGCTGGATGCCGCCATGCAGGACGATCGCTTCACCTACGTCGACCTTGAGCTCTTGTTTCCGCCTCATATGGCGTTTCGAATCTTCGACGAGTTCGAACGGACCCGCATCCGCAAACGGGAAGACGGCCAGTATCTTGTTACGGCTACTTACCCCGAGGACAGCTGGGTTTATGGCTACCTACTGTCCTTTGGCGAAAATGTAACGGTGGTTTCTCCGCGGCATATCCGGGAGGTTTTGCGCGACAAAGCCAAGAAAATCGCCGAACGGTATTCCGAACCTTCTTAATATGACATACAGCCGTCATATTATGGCTGCTACAATGGTGCCATCCAAGTAAAAGGAGTGTTGTGCGATGGCGAAGGTAGAGTTGAAGTATGTCGAGGATTTTACGGTGGCGGGCCGGCTCGGCCAGGGCGGCGCGGAGAAGGGGCCGCAGTGGATCATGCCGCTCTGGGACCAAGCGAACGCTTCGTATGCGATGATCGAGGGCATCGTGCTTAAGGATGAGCATGGAGCGCCAAAGGGGACTTGGGGTTTAATGGGGCACCCTGACAAGTATTTGGGTCGATGGGACGACCGAGGGCTGTATTTGGCCGGCTGCGAAATTGAAGCGGACAGCGACGTTCCGGAGGGCTGGACGAAGTGGACGGTTCCGGCTCATACGTATCTGGTGGCGGATTGCCGCGATACGGCGTACGGCGAGGTATTTAACGAGGTGATCGGAACTTATTTGCCGGAACACGGCCTGAAACTGACCGGAGCCGTACATGAGCATTATCCGGAACCGGGAATTCCGGCCTATGTCGAGCTGTATTTTCCGATCGCGGAAGACCGGTTGTTCTGCCAAAGCTGCGGTATGCCGTTGACGAATCACGGGGAGCTCGGCACGGAACAAGGCGGCGAGGTCAATTACGAGTATTGCGTTTACTGCTACAAAGACGGTGCGTTTACCGCCGATGTCTCCATGGAGGAAATGATCGAGCAATGCTTGCAGTATGGCGGCGATTCCGGCATGTTTGCGGATAAAGCCAAAGCAAGGGAAGCGATGCTGGCTTGGTTTCCAACGTTGGGGCGCTGGAAACGGGATTAATGCGGAGGGTGGCAGATATGGAGGACAAGCTGGATTTCAAGAAGAAAGATAAGGCTCTGTATATGCCGGGGCCGAATCCGGTTTTAGTCGAGGTACCGCCGATGCTGTACCTTATGGTGGACGGCAAAGGGGACCCCGACGGGGAAGGCTATCAGCTTGCCGTTCAGAAGCTGTATACCTTGTCCTACGAGATCAAGATGAGCAAAATGGGCGAGCACAAGCCGGTTGGGTATTACGAATATGTCGTTCCCCCGCTCGAGGGTCTTTGGGATTCCGAGGGCATCGGGTACGATCCGAACCGGAACAATTGGGTGTGGACATCGATGGTTCGGCAGCCCGAATTCGTCACGGAGGACCTGCTGGACCGGGTGAAGGAACGGACGGCGAAGAAGAAACCGGAGCTTGATTTGAGCGATGTGAGGTTATCCGTCTTCAAGGAGGGGCTTTGCGTCCAGATGATGCATCTCGGGCCCTTTAAGACCGAACCGGAATCGGTGGCCCGGATGGCTGCGTTCCTCGAGGCGAACGGTTTGGAAGAGAACTTCGACGACTTTCGCAAGCATCACGAAATTTATCTATCTGACCCGCGCAAAACCGCGCCGGAGAAAATGAAAACCGTGCTGCGGCATCCGGTAAGGCGGATATCGCCTTCCTGACTAATCGGCTTTGCTCGGGAGAACCGCTTTCACACGGCCCACCTGACCGTCTTGCAGCCGGACCTTAATGCCGTGCGGATGGGTAGCGGAGTTGGTCAGGATGTCCTTGACGACGCCACGGGTCAGCTTCCCGGTGGGCTGGTCTTTTTTTAATACGATGTCCACGGTGAGGCCGGGTGCGATGTTCTTGCGTTCGTTGCCGTTCATGGGCTTATTCCTCCTTGGCGTGATGGGATGCGTTCCAAATCACTTCTTTAAGATACCATAATGGAACGCCGACTTGCCAACGGATGTCCGTTTAGCATATAATAGCAGGTAATTATGACATGAAATGCATGGATGGAGAAGAGTAAGCAGGAAACCGACCAACAGGGAAGGGGCGCCGGTGATTGAGAGCGCCGCTAGGGAAACGGAACTGCCGAAGTTCGCTCCGGAGCAGTTCCTTGAACTGCCGCTGCTAATGGAAACGCCGCAAGGCGTCTTGCTGCAGGCCGGCACACTAGAGGATACCGGTCACGAGCCGTTATTTCGTTGAAAGTGAGAGCATCGCGCCCTTCGAGCCTTAAGGCTGGCAATGGTCATGCGGCGCTCTAACAAGGGTGGTACCACGGTCTTTTCGTCCCTTACGGGAGAAGAGGCCTTTTTATTTTGTCTTATCGAGGTTGTTCAAAAAGTCATCTTTTGATCACGAAGCAGGTCAAGAAGCGGATTCGACGTCGAATCTTGAATTCAGCCGGGCCTAAGCGGATGCTTCCGAAGCATGTTTCCTTCGGAAACATTTCAGGTGCTCACGTACCCCAATCGTACGCTCCGCTCCTTAGACCCTAGCTTCATCCAACCTTCTCGGTGCTGAAAACCTGACTTTTTGAACTCGTACTACAAAACTTTTAGGAGGAGCTATTCATGAAGGAACGTCTTGAGGCACTAAAAGCAGAGGCGCTCAAAGAGCTGGCGGAAACGGTAGATGCCGGGCATTTGAACGAGCTGAGGGTCAAATATTTGGGCAAAAAGGGCGCGTTAACCGAAATCCTGCGCGGGATGGGGTCCTTGAGCGCGGAGGAGCGGCCGGTGATCGGCCAGGTCGGCAACGAGGTCAGAGCCGCCATCGAAGCGGTGATCGAAGAGAAGCAAGCCAACTTCCAGCGCCAGGAAACCGAAGCGCGGCTGGCTGCCGAGAAAGTGGACGTGACGCTGCCCGGCCGTCCGCTCAAGCAGGGGAGCACTCATCCTCTGAACCAGGTGATCCAGGAGATCGAGGATATTTTCATCGGCATGGGCTATCGGATTGCGGAAGGTCCCGAGGTCGAAACCGACTACCACAATTTCGAAGCGTTGAATCTGCCGAAGGACCATCCGGCCCGCGACATGCAGGATTCCTTCTACCTGACGGAGGAGCTGTTGATGCGCACGCAAACGTCGCCGGTGCAGGTGCGAACGATGGAAGCGATGCAGGGCGAAGTACCGGTCAAGATTATTTGCCCGGGACGCGTATTCCGGCGGGATGACGACGATGCGACCCACTCGTTCCAGTTCCATCAAATCGAAGGGCTGGTCGTCGGCAAAAAAATCCGGATGAGCGACCTGAAAGGTACCCTGCTGGAGTTCACGCGCAAAATGTTCGGGCCGAACACGCAAATTCGCTTGCGTCCAAGTTTCTTCCCGTTCACCGAGCCCAGCGTCGAGGTTGACGTCACGTGCATGAAGTGCGGCGGCGACGGATGCCGGGTGTGCAAACAGTCCGGCTGGCTGGAAATTCTCGGCAGCGGGATGGTGCATCCTCGAGTGCTCGAGATGAGCGGCTACGATCCCGAGGAATACAGCGGCTTCGCATTTGGGATGGGCGTGGAACGGATCGCCATGCTGAAGTACGGCGTTGACGACATCCGCTACTTCTATAACAACGATCTGCGTTTCCTGCAGCAGTTTGCCAGAGTTTAATTTTACGTAAAGAGGGAAGGGAACTGACAATGAAAGTATCAACCGAATGGTTGTCCGACTATATTTCCCTGGACGGGGTGAACGTTGAAGAGCTGGCGGAGCAAATCACCCGTTCCGGGATCGAAATCGATTCGATCGAAAACCGCAATCAAGGCGTCATGAACGTCGTGGTAGGTTTCGTGAAGAGCAAAGAGAAGCATCCCGATGCCGATAAGCTGAACGTTTGCCTCGTCGACGCCGGGCAGGAGGAAGAGCTGCAGATCGTTTGCGGCGCGAAGAACGTTGCCGCGGGCCAGAAAGTTCCGGTTGCGCTCGTTGGCGCCAAGCTCCCGGGGGGGCTCGAGATCAAGAAGGCGAAGCTGCGCGGCGTTTTGTCGCAAGGGATGATCTGTTCGGCCAAAGAGCTGGGCATGAACGACAAGCTACTGCCAAAGGAACAGCAGGAGGGGATCCTGGTACTGCCCGAGGACGCGGAGATCGGCACGCCGATCACGGGCCTGCTGGGTCTGGACGATAAGGTGCTGGACTTCGATCTCACGCCAAACCGTTCCGATTGTCTGAGCATGATCGGGGCCGCTTATGAAGTTGGCGCGATTTTGAGTCGCGAAGTGAAGCTGCCGCAGCCCGAACTTGCCGATTCAGGGGTGCAAGCCAAGGAGCGGATTCAAGTCAAGATCGATGCGCCTGAGTTGTGCAGCCGGTACGCGGTACGCTACATCGCCGGCGTAAAGATCGGCCCTTCGCCGCTGTGGATGCAAAACCGGCTGATGGCGGCGGGGATTCGTCCGATCAGCAACATCGTCGACATCACGAACTACGTGATGCTTGAGTACGGGCAGCCGCTGCATGCGTTTGACGCCGACAAGATCGCCGGCGGCACGCTGGGCGTGCGCCAGGCAAAGGCCGGTGAGAAGCTGGTGACGCTGGACGGCCAGGAGCGCGAGCTGGAAGCCGGCGCTTTGCTGATCGTGGACGGCGAGGATCGTCCGGTCGCGTTGGCCGGCGTGATGGGCGGATTGGACACGGAAGTGACGGATCAAACGGTCAATATCGTGCTGGAGTCGGCGAAATTCGCCGGAGGCAGCGTCCGCAAAACTTCGCGGACGCTGGGGCTTCGCTCGGAGGCTTCCCAGCGGTTCGAGAAAGAGGTGGATCCGGCGGCCGTACTCCCAGCCTTGGATCGCGCGGCCGCGCTGATGGCTGCCCATGCCGGGGGGCATGTGGCCCAAGGGATCGTGGAGGTCGCTCACCAACAGCCGGAAGAGAAAGTGATCGCCTTGCCTCTTCAGAAGTTGAACGATTACCTGGGCACAGACATTTCCTCGCTGGAGGCCAAAGCGATTCTGGGGCGTCTCCGCTTCGAATGCGCGGGCGCCGAAGAGGTCATCGAGGTCCGCGTGCCGACTCGCCGCGGCGACATTACGCGCGACGTGGATTTGATCGAGGAAGTGGCCCGGCTCTACGGTTACGACAACATTCCGACGACGATGATCGAAGGGATCACCACGGCCGGCGGATACACGAAACCGCAGGCGCTGCGCCGCACCATTCGCGGCTTGCTCGGACATGGCGGCTGGCAGGAAGTGATGGGCTACTCCTTCATCCGTGAAGGCGTGAGCGCCAACTTCCCGCAGCTTGGCGAAGGAGACCGGGAAATCCGCTTGGCCATGCCGATGAGCGAGGACCGCAGCGTGCTGCGTGCCAGCCTGATGCCGGGGATGATCGACATCGCGGTCTACAACCGCAACCGCAAGCAGGACAATTTGGCGTTGTTCGAAATCGGCGACATCTTCCGCACGGAGGAAGCCAAGCTGACCCGGCAGCCGAGCGAGCTGCCGGTGCTTGGATTGCTGCTGACGGGCGATCGGGCGGAGAAACGCTGGAACGCACCGGCCGAGAAGGTCGATTTCTTCGATCTCAAAGGTGCGCTCGAAAGCCTGTTCCAATATCTGGGCCTCGCCGACCGGATCTCGTATGAAGCGGATCGGCCGCAAGGCTTCCATCCCGGCCGTTCGGCTTCCGTCTTCCTGAATGGAACCGCCGGCAAGGAGCGGATCGGTACGCTGGGCCAGCTTCATCCGGAGCTGCAGCGGGAGATGGACTTGGATGACACGTATGCCGCCGAGCTGCTGCTTGAACCGCTGTACCGTTACGCCGGCGAAGCTTACGTCTACCAAGAGCTGCCGCGTTATCCGGCAATGCAGCGCGATATCGCCGTCGTTGTCGGCTCCGAAGTGGAAGCGGGCGCGCTGATCGCTGTGATCCGCGAAACGGCGGGCGAACTGCTGGAGTCGGTGGAGGTATTCGACGTATTTACCGGCGCCAAATTAGGAGAAGGAAAGAAGAGCGTGGCTTTATCGCTCGTGTATCGTCACATGGAACGGACGCTGACGGACGAAGAAGTGGCCGCGGTCCACGATCGGGTGGTTGCCGGACTGTCGCAAACTTTTGCGGCTGAGCTTAGAAAATAGCAGGAATTGGACGAAGTCACATCGAATCATTTGTAAGACGACCGATTCGATGTGACTTTCGTGCAATTATCCGCATCTAAGAGACGACACACAGGACCGAAGGAGGCACATAGCGTTGAATAATCAAGGCCGAATTAGCGTAAACGTGGAAATCTACGGAACTTCTTATAAAATCGTCGGAAGCAGCGCGGAGTACATGAAGCAGGTGGCGCGCCGCGTGGATGAACATATGCGCAGCATCTCCCAGGCCTATCCCCACTTGGACACGCCGCGGCTGGCCGTACTGGCCGCCGTGCGGATGGCCGAGGAAGCGATCCGGGTGGAGCAGCTCCAGAACGAACTGCAAAATGCCAAACAGGAAAAGTCGGTGCTGCTCCAAGAGAACTCCGTCCTGCAGGATTTACATGCCAAACAGGAAAACATGTACAAGGCGCTCCAGGAGGAACAACAGCAGCTGAAGAACGAGAAGCGCCAGCTCACCGGACAGGTGGAGAAGCTGGAAGCCTCCCTGCTCGTCCAGGAGGAGGAATCCCGCAAGCAGCGCGGCCGGGTGCAGGAGCTGGAGCGTCAGCTTACCGAGCAGCGCGGCAGCAACTCGCAGCTTCAAGCCAAGCTGCGCCAGGCCGAGCAGACGGCGGCGAAGGAGAAAGAGGAGGCGGCCAAGCTGCAGAAGCAGGTGAGCGAGCTGCAGCGGCGCGAGCAAGACGCCAAGGCGGCCGAGCAACGGGCGGTGCAGCAAAGCGGGAAGCTGCAAGAGCAGACGAAGCAGCTCCAAGGCACGCTCCAGGCTGCGGAAGCGGAAACGAAGCAACTGCAGCAAAGGTTGCAGGAAGCCAAGGAGCGGGAGGACAAGCTCCGGGCCGAGGTATCGGCGGCGCAGCAGAACGAGAAGTCGTGGCAGAAGCTGGCCGAGAAGCGCAGCGAGGAGTTAAGCCGCCTGGAAATCAGCTTGCTCGAGGCTGCCGACAAGAGCGAACGGCTGACCGAGCAGTTGGCCGCCGAAGCCAGCAGGATGGAGGAAGCCAGCGGGGAGCTGCAGGCGGAGCGGGAGAAGGCCGGCGCGTTGGCCGCCGAGCTGGATTCGCTGCGTTACCGGTTGGAGCGGGCCGCAGGGGAGCGGGAGCAAGCTCTCCTAGCGGCGCAGACGGCCGAAGAAGAGAAGCGGCAGCTGGAACAAGAGCGGGATGAGCTGAACCTGCGGTTGCAGGAGCTCGAAGAGGGCCGCAAATCGCTTGCCGCCCTGGAGTCCGAGCTGGAAAGCTATCGCGAAGCGGCTGAAGAGCGGGAACGGGAGTGGCGCAAGCAGTGGGCTTCGGCGGAACGCGAGCTGAATTCCTGGCGCGAGAAGGAAGCCGAGCTGCATCGGCAACTGGACGAATGGCAGCAGGAAAGCGCGGCCGGAAGCGAACGCGTATTGACGATGGCCGGCGACTTCGAGGCGCTGGAGGAAGAGAAGCGCCGGCTGGCCGAGCAGCTTCAAGAGATCACGGACAGTTACGAGCTGGTAACTCATCAATTCCGACTTCTGCAGCTTGAGCGTGAGAAGGAACAGGAGCAGCAGGCGGAGCGGGAAGAGGAATATCGTCGCCTGAAGGACGATTACGCCAAGCTTCAATCGGAATATAACGAATGGATCGAATTGCTTGAACAGGACCCGTCCTAAAGTCTAATGAAGGTTCGACCTCATGAAGAAGAGCCCCCGGCAGTGTGCCGCGGGCTCTTCTTGCGTGTAAAGGCGAAGCGTCTATTCTACGATGATTTTAGATATCATGCCGCTGTGGCCGGAACCGCACATGACCGAGCAGGACATCTCGAATTCGCCGGCTTCGGTCGGAACGATCACGGCGGAGTCGTTCTTGCGGTCAAGCTGCAGCTTCAGGCCGGGAACGAGGATCCCGTGGTTTCCGGAGGCGTTCTTGAACACGATCTTCACCGGAACGTCTTTCTTTAAATGGTATTCGGATTGATCGAATTGATAGTTGCTGGCTTCGATGACCAATTCGGCCTCCGGCTTGACGTTGTTTTCGGCGGCAGACCCGCTGGTCTCAGCCGCTTTACCGCCGCTGCAAGCGGTAACAAGCAACAGTAATACCGAACTTGCGACGATAGCTATGCTTTTCTTCACAATTATCCCTCGCGATACAGTATATTTGTGACAATATTAAGAATATCATACCGTATTTTGCAGGGGGCGGAAGGTTGAAGGTTTGAAGAATTGTTGAACTTCTGCGGAAACAACCTTCAAGAAAGCCATGGTGGAATGTCAGGAATCTATAGGCACGGAAAATGCGTTAAATGGCGAAAGTGAGAAAGAGGCCGTTCCTGCCGCAGTGTGACAAACCTGCGGAAGGAAGGCCTCTTTGCTTGGTGCACCGCCATTAACGGTTGGCTTTGTCTTTACCTGCGTCAAAGGGAGTTGACACGGGAATGAACAGGTCGATGATCCCGATCACCAATGCGGCAAGCAAAGCGCCGATAACGGAGACGGATACGCCGGAAATAATGAACTGGGCAAGCCAGATCACGAGCGCACTCGTAAGAAAACCGACGATTCCGCGCCCGAACGGGGTAACCCTCGTTCCGAAAATGCCTTCAATGGCCCAGCCCAATAGGGCGATGACCAAGGCGAGCAGCAAGGCGCTGCCGAATCCGCCGATGCTGAATTGCGGTACGAGCCATCCCACAACCAGCAGAACCAGGGCGGAGACGATGAATCGCACGACGTGTCCCAGAAAATGCATGGTACATAGCCTCCTTTTAGAAGTAAGTACGTTTGGCTATACGCAATTATCATGTTCCGCGATTCGCATTCTTATGTGTGATGTGGGCAAATGGCGAAAAATGAATGGTTTCGTTATAATGGGATCATAGCCCGAGGGGAGTTGTGAACGTACTTGGACGAGAAAATTTTCAAAACCATGGAATATCGAAAAATTATAGATCAGCTGTCATCTTATTCCCAAACGGCGCTCGGAAAAAGAACGGCGGAAGCGCTGCAACCTGCCACCGATTTGGAAGATGTCAAGCGGATGCTGCAAGCCACCGATGAAGCGTTTAAAGTGGACCGCCTGAAGGGCGCGCCCGGATTCGGCGGGATCGTGGACATCACTCCGGCCGTCAAACGGGCCCGGATCGGGGGGACGCTGAACCCGCACGAACTGCTTGGCATTGCGACCACGTTGGAGGGCTCGCGCCGGATCAAACGGTATATCGCCACGATGCATGAAGAGCACGAAGTCCAACTGCTGTTTAACTTAAGCGACGCCTTAAGCGAACAGAAGACTTTGGAAGACGCGATCAAACGCTGCATCGACGATAGCGCGGAGGTGCTGGATTCGGCGAGTCCCGAGTTGGCCAGCATCCGCCGCGAGCTGCGGGGCGGGGAGGTGCGGATCCGCGAGAAGCTCGATGCGATGATCCGCTCGTCTTCGGTGTCGAAGATGCTGCAGGATCAGCTGATTACGATCCGCGGCGACCGCTTCGTGATCCCCGTCAAGGCGGAGTATCGCGCCCATTTCGGCGGGATCGTGCACGATCAGTCCGGATCGGGAGCCACGCTGTTCATTGAGCCGGAATCGATCGTGGCGATGAACAACAAGCTGCGCGAGACGCGGCTGCGCGAAGAACGCGAAATCGAGGTCATCTTGCAGAAGCTTACCGCCCTGGTTGGCGAGCAAGCCGAGTTGCTGTTGTACGACGGGGACGTGCTGGGCCAATTGGATTTTATCTTCGCCAAAGCCCGTCTGGCCCGGGAATTGAAGGGTACGCTGCCGCGCATGAACGATCGCGGTTTTCTTAAGCTGAAGAAGGGCCGTCACCCGTTGATCCCGCCCGACCAAGTCGTTCCGATCGACGTGGAACTGGGGAATCAGTACTCGACGATCATCGTTACCGGTCCAAACACCGGGGGGAAAACCGTCACGCTGAAAACGATCGGACTGCTCAGCCTGATGGCGATGTCCGGGTTGTTCGTGCCGGCCGAAGACGGCAGCCAGCTCTGCGTTTTTGACGCGATTTATGCCGATATCGGCGACGAGCAAAGCATCGAGCAGAGCTTGAGTACGTTCTCCAGCCATATGACGAACATCATTTCGATCTTGCGCCGGATGACGCCCAAAAGCCTCGTCCTACTGGATGAGCTGGGTGCGGGTACCGACCCGGCCGAAGGTTCGGCGCTGGCCATCGCGATTCTGGAGCATATCCATTCGCTGGGCTGCCGGATGGTGGCGACAACCCACTTCAGCGAGCTGAAAGCTTATGCATATGAACGGAAAGGCGTCATCAACGCCAGCATGGAGTTTGATGTTAGCACGTTAAGTCCGACCTATCGTCTGCTGGTAGGGGTTCCCGGGCGAAGCAACGCGTTCGCTATCGCCGAACGGCTGGGCCTGCCGGAGCGGATCCTGGAGTATGCCCGCGGCGAAGTGACCGAAGAGGACATGCGCGTCGAGAATATGATCGCCTCGCTGGAACAGAACCGCCTCGGCGCGGAGCAGGAGCGCGAAACGGCCGAGCAGCTGCGGCGGGAGATGGAAGAGCTCCGCAGACGCCACGCTTCCGAGCTGGAGAAGCTGGAGCAGCAGCGCGATAAACGCCTCGAGAAGGCGGAGGAGGAAGCGTCGGCGATCATTGCCAAGGCCCGTCAGGAAGCCGAACGGATTATCGGGGACCTGCGCCGGCTTGCGATGGAAGAAGGCGCAGCAGTCAAGGAGCACAAGCTGATCGCCGCGCGCAAGGAGCTGGACGAAGCCGAACCGCAGCGCCGTAAGAAAAGCGGGGCAGCCCGCAAAGCAGCGAAACCACCGCGGCAAATCGAACCGGGCGACGAGGTGATGGTGTACAGCTTGAATCAGAAAGGCAATGTCGTGGAGCTCTCCGGCAGCAAAGAAGCGATCGTGCAGCTCGGCATCATGAAGATGAAGGTGAGCCTGGACGACATGGAGCTGATTGCCGCAGCCCCGGCCAGCAAGCCGGTTCAACGGACGGCGCCAAACGTCAAGCGGACGCGCGACGAGAACGTTCGCAGCGAGCTGGATTTGCGCGGGGCCAACCTGGAGGAGGCGTTGATCGAGGTCGACCGCTTCATTGACGAAGCCTACTTAAGCAATTTAGGCCAAATTTACATCATTCACGGGAAAGGCACCGGGATTTTGCGGACAGGGATTTCCGAATATCTTCGCAAGCATAAGCATGTCAAGAGCTATCGTCTGGGGAATTACGGAGAAGGCGGAACCGGCGTTACGGTAGCCGAGCTGAAGTAAGAACGAATAGCCTCATGGCATAAAGGGAGAGGACGCTATGAAGGAAAGCATTGATCCGCTCTTGGAGCAACCGCTGGGGCTGATGATCGGATATTTATCCGTAGCGGTGTTGGAATTGATCGTGTTTCTTTCCTGCTTCGAACTGTTCGCAAGGTACCGCTGCTGGCAGGAGATCAAGCGCGGCAATCTGGCCGCGTCGCTGGCCACCGGCGGGAAAATATTCGGGCTGGCCAATATCATCCGTTATGCAGCGGTACATCCGTCCATCTACGACTTTATGATTTGGTCCTCGGTTGGGGCCTTGCTGCTGTTTGCTGCATATTTGCTATTCGAGTTCTTGACGCCGGTGTTCCACATCGACGAAGAAATCGCAGCGGGGAATGCCAGCGTCGGTTTTATCGCGATGGCCGTTTCGGTGTCGGTGTCCTTTTTGATCGGCGTTTGCATAGGTTAGGGATCTGAGTTGAAGGAGTAGAACGACGTGAAAAACCTGGTCAAGGTGTTATTTATCGCCTCTATTCTGTTTTTGGCCGCGGGCATTATTTATTTATGGAATGCTTAATTTGGTAACGAAAGGACGATTTTGGGTATGGAAACGACGATTTGCCCATGGTGCCAAACGGAGATCGTTTGGGACGAAGAGCTGGGGCCGGAGGAGGAATGCCCACACTGCCACAACGAATTAAAGGGCTACCGGACAATCAACATCACGCTTGGCCCGGAAGAAGAGGAGTTCGAGGACGAGGAGAACGACCATCCCTTTCATGATCGGAAGCATCCCCTGGATGAAGACGACGAGGATGCGGACGGCGAGCCGTTGTGGGAGGATGCAGGGGACGCACATCTGGGCGCTGTCCGCCGGGTCGAGGCGTTTACGGCGTCGGGCGGTGATTTGCTGAAGTACGAAACCGGCGTGGAGAAGCTGCTTGACGCGCAGGACGAAGTGCCGGAATGCCCGCATTGCCGGGAATATATGGTTTATGCCGGGAAGCAGAAGCTGGTATCGCAGGACGGCGGGTTTGAGGCGGCCGTTCCGACAGGCGGGAATCGCCCGCTCCTATCGGGGGATGCCGAGCTGAATGTTTACGTCTGCTCCGCTTGCTTCCTTGTTAGCCGGTTTTTGGACGAATCTTCCCGGATCGCCATGATCCGCACCATTTCAGGTGAAGAAGACAACGAATAAGCTATAAAATTTTGGCAGCGATCGGCCCTGTCCTTACGGACGGGGCTTTTTGGCGTTCAAGGGTCCTTAGGTTTTCACGGGAACGTCTCATGCTTCGGCCATTTTTGGGTATCTTACAGTTGCACAACCTCTTACAGGGGGAAACTCGAAGTTTGGCGGGGGAGCGAATTCATGAAAAAACACCTGAACAGCCAATCGATCCTGCTGCTGGCGGTGAACGGCCTCTTCGTGCTTGCCGGCGCCTTATCGGGCACGTTCCTGAACGTCTACATCTGGAAGGTCAAACCGGACTTTAACCTGATCGCCTGGTTCACGTTCAGCCAGCAGGTGGCGTTGGGGCTTGTCTTTTGGATTGCCGGAAAATGGGTGAAGGAACGCGATAAAATGATCTTTTTGCGGCTCGGGATGATCGTTTCGGGCATCTTCTATTTGCTGGTGCTATGGACGGGCAAACATACGGTGGATTACATATGGCCGCTCGGTTTGTTGTTCGGAACCGGTTCGGGATTATTCTGGCTGGCCTTCAACGTCGTTTATTTCGAGGTGACCGATGTCGAGACGCGGGATCGCTTCAACGGCTGGGTGGGGATTCTGGGTTCGGTGATCGGGATCTTCGGCCCGTGGGTCTCCGGTTGGCTCATCTCCATGAAACACGGGGAGGCCGGTTACCGGTTGATCTTTACCCTCTCGTTAATCGTCTATGGGACCGGGATCCTGCTTAGCTTTTGGCTGAAAAAAAGAAAAACCGGCGAGCCCTACAGCTGGCTGGCTCCGGTACGCATGCTGAAAAAGGGCAGCCCTTGGCGCCAGGCTGCTCCGGCTTCGGCCGCTCATGGCTTGCGCGAGGGCGTATTTTCATTTCTGATCAACCTGCTGATCTTTATCAGCACCTCGGCGGAGTGGCGGATCGGGCAATATTCGCTGATCACGTCTTTGGTTTCTCTGGTCAGCTTTTGGGCAGTGGGCAAATGGTTGAAAATCCGCGCGCGCTATTACGGCATGTTACTCGGAGCCATTCTCATCACCGCCGTCATCATCCCGCTGCTCTGGAAGGTCAACTACGCCACCCTGATGGTGATGGGGGTCGGGACGTCGCTGTTCTTGCCGCTGTATCTCATTCCGGTCATCTCTTCGGTTTTCGATTTGATCGGCAATAGCCCGGAAAGCGTCGAGCAACGGGTCGAGCTGATCGTGCTCCGAGAGCTTAGCATTACCGTCGGCCGGTTGGGCGGAACGCTGTTGTTTATCGCCGTATATTCCATGGTTCCGCGCATGCCGACGATCACCTGGCTGATGTTCGCCCTGGGCGCGACGCCGGTGTTAAGCTGGCTGGCGCTGCGCCGGCTGTTGAAACGGGGGGCTAAGGCTGCCAATAGCGCCTAGCTAGCGCCGTTGTGCCGGCGCCGGTTTGGTGCTTCGCGTCAGCGAGAATATCGCCATGTCGTCCCGACGATACCCGGTCAGCTCATCCACGAGCATGTCTGCCGCGATCATGCTGCATACCGTCCCATTTCCGCCGTAACCCTCCAGGAAATAATAGCCGGGATAACTCGGATGCGGACCAATATAGGGAAGACCGTCCCGGGATTCCCCGAAGACGGCACCCCAGGCATAGCTTGCGGCCAACCCGTTCTGATCCGGGAACCGCCGACGGATTTCCGCCATCAGCCTGTCGCTTTGCCGGATCTCCCGGCCCTCTGGCAACCGGCCTCCGTGCAGGCCTTCATCCAGCCCGCCGGCGATGATCCGCCCATCGGGCGTTGTCCTCATATACAGATACGGCCTTGCCGTCTCCCAGATCAGGCACTGTTCGAACCACCCGCCCAAGGAGGCTGCGGGCTCGGTGACGGTCACGTAGGTGGCGCGTAAATGAGCCCCGCGTTCCTTCTTGAGTTGCTGCGTCTCGTAGCCGGTTGCCCAGATGACGTGCCGGGCCGTCACGATCCCTTCGCCGCAGCGGCAACGAATCCGGCCGCCTTCTCCCGGCTCGCTGCCCCGCATCGGGCTTTGTTCATAGATGCGCCCGCCTAGCCGTGCCGCCTCCTGGACCAAGCCGTGAACGAAGGCGTACGGGTTCATCTCCGCATCGCCTTCCGCATAAATTGCGCCCGGGTAACGGAAGGAGAATCTGTCCGCGATCTCGCCAGCCGACCACCAGATGGCCGGAAACCCGAAACGCTGCAATATTTCGCATTCTTCCCGAAGCGAGTCGGCGTCCCGCTCGGAGCTGGCCAGGTAAAGGCTGCCGCGTTCCGTCATCCGCGCCGCGCCGTCCAGCCTGCCGGCGATCTGCTTCAAGCGCTCCAGAGCTTTGCGGCTGAGCCGGTAAAAATGCACGGAAGGCCCCTCGCCGAAGGTATGGATCATCGAGGTCAGCATTTTGTCGCTGGCATATTGCAGCAAGCCGGTGCTGGCCAACGTGCTTCCGCCCGCAATCCGCCCCGATTCCACCAGTACCGCATCGATTCCCCGCTCTGCCAGCAGATAGGCGCAGAGCGCGCCGCCAACGCCTCCGCCCACGATGAGCACCTCGGTGCGCAGCTCCCGGTCCAGCGAGGGATATTCGGCGGCATCAGGCAGCGTAGAAGGCCAATAAAGCTTGCCGGTATGTAATTTCATCGATGCCGGTTCATCCTTTCGAACGGTGAGGATTTCATCATTATATCCATCCGCCGCGGACTAAAAACGGCGAATCTTCCCCCTATAATGCATTGTTCAAAAAGTCAGATTTTCAGGACCGAGAAGGTTGGATAAAGCTAGGGACAGGGTAGCGGAGCGTACGTTTTGGGTACGTGAGCAACCTCTATAACATATCCTCACAGCAGCGGGGCATAATACCGAAAAGAAGGATCATTCACCAGGGAGGGAAACCCAATGTTCTACTCGCAAATGCAGCCTTTATCCATGAAAGAGCTCGATTACATCGCCGATTCGATCTCCAACGAGGAGATGCTTAGCAAGCTGTGCGCGGCGGCGGCCGCGGTATCGCAGAACTTTGAAATCGAGCAGGCGATGCTGGAGCACATCCGAGTGCATGAGCATCATCTGCATCTGTTGACGGATTCGTTGCGTCAGCACCAAATGGCAGCCCCGACGCCCAACCAATAATCCACTTGCCTTTAGGAGGAACAGCCCGATGAATCCAATGGACAACCAAGAGCTCTTGCCTCAGAACGATTTGTTGAAATCGATTCTGGCCGATTTGCGGCGCACCGTCCGGGAATATACAACGGCAACGACAGAGTCGTCCTGCCCGGCCGTCCGCCAATTGTTTACGGAGTTGACGAACAGCACCTTGAGATTGCAGGGAACGCTCTACGAGCTGATGAAGCATCAAGGCATCTATACGGCACCGGCTCCCGCGCCGCGCCAATTATTAGACAAGAAGCTGCAGGAGGCGGAAAAAACGCAGCAGGAGCTGCACCAGTTTACGGATCGGCGGGCTTCCCGCTGGACGCCACATGCCCATCAGGCTAACGTGGAAGCCCATCGGCCTAATGTGCAGCCGCCTTACTATATCTAACGGCCTTGCCGTCCATTCCAAAAGCTCACTTGGAGTGGACGGTTTTTCTATGCAGACGCTCGAAATTCATGTAATATAAGTATTAAATTTGTTCTGCACGCCGCTCGTATCAAGGGAGGCATGCGGAAGCATCGCTGGAGGATGAGGGATGAAACAACTAAGCGAATTGAAGCTCAAACTGCTGGACCTCCTCAAAGAGGACGCCCGCCGGGATGCGAACTTGCTGGCGACGCTTATCGGCGTTCCTACGGAAGAAGTGGCGGAAGCGATTCGGGAATTGGAAGAGGACCATGTCATCGTCAAATACGCGACGGTGGTGAATTCCGGCAAGCTGGATGACGAGAAGGTCACGGCGCTGATCGAAGTGCAAATTACGCCCGAGCGGGGGCGCGGCTTTGAAGCGATCGCGGAGCGGGTATACCTGTTTCCCCAAGTCAAATCGGTATTTTTGATGTCCGGCGCGTACGATCTGCTGGTCGAAGTGGAAGGCCGCAACCTGAAGGAAGTGGCAAGCTTCGTATCCGACAAATTGTCCACCCTGGAGTCGGTGTTGTCGACGAAAACGCATTTTATTTTGAAAAAATACAAGCAGGACGGCATCATTTTCGAGGATCCCGAAGAAGATCGCCGTTTGTTGATATCTCCGTAAAGGAAGTTATGTTATGAGCATTCAATCACAGCGTGCTGAGCAATCGGATAAAACGATGACGTCGTATTTGGCCCCGCGGGTCCGGGAAATTCAACCCTCCGGCATCCGCCGATTCTTCGACTTGGCTAGCGGAAGCAAGGATATTATCACACTGGGCGTAGGCGAACCGGATTTCATTACGCCATGGCATGTGCGGGAGGCTTGCGTCTATTCGCTGGAACGCGGATATACAAGCTACACGTCAAACGCGGGAACGCCTGAGCTTCGGGAAGCGATCGCCGAATATTTGGATACGAGCTATCAGGTGAAATACAATCCCAAAGATGAAATTCTCGTCACGGTGGGCGGCAGCGAGGCGATTGATCTTGCGCTGCGGGCGCTGATCGAACCGGGCGACGAAATTCTCGTTCCGGTTCCTTGCTACATTTCCTATTCGCCGATCGCGTCGATCGGGGGAGGGATTCCGGTCGAAATCGAGACGTATGCCCGCCACGAATTCAAGCTGCAGGCCGAAGACCTGAAAGCGAAAATCACGCCAAAATCCAAGGTCCTTATCTTAAATTATCCAAGCAATCCGACGGGCGGCATCATGACGTACGAGGACTGGCTGCCGATTGCGAAGATCGTCGAGGAACATGATCTGATCGTGATTTCGGACGAGATTTATTCGGAACTCACCTATGGGCAGAAGCACGTCAGCTTCGCCTCGATTCCGGGAATGAAGGACCGGACGATTCTCGTCAACGGCTTCTCCAAGGCGTTCGCGATGACCGGTTGGCGGATGGGCTACGCCTGCGGACACCCCGATCTGATTTATGCCATGTTGAAAATCCATCAATACACGGTGATGTGCGCGCCGGTCATGGGGCAGGTCGCCGCGCTCGAGGCGCTGAAGAACGGGCTGGAGGAGAAAGACCAGATGGTCGAATCCTACAACCAACGCCGCCGTTTGATCGTTCAGGGCTTGCGCGATATCGGGCTCGAATGCCACGAGCCGCAAGGGGCGTTCTACGCTTTTCCAAGCATCGCGTCGACGGGACTAAGTTCGGAAGAATTTGCCCAACGCCTTCTGCTGGAGGCCAAGGTCGCGGCAGTTCCGGGCAATGTCTTCGGTGCCGGCGGGGAAGGCTTCCTGCGCTGTTCCTATGCGACGGGGGTAAACCAGCTGAACGAGGCTCTAAATCGAATGGAGCAATTCGTCCGTAAACTGAAGCAAGGTTGATTCATGGCAATATCACTCGAATACCCTCGAAATTTGGAGTTAATTAACAAATCTTTCATTTTCTAATTGATTTCAGTTTTATGGACATGGTATAATTTGATTTTGGAAGAAGGTTTTAGTTTCTCAGGGAGGGATTTCTTTTGCGCGGTGAGTACAACTTGCCATACGATAATGCACTATTCGCTGAAGGCCGCGACATGCATCCATGGATGGATCAAGAGGATCGGCCGAATTCACCGCAAGCCGTAACGCTGGAGGACGAAATTCACTTGCTTCGCAGCAAGATGGAACGGCTCTTCATGCAGGAAAAATCCTTTACATCGGATATTGTGATTGAAATCAGCAGCTTATTGGACCTGAAAATTAATGAGTTCATGAAAACGAAAACCCACCCAAAATCCAATCGACGATAACCTGTCCGACACTTTAAAGGAGATCCGCCCCGCGGGTCTCCTTTTTGCGGTTCCAATAGTTCCATGACCAGCCGGGCTTCGATTTATGGTAAGATGGTACGAGAGTATGCCACGGGGAGGAATTCGAATGTCGATTTATACGCGCACCGGAGACCAGGGCCAGACTTCGGTCATTGGCGGACGAGTGAGCAAAGACGACGCGCAGGTTGAAGCTTACGGTTCGATCGATGAGCTGAATAGTTTCGTCGGCCAAGCGGCCAGTTTATCGGATGAGGAGACGTTTGGCGATCTTCGCAAAGAACTGATGCAGATCCAGCAGGAGCTCTTCGATTGCGGCTCGGATCTCGCTTATGTCCAACTGTCGGAAAGCCGCTATAAGGTGACGCCGGAACTGGCGGAGCGCCTGGAAGCTTGGATTGACCGGCATCAGTCGGAGAATCCGCCGTTGGAGAAGTTCATTTTGCCGGGGGGAACGCCGCTGGCTGCGACGCTGCACGTCTGCCGGACCGTGTGCCGGCGCGCCGAACGCCGTGCGGTTACGCTGGGCCAGATGAAGGAGATCAATGCCGAGGTGTTGACCTATCTGAACCGTTTGTCGGACTATTTCTTTGCGGCGGCCCGTACCGCCAATCATCGCCGACAGGTCGCAGATATCGAATATGTACGGAGCAGGAAGGTGTTTGGCAACAAGTGAGATCCGAGTATTATGATCCGATCGAATATCAAGTGCCCGCGGCGGAAGACGGTTGGACGGTCAAGAGCGTGCTCCAGCGCCGGATGGGCATCTCCCGGAAGCTGCTGTCGCGGATAAAGCTGACAGAGCGCGGGGTGATGCTTAACGGAGAGCGGGTATTCATCAGCGTCCCGGTCAAAGCCGGCGATACGGTAAGCGTATCGCTGGAGAAGGAAACGTCCGCCGATATCCTGCCCGAGCCGATTCCGTTTGACATCGTGTACGAAGACGATGCGCTTTTGATCGTCAACAAGGCGGCAGGAATGATCGTGCACCCGACGCATGGCCACTACACGGGAACGCTGGCCAACGGCGTCGTTTACTATTGGCAAGAGAAGGGGGAGGAATTCCGCTTCCGTCCCGTGCACCGGCTGGACCAGGAGACGAGCGGCTTGATCGCCATCGCCAAAAACGCCTACGTGCACCAGCATATTTCCGAGCAGTTGATTGCCGGCGAGGTGAGCAAGAAATATACGGCGCTGGTTCACGGCTGTCCGGCACCGGCGGAAGGAACGATCGACGGTCCGATCGACCGCGATCCGTCCGAGCCCCATCGACGGATCGTGACCTCGACGGGTTATCCCTCGCTGACCTATTACAAGGTGGCGGAAGCCTACCGGGAGGGGGCCCGGGTCGAGCTTCGCCTTGGCACGGGGCGAACGCATCAGATCCGCGTGCATATGACGTCGATCGGCCATCCGCTGATTGGCGACAAGTTCTACGGACTGCCGGGGCTCGCGGAGCTGCCGGAGCCGGAGGACGAGCGGATCGGGCGATTGAACGGAGCGATCGGGCGGCAGGCGCTGCACGCTTCGGAGCTGGGCTTCCGTCATCCGCTTACCGGAGAGGCGTTGACCTTTAAGTCAGAGCTGCCGGCGGATATGCGGAAGCTGGAGGAGCTTCTGCGCGGGGACGGGTTGGTTTCTGCAAATCGTTAGGAGGAGTTTGGAACGTGAGTAAACTGAAGGTATATCATTATCCGCCATGCGGGACATGCCGAAATGCGATTAAATCGCTGCAGTCCAAAGGGCATGAGCTGGAGCTGCACCATATCAAGGAAACGCCGCCGAGTGCCGCCGAGCTGGACAAGCTGGCAGGGCTCAGCGGGCTGGAATTGAAGAAATTTTTTAATACCAGCGGTGAGGTATACAAGGAATTGGGCTTGAAGGACAAGCTGGCGGGAATGACCCGGGAAGAACAGCTTGCGCTGCTGTCTTCGAACGGGATGCTGATCAAACGCCCGATCGTGACGGACGGGAAGAACGTGACCGTCGGGTACAAGGAAGAAACCTACGAGCAGGTTTGGGGCAAATAAAAAACATGAAGAGAAAGGTGGTTTGGGCGAATCGTGAATTTGGTGCAAAGCAGTAAAGATACGATTCTGCTGGTGGACGGAATGGCGCTGATGTTCCGCGCTTTTTACGCTTCGGCTGCCACAGGATATATTCGCCGTACGAAGGCGGGCGTTCCGACCAACGCGGTGTACGGGTTCATGCGTTATTTTTGGGACGCGGTGCAGAAGTTCGGGCCGACGCATATCGCCTGCTGCTGGGATTTGGGCAGCAAAACGTTCCGTACCGAGCAGTTCTCCGACTATAAAGGCAATCGGTCGGATGCGCCGGACGAGCTCATTCCGCAGTTTTCGATGATCCGCGAAGTGATGGACAGCTTAGGGATTCCGAATGTCAGCTCGCCGGGCTTCGAAGCGGATGATTGCATCGGGACACTGGCGTCCCGCTTCGGACGGGAGATGGACGTGCTGGTACTGACGGGCGACCACGACATGCTGCAGCTGGTCAGCGAGCGGACGAGCGTGATCATCATGAAAAAAGGCCACGGCAACTACATGGTGTATACGCCGGAGGCCTTGATGGAGGAGAAGCAATTGACGCCCGGACAGATCGTTGATCTGAAGGGCTTGATGGGCGATACGAGCGACAACTATCCGGGCGTGCGCGGCATCGGCGAGAAGACGGCCCTGAAGCTGGTGCAGGAGCACGGCTCGGTCGATGGCATCCTGGCCGATTTGGACCAACTGTCCAAATCGGTCCGCGCCAAAATCGAAGCCGATCTCGACATGTTGCATCTTTCCCGGCAATTGGCCACGATCCGCTGCGACATCGAGCTGGAGTGCGACGTGGAGACCTGCCGGCTCGAGCTGAATCCGGCGCAGGTGGTCTCCAAGTTCGAGGAGCTGGAGATGGCCAGCGTCAGCGCCTGGATGGGCGTCGTATAGAGAGGTTGTTCAAAAAATCGGCTGTTGATCACGATGCTAATCATGGATGTTTATTCGACATCGAATCACTGAATTCAGCCGGGCCTTCCGTTACTCACGTAGGCTAACCTACGCTCCGCTAATCAGTGAAGTAAGGCTCGCCTAGGACCTGGTACAGGAAGGTACGCAGCTCGATGCCTTCCTCCTCGCTCAGGTTGTAAATATGCTCAAGGTAACCTTCCTCCTCCAGGTCGTCGGTGCCAAGAATAGCCGTGCGCCCGTTATGCAGGTCGGTAACCAGCTTTTTGCCGTAAAAGCGGTTGGTGGTCGTGACCGCCAGGTCAAACCGTTTCAGCGATCCGCCGATAAAAGTAACGAATCGGGTCGAGGTGTTTTCGGTGCTGTCGGACAGGAAATCCAGTTCTTGATGCGGGTCGCTCATTCTGTATGCCTCCTTAAATTGGGAATATCTCTAGCTATTATACCGGAAAACGGGAAGCGATGGGACCCTGAAAAAATCCGCATTGACAGCTTGGTTAATCATGGTATTATTAGGGATAACAGGTTACGTTTGGGGGAAGCACCTCTTTTGCGAATGTTCGCGGAAGAGGTGCTTTTTTGCGTTTGCGCTTCATTTACGAAACTCCTTCGTAGCCGAATTTTTAAGGAGGCGAATGGTTGATGCGGATCGTATTTTTGAACAGTCTGGAGAAGAAGAATGGCGGCACCGTGTTACGGGGGGCCCAGGTATGGATCGGGGAGGAGGAAGGCGTGTGGCGGATGGGTTGGAACGAGCTGACCGCCGACGGCGAGCGGGAGGATCTATGGTATGAAGGGGCCTCTTGGTCGGAGATGCTTCATGTCTACCGTCATCGATTGGCGGCCAAGCTGGGTGAGGGGTTTCGCCCCGTGATGGAAGGCATTTGGGATGAGAAGGAAGCGTTGACCGGGCGGGGCATGGCGGCGCAGAAGTTGTTTTGCTATAGCGAACTCAACGGCAACGAGCCGGTTTACAACGAATTGACGGCATGGCGCCGGAAGAAAGCGTCATCGGAGCGCAAGGCGCCGTACTTGATCGCCAGCAATCGGTTGTTGCGGATGATCAGCGTATTTTTGCCGCAAACGGCGGAAGAGCTGCTGCAACTGCCGGGCGTCGGGGAGAATAAGGCCGGCGAATACGGCGCCGAACTGCTGGAAATCACGAAGGCGGCGGAGCGGAAGACCGAGTTTCCGCTGGATTGGGTTGAGCAGGAGATCGACGACGAGGTATTTCGTTCCTGGTTGTATAAGCAGAAGGAGGTCAAATACCGGGCCGAAATGGAGAAATTCAGCGTCCGGCGGGCGGTGCTGGAGGCGCTTGCCGAAGGGCTAAAGGTCGAGGATATTTGCACGCGGACGGGCATCGAGCGGCGGGATGCGGTCGAACTGCTGGAGAATCTGGAGAAGGAAGGATACAATACCGACCATTTGGTGAGTGCCGAACTGGAGGAAATGCCCGAAGCCGAGCAACAGGCCGTTTGGTCAGCTTACGAAGAGCTGGGGGACGCGCTCCTGAAGCCGGTCCTGCACAAAGTATACGGAGCAGAGGCCGCCGAAGGCGGCAGCCTCGACACGTTGTACGAGCGTCTGCGCCTGATCCGCATCCGGTACCGCCGTCAGCGCGAAAGCGCCCGGCACGCGGGATAAGAAGGCGGGTAGTGCGCTATGGTAGCAAGCAGGCAACAGCAAGGGCAATAACGGGGGCAAGTGCACTTTTGCAGTTCGCACTTTTCTTCACCTAACCAAAAAGGCCAACCCGGACTCCCAGCCCGTGTTGGCCTAACTGTTCATTGTTCAGATCGTCTGCACGTTTCCTTATATCCAATCTCTCTTCCGGAAGATGAAATACATGCCGAGACCCAACACGCCCATGATGCCGAGGACGATAAAGTAACCGTATCGCGAATGCAGCCCCGGCATGTGGTCGAAGTTCATGCCATAGATGCCGGTGATCAGCGTCAGCGGAATGAAGATCGTCGTGATCGCGGTGAACACGCGCATGATTTCGTTCGCGCGGTTGGCGATGGCGGCCTGGTAGGCCTCGCGTAAGTTGCCGACGAGCTCGCGGAAAGTATCGAAGTTCTCGGAGATCTTCACGGCGTTTTCGTAAATGTCGCTGAAGTATTTTTGCAGCTGGTCGTCGATCAGCCGGAGGTCTTTTTTGTTCAGGATGTTGATGACTTCCTTCTGCGGCCCCAGCACCTTCTTCAGCCACAGGATTTCGCTTCGCAGACCGATGATTTCGTTCAGGTGCGAACGTTTGGTGTGCATCAGGATATCTTCTTCGAGCTTTTCGATCTTGACCTCGATCCGGTCGCCGACGATGAAATAGTTATCGACTACCAAGTCGACCAGCAGGTACAGGAACCGGTCGGGCTCGCTGACCTCCTGCTCCCACAGGATCGGCTTTACCGCGCGCAGTTCGTTGATTTTCTGTTTAGTAACCGTAATGATATAATGCCGTCCCAAAAATAGGTTCAAAGCCCGCAGAAAAATCTCTTCATCGTCATAGCGAATGCTGTTGACGACGATAAAATAATGGTTGTCGTAGGTTTCGATCTTCGGGCGCTGCTCCTCTTCGCTCAAGCAGTCCTCTACGGCCAAATCATGCAGCGAAAACAAGGGCTGCAGCAGGGCGAGGTCATCGACATCGGCATCGATCCAATAGAAGCCTTCTTCCGGAGCGGTGGTCGTCAGTTCCACGTCCTCTACGGGGGTAAATACGCCGGCTTGGACATGACGGATTTTCATAAGCTTTCACTCCCTTTCCCCGGGCCTGCCGGCCTGGGATGCTCTTGGTTGAGGCATAGGAAAGGGACGTACCGCTGGATGGCCGGAACGGTCAAACAGGCGTTTATGCAAACACCGGGAAACGAAAGTGCCCTATGCGTTCCGCAGGCACCCAGCGGGTCGGTTTCCTATGCGATTGGTTTTCCTGGGTTGTCCTCTGCGGACTCGGGTCGCCTTCCATTCTCGGTTTCACCTCGCTATTTTCAGGTTGCTTGAACATTCGTCAAACCCTAGGCCCGACTGGGCCTAAAGGCACTTGTCTAGTATAACGCCAGCGAATGAAATGTTTCAACCCAAAAGTATACTATGTGAGCCGGATTCAAGGGGTCCATGAACACCGTGTGATTTTTCTCGCAGGTTCTTGACGGAATGCCTCCGGATACTTTAAAGTGAATGTCAGGGAGTAGGCGCAATGCCCAGGCCCTCAACCAACTAAATATAGCGAAATCTTATCAAGAGCAGGTGGAGGGACTAGCCCGATGATACCCGGCAACCGGCGATTATTCGTAATCGCAGCGGTGCTAATTCTTGCAGAACCGTCAGCATTTATAATGCTGAACGGCTTCTGAGAGATGAGAGAGGCGCATACCGGATACGTAATGACCTTTCTCCCCGTGAGAGAGGTCATTTTTTATAAAGGCCCCTCGAACGGAAGATGATTTGATTCTGACGCTACGATTAAAGGAGTGAAACCACATGCCGATTAAAGTACCGGATCATTTGCCGGCCAAGGATGTGCTGGCGAGCGAAAACATCTTTGTCATGGACGAAAGCCGCGCGTACCATCAGGACATCCGCCCGCTGCGGATCGCGATTCTTAACCTGATGCCAACCAAGGAAACGACGGAATCGCAAATCTTGCGTTTGCTGGGAAATACGCCGCTCCAGGTCGAAATCGTCCTGCTCCACCCGAGTTCCCACACCTCGAAAAATACGTCCGCGGAGCATCTGGAGATGTTCTACAAAACGTTCGACGAGATCCGAAACCGCCGCTTTGACGGCATGATCGTGACCGGAGCGCCGGTGGAACAACTGGACTTCGAAGACGTGAATTACTGGGATGAGTTGAAGGAAATCTTCGAATGGACCAAAACCCATGTCACTTCGACCATGCATATCTGTTGGGCCTCGCAAGCAGGTTTGTATTACCATTACGGCGTCCGCAAAATCCCGCTGGCGAAAAAATGCTTCGGCGTATTCTCCCACACGGTGAACGATCCGAAGGTGAAGCTGCTGCGCGGTTTCGATGAAGTGTTCCAGGTGCCGCATTCCCGCCACACGGACGTGGAGCGGTCGGACATCGAGCGAGTGGCGGAGCTGCAAATCCTGGCCGAATCGGACGAAGCCGGAATCTACCTGGTGGCGACCCGTGACGGCAAACAGATCTTCGTAACCGGACACTCGGAATACGATCCGGATTCGCTGAAATGGGAGTATGACCGGGATGTCGCCAAAGGGCTGGAGATCGAGTTGCCGGTAAACTATTACCCGAATGACGATCCGACCCGCGCGCCGCGTTCTTCGTGGCGGGCCCATGCCAACTTATTATTTTCCAATTGGCTAAACTACTATGTGTACCAAGAAACGCCGTACGACATCGATCAAACGGCCGATTTTGTATATGAGATCTAAAGTGGAGGGATTGCAGGTGGGGGAGCATAACAAGGAATGGCGCATCGAGAGCAGACTCGCGCAAATCGGATCGGTTGAGGAACCGGTTACGGGTGCGGTGAATTATCCAATCTATCAGTCCACCGCGTTTCGGCATCCGCGCCTGGGGCAAAGCACGGGCTTCGACTATATCCGCACGAAGAGCCCTACCCGCAAAGTGCTGGAAGACGCGGCGGCGGCCTTGGAATCCGGTGATGCCGGGTTTGCCTGCAGCTCCGGTATGGCTGCGTTGCAGACGGTGTTTACATTGTTTTCGCAAGGGGATCATCTGATCGTGTCGTTGGATTTATACGGAGGGACCTACCGTTTACTGGAGCGGATCATGTCCAAGTATGGCGTATCCGCCTCTTACGTAGATACTAATGATTTGGATGCTTTGGAACAAACGCGCCGGCCCAACACGAAAGCCGTAATCATCGAAACGCCAACCAATCCTTTGATGATGATCACGGATCTCAAGGCGGTATCGACATGGGCGCGTGCCCACGGGCTTCTGACGATCGTTGACAATACGCTGATGACGCCGTTTTTCCAGCGGCCGATCGAACTTGGCGCGGATATCGTCGTGCACAGCGCGACGAAATACCTGGGCGGCCATAATGATGTTCTGGCCGGACTTATCGTCACCAAGGGCGAGGAGCTGTCGCAGGAGATGGCGATCCTGCACAACTCGATTGGCGCGGTGCTCAGCCCGTCCGATTCTTACCAACTGATGCGGGGGATGAAGACGTTGGCGCTCCGAATGGAACGGCACGAGAGCAATGCGCTGGCCATCGCCAAATTCCTGCAGTCGCATCCGCAGGTGGCGGAAGTGTTTCACCCGGGATTGGAGGATCACCCGGGATACGCGACGCAGCGGAAGCAATCGAGCGGCAACACGGGGATCTTCTCTTTTAAGGTGACGGATGCCCGTTACGTGGAGCCGGTGCTGCGTCATCTGAACCTGATCGCGTTTGCCGAAAGCCTCGGCGGCGTGGAATCGCTAATGACGTATCCTGCGGTGCAGACGCATGCGGACATTCCCGAGGAAATCCGAAATAAGGTAGGCGTGGATGACCGGTTGCTGCGGTTCTCCGTCGGCATCGAGCATGTGGAGGATTTGATTGCCGACCTGAGCGGGGCGCTGGAAGCGGCACGGCAGGAAGTCGAAGGAGGAAAAGGCGAATGAGCGGGCAGGAGAAACGGGAGAACAAGTTCGAAACGAAGCTGATCCATTTCGGCAGCGAGGTGGACGAAGCCACGGGCGCATCCAGCGTACCGATCTATCAAGCGTCGACGTTCCATCACCACGATATTTTTAATCCGCCGCAGCATGATTACAGCCGTTCCGGCAATCCGACCCGGCAGGCGCTCGAAGATTACATCGCGGTGCTGGAAGGCGGGGTGCAGGGCTTCGCGTTCGCCAGCGGGATGGCGGCGATTTCGACGACGCTGATGCTCTTTTCGGCCGGCGACCATATTATCGTGACCGAAGACGTGTACGGCGGTACATACCGGTTGCTGTCGAATATTTTGACGCGGATGAACATCGAGACGACGTTCGTGGACATGACGCAGCCGGAGTTGGTTAAGTCAGCGCTGAAAGCCAATACGAAAGCCGTGTATATGGAGACGCCGTCCAATCCGACGTTGAAGATTACCGATATCGCGGAAATCTCCGCCTGGGCGCGGGAGAAGGGATTGCTCAGCATCGTGGACAACACGTTCATGACGCCGTATTACCAGCGGCCGATCGAGCTGGGGACGGATATCGTCCTGCACAGCGCGACCAAATTCCTCGGCGGGCATAGCGATGTGTTGGCCGGTCTGGCGGTCGCGCGGACAGAGGAATTGGCCCGTCAGCTGAAATACGTGCAGAACGGTCTGGGCACCGTCCTCGGCGCGCAGGATTCTTGGCTGCTGATGCGCGGCATGAAAACGCTGGGCGCCCGGATGGCGCATAGCGAGATCAGCGCCCGCAAGCTGGCGGATTGGTTGAGCCGCCGGGGCGATATCGACGCCGTGTATTATCCCGGCCTGCCGGAGCATCCCGGCCGCGAGGTGCAGGAGAAGCAATCGACCGGCTACGGCGCGGTCGTCTCTTTCGACGTCGGCTCCGGGGAGCGGGCCAAGCGGCTTCTGAACCGGGTGAAGCTGCCGCTGGTTGCGGTCAGCCTGGGTGCGGTAGAGAGCATTCTCTCTTATCCGCCAATGATGTCTCACGCCTCGATGCCGCCGGAGGTTCGCGCCGAACGGGGCATCACCGACGGGCTGCTGCGTTTCTCCGTCGGGCTTGAGGACATCGACGATTTGCTCGCCGATTTGGACGAGGCGCTTCGGAATAGTTAACCGAATTTATTGCATGAATCAGGGCCGCTCTTGCGGCCCTTTGGCGTTTGCGCCTGTAAAGCGGGTGCTGTTTTTCTGGGCGGACCTGTGTTACGATTGAACTATCATTTCAATTTTCAGGTATTCTGGGTTTTTATTTATTGTTCTAAGGAGGCAGTGATCATGACTGCAATCGACGATATATTAAACAAAGCGCTGCAGGGTGGACGTCTGGATCTGGAAGATACGATCCGGCTGTACGAGTCCGACGAAATCGAGAAGATGGGCCATACCGCCAACATCCTGATGGAGCGCAAGCATCCCGAACCGATTACGACGTTCGTCATCGGGCGGAACATCAACTATACGAACGTTTGCGACGTATACTGCCGCTTCTGTGCATTTTACCGTCGCCCGGGCTCCGAAGAGGGATATGTGCTTCCGGACGAATTGATTTTCCAGAAAATCCAGGAAACGATCGACGTAGGCGGCACGGAGATCCTGATGCAAGGCGGGACCAACCCGAATCTGCCATTCAGCTATTATACGGATTTGCTTAAAGCGATCAAGCAACGGTTCCCGGATATTACGATGCACTCGTTCTCCCCTGCGGAGATTATGAAAATGAAAGAAGTGTCGGACGGCCTCTCGCTGGAGGAAGTGGTACGCGCAATCCATGCGGCGGGCCTTGATTCGCTGCCGGGCGGCGGAGCCGAGATCCTGGATGACCGGACGCGCCGTAAAATCAGCCGCCTGAAGGGCTCCTGGAGAGACTGGATGGACGTCATGCAAACCGCGCATAAAATCGGCATGAACACGACGGCCACGATGGTCATCGGTTTCGGCGAGTCGATGGAAGAGCGGGCGCTGCATCTGCTTCGCGTGCGTGAAGCCCAGGATGAATGCATCCAAAACGGCTATCCGTCGGAAGGGTTCCTGGCCTTCATTCCGTGGACTTTCCAGCCGGACAATACGAACCTGAAAGCGGAACGCCAAACGCCGGAATCCTATTTGAAAACGGTGGCGATCAGCCGGATCGTATTGGATAACATCAAGAACCTGCAATCCTCCTGGGTGACGATGGGACCGGAAGTCGGCAGGCTGTCGCTGCAGTACGGCTGCAACGACTTCGGCAGCACGATGATCGAGGAGAACGTCGTTTCGTCCGCCGGCGCTACGCATAAAGTCAATATCGAATCGATTCTGTCCATTATCCGGTCGGCCGGAAAAGTTCCTGCCCAGCGCAATACGAAATACGAAATTTTACGTGTTTTCGACGAAGAAGCAACGGTCGAACGCGATTTTATTATGCAGAACTAAACAGGTACATTGGCAATTTCCTGGCAGAACTGCCTTTCATTCCATGAACGGTTCCCGTATATCCGTTTCCTTCGCGCCATATACTTGGAGAAGGAAGCGGAAGGGGGCCAGGTTCATGGATTTTTTTACCGTACGCGTCACATGCGGTTCCGCCGAATCGGAGGAACGGTTCAAAAGCCTGATACAGGATACCGTAAGCAGCTTACATAACCGCGAGGTTCAGCTTAAGTTTCAGGCGGCCGAAGGCGGGATGCTGGAGGCTGTGGTGGAAGACCGGCTGGACAAGGACAGCGGACAAGATCACCCGGAACGGCTGATCGACCTTTTGTCGCTCGGAATCGCGAAATACATCGTAGGCGTGAAGGAAGAAGAGATCGCCGCTCGGGTCATGAAACGGGATTACAGCTTCGAATCCCGGGAGGAAGGGCTACAAGTCCAACAGATGGTGGACTGCCTGCTGGCCGAAGGCACCGAATCCGGGAGCTCTCGAGAGGAACGCCAATCGTTGGTCCAAGAAGCGTTGCGCGAGTATTTGCGGGCATCGGGAGACCTTCACCTGGATGGATTCGCTATGTTTCGCCTAAAAGCCTATGAGGACAAGCTGCGGGAAATCGTGGATTTTGCCGTGGATGAGTATTTGCTGGATAAGCAATATGAGGAGTTTATCGGATTGCTGCAGTATTTCGTATATTTTCAGGAGCCTTTGACGCCGTTGGTTCATTTGATGCATAAACACGGCCATGAGTTTGCGATCCTGAACGAACAGTTTACCCCGGTTCACGTACCGGCTTCCGGCGGGGTCGTCGCGCGGATTGCCGACCAGGAAATGCAGATGGAAGACGTGATCGTCAGCACCTTGATCTCTCTGTCTCCGGATAAGATCCTGATTCATACGCAGGATCCCGATGCGCAGGTGATTACAACGATCTCGAGGATTTTTGGCGACCGGGTTGAATTATGTTTGCTTTGTCCACATTGCAAGCCGTTCCATCAGGAGTTTCGCCGCCTGGATCAAGGCAGATAAGAGCAGGGTTCCTTGACGGCTCTAAAAGTTAGCATTATAATAACTTGCAAGTATTCGCATCTTGATTGGCTTCGTGATCAAAGCTGATTATTGAACATCATGAATAGCGTCGACAAAGACATGAGCCAGAAGGCTTGAACGGTACAGAGAAAGGGAACTTGGCTGGAATTCCCTTCGGTTTCGCTTTTGGTTTACCCCTTTGTAGCTGTATTCCTGAACCAGAGATGAAGTAGGGAATACCGGTTCATTGCCGTTATCGAATGCCGAATTAAGGGCCAGATCCGAATGCAGTGTACTATTGGTACTGCGGAGAGGCCGAATGAGGGTGGAACCACGGGTATAACGCTCGTCCCTTTCCGGGACGGGCGTTTTTTGATTTGTCCGCTCCGGTAAATCCAACAACATTTTCTGTAGGGAGGAACAAAAGGTGGCAGTATCTGTTATTTTGCCGGACGGTTCGGTTCGGGAGTATGCGGAAGGCAGCAGTTTGGAAGATGTGGCGGCTTCGATCAGCAGCGGTTTGCGTAAAAATGCGCTGGCCGGAAAAATCAACGGCGTGGCGGTGGATTTGAACGCGAAGCTGGTGGATGGCGCTAAAGTGGAGATCATTACGGGAGATTCCCAGGACGGCTTGGAAATCATGCGCCACAGCAGCGCCCACTTGATGGCCCAGGCGGTAAAACGCCTGTTTGGCAACAAGGAAGTGAAGCTGGGGATCGGTCCGGTGATCGAAGACGGATTTTACTATGACATGGATCTGGAGCACCCGCTGAATCCGGAGGATCTGCAAAAGATCGAAAAAGAAATGGAGCGCATCATCGGCGAAAACCTGCCGATTACCCGCCGGGAAGTGAGCCGCGAGGAAGCGGTGGCGATCTTTACCGAACTGGGCGATCCGTACAAGCTGGAGCTCATTCGCGATTTGCCGGAAGACAGCGTCATTTCGATTTATGATCAGGGCGAATTTTTCGACCTGTGCCGCGGGCCGCACGTGCCTTCGACCGGGAAAATTAAAGTATTCAAGCTGCTGAGCGTGGCGGGCGCTTACTGGCGCGGAAACAGCAACAACAAAATGCTGCAACGCATTTACGGCACCGCGTTTATGAAAAAAGCGGAGCTGGATCAGCACCTGCATATGCTGGAAGAAGCGAAGAAACGTGACCACCGTAAGCTGGGCAAGGAACTGAACATTTTCACGTTCAATAATCTGGTGGGCCAAGGCTTGCCGATCTGGTTGCCGAAGGGGGCAACGGTTCGCCGTACGCTGGAACGTTACATCGTTGATATCGAAGAACGTCTGGGTTATCAACATGTGTACACACCGGTGCTTGGGAACGTGGATTTGTACAAAACCTCGGGCCACTGGGATCACTACCAGGATGATATTTTCCCTAAAATGGCGATCGATACGGAAGAATTCATTCTTCGTCCGATGAACTGCCCGCACCATATGATGGTGTACAAAAGCGATATGCGCAGCTATCGGGATTTGCCGATCCGAATTGCGGAGCTTGGAATGCAGCATCGCTACGAAATGTCCGGCGCTTTGACCGGCTTGCACCGCGTTCGCTCGATGACGTTGAATGATGCGCATATTTTCTGCCGTCTGGATCAAATCAAGGATGAATTCTCGCGGGTGCTCGACCTGATCAAGCAGGTGTATAACGATTTTGGGATCCATGAATATCGTTTCCGGTTGTCCTATCGCGATCCGCAGGATACGGAGAAATACTTCCAGGATGATAAGATGTGGAATACGGCGCAGCGGATGCTCCGCGAGGTTGTAGAAGAAGCGGGCTTGCCGTTCTTTGAAGCGGAAGGCGAAGCAGCGTTCTACGGACCGAAGCTGGACGTGCAGATCAAAACGGCGCTCGGCAAGGAAGAAACGCTGTCGACCGTGCAAATCGACTTCCTGCTGCCGGAACGCTTCGAGCTCGAATATGTCGGCGACGATGGCGCAAAACACCGTCCGGTCGTATTGCACCGCGGGATCCTCGGCACGATGGAACGCTTCACGGCTTTCCTGCTCGAGAACTTTGCGGGGAACCTGCCGCTGTGGCTGGCTCCGGTTCAAGCGAAGGTCATTCCGGTTTCCGGCAACTTCGACGCCTATGCGCGTCAAGTGGAAGACAAGCTGCGCGCTGCCGGCATCCGCGCCGAAAGCGATCTGCGCAACGAGAAGCTTGGCTATAAGATCCGTGAGGCTCAGCTGGAGAAGCTGCCGTACATGTTCGTCGTCGGCGAAAGCGAGCAAAGCGCCGGCACCGTCTCCGTGCGTAAGCGCGGCGAAGGGGATCTTGGTGCCAAAGCGGTGGATGAAGTGGTCGCTCAACTGCAAGACGAAATCCGCAACCACGTGATTTAATCCGCACACGACTGTGCCGCCTGCTCGTGACTTTGGAGCGGAGCAAATGTTGCATGATGTGCAGCATTTAGCACGATAGCGAGAGGTTTGAGGCTAGAATGTTGCATTTTTTGCAACATTCTAGCCTTTTTTTGCGGGAAGCCCTCAATATTGTTGCACTTTATGCAACATTTTGGGCTTGAGGCGGCGTAAAGGCACCAAAATGTTGTACTTTTTACAACATTCTTGCGGGGAGGTACTGTTGGAGGACTGATGGAGGCTACGTGAGCAACGGAGGGACCGGCTGAATTCAAGATTCGA
>NZ_JAKSXN010000059.1 GCF_022427145.1 Paenibacillus timonensis
TAGGACATGTTATATTTCATTGTCCTATATAGGGGTAGCTTATCCTATGGGAGAGACCGTTTTTTTGATCTTGTTTAGAAAGTTAGATTAGCTAATTGCTCAATCGAATTCTTTTCGGACGGGTCCACTTGCAGCAACCGGTCGTACACGGCCTGGTCGCTAGCTCCTGTCTTCTGCAAGGCAGCCAGGTACCACCGGGCGATTTCGCGGTTTGTGTCATCCGTCAAATCATCTTTGATCCCTACTTTGAAAATTTCCGCCGCCTTAGCCGGTTCATTCATCATAAACTGCATTTTTCCGGCATTTAGGACCATCGGTTGTGTAATTTCAAAAGGATTCCCTTGCATTTGCCCCTTAGGCAACGTCTTCAGGTGCTCAACCCCATCCACAACATGCTGATAGGCGGCTAGCCCGGTTTGGAAATATTGCTCCTTCTGGGCTGTATCCTGTTCGCCAAGCTTCTGATACCCAAGCTCATAGGATTGAACAATCAGGTTCTCGTACCAGCTCATATCATAAGCATAACGATCAGCGTTATCGCGGTACACCGCATACGCTTTGTCGTATTCGCCTTTGGACTGATAAAGCTTAATCAGCTGTTTGTACATGTCCTTGTTGAAGGGTTCTTTTTTCAGCGCATTCGTAAGGAGTGACTGCTCCTGATTGTAGAAAGCTTCATCTTTCGTTTGATCAAAGCCGGCCTGCAACAGTGAGCTTAGGTACAGTACTGCATCCGGTTGGGCGCTGCGTTTCTTGAGCGCGTCATCCAGAGGGGCCTTGATCTCCTGGAAGTCCGTGCTGGTCGTGATCAACTCTTTACCTTTGGCCGCAGCCCCGGAAGCTTGGATGTTCCGGATCGACATAAAGATCAGGATCAAGGAGGCGACCACCATAATCGTGCTATACAGACCACGCATCGTTCCTGCCTTAACGGAGAACTTCTCGACAGGGCGGTTGTCCATTGTCGCCGCCATACCCGCCAGCCCTATGAATACCAAGATGCCCAAGAACACATAACTCATGTTAAAGTCCATTAAGCTGTGCATCAGGATGGAGAGGACAATGATGAAGTATACAAAGTAGGATTCCCGGTTTTGTTCATCCGCTTTGATATATCCATGGATGTATTTATAGAAAATAAAGGCCAAGAAAGCAATCAACACGAGGAAGCCTAGAATTCCGACCTCAACGAGGTACTGCATCACAAAGCTATGCGCTTGACGGCTGGTGTACGGGTTGTTCTGGTATTTCTCATAGATCGAAGCCCAGGCACCGCCGCCGGCCCCGATGATCGGATAGTCTTTGACAACCTTCGCCGCATCCTTATAGAAAGTCATCCGTTCCAGGAAGCTGTGTTGCTGGAGGTTCAGGTTTTCCAAGCGTTCCCCGATATTACCAGGCAAAATGTGTTTCAAGTTTGTCCCGAGGAACAATGCAGCTAAAACAGCTACCGCAATGACCGAAACCAAGGGGAGCCACAAACTGGCGAGTTTCTTGCTCGCCCATTTGCCAGTTCCGTTCTCCAAACGAGGAGCAACAAAACGTTGAATCAACCAAGCGATAACGGCCAATACGATCGAAGAAGCTAAGACATAAAACCATCCTTTGGCCGGGTCGCCGATCTGTCCTAGGTGGAATTGCTGCCCCAGCTCTGTAACTGGCTTGGCAATGACCAGCGTGCCGATTCCGGCAATCAGGCAGTAAACGATCCAGAGGATCTGCTTTGCAGGCTTCAGGAAGAACAGCAAGACGATAAATACGATTGGTAGGAACACCAAACCGCCCCGGGATAACGTTAGTAGAATCGAAAGGGCAATCGGTACAAGCATAAAAGCGTGAATAGCCTGGCTATACCATCTTTTGGAGCGTGTGATGGCAAATACGGCCACAAAGAAGAATGCCATCAAAAAGGCCGCATATGTATTCGGATATTGGAATACCGAAGCTAGCCGCGGACCGTTCGAGTCCACCCAAACCGCCTGTGTGTATTGCCCATGTACAACCGTACCCGTAAACCAGCCGACGAGGGCCGACACGGTTCTTCCTTGGCCGAGCCAGTTGAACAGACCAAAAAGCACAATGACATATCCAACCGTGATCACCGTCGTTTCGACGACACGGTTCGATTTTCGGTTTTGCAGCAAATACAACGAAATGACAAACATGAAGGCATAAAGCGACTGAATCAGCACCATATTGGAAGCAAAGTACTGGCTTGCTGCCGGAATCAGTGCGATAATGTAAGTTATGGGAATTAGCAGAACAAATAGGGCCGTCCAATCCCGCTGGTCCTCCAGCTTGATACTTTTGAAATAGGCGGCAACCCAGCCTAACATCAGTAGGCTTCCAACAAGAACCGCCCAATAAATCGGTTTCTCGAAGTCTAGCACAAGCCCGTTAAACAACCCGGCCTGGAACGGCGCCCAGACGAGGAACAAAATCAACCCAATCATCAACACCAACAACGCCGCAGGTAACTTTTCCCCATTTCTCGACGCTGCGGCCGTTTTACCGTATACTGGTTTCGACACGTGTTTATCTCCTTTGCAAATAAGTACGGGTATTATTTTAGCATAGACTTAGTAGATTTGTAATTCAGCAACTAGGATTTGTTATTTTACTATAAAGAATACGAATATTTTTTGAAGGAGTTTGTTGTTAATGAAAGGTATTATTTTAGCAGGGGGTTCCGGCACGAGATTATACCCTGTCACCAAAGCAATATCCAAGCAAATTGTTCCAGTATATGATAAGCCAATGATATATTATCCGCTATCTGTACTAATGCTTGCTGGAATTAGAGAGATACTAATAATTTCAACTCCCAGAGATATATCTGTGTATCAAGAATTATTTGAAGATGGTTCGAGTCTTGGGTTAAATATTTCTTACAAAGTACAAAATGAACCCAATGGACTGGCAGAAGCGTTCATAATCGGAGAAGAATTTATCAATGGCGACTCGGTTGCGTTGATTTTAGGCGACAACATTTTTTATGGTCAAAGCTTTGGGCGCATACTGGATGAAGCGGCCCAAAATAAAGAAGGAGCGACGATATTCGGTTATTTTGTCAAAAACCCTAAGGATTATGGTGTGATCGAACATGATAATGAGGGGAATGTAATATCTATAGAAGAAAAACCCGTGAATCCTAAATCCAATTATGCAGTACCTGGGTTGTATTTTTATGACCATCAGGTTGTGGAAATAGCAAAGAACATTACACCTTCAGCACGTGGTGAGCTTGAGATTACAGAAGTGAACAATATGTACTTAAAACAAGGGCGGCTCAAAGTAAAATTACTTGGCAGAGGCATGGCTTGGATGGATACGGGGACTCATGATGGGATGCTTGAGGCAAGCAACTACGTAGAAGCTGTTCAAAAAAGACAAGGTCTCTACATTGCCTGCATAGAAGAAATTGCTTATAAAATGAATTACATTAATAAAGAACAGTTAATGGAATTAGCAAAACCTCTGATGAAATCTGATTATGGAAAATACTTAGTTTATGTTGCAACGGGTTTATATTAATTTGTTCTTTTTTAGGAGGAGTATATGGGGAACTTCAAATTTATCGGGACAGGAATTAATGATTTAGTTATCGTAGAACCAAAAGTGTTTGGCGACCATAGAGGCTATTTCATGGAAACTTATAATTATAATGACTTTAAAGAAGCTGGTTTAGATATGGTTTTTGTTCAAGATAACCAATCAAAATCACGGAAAGGTGTGCTAAGAGGTCTCCATTTTCAAAAAAAACACCCACAGGGTAAGTTGGTTCGTGTCCTTTCCGGTGAGGTGTTTGATGTTGCGGTAGATCTTAGACCTGAATCTCTAACATATAAAAAATGGTTTGGTACAGTGCTTTCAGGGGAAAACCAGAAACAACTGTATGTTCCTGAAAGGTTCGCGCATGGATTCTTGGTTTTGTCAGACGAAGCAGAATTTGTTTATAAGTGTACGGATTTTTATCACCCTGAAGATGAGGGCGGTGTCCTATGGAATGATCCGGAAATTGGGGTGAAGTGGCCGATTACAGAAGATTTGGAAGTTCTTCTATCAGAAAAAGACAAAACATTAAAGTTACTTAGTGATCAGCAATTTTAGGAGGAGTTATTAAGTGTTAACAAATAATAATAATGTAGCTCCAGTTACCGTATTAGTTACGGGAGGGGCCGGGTTCATTGGAAGTAATTTTGTTCAATATATGTTAAAGCAATATCCTAATTATCATATTATCAACCTTGATTCATTAACTTATGCTGGGAATTTAGAGAATCTTCAGGAAGTTGAAGGTAATGAAAACTATACCTTTATCAAAGGTGACATCTGTGACGTGGCATTAGTTGATTCGATCTTCGAGAAATATAATCCGTTATATATAATTAACTTTGCAGCCGAGTCTCATGTTGACCGAAGCATATTGAATCCACAGGTATTTTTACAGACCAATATTGCAGGGACGCAAGTTTTACTTGATGCTTGTAAGAAATATTGGATGAGTAATGGAGGATACATCCCCGAAGCAAAATTTGTACAAGTTTCAACGGATGAAGTGTACGGATCTCTTGGACAAACGGGGTATTTTACGGAGAATACACCACTGTCTCCCAATAGCCCGTACTCAGCTAGTAAAGCATCTGCTGATATGTTTGTTCGGGCTTATCATGAAACTTACGACCTTAATATTAACATCACAAGATGTTCCAACAACTATGGTCCGTATCAATTTCCTGAAAAATTGATTCCATTAATGATCTCTAATGCTCTAGAGGACAAGGAATTGCCGGTATATGGGGATGGAATGAACATTAGAGATTGGCTGTATGTTGAAGATCATTGTAAAGCTATAGACGTTGTTATGCATAAGGGGAAATCCGGCGAAGTTTATAACGTAGGCGGACATAATGAAAGGGCGAATATTGATATCGTTAAGATTATTTTAGAGGAACTTGGGAAACCGGAATCACTGATTAAATTCGTCGAGGATCGTCTGGGCCATGATAGAAGGTATGCAATCGATCCACAGAAGATTAAGGATGAGTTAGGGTGGGAGCCGAATGTTATGTTCGATGAAGGAATTAGATTGACCATCCAATGGTACTTGAATAATCTAAAATGGTTAAATAATGTGAAGAGTGGAGAATATATAGCGTATTATGACAAAATGTATTCTGGGAAATAAATCTTTATAGATAGATTGATCCTGGGGAGAAATGACTATGAAGGTATTGGTGACGGGTGCTAAAGGGCAACTCGGATTTGACGTCGTAAGATGTTTGAAAGAATTGGGAGTAAAATGTATTGGTGTAGGCATGGACGACCTTGATATATCCAATTTAGAAGCGACTGCTAAGTATATCCGATGCTATCACCCCGACGTTGTTGTGCACTGCGCTGCATACACTGATGTGGATAGGGCTGAGTTTGAAGCGGAGAAATGTAGGATTATCAACGTAACTTCAACAGAAAATATAGCGTCACTCTGTAATGAAATAGGTGCGAAAATGGTGTACATTAGCACCGACTACGTATTTTCAGGTGAAGGTGATACACCTTTCGAAGTGTTTTCAAAAGTTGGTCCGCTATCTGTATATGGGCAGACAAAACTTGATGGGGAGAAAGTTGTTCAAAAAAGTCTTCCTCAACACTTTATTGTTAGAACTTCATGGGCTTTTGGAGTGAATGGAGATAACTTCGTAAAAAAAATGTTAAGAATTTCTGGGGAGTACGAAACAATTAATGTTGTTTCTGATCAAATAGGTTCTCCAACGTTTACTTTTGATTTAGCTCAGCTTATTGTGGACATGATACAGACTGAGAAATTTGGTGTTTATCATGCTACTAACGAAGGATATTGTAGCAGAGCAGAGTTTGCCGCCGAAATTTTTCGCCTAACAGACAAGAAGAATAAGGTCAACTTTATAAAATCTGATCAATACCATATGCAGGCCGTTAGACCTAAAAATTCAAGATTGTCTAAATCAAGTTTGGATTTAGGAGGATTTAATCGTTTACCAAGTTGGAAAGAAGCGCTAGTTAGATATTTAAAAGAAACCAGTGCAAAGTGATTCTTGTTTATCGTGTGCTATTATTTTAATCATAAGGATCGATTTATTATGAACTATGTTAAAAATTTTTGGCGGTACAAGGGGTTACTATATGAATTTGTTGTTAGAGATTTGAAAATTAAGTATCGTCGATCTTTCCTTGGCTATTTATGGAGTTTGTTAAATCCTCTCTTAATGATGATCGTTTTAGTTGCTGTATTTTCAAGCTTTTTTAGATTTGATATTCCTAATTACCCAGTTTATCTTTTATCGGGGCAAATTATTTTTAATTTTTTTTCAGAGGCTACATCTGTATCCATGAATTCGATTCTTGGTGCTGGAGCACTTATCAAAAAGGTATATGTGCCTAAATATTTATTTCCGCTTTCAAAGGTGTTCTCTTCATTTATCACCTTGATTTTTTCTCTGGTCGCAATGGTTGTAGTTATTATTTTTACAGGTGTGCCAATAACAGCGGAGATTTTGTTTTTTCCTTTGCCTTTACTATATATTTTAATGTTCTCTGTAGGTGTAGGTTTAATAATGTCTGTCCTTGCAGTTTATTTCCGAGATATGATTCATTTATATACAGTGCTTCTTTCGGCCTGGATGTATCTGACCCCCATTTTTTATCCTGTTAATATTGTCCCTGATTATGTGAAATCAATTATCTATGCTAATCCAATGTATTATTTTGTAGAGGCTTTTAGGGATATAGTACTGTACAGTCAACTGCCAGATCTCCAGACAAACATGGTATGCCTTTTTTTCTCTGTTTTATCAATTCTAATAGGTCTTTTGGTATTTTATAAGAATCAGCATAAATTCGTATTGCATATTTGATGAACAATTACGAAATGGAAGGGTTCAATCTATGTCTGAATTTGCGGTTGAAGTAACAAATGTTTCGATGAAGTTTAATTTGGAGAGGGAAAGAATCAATAGCTTAAAAGAATATACAATCAGATTGTTGAAGAGGAATATCGAATATGATGAGTTCTACGCTTTAAAAGATGTATCTTTTCGAGTAGAAAAAGGGGATTCCTTTGCTATTATTGGGGGGAACGGTTCTGGGAAGAGTACAATGCTGAAAATTATTTCGGGGATATATAATCCTACTTCAGGAAAGGTTCGTGTGAATGGTAGTATTGCTCCATTAATTGAGTTGGGTACTGGTTTTGACATGGAACTAACTGCGAAGGAAAATATTTTTTTGAATGGTGCTGTTTTAGGTTATACAAAAAAATTTATGCAGGAGAGGTATGAGGAGATAATTGATTTTTCAGAGCTGCATGAATTTGTAGATGTTCCTTTGAAAAATTTTTCGTCTGGGATGGTTGCGCGTCTAGGATTTTCTATTGCTACCCTTGTTAAGCCTGACTTGTTAATTGTTGATGAGATATTGTCGGTCGGGGACCAGTCCTTTCAAGAGAAATGCGAGAAAAGAATGAGCGAACTGACTGCTGGTGGCACGACTTTGCTTCTAGTCTCTCACTCGATTGATCAGGTTAAGAATGTTTGCAATAATGCTATTTGGTTAAAAAAGGGTCAGGTAATGGCTTCAGGGCTAGTAGAAGATGTCTGCAATGCATACCTCCAAGGGTAGCCATGATATTAGGAAAGAGTATTAGTTAGGGGAGTGTAGTATGTCTAATAATAAGACAGTATTGGTTACTGGTGCTGGGGGTTACATTGGTAATCATGTAGTAAAAACATTATTGGATATGGGGGTTAACGTATTCGCAGCGGATAATAATGTGGAACGCATTGACTTTCGTGCAAATATCATTGAATACAATATATTTTCTGGAAGAGAACAAATATATGATGAGTTGGGAAGGCCGGATATTTGTTTACACATGGCATGGAGAGATGGATTTGTTCATAATGCAGACTCTCATTTGAAAAACTTATATTCCCATTATGAATTTATAAAAAATATGGTAAATGGTGGACTAAAGCATGTTGCTGTAATGGGAACAATGCATGAGGTGGGTTATTACGAAGGTGAGATTAACGAAGAAACCCCAACAAATCCGTACTCATTATATGGTATTGCTAAAAATAGTCTGCGACAATCTCTGGAAACTTTTTTAAAGGGTAGAAATGTAGTGTTTCAGTGGTTAAGAGCCTTTTATATCTATGGTGATGATTCTAAGAATAAGTCAATTTTTACGAAAATTATTCAGGCTGAGCAAGATGGAAAAGAGTTGTTTCCTTTTACAACTGGAGAAAATAAATATGATTTTATTACTGTAGATGAGTTGGCTCGTCAAATTTCTTTAACAGTGCTGCAAACTGAAATTGACGGGATTATTAACTGTTGCTCAGGACAGCCTGTCTCATTAAGGGAAATGGTTGAGAAGTTCTTGGAGAAGAACGCTTATAAAATTAAATTAGATTATGGAGCATTCCCGAATCGCCCGTATGATTCTCCAGGATTATGGGGGAGTAATGAAAAAATCCAAAGGATTCTAAAAAAACACTCTTGATATAATTTCAATAGAAAAAATAGATAAGATAAGATTGGGGAATAGTATACTCATGAATGTATCTAATGAATCTAGTAAAAGGGCTGGTATATTTTTCTTTTTTGATAACGAAGGAATAGTTGATAGATATATATTACATCTTTTGAATGATATAAAGAAATCAATTGGGACTTTACTGATAGTTTGTAACGGAAAACTAATGAATGAGAGTAGAAAGTTGTTAGAAAAGGTAGCTACGGAGGTATTAGTAAGAGAAAATAAAGGATTTGATGTTTGGGCATACAAAGAAGGTTTAGAGTATATTGGTTGGGATTCGCTTGAGTTATATGAAGAGTTAGTATTGTTTAATTCAACTATTTTTGGTCCCCTCACATCTTTTGATACCATGTTTGCTGATATGAGTAAACGAGATATAGATTTTTGGGGGATAACTAAATTTCATAAAGTTGACTATGACCCGTTCGGTACCATTAAATATGGTTATATCCCTGAGCATATTCAATCTCATTTTATAGTTGTTAGAAATAAAATGTTGAAGAGTTTTGAGTTTCGTAATTACTGGAGTAATATGCGTGAAGTAAATTCGTACATACAGGCTATTGGTTACCATGAGGCAATTTTCACAAAGGATTTTAGTGATAAAGGTTTTTCATGGGATGTTTATGTGAATACTGATGATCTGGAGGGTTACACTTACCATCCAGTATTAATGATGCCACTGGAATTAATCAAGAATAGGAAATGCCCAATTATTAAACGAAGAAGTTTCTTTCATGATATAGCTGATTTTTTAAATAATACGACTGGTGAACAAACAATCGAAGCATACGAATTTATAAAGGAAAATTTTGATTATGATACTGATATGATTTGGGAAAATATATTGAGGACAAATAATCAAGCAGATATTAAAAATGCAGCAAATCTTAATTACGTATTATCAAGTGATATGTCCAGTAATAATCATAGTACTAAAAAAATTGCTCTAGTAATGCATATTTATTTTGATGACAAAATTGAGTATTGTCTAGACTATGCTAAATCTATGCCGCCAGAAACTGATGTCTATGTAACAACTAATAATGACTCAAATAAACTATTAATAGAAGAAGCTTTTAAAGGTATGGAATGTGCAAATTTGAAAGTGATAGTAATTCCAAATAGAGGAAGAGATGTGAGCTCGCTACTTATTGGAGTTAGAGATTATTTAGAAGATTATGATTATGTTTGTTTTGCGCATGATAAAAAGACAAAACAAGTTTATCCTTATATTAAAGGTGAGTCATTCGCATACAAGTGTTTTGAGAATATTTTGAAAAATAGGCATCTTGTGAATAATATTATTAGAACATTTGATGAAAATCCTAAATTGGGGCTATTATCTCCACCACCTCCAAATCATGCTGATTTTTATTTTACTATTGGATATGAGTGGAGCATTAATTTAGATATTACTAGGGATTTAGCGAAAAAAATAGGTATTGTAAGCGAAATGGAATGGCATAAGGAACCAATTGCTCCATTAGGCACTATGTTTTGGTTTAGACCTAAAGCACTAAAAGCACTAATTGAGTATAAGTGGGAGTATAAAGATTTCCCGCAAGAACCCAATAATGTCGATGGAACTTTATTGCATGCCATAGAAAGAATATACCCATATGTTGCACAATATGAAGGATATTATTCAGCATGGGTATTGGTTGATTCTTTTGCAAGAATAGAAATAACCAACCTTTATTATATGCTTCGGCAAATTAACTTGCGTTATTTTGAAAAATGCGGTCCAACACCTCATTACGGCATGATTACGGGGCTTTCAAATAACTTACGCCCGTCAAGAAGTTATCAGTTTAAGCAAAGTTTAAAAAAATACCTGCCCACTTATGTAATCGAGTTCTTAAAGAAAATAAGGAATATGACACGTTAGGAAAGAGGTAAGTATTGATGGTATTTAGCTCGACTATATTTTTATTTTGTTTTTTACCAATTGTATTAATAGGCTACTATCTTATGAAATTAGAGTATAGAAATGCCTTCCTATTGATAGTGAGTCTGTTTTTCTATGCTTGGGGCGAGCCTAAATTTGTAATCGTAATTATACTATCCATCCTTGTTAACTATATTTTTGGTTTTCTTATAAATATTTGTCGTATTAAATATTCTATTACAGTCTCAAGGGCTGTCATGATTATTGGGATACTTGCAAATTGTGGCCTTCTATTCTATTTTAAATATTTTGATTTCTTTATTTTGAATGTAAATTATGTTACCGGTTTGGATCTTTCACTGGAAAATATCATATTACCTATTGGAATCTCGTTCTTTACCTTTCAAGGTCTTTCATACATCATCGATATTTACCTGCAAAAAGTACAAGTACAAAAGAATTTTTTGAAGTTTGCGCTCTTTAAATCCTTTTTTCCACAGTTAATAGCAGGACCTATTGTAAGATATGTTGATGTGCATGATCAAATCGAGAATCGAGTTACTACGGTTGATGATTTTGCCTATGGTATTAGAAGATTTGTAATGGGACTAGGAAAAAAGATTATTATTGCTAACACATTGGGACAAGTAGCAGATAGTATCTTCAATTTGCCAGCTCATCAAAATTCATTGGATACTGCTTGGATAGGCGCTATTTGTTATTCGTTACAGATTTATTTTGATTTTTCAGGTTATTCAGACATGGCAATAGGACTAGCGCGAATGTTTGGATTTAAATTCAAAGAGAATTTTGACTTTCCTTATGTTTCTAAAACAGTGACTGAGTTCTGGAGAAGATGGCATATTTCACTTTCCTCTTGGTTCAGAGATTATCTGTATATTCCGCTAGGCGGGAATAGAAAAGGGAATGTATACTTCAATTTATTAATCGTGTTTATGGTAACTGGCTTGTGGCATGGTGCAGCATGGAATTTTGTGATATGGGGATTATGGCACGGCTTGTTTCTTATCATAGAGCGTGTACTAAGGAAATCAAAAACGAAGTTCAGAATTCCCCAAATCTTAACATGGTTATATACAATGCTTATTGTCGTGGTAGGTTGGGTATTGTTTAGATCTCCGGATCTTGCTTATGCTCTCAGTTACTTGAAAATAATGTTTGCAATTGATAGTCCGTATGATGTAGGATTCACAGTCTGGTATTATTTGGACCCCATGGTTATAACCATAATACTGATTGCATGCCTTGCTTCGTTGCCCATTTCTAAGTATATAAAGAACAATGTAGGTGCTTATGAAGAGCACAATGGTTTTAGTTTGTTCATACAAAATGCGTACGTCGCATTTTTATTAATCCTAAGTATTATGTTCATGGCAACATCAACTTATAACCCGTTTATATACTTTAGGTTCTAAGGAGGTGAAGGGATGAAAGCTCATAAAGTTTATAATGTATTGTTGGTCGTTTTATTTATTGTCGCTATAACAGTCCCACTTATTGCAGTGAATAAAATCCAAGGAAAGATATCTGTAGCAGAAAATAGAGCTTTAACCAAGTTCCCACATTTTACATCTGGTGAGGGACACTTTAATACTCAATTCGTTAAAGAATTTGAAAGTTGGTTTAATGATAATTTTGGTTATAGAGATCAACTTGTTAAAGTGAATACAGAGATGCAATATAATTTGTTTGGGAAAATAACAAAAAGTGACACGATTGAAGGCAAGAATAAATGGCTCTATTACGTTACTCCTGATATTATTGCTGATTACCAACAAATAAATTTACCTTCAGATCAGCAACTCCGGGAATGGGGGAATGGCGTTGATAGAATAGATAATTATTTGAAATCGAAAAATATACCGTTTATCATGATGTTAAATCCCGACAAAAAGACAATATATTCTGAGAATTATCCCGATACAATACTTAAGGTCGGAGATAAATCGAGGACAGATATGATTTCTGATTATTTTATAAATGAAACAGATATCGATTTCTTCACCCCAATAGCCCCTCTTCTTAAAGCTAAAAATAAAGCTACCGTATATTCCCAAAATTATGATAATGGGCATTGGAATAATTATGGTGCATTTATTGGATATTTAGAACTAATGCAAAGAGTACAAAATTATTTTCCAAATATTAAGACCTTTTCTTGGAGTGACTTTGACATTACAACATATCATAGGGAAAGTAAAGTATATGACACAATACCATTTTTTGAAACTGACTATAATTTTAATCTGAAAACTCCAAGATTAGCGAAACGAACTTTTGGGGTGATAGATAATTTAAATCTATCGACCACGAACATGGCTGCTACCTATAAAAATAGTAATGAAAAGTTACCGAGGGCTTTAATTTTTGGAGATAGTTATCTTTATGAATTCCTAACTCCCAATTTAGCCGAGAGCTTTTCAGAAACAGTATTTATTCACACTGATAATATTAATAAATTACAAAATCTGGTATATTTATTCAAACCAGATATTGTAATTTATGAGAACGTCGAGAGAAGTTTTGAAAATACCATGAATATATTGTCCGAATCCACCGAATTTATTGATTACAGTATCTATAAAAATCTGCCAACAAAAAATGCTGAAAATCTAATGTGGGTAGACTACATCAATAATGATCTTGTTCCAGAGCCAGGTGTTTTATCCATAGATAAGACGAGTAAGACAACGACTATAAGTGGATGGGCTGCTGACATTTTGTCAAGTGATGTTGCTAGTAACGTGTTTTTAAGAGTTGGAGATAAATTTTATTCAGGATTATATGGTATGGCACGGACCAGTGTTTCCGAGTATTTTAATAATCCTAATTTAACTAATTCTGGTTTTATGTTTAGTGTGAACTCAGAAGAGTTGAAAAAAGTTGATAAAATTAGTTTTGTTATCATATCTAAGGATAAAACTTATCAATATGAACCTGTTGAGTATAACGTTGTGGTTAAGTAGTTGTATGAGGGTGTCCCAAAAGTCATCATAGATGACTAGGGACGACCCTCTTTTTCATTTCGTCAAATAAAAAGAAACCACTCTTAGGTAAAATGGAGGTACCACCCAACCATAAACCAAAAGGAGACGGTTTCTTTGTACATTCAATATACCATGGATCAACTCTGCTTACCAATGGATTTAGAAGAAGATATCCCCGCCAATCACCTCGTTCGTGTGGTCAACGCCGCCGTTAATCATCTCGACGACGCCATCTTTGACGCGGCTTACCCTGGAGGCGGACGAGACAGCTACCACCCTAAAATGCTCACCAAAGTCATCATTTACGCCTACACGCAGCGCATCTACTCCTCTCGCCAGATCGCCCAAGCGATCCGTGTAAACATCATGTTCATGTGGATCGCGGCTAGGAAAAAGCCGGCCGGATTTCCGCACCATCAACCGGTTATGGGCGAGTCCTCTGCCCTCGCCGGTGAAAAGCTGGAGCAAGCCGTCAAACAATTAGAGGAGCGTCTGCAGGAGAAACCAAAGGACAAGCCGCTCAAGAAGGCGGTGCGCACGCTCCGCAAGGACTTGCTTCCTCGCCTTACAGAAGTATGAGACGCAGGAAGCGATTTTAGGCACGAGAAACAGCTACAGTAAAACAGACCCGGACGCCACGTTTATGCGGATGAAAGAAGACCCCATGCGAAACGGCCAGCTAAAACCAGCCTATAATGTTCAGATTGGCACTGAAAATCAATTCATTGTCGGTTACAGTTTGCACCAGCGGCCGACCGATACGCGCTGCCTCATCCCGTATTTTGAGAAGATAAAATCGCAGTTCGGCAAGCTTCCAAAAACCGTCATCGCCGATGCAGGCTATGGCGGTGAAGAAAATTACGACTACTTGGAGCGAAATGAAGTCGAAGCCATGGTGAAGTACAACACGTATCACCGTGAAAAGAGCAAGGCATGCCAAAAGGACACCAGCAAGATCGACAACTGGACCTATAACAGTGAACAAGATACATGGACATGTGCGGCGGGACAAACGCTCCATTTCTGAAGGGGGAGTAAGGAGAAAACGGAAAGCAGGTATGAAATCGAATACCGACATTACCGAAGCGCCGGCTGTGAGGGTTGTCCGCTAAAACCGCAGTGTACCAAAGCCCAAGGTGATCGGGAGATCAAGGTTAGTATGAAGTATTGGCGGCTAAAGAACCAGGCCAGGCAAAAGCTCCGCAGTGAAGAAGGTCATGCCCTGGCCGTAAGGCGCATGATCGAGCCGGAGCCTGTGTTTGGCCATGTAAAGAACAACCGAGGCTTTAAGAAGTTCCTGCTTCGAGGCTTACCCAAAGTAAGTCTGGAGGTGGGGTGGCTTTCCCTTGCCCACAATCTGCTCAGGAAGCAGCGGTGGACGTCAAAGCCAAGGAGCTAAGCGAGAACAGACCGCTTAGCTCCTTGGTTTTTTATGAATACCCTCATAGTTAGTATGCCTCTTCTCATTCGAGAGCTTTAAGGTTGATCCTTTATTACAATTTATGCGATGAGTATAAAAAGGTAAGGAAGTCTTTATCATCTGGTTTGATTGTTTTGATAAAGAAAAGTTTTGGTTGATCAACCGAAAAGGTTAACGAATTCCGCACATTTGTAAACCTGTTTGTCTACAAACCAGTAAAGCAAAAGGGAGTTTAATAGAAAGCTTAATATTCTTTCAAAAAAACCGACTAATTTCACCTCAAGAATCCCTAATCATGCGAATCGGTACGCTAGGATTTTGCAGTCTGTGCCTTTTCCTATTTCAAGTACGATGGAGCAATGGAGGGGGGCGTGATGGTGGAATACGAATGTACCAGCGACTTGCTATCCTATCATAATCAAAAACGTAATAAAGATCGGGTTCTCATTTATGAAGAGTTACTTCATATGATTATTCATAAATGCTATCATACCGCACAAAGAGTTTCAGGTATCCCGAGACTATTGTCCTTCACCTAATTTTTTTTTTCGCATATTTATGTAGTGATATGAAATAAACAAGATATTATGTTAGGAGGTCAGCATAGATGAAACTGCTTGTAACAGGCGGTGCTGGGTTTATCGGTAGTAACTTTATTATATATATGCTAAGTCAGTACCCGGATTACCAAATCGTCAATGTGGATGCATTGACTTACGCAGGGAACCTGGGAAACCTGAAGTCGTTGGAGAATAACTTGAATTATGCATTTGTAAAGGCTGATATTACGGATGTAAAGACAATGGATGAATTGCTAGGCCAAGGAATTGACGTTGTTGTCAATTTTGCGGCGGAATCGCATGTGGATCGTAGTATCCTTGAACCGGATATTTTTGTTAAGACCAATGTACTTGGAACACAAGTGCTGCTTGATGTAGCCAGAAAGTACGGTGTTAGCAGATTTGTTCAGGTGTCTACCGATGAGGTATATGGAACGTTAAGGGGAACTGGACTATTTACAGAGGAAACTCCGCTAGCTCCAAATAGCCCTTATTCCGCCAGCAAAGCCGGTGGAGATATGATAGTACGCGCATATTATGAGACTTTTAAGCTGCCGGTGAATATTACACGTTGCTCGAACAACTACGGCCCGTATCAGTTTCCGGAAAAGTTGATCCCGCTGACGATCTCCAAAGCGTTAGATGATGAGGAAGTTCCAATATATGGTGATGGAATGAATATTCGCGATTGGCTATATGTTGAGGATCACTGTAGTGCGATTGATCTGGTGATTCATAAGGGCCAAGAGGGTGAAGTGTACAATATCGGCGGAAATAATGAACGAACGAATTTGCATATTGTGCGGACGATCCTTGAGCAACTCGATAAACCGAAGTCGCTAATCAAGCACGTACCCGATCGTCCTGGGCATGACCGTCGTTATGGTATAGACCCTACGAAGGCGATGAGTGAGCTGGGCTGGAAGCCGAAGTATTCGTTTGAAACCGGGATTCAGAAAACGGTTCGTTGGTATTTGGATAATCAGGAGTGGTTAACCTGTGCTCAATCCAGTGCATACCAAAACTATAATGCCAAGCAGTATGGCGAAATGCTTGGAGAACGCTCATGAAAGTTCTGGTGACCGGCGCCGGAGGACAGTTGGGTAAAGATATCGTTCGTCAGTTTGAGAAAGCAGAGCATGTGGTGTTCCCTGGCGACCGTATTTTGCTGGACATTACCGATTACGATATGTGTTTGGAGCGTGTGAAGGAATTTAAGCCGGACGCAGTCATCCATTGTGCGGCTTATACCGATGTTGATAAGGCAGAAAGCGAAATTGATGCAGCTTATACAGTAAATACGGTTGGAACGAGAAATATGGTTGTTGCTGCTGAGCATGCCAGGGCGAAGTTCTGTTATATCAGCACGGATTATGTTTTTGACGGCACATCGGTGTCAAATTATCGGGAATACGACAAAACGAATCCCCAAAGTATCTACGGTAAATCGAAACGGGCGGGTGAAGTGCTCGTCCAAAGTTTGTCATCTAAATTTTATATCGTGCGGACTTCATGGGTGTACGGATTACATGGAAATAATTTTGTGAAAAAAATGCTGGAAATCGGTCAAGTAGAGCCGGTGCTGAACGTGGTGAATGATCAAAAAGGTTCTCCTACCTATACGGTCGATTTGGCTCTTTTTTTACTTGAGCTGATTCAAACGGAGAAGTATGGGATCTACCATGCCTCAAATTCTGGGGAGTGCACTTGGTGTGAGTTTGCACAAGCGATTTTTGTGGATGCCCATGAACTATTAGGGAAATCTTACTCGGTTCAGGTTAACCCATGTACGACTAATGAATTTCCTCGTCCTGCTCCACGGCCCCGCAACTCAGTGATGGATCATTTAGCGATCCGAACGAACGGACTGAAGGATTTGAGGCCATGGCGGGAAGGGCTCCGGGCATTTTTGGAAGAATTAAAGGCTAGCCGGGAAGCTTGATTTCCGGTTAGCTTATTTTTCTGTAATTTGTAGTAGTGTTTTCTTTAATCTCTATACTTTCCCTAAACTTATTAACAATTTCAAAATTCTTTGGTCAGCACTGCTCTGTCTATAAAAGGGGGTTTTCATAGCGTAAGTAAATCTACTTAGGCCTGCTTCTCCTGTGCTGTTAATAAAATCTTGAACATCTTTTTGAATTTCTTGATCAAGTAACGATTTATAACGAGCTAAAAACTCCTTGGCTTGGTTGCTAAGGATAAAGTGATTTTGCCCCTTGAAATAGCGCCAAAAGCGTCTTCTCCATTTTGTTATCCAGTTATCTGATTGACCTCCAAGTACATTATTGCTGTGCTGGCGGTAATGAATAGATGGTTCACTGTCAAATATGACACGACCTAAGGCTGAAACAGTTAGGTAAGCCCACCAGTCATGCATGATGACATGGTTAAGATTGGAAGGAAGGTTCGCCGCGAGCATCTCTAAGGCTCTACCATTTAGGACGGTAGTGCATCCTACAGCAACATTTTCGACTAGAGCATTGTAGACGGTTAAAGGCTTTTTTGGTGTATTTGGCCAGATCCTTAGTTTATTTAGTTCAGAGTCCACCATCTGAGTGGAAGAACAGTACATTAAAGGGAGGTTTGGGCTTTCTTTACTTAGTAAATTTGCTGCACGACACAATTTTTGTTTTTTCCATATATCATCTTGGTCACAAAATGCGAAAAAATCATAATTATCCAGCGAATTAGCAGATTGCTTAATAAGCTCAAAAAAGCTGTTTTTAGCCCCGACGTTTTTAGCCTCCATGAGGGTAATTTTCCCAGATATACTACGTATAAATGTCTTAATGATAGGTATAGTAGCGTCCTTAGAGCCATCGTCCCGTATCAGTAAATGAAAATTGATATCCTCTTGAGCTAACAAGCTATTTATCTGATCGGTCAAATATTTTTCTCCATTATATGTAGATAAAAGGATTAAAAAGTTGGGTTTATCCATACTTGTTCCCCTCCCTCCTCAACAATTATGTGTATCACGAAAGTATAGTTTGTGTTATAAATATATCCAATTGTAACATCGGTGACTAGAGATGTCGACGAAGCCGACCGGCCCGTTTGCTGAGATGGACGGCTTTTTATTGTACGGATGCGCTTGCCACTCATGAGAGAGGCTGGAAGAAGGGAAACCGCCATTCGCAGCCCCTGTTTATTCGCCAATATTCCTATATTAATCGCTACAAAATGATCTATAAGAATCTGTCGGGATACCGTTGGATCCAATCTCTACCGAAGCTGCTTGCTTACGAGCTGGCGAGTAATGGGTATATGCTTTTGAGAGAACCCAAGGTACTTGGAGCATGGAAGGGCTTCATTCATAAACTGCCGGAATTACGAGAGAAGCGGCAGGGGATTAAGAAAAGGTTGAAACTCTGATTTACTCATATTATGTGGAAATAGGGCACCATGATAATCTGTGCTATAATGTCGATAGACTACTATATTTGTAGATTCGGAGCGCATAAATCATGGATTTAAGTATATTGATCGTAAATTATAATACGCGTCAGTTGACTTTGGACTGTCTGCGGTCGGTATACGACGCGGAGACGGTCTATTCGTATGAAGTGATTGTGGTGGACAATGCTTCGGCGGATGGTTCGGTGGAGGCGATTCGTAGCGAGTATCCGAATGTGGTGCTGATCGCGAATCAGGACAACACGGGATTTGCCAAAGCGAACAATCAAGGGATGGCCGTTGCTCAAGGGCGCTACGTTCTGCTATTGAATTCGGATACCGTAGTGCAACCCGATACGTTCCAGACCATGGTTTCTTATATGGATGCACACCCAGACCTCGGGGCAGCGGGATGTAAAGTCATCCTACCGGACGGTTCGCTGGATAAGGCGTGCAGGCGCGGATTTCCTACGCCGTCAGCATCGTTTTACTATGCTTTCGGATTTTCGAAGTTCTTTCCGGACAATCCGCGGTTTAACCAGTATCAGCTGGGGTACAAGGATCCGAACGAGACTTACCCCGTCGATTGCTTGGTTGGCGCCTTTATGCTGGTGAGACAGGAGACGATCCGTCAGGTTGGGGGGCTGGACGAAACCTTCTTTATGTACGGGGAAGATATCGACTGGTGCTACCGCATCAAGCAAGCGGGCTGGGGCATTCATTATCATCCGGCTACATACATTGTTCACTATAAGGGAGCCAGCAGCCGGCGCAAGCCCTTTAAGATCATCTATGAATTTCACCGCGCGATGTGGGTCTTTCACCGGAAACATTATCTTCGTCATTATTCCTGGATCACGAACGCAGCCGTTTACAGCGGCATTTCGTTGAAGTTTCTCTTATCCCTAGCCAAAAACAAACTGCTCCCGCTAGGTGCGAGAACGCCATCTGGAGCGGTCAAGCCGGAGTCGGCGGAAGTTAAAATGGAGGTGAGATCATGATCCGTAAGAACCAACGGTTCTTAACCCAACTGTATATTCTGACGGATTTTGTGTCCATCCAGATTTCCTTCCTGCTTGCTTGGTGGGTGAAATTCGAAAGCGGCCTGATCGCTTACGAGAAGCCGCTGCCTGTAGAGATATATGCTTTTTGGAGCGTTGTTTATGGGGCAATTGCGGTTTTTGTCGGCGTCTTAATTTCCCTGTATACCCCTAAACGCAAAAAACGCTTCGCCGATGAAGTCTGGAAGATCGTTCAGGTTCATGTGGCGAGTTTATTTCTCTTGTTTGGCCTGATGTTCTTCTTCAAGCAAGTGGATATTTCCCGTCTTTATTTGGCGATCTATATGATGTTCAACATGCTCCTGATCTTGTTCTATCGGTACTTCTTGAAAAATAGCCTAAAGCAGCTTCGGAAGAAGGGGTACAACAAGCAGTTTGTCCTGATTCTCGGAGCCGGGTCCTTAGGCCAGCGTTTTCACAACAATCTCAAACAATACCCCGAGCTTGGCTATGAGATCGTCGGATTTCTGGATGATCATAAGGCCTGGGACGGGATCGAGGCGGCACGCTATAAACCGATTCTGGGAAGGATCGATCAACTGGAGAGCGTCTTGCAGGACAAGTTGATTGACGAGGTCGTTCTGGCGCTTCCCCTGGAGGCGCATCACCGTTATGCCCAGATCATTTCTATCTGTGAAAAAGTAGGGGTCAGAACACTCATCATCCCGGATTTCTTCGATTATCTACCGGCCCGTCCGTATTTTGATAATTTTGCCGGAATGCCGATGATTAACGTCAGGGATATTCCGCTGGACTTGACCGGGAATCGGGTGGCCAAGCGAATCTTCGATATCGTGTTCTCCCTGCTGGCGATCCTCCTTACTTCTCCGGTGATGCTGTTTGTGGCCATTGGGGTCAAGTTAACCTCGAAAGGTCCGATGATCTTTAAGCAGGAGCGGGTAGGGTTAAACCGGCGGACGTTTCAAATGTACAAGTTCCGTTCGATGCGGGTGCTGCCCGAGGGAGTCGAGGACACAGGGTGGACGACGGAAAACGATCCCCGGCGCACCAAGTTCGGAGCCTTTATCCGCAAGACGAGCCTTGACGAGCTGCCGCAGTTTTTCAATGTGCTGGCCGGACATATGAGTGTGGTTGGTCCGCGCCCCGAGCGGCCTTATTATGTGGATCAGTTTAAGGAAGAAGTGCCGAAATACATGGTGAAGCACCATGTTCGGCCAGGCATCACCGGTTGGGCGCAAACCCATGGGCTTCGTGGAGATACGTCGATCGAGGAACGCATTAAATACGATATTTTCTATATTGAGAACTGGTCGATCTTATTGGATATCAAGATTGTGTTGCGAACCGTCTTGAATGGCTTTATCAATAAAAATGCGTACTGACCGGGAGACAGTTCCCGACAGCAGAAAACGGTCTTTTCACCTAGAAAAGACCGTTTTTTCGATTCCCGCTTACCCCGCCACCCCTCGGTCCACACCAACTCGCATCCTCCGCCAACGATCTCTCATTTTGCGGTAGCCGATGCACAAGCCCACGCTGATGCCGGCGCATAGGATAAACGAAATTAGCGTCTGGGCGTATACGCCCAGGAAACCGAGATAATTCAAAGCTAGCAGGTTCGTGAATCGCAAAATAAACGCATGGACCAGATAGGCGCCAAACGAGTACCTGCCGATGAGGCTTAAAGCTCTGCCGAGCTTCGTCGGCGTGGCGGTCAAGCGTTGGGCCGCATAATACAGAGCCGGAAGCATCGCCAGAACGGCCAGCATCATCAGCGGTCTGAGCGGCCCTGTCACGTAGGAGCTGGTTAAGTAGTTGCCGGCGGACTGGCCTTCGTTGATGCCCCAGATTTTCACACCGATATAAATCAGAAAGAGGATGGTAATTGCAAGACTGACGCCCCATAGGGACTGCATCGCCTTTTTCCAGCGTTCATAATACAAGCCGGCCAACCCGCCTAATACGAAATAAAATGTCCAGAACAGAAAGTTTCGGTCCAGGTAGGTGTAGAGGGTTTGCAGAATCGGTTGGTTCGATTGAAAGTATCCCTTCGACAGTACCTCAACCAGAACAAGGTTGGCGGCCAGGAATACCAAGACGACTGCCCAATTGGCGGAAGCCGGCCGTTTGCCCGACAGAATTAAACGGAAGACGGGAAACAGCAGATAAAACGGAATAATCATGACCATAAACCACAAATGGTAGGAGGCTTTTCCCGTAAAAGCCAACTCTACGACATGGAGGAACTCGCCCCAATGATGAAAGACAGCCCCCCCGCTAAGCATACTCACCCAAACATAGTAAAAGAGCGTCCAGAACAGATAAGGAAGAACTACTTGCTGCCCTCTTCTTTTTAGGAATCGTCCATATTGAAAGGACTGGTCGTAGTTGTAAAACAACACTACGCCGGTGATAAATACAAAGAGCGGTACAGCGAACCGAATCAATCCCAGGAAGGTCGTCCCCAGGCTCACGGAGAACGGAGACAAACCGGGCTGAACAAATAATCCGGCGATCGCATGCTGCAGCGCAACGGCCAAGAAGGCCGCACCGCGAAGCGCTTCGATCTCTTCCAGCTTCGTTTTTCTCTTCATGAATTATCCTCCACGGTTGTTTTGCATAGAATGACCATAAAGAAATTAGGCGTATTCGTCAACCGTATTCCCTGAATCTACCGGGGGCGGGGGGAGAAAGGGAGCGGTGCTGACCCATGCCGAGTTCAAGGCGGCAAAAATCCGATAAAAACGTATCTTTTTTTCTGTTCGCATTCGACGCGAACATTGACAGGGTACCCCCGGTAACATAGACTAGAAACTGAACTAAAAACGAGTCATCTTCCTGATTGATAGATCAGTTGGACGAGCAGGAGCGGGGCGGAGCAGAATGCCCCGTTTTTCGCGGTCCTTCTGCCGAAATAGCCGTTGGAGGAATGGAAATTGAAGCAGATGATACGTGCCTGGCGGCATGTGTTTAAGCTGGATCCGGACCGTGACTTGGACGATGCCGCATTGGAAGCGGTGTGCCAGTCGGGCACGGATGCCGTGATGATCGGCGGATCCAGCGGGGTGACCTATGAGAATACGGTAGATTTGCTGTCCCGGGTACGCCGTTTTGAGGTGCCTTGCGTATTGGAGATCTCCGATCTGGAGGCGGTCGTGCCGGGATTTGACTTATATATGATCCCGATTGTGCTGAACGCCGGACACCCTGACTGGATCATTGGGCAACATGCCCGAGCAATCGAGCAATACGGCCACCTGATCCCTTGGGAGCTGCTTATGCCGGAAGGGTATCTCGTGCTGAATCCGGAGGCGACGGTCGCCAAGGTCACGGAGGCGCAAGCCCCGTTGGATTCGGCGGAAGCCCGGGCGTATGCCCAGGTGGCTGACCGTTTGCTGCAGCTGCCGATTGTGTACTTGGAATACAGCGGCCAAATCGGCGATTTTGAGCTGGTGTCGGACGTGCGGCGAACGTTGGATCAAGCGCGCCTGTTCTATGGCGGCGGGATCGTGGACGGGGAAACCGCGCGCCGCGCCGCTGCCGTGAGCGATACGGTGATCGTAGGCAACGCCGTGTATGAGAACCTGGAGCAGGCGCTGGAGACAGTGGAGGCGGTGAAGGGCACCGCTACCGCTGCAGCTAAGAAGAGCTAGAAGCGGTAAAGAGGTGGCCGAACTGAACAAACGTCACCACTGCCATCTGCGTCGAGAGGAAGGGTCTCCAGCTTTGTAACGGACACCAGTGACCTTATCGCTCGGAACAACGAGGCCCGGCGCAGCTAACGGACTGAGAAGACCTTATTTGTCCCAATTTGGCCCCTCCCGACTCGGTTGGGGTGAAATAGCGTCGTCTGAGTCCGTTACATCGGGAAATCCGCGGGAAATGAGCGAATAACGGCTCTGGAGTCCGTTATCAGTTATCGCGAAGACGAAGATAAAGAAGATGTGTGTCTATAAAAGGAAGGAGCAAGTTTTGATATGCAACCTGTGAACATACAAGAGGCGGTCAGCCGCCTGAATCCGCAGCAAAGACAAGCCGTAGAGGCGACCGAAGGGCCGCTTCTCATCATGGCCGGCGCAGGCAGCGGCAAGACGCGCGTGCTGACGCACCGCATCGCCTATCTGATTGCGACCCGCAAAGCGCCGCCTTGGGCGATCCTGGCGATCACCTTTACGAACAAGGCCGCGCGCGAAATGCAGGACCGGGTATCCCGGCTGGTGGGCGGTTCGGAGGGACGGGACATTTGGGTGTCCACGTTCCACTCGATGTGCGTGCGGATTTTGCGGCGGGATATCGAGCGGATCGGGTTCAACTCCAACTTCTCCATCCTGGATTCCACGGATCAATTGTCCGTGATTCGCAACTGCATGAAGGATCAGAACATCGACACGAAGAAATTCGAGCCGAAGGCGGTTCAAGCGGCGATCAGCACGGCCAAGAACGAACTGATCACGCCGCAGCAATACGAGCAGAAGATCGGTGATTATTTCGAAGGCATCGTGGCCAAGATTTACGCCATGTACCAGAAACGGCTCCGTCAAAATAACTCTCTGGACTTCGACGACCTCATCATGAAGACGATCGAATTGTTTAAGGAAGCGCCGGACGTGCTGGATTTCTATCAGAAGAAATTCCAATACGTCCACGTCGACGAATACCAGGATACGAACCGCGCGCAGTACATGCTGTGCCGGATGCTGGCGGACAAACACCACCGCATCTGCGTCGTCGGCGACAGCGACCAGTCGATCTATCGCTGGCGCGGGGCGGACATCAGCAATATCCTGAATTTCGAGAAGGATTATCCCGAAGCCAAGACGATTCTGCTGGAGCAGAATTACCGTTCGACATCGACGATTCTGGACGCGGCCAACGAAGTGATCGGGCAGAACACCGGGCGCAAACCGAAGAAGCTGTGGACCGACAAGGGCGATGGCGACAAGATCAAGGTGTACCGCGCGGATTCGGAGCATGACGAAGGGTATTTTGTGACGACGGAAATTCATAATAGCGTGAAAAACGGGCGCAACTACCGCGATCACGCGATTCTGTACCGCACAAACGCCCAGTCGCGGGTAATAGAGGAAATCCTGATTAAGTCGGATATCCCGTACCAAATCGTCGGCGGCATCAAGTTCTATGACCGCAAAGAGATCAAGGACCTGCTTGCGTACTTGCGCCTGCTGTCCAATCCGGATGACGACATCAGCTTGACGCGCGTGATCAACGTGCCGAAGCGGGGCATCGGCGACACGACGGTCGCCAAGCTGGCGGATGCCGCGGCGCAGCGAGGAACGTCGATTTACCGCGTGCTTGAGGTCGTGGACGACCTGGGTTTTGCCGGGCGGACGCGCAACGCGTTGGTCGAGTTTTTTGACATGATTAGCGCGCTGCATCAGATGGTGCCCTATTTGTCCGTCACCGAGTTGACCGAGAAACTGTTGGAAATGACCCAATACCGGCTGGAGCTGCAAAATGAAAATACGCTCGAATCCCGCTCGCGGTTGGAGAATATCGACGAGTTTCTCTCCGTCACGTTGGAATTCGAGAACAATAATGAAGATAAGTCGCTGGTCTCCTTCCTGACCGACCTGGCGCTGATCGCCGACATCGACAGCATGAACGACAACGGTGATGCCGAAAAACCCAACGACGACGCGGTCGTGCTGATGACGATGCACAGCGCGAAGGGCCTGGAGTTTCCGGTCGTATTCATCATCGGCATGGAGGAAGGCGTATTCCCGCATAGCCGGGCGTTCCTCGACAACGAGGAGCTGGAGGAAGAGCGCCGCTTGGCGTACGTGGGCATCACCCGCGCCGAGGAGAAGCTGTACCTCTCGTGCGCGCAGATGCGCACGCTGTTCGGCCGCACGACGGCGAATCCGCCGTCCCGGTTCCTCGATGAAATCCCCGAGGAACTCAAGGAGGACGGCGGTCGCGTGCCGCGCGACCGCTACGGCCGAGGCGCCGGCGTGGGCGGCGCCTACAGCGGCCGCGGCTTCAGCAGCGCCGGCGGCGGCAACTTCGGCCGCCCGGCCACGGAGGCGGCCGGCGGCCCGGGTGCGCGGTCCGCGGCTGCGCCTAGCGGGCCGGCCGGGCGCGGCACCGCCGCTCCGATGCGGAGCGGCGTGACGGTGACCGGCGGCGCGGCGAATGCCTCGGCCGCCGCCAAGACGGCCCCCGGCGATTTCAGCGCCGGGGACAAGGTCGCCCACGGCAAGTGGGGCGTGGGCACGGTCGTTGCCATTAAAGGCTCCGGCAACGACACGGAGCTGCAGATCGCTTTTCCGGCGCCGGTGGGCGTCAAGCGGCTGTTGGCCGGGTTCGCCCCGATCACGAAGGTGACCGAATAACCGGGGTATATTTGCCTGAATCCGGGGAAGGTTGAGGGTAGCTGGGGATGGGTTTGGCTTTGGCTTCCGCGGCAAATAAGGGTAAATCTTGTCCTTATTTTCATCGAAGCGGGCTTTATTCTTGAAATAAGAACATATTATGTTCTTATTTTGCCCATATGGCGTTGATTGGCTTAGTTTAGCTAGAAATAGCGCCATTTTTTACCCTTATGTCCCGATAAAACACCGTCCTCTCACGAAATAAGGGTAAAAGTTCACCTTATTTTCTTCGAGACTTTATAAACCACCACACGGAGCGAACCCTGCCGGGTTCCTCCGTTGTCATACATAAACAGACCTACCCAAAGGAGGGGTGTCCCTGCATGGACGCGATGCAACAAATGGAGCAGCTCGTCGAGCAGCTGAACCGGTACAACTATCATTATTACACTTTGGATGAGCCGCTCATCAGTGACAAGGAGTACGACCGGCTGTATGATGAACTGACCGCGCTCGAGGCGCAGACGGGGATTACCCTCCCGGATTCGCCGACGGGGCGCGTGGGCGGCGAGCTGCTGGAAGGCTTCAAGCCCCACCGCCATCTGGCTCCGCTGTGGAGCCTCGACAAAGCGCAAAACGAGGAGCAGCTCTTGAGCTGGAACAATCGGGTCCTCAAGCTAGTTGCCGACTACAACAGCAAAAACCCAAACACGCCTTTGCCGGACCCTACCTATGTGGTTGAGCTGAAATTCGACGGATTGACGCTGAACCTCACCTATACCGACGGACAGCTCGTTCAGGCTTCCACCCGCGGGAACGGCGTGGTGGGCGAGGGCATTTTGCCGCAAGTAAAAACGATCAAATCCGTGCCGCTGACCATTCCTTACCGGGAAGGCACCATCGAGGTGCAAGGCGAGGGCATCATGAATTTGTCCGTGCTGGCCAAATATAACGAGACGGCGGCCGAGCCGCTGAAGAATGCCCGCAACGCCGCAGCCGGCGCTTTGCGCAACTTGAATCCGCGTACGACTGCGGAGCGCAAGCTTAGCGCTTTTTTCTACAATGTCGGATATTCGGACAACTTGAAATTTCAGGATCATCGGGAAATGATGGCCTTCCTCAAGGACAATCGTTTCAAAGTGAATCCCTATGTGACCTATCATGATAGCTTCGACAAGGTGATCGAGACGCTGCAAGAAATCGTGGAAAAGCGCCCTACCCTCGATTACCTGATCGACGGGGCCGTCATCAAAATCACCGATATGCGCACGCGTGAGGCGCTGGGTTACACCGATAAGTTCCCGCGTTGGGCGGTCGCCTTCAAATTCGAAGCGGAGGAGACGACGACGATTCTCGAATCCGTCTCCTGGAACGTTGGGCGGACCGGCAAAATCACGCCGTTGGCCAAGGTCGAAGCGGTCGAGCTGGCCGGGGTCACCGTCCAGAACTGCACGCTGAATAACATCGGCGACATCGAACGCAAAAACCTGAAATTCGCTTTGGGTACCCGCGTGTTCATCCGCCGCTCCAATGATGTCATTCCGGAAATCCTCGGCAAGGTGCCGGATGAACCGGAAGGCGGGGAGATCGTTTACCCTGAGGTTTGCCCGGCTTGCGGCACGCCGCTGGAACAGCGCGGCGCCCATTTATTCTGCAACAACCGGCTGGGCTGCAAACCGCAGATCGTCGCCCGGATCACACATTTTGCTTCCCGGGACGCGATGGACATCGAGACGTTCAGCGAGAAAACCGCCGAGCAGCTCCATGACGAATTGAACCTTCGCGAGCCGGCCGAGTTGTACACGTTGACGTTCGACGATTTGATCAAGCTGGAGCGTTTCGGCGAGAAGAAAGCGAACAACCTTCTGCATGCGATCGAGCAGAGCAAGGGACGCGATCTTGCTTCCTTCCTGTTTGCGCTGGGCATTCCGAACACCGGCAAATCGACAACCAAGGTGCTGGCCGATCATTTCGGCAGCCTGGACGCGGTGTTGGCCGCCAGCGCAGAAGAGCTGACGTCCCTGCCGGACATCGGCGGCATCGTGGCCGATAGCATCGTCAGCTTCTTCGCCGACCCGTTCTATCAGGCCGGCATTCGCAAAATGCTGGAGTTGGGCGTTTCGCCGAAGGCTCCGGCCAAGCCGGCCGCACCGGTGACCGACTCCTTCTTCTCGGGCAAAACGGTCGTGCTGACCGGTACGCTCCATCAGATGAGCCGGGACGAAGCGACCGAGCGTCTTGAGGCGCTGGGGGCCAAGGTGACCGGCAGTGTATCGAAGAAGACCGATCTCGTCATCGCCGGCGAGAAGGCCGGCAGCAAGCTGGCCAAAGCCCAGGAGCTGGGCATCCCGGTGATCGAAGACGAGAATGAATTGATCCGGCTGTTGAACGAGAACGAAAACGAAAACGGCTAAAACTAAACCCTTAACACTTCCTACATCCCTGAGGCGCAGGGCGGGTATCCGCAAAGCGCGCTCGGGGATTTTTTTGCGTATTGGTCACATGAAGTGACGAGGATCATGGCAAACGGGCGGAGTTTTCTTCATCATAGGTCGATGGACCGGAGGGTCCGCATTTTTTAATTTGACCATGAAAAGGATGGAGAACACATGAATCACGATGCGTTACAGTGGAAGCCTTCGCGCTTTAATGCGCAAAGCGAAACGGATGACGGCGGCTTGATGCTGTACAACAGCTACACCGGGGCCATCGCCGCCTGCTCGCCGGCCGAGCGGAATCAAGTCCAGGAGTGGCTGACCCCGGCCGCGCCTGTCCCTGAACCCGCACCTCCGCTGTACGAATCGCTGATTGAAAACGGGTTTCTCGTTCCCGGCGATACGGACGAAATGCGGCGGGCTTTGTTTTTGCATCACTCCATGCATGCCCAGGATGCCATGCATCTGGTTTTGTTGGTGACGGAGGCCTGCAATTTCCGCTGTACTTACTGTTACGAGTCATTCCCTCGGGCGACGATGCGCGAGGAGGTGCTTCGGGGACTGGAAGCTTATATGGCCGAGCGGGCTCGCACGCTGAAGCAGCTCACGATCAGCTGGCACGGAGGCGAGCCGCTGCTGGTTCCGCACGTGATTGAACGGTTATCCCGTTCATTCATGGCAGCCTGCGAGACAAGCGGGGCGGTATACGGCGCGGAAATGTCGACCAACGGGTACTATTTGACCCGGGACCGATTCGAGCAAATGCTGGATCTTCGGGTAGAGCGGTTTATGGTGACGTTGGACGGAGAGGGCGAAACACACGATGCCCGTCGCGGCCTGAACGGAGGCGGGGGAACCTACCAAACCATCGTAAATAATCTGCTGTCCTTGAAGCAGGTGGACCGGGCGTTCGAAATTAATTTGCGCGTGAACTTCGATAACAGCAATCTAGAGGACGTATCTCGGTTTATCCCGGTTTTGCGCGATTTATTCGGCGATGATCCGCGGTTTAAGGTGTATTTCCGTCCCGTGGGATGTATGGGCGGCGAGAACGACCTCAACCTGCCGGTATGCGATGAGCGGACGAAGGATCGCAGCATTTGGGCATTCAACGAACAGGCGATTGAGGAGGGCCTTGCGGTCAGCTCCTTCATTTCGGATATTTTGCTGCCGACGGGAGCGGTTTGTTATGCCGCCAAGCCGAATTCCTTAATCGTTGGATCGGACGGGTTGCTGTATAAATGTTCGGTTGCGCTGGAGCAGGACAATAACCGCTTGGGACGGATTTATGAGGACGGGACGATGGATCTGGATTATGACAAGCTGGCGCTGTGGACGACTTCGGGTGAAGAGACAGACGAGAAATGCCAGGCTTGCTTCTTCCGGCCGGCCTGCCAAGGGAACCACTGTCCGTTGTACCGGATGCGGACGGGGAATCGCCCTTGCTCCTATGAGAAACGCCAGATCAAGAAGACTTTACGCACGATTTGGCTGCAAGAGCAGCGGGAAGCGGCGGATTCGCAAGCCTTGTACTGATGGTATTCAATAATCGCATTGTCCCTGTACACCCTAGGCAAGGAGGTGGTAGGCATGAAGGTCATCCGTTCCGCGGCTCAGCCCGCACACATCAAAACCGGCCGGGTATCCAAATCCGTTCCGGGTAATCTTAGCTAATTCTGCGTCACACTAAGAAAAAAACCGATTCCTGCGGCAGTTTATCCGCGGAGAATCGGTTTTTTTTGACAAAAAAGAAACTATCTCTCTCCCTTGGACGTTCTATTTATGAGGCAATATTAAAAAATATTCATATGGAGGTCGTAATGAGGAGAAATTGGTTACATAAAGGGATGTTGGTGTTGCTGGCCTGCACGCTGTTTGCAGGTTGTGCCAGCCGCCCTGCGCAGGAGAAGGAACAAAAATCTAGCTTGAAAATCATGTTTTGGGATGAACGGTACTTTTTCCAGGAGTACGGTGACTTATTTGCCATCGGACATCCGAACATCGATATCGAAGTGGTCAGTACCAACAAAATTTACAACAACTCCAATGGCGAACAAATCGATTACGAGAAAGCCTTCGCCAAATTCGTCGAGGAGGAGCAGCCGGACGTCATTTTATTGGACTCGTCCAATTACGATAAATTCGTGACCGATGGGAAACTGATGGAACTGGATACGTTGATCGAGCGCGATAAGTACGATACCGAGACCATCTATCCGGCGTTGATCGAAATGCTGAAGGAGAAAGGCGGCGGCAAGTTGTACGGCCTGTCTCCGAACTTTAATGGAACCGCCATCTTTTACAACGCGGATTTGTTTGCCAAATACGGCATCGAGGTACCGCATGACGGAATGACCTGGCAGGAGTTGCTCGATTTGGCGCGCCGGTTCCCGACGGAAGGCGATAAGGATACGCGTGTATACGGCTTTGGATCGCAATACGGCATGTCGATGGAGAATCTCGCCTCGTCGATCGCGTCGGCCCAAGGACTGCAGTTCTTGAACCCGGACACGATGAAAGTGACGATTAATACGGATTCCTGGAAACAAGCTTATAAGCTGGCGATGGACGCAGTGGACTCCAAAGCGGTTTATATCCCCGAGGGCAATGGCTTTCAAGGCGGGACGATGGAAGAATACTACAAGAGCCAATTGTTCGTGATGGGGCGGATGGCGATGGCCGTGGAGAGCATCTATATGCTGCAAGACCTGAAGCAAGCTCAGGACTCGCTTAAAGATTACAAGCCGTTTCAGCTCGGCGTCGCTGCCGGTCCGGTGGATCCTTCCGATCCGCAGACCTCCCGGAACATCAACTTTAACGAGATCTTCGCGATCCGGGCTAATTCGCCGAATGCGGATGCGGCATGGGAATTTATCAAGTTCATTAATAGTGAGGAATTCGCCCGGGTCAAATCGAGAACGATGAATAACGGCTTGCTGTCCCGTATGGGGATTGCCAAGGATTATAACGGGGTGAACCTGGAGGCGTTCTACAAACTGAAGCCGAAGGTTGATCAGAACGCGAACCGAAGCTACGAGAAAATTCCGAATGATTTTTATATGCAATACCAGCCGGTTCTGGATCGTGAGTTGAAGCTTGCCCAGGAGAAGAAGAAATCGATCGACGAAGCCTTGCAAACCGTTCAAGAGGAAGCGCAAGCGCTTTTGGACAAGGCGGTGAAGGACGAAGCAGCCAAGAAGAGCTCCGGTGAATCCGCCGATGCCGGAACCAGCGGCGGTGCCGTCGTCGTCGAATCCGGAACATCCGATGACGCTGCGAACACCTCCGGCAACGCGAGCGAATAAAGAACAGTCGGGCTAGGTTATCTCATAGGAGGGTTGATCCTCGCGCAAGCGGGGAATCGACCCTCTTTTTTTGCGTAGGACTGAAAGTTTCGGCAGATTGCCATCATTGCCCCGATTGTTCGGGTGTCGGCGGAAACGTTATATCGTATAATCTTCAAAGAAAAACGGGAGGGGAGAACAATATGCCGAAGACGAAGTGGTTATTAAACGCGCTGGTTCTGATCTGCTTCATGGACTTATTTATCCAACTGCCGGTTATGGGACCTCTGGCGTTGAGCCTTGGGGCCAACTCATTTCAAATCGGGCTTGCCGTGGGGATGTACTCCCTGACCAATATGGTTGGTAATATGCTGGCGGGGTTCTGGATCGATCGGTACGGAGGAAAAAGAGTTCTGCTCGCCGGACTGTTTGTGACCGCCGGGATCCTCTTATTGTATACGGCCGTTCAGCAGCCTGCGGAGCTTTTGGCTATTCGCGTGCTGCACGGGCTCTCTGGTGGACTGTTGGTACCCAGCGCATTTACGTTGGTGTCACGCGTGGCCTCGGCTCGGGATCAAGGGCGTTCCATGGCTCTTTCCGGTGCGGCGGTCGGGGTTGCCGCCATTTTTGGGCCAGCTTTGGCCGGCATCCTGAAAGCAAGCGCGGGGTTGGATTGGTTATTCATTGTTGCTTCAGCCTTGCTCGTGTCGGGAGGAGCGCTGGTTCTGCTCGGAAAGCTTCATGATAACAGGGTTCAGTCCGGGGGGACGGGGGCTTCTTCCGCTAGTGCGAAACAAGCGTTTATCGCCACGCTGCGGAACGAATCGGTTGCTACGGCTTATTACGGCGCTTTTGCCTTGATGTTTGCCATGGGGGCCCTGACGTATAGCCTTCCTCTCAAAGCCGAAGCGTTAGGTTTGCCCGATCAAGCCGCCGGATTGATGCTCAGCGTATTTGGCGTCGTTGCGATCAGTTTGTTCGTTTTGCCAAGCAATCGTTGGTTCGATCGGGGGGTGCCCCTGCGTTTATGCGCTGCGGGCGGAGCCATCGTGATTTTATCGCTCATAGCTCTCTCGATGATCGGGCACCAAGCGGGGATGTTTGCCGTTATGGCGGTTTACGGATTAGGGTTCGCGCTGCTCTTCCCTTCTTTGAATGCCCTGCTCGTTGGCCATGTCAGTCCGGATCATAAGGGAAAGGCATTCGGAATGTTTTATGCCTTCTTCTCTCTGGGCGTTGTTGCAGGTTCTTCCGGGTTGAGCGCAATTACGGGCGATTATGATCTTGCGCTTCGTTTGGCTGCGGGTTTTCTGATCGTGTCCTGCACTGGAGTCGGCGTTTGGGGGAGCCGGAGGAGAAGGAGCGGGAAGGTGGAGATGGACCCTTCGGCGAACTGAATTTTTAAGCGTCATCGGCTCCTGGTTGGATGGAGAATATTTCGTATTGCAAAAAGACGGCCGGCGTGATAAATTATTACTTGTCGCTTCGGACGATGTCTTGTAGAAAGCTTGCAGGATTGTCGAAAAAAGAAGTTGACAAGGTTCGACTGATTGAGTATAATAAATAACTGTTCGACAAAAACTGAAATTGACTTCAGCGACTGTCGAACTCGCAAGCAAGTTCTTTGAAAACTGAACAAATGGAACACGTCAATAATGAAACGATTAATTTTAATCGTCAGATTCAAAATGAGCTATCAGCTTATTCAATAAGTATCAACTTTATTGGAGAGTTTGATCCTGGCTCAGGACGAA
>NZ_JAKSXN010000006.1 GCF_022427145.1 Paenibacillus timonensis
CAAGAAAAAATAGGTACCCCCGAATGCGGGGGCACCTATCCTGAAAAAGCGCTTATTTATGCGGCGTTTCGGATGCATCTTGGGCATCCAAATACGGCTTATTGGCGAAGTAGTACATAAAGCCCATCAGCAACACCCCGCCGACCAAATTCCCGAGCGTCACCGGAATCAGATTGTGCACGACCCCGCCGAACGAGATCGTCCCGGGGTGATTCAGCACCAAGGCGATGGCAAAGGTACACATATTGGCAATGCTGTGCTCATAGCCGGAGATAAAGAAACAGAAGACGAACAGCATCATCGCAAACATTTTGGCTCCGTCCCCTTGCAACGCCATCGGGATGAAAAACGCCAGACATACCAGCCAGTTACAGAGGATCGCCCGGAAGAACAACTCCGTAATCGGGGTAGCCATTTTATGTTCGACTACGCTAAGCAAGAAACTATTTACCGAGGCGTCGGCGAACAGACCGGTCAAGTAGATCAATAAAGCAAAAGCCCCGGCGCCCAGAATGTTGCCGATGTAGCTGAATACCCACAACTTGGTGACGTCCTTCCATTTCAGCCGTTTCCTTAAAGCTGCGTATGTATAGTAAAACGTATTCCCGGTAAATAAATCTCCGCCGCCGTAGGCAATCAGGATAATCGCGGCGCCGAAGGTGATGGCTGCCATCGGATAGGTCAGCGGCGAATGCTCCATGTAAAAGTAGTTTCCGCTTTTGAAAGCGACGATCACCCCAAAACCGATAAACATGCTCGCCAGCATCGCCCTGGCAATATACCGGAGATGACTTTGCATAAAAATCTTATATTTCTTAAGTGCTAGCTCCTCGACTTTTAACAGCGATTCTGTCTCCATAACGCCTCCCAATGTTCTCTGTTCCATTTTTTGTTTTCGTTTAGCTTATCCGTTGCGAGCTATTGCCATCCCGTCTACGCAACATTTCATTCAAATTTTAGATTAAACGGTCTGCCCGCTATTTACAAGGGGCGCGGATTTGTGCATAATAAAAAAAAGATCATTTGATAATGATTATCATTATTATCTTTTGGGATAACCCCCGGTTTATCCACCGAAAACGGCCAAGAGGAGACGAACGCCCATGAGATTGCTATCCGCCCGCAGAAAGACAAGGCTGAACATCGATGACTACTTGGATCTGCTCAATCTTGCCGCCCATTTGGGCGACCGACAGTGGCAAAAGGAGATTATCCGCAAGCTCGAAATGATGCAATCCGAATTAACCGACGTCAGTCAATAGACAGGATCCATATAAAATGAGCGCGAGCCTAGGGAAAACCGTCCCAAGCTCGCGCTTTTTTGCATCAAACCTTATTTATCGTTCCACATCCAGACTTGGATCAGAGCCGGGCAGACATTTGAAGCGCATCCCCCTGGTTCTCCATGATTTCGGTAATCACCAGGTCCGTTTTGCGCATGAGGTCCACTTCATAAGGAGATCTGACGTTCGAACCGTCCGCTTCGCGAATGATCTTGACCACCGGCCGGTGCACCAGACTGGAATCCAGAGAAGATACGATGCCCAACTGACCGTTGCTTAACTTAACCACGGAGGAGAGAGGATAAATGCTGATATTACGCAGATAGGTCTGAATCAGATCGAGGCTGAAATAACGGTCTCCGGCAGCCAGCAAATATTCGATCGCTTCCCCCGGCGTATACGCCAAGCGGTAGTTCCGCCGGGAGATCAGCGCGTGATAGGTGTCCGCGATGGCAACGATCTGCGCATATTCGTCGATTTCGTGATGCTTCAAGCGCGAAGGATAACCCGTCCCGTTATAACGCTCATGGTGTTGCAGCGCACATAAGGCCGAACGTCTGGAGACCCCTTCCATATCGCAGATGATTTGGAAGCCTGCCTCGGGATGCCGCCGCAACGCCTCGCGGTCAGCTCCAGTCAAGCTGCCGCTGCGCCGGATCGTATGGTCGGGCAGCTCGGTCATCCCGATGTCGAACAACAGCGCACCGACGCAGAGATCGATCATTTCCGCGCCGGAGTATTGGCCGGCGATGCCTAGAATCGCTGAGTATGCCGTCACGTGGAAGGAGTGCTCCAACAGGTAAGGATCGCTTTGCTGAAGACGGATCAGACCGTCCAGCACTTGCTCATGACTTGTGATTTCGTACAGGATATTGCGGAACATTCGGCGAAACTGTTCATCCAGCTGAGGGGTGGACGGGCTCCCGAAGCCCAGGTCGGTGTCGGCCAGTCGCACCAGCATTTGCCGAATTTGCTTGCGCGCCTCGCGTTTTTCTTTGAGATCCTGAAACTTCATGATAGGGCTTAGCCCCTTCATGTCGTCGTCGCGGAAGGAGCCGGCCAGCTCCTTCAATCCGATCGTGGCGGTTTGAATCCCCAGCTTCTTGAGACGGACAATATGATTCTCGGTTAATGCGGTTCCTGCCCCAAGCATGGTCATTCCGTGTTGATTTAGTATAGGCTCGGCCAAAACGTCACCTGGTTCGAGCATTCTGACATGAACCTGTCTCATGACATCACCTCATCCTTTTTGCGGATCAGCTAGTTATGACGAACGCCTTCGCCTTATGTTATGGTTTTATTATTGTGCCTTTCGGCCTATCATCACTTTCTGGTTATCTTCCTATAATAATTCAAGAAATGTAGTCCAGACCACAGAAATTTCCTATTCGACAAAATAAAATTTATCATGACGGCAGCAATTGAGACATTACCCCAAAGTATACTTTGTAAATGGGTTTTTCGACATTACTATACAAAAAGTCACTATTCTATCTTACATTTCAACGATATTCTAATTTATAACAACAAAATTCGAAGTAGGCGAGGGGGGATGAAGAACCATGAATTCGACGCCGCATGAGCTTCAGGACTCGGAAAGGCATTTCCGATTATTAGGTCGAGAGTGGGAGACGGAAGTCTTTTCTGTATATCTTAAGCACTATGCCAATATGGAGCGAATCATCAACATTTACGGCTCGGCCGGAGTTGGTAAGAGCTCGTTGGCCGAGGAGTTTCAAAAACAAGCCGCCAAGCAAGGAGCTACCGTGATCGAGCTAGACGCCGCGAGGTTCAGAACCACGCCCGAAGATTTCTGCCGGCAAATCCTAGGCCAGCTCGGCTTATTGGATACCCTCCCCTCCTTCTCCGATCCCGACTTTATCACCAGAGCCGCCATCGAGGCCATCAATAAGCAAGCCAAACTTGGACCTGCATTAATATTTATCGATACGTATGAACTGCTGGAACCGATGGATGATTGGCTGCGCGATTTTTTGATCCCGCAAATCAAGGACCGCTGCCTTTGCGTCATTTCCGGCCGAAACCCGCTGTCCGGAAAATGGACGGGATACCCGCTTTGGAAAGGCTCCATCTACCGGATGCCGCTCACGAATCTCGACTTTAACAGTGTCGTCGCCTATCTGCGAGGTCATGGGATTGTTGAGCCGGAGCAGGTCTATCGCATCTGGAAACAGACCGACGGGTTGCCCTTAATGCTGGTGTCCTTGATCAGCGGACATAAGGATGGGGAGTTGGCTATCCCCGGCTTGCGCAACGACAGCTTCACGGGACGCCACGATGCAATGGCCTTCGGTTTGTTGCCGGAGTACGCGCCGAAGAATAAACCGGAGGCTGCGATTTACGCCCGCACCGATTTGACCCACCGCGAGAAGGAGGTCGCCGCTCTTGCCGCCGAAGGGCTGACCAACCGCGACATCGCCTCCCGCCTCTTCCTAAGCGAAGTCACGATCAAGAAACATATGCGTTCGATTTTTCAAAAAGTCGGTGCCAGCAACCGGACACAGCTCCTCAAGCTATTAATGGATTAAACCTTAATGGGGTCCGAGTCCGAAAAAAAAACCGTCCCGATAGGACGGCGTAAAGCGTAAAACCATATAAGTTACGGCAACACGGTGCTGCCCATCAAATATCGGTCGACCTCACGAGCTGCGAGCCGACCCTCATGCATCGCCCAAACAACAAGGCTTTGACCTCTCCGCATATCTCCGGCGGCAAACACGCCCTCCATATTCGTTCGGAAATCGCCCAAATCCGCCTTGACGTTCGTGCGTTCATCCCGATCCAGGCCGTACTGCTCGGGTAGAGTCGGCTCTGGACCCGCGAATCCCAAAGCCAGCAGCACCAGATCTGCAGGAAGGACCTGCTCGCTTCCCGGAATTTCCACCGGCACCCGGCGCCCGTCTACCTGATTCCACTCCACGCGGACCGTATGGACTCCGGTCACTTGGCCCTGATCATTCCCTAGCAGCGATTTCGTCGAAGTTTCAAACCTGCGGGGATCCTGTCCGAACACCTCGGCCGCCTCCGCCTGGCCGTAATCCGTCTTTTGCACCTTCGGCCACTCCGGCCACGGATTATCCTGCTGCCGGGACAGCGGGAGCTTCGGCATGATTTCCAGCTGGGTTACGCTTTTGCAGCCCTGGCGGATAGCCGTAGCGACGCAGTCGGTCCCCGTATCCCCGCCGCCGATGACCACAACATGCTTATCCTTGGCCGATAAGTATCGGCCGTCCTGAAGCCCCGAGTCCAATAGACTTTTGGTATTCTGGGACAAAAACTCCATCGCTTGATGAACGCCGCCTAGTCCCCGGCCTTCAATCTTCAGCTCCCGGGCTTGCGTCGCCCCGCAGCACAGCACCACGGCATCAAACTCGGCGCGCAGACGGTCGGCCGGCAGCTCCTTGCCGATCTCTACCCCGGTGACGAAGCGGATCCCTTCGGCGGCCAACAAATCCACGCGGCGCTGAACGATTTGCTTATCCAGCTTCATGTTCGGGATGCCATACATCAACAACCCGCCGATGCGATCTGCCCTTTCGTACACGGTCACGGCATGGCCGGCTTTGTTCAACTGGTCCGCACAGGCCAACCCTGCGGGACCGGACCCCACGATCGCCACCTTCTTGCCGGTGGATGAGGCCGGAACCCGAGGCTGTATCCAGCCTTCTGAGAATCCGCGATCGATGATGGCCCTTTCAATGCTTTTGATCGTCACGGGCTGACCGCTCTTGCCGACGGTACATGCTCCTTCGCACGGCGCCGGACATACCCGGCTGGTAAACTCGGGAAAATTGCTCGTCTTATGCAGGCGCTTCAGCGCTTCCTTCCAACTGCCGCGGTATACGAGATCGTTCCACTCCGGAATCAAGTTGTGCACCGGACAGCCGGAAGCCATTCCCGACAGCAGCCGACCTGCATGACAGAACGGAGTACCGCAGTCCATGCATCGCGCCCCCTGCGTTTTCAGCTTCTCCTCCTCCAGCGGAACGGCGAATTCCTGCCAAGAACCGATACGCTCCTGAGGCCGAATTTCGCCCGGTACCTCCCGACGATATTCCAAAAAACCGGTAGCCTTCCCCATTTCCAACCTCCTCATCTAAATAACGCTTGTTTTTCATGAACTGAACTGCCATTGTTTCCTTACGTTATCGCTATAAAGCAATAAAATATGTGGCTGCAACTTTACGCATTACGCTTTAAATAAGCTCATGTTATCACCGGGACCAGGCCGTTCAGAATGAAGAAGATCACTTTCGTGAAAAAAATAACATTCCTAGGTAAAAGGGCTTGCGACTTTTGTCGTTTTATTCATAAAAACCGATTGCCAGCGGCACCATGCCGCATGTATGATGGGATTATAAGCTTTGACTTTGATCGGACGCTCCCGTATGACGGACATCGTCGGTTAACTACATCTTAAGCGGTTCATTTCGAGGAGGCTTTTATTGTGGAAGACGACCAGGCAAGCTCCCCATTCCGACCAGAATCCATGCTCACCGCCTCGGCCCTGCTTCGCGCCATCGACAGGATGGGCGTCGGCTTGGCCATTACGGACCCTAATCTTGAAGACAATCCTGTGGTCTACGTAAACCAAGGATTCGAGCACCTTACCGGATATAAACGCGAGGAAGTCTTGGGGCGGAATTGCCGGTTTCTTCAGGGAGAAGAGACCAACAAGGAACACCTCGACGTCATTCGGAAAGCGGTGAAGGAGAACGGATCCGATACGGTAACGATCAAGAACTACAGGAAGGACGGCAGTACCTACTGGAACCAATTCGTCATCAGCCCCATCCTGAATCCGGAAGGCCGCCCTCTCTATTTCATCGGGCTTCAGTTTGACGTGACTCGGGAAGTGGAGCAGCAACGGGCTTCGACGGAACGTCTCCGCCAATTATCCCATTATGATCCGGTCACCCGTCTGCTGACCTCCAACCGTTTCAAGGAACTGACGAACGCCGAGCTTCGTTCGGCCCAGGCCGAGAATACGACGGCTGCCGTGATATGCATTAATCTGAACCGGTTTCGGCATATCAACGAAAGTTATGGCGAAAGCGACGGCAATGAGCTGCTTCGGCAGACCGCGGAAAGATTGCGCCGCTCCTTCCCGGATGGAACGCCAATGTGCCGCAACTTCGCGGATGAATTTTTCGTGCTGGTAACGGGCGTGTCCGATCCCTTGTTTATACATACACTCGCACTTGATTTGAATGACGCGTTAAAGGAGCCTTATACGCTTTCCGGCGAAACGTTCCATGTCGGCTTTGGGTTGGGGATCAGCCTCTATCCTGACGACGGATCCGACGTCAACCAACTGCTGCAGCATGCCGAAATGGCCATGAAAGAAGCGAAGAAGGAAGCGCTGGAAGGCCCGCACTACTTTGATTATTACTTGATGGATCGTCTGATGGCGCGATTGACGCTAGAGAAAAAAATGACCCGGGCGCTGGCGGCAGGGGAGTTCGAGCTGCATTTCCAGCCCAAGATCGATGCGGCCACCGAGAAGTTGACCGGCTTTGAAGCGCTGATCCGCTGGAACGATCCCGTGCAAGGGTACATCCCGCCGGGCTCTTTTATCCCCATTGCCGAAGATAACGGGTTTATCGTTGAGTTGGGGAAGTGGGTCCTGCTGGAAGCGTGCAGGATGAACAAACTTTGGCAAGAAGCCGGATTTCCGAAACTGCCGATGTCCGTCAACGTTTCGGCGGTGCAGTTCAGGCACCCGCACTTCTTGCGTACGGTTGAACAGGTGCTGGCCGACACGGGGCTCGCCCCGCAATACCTGGAGCTGGAGGTTACCGAATCGCTGCTGAACGATCATGTGTTGATCAGGGATACGCTAACCGCCTTGCAGCAACGCGGCATCTCCTTGTCCGTGGACGATTTCGGAACCGGGTACTCTTCCATTCATTATTTGAAATCACTTCCGGTTCAGATCCTGAAAATCGACCGTACCTTCGTACAAGAAACGCCGTGCTCCGAACGCGACAACTCGCTGCTGCGTTCCATCATCCAGTTAGGCAAATCGCTGGGCATGACCGTGCTGGCCGAAGGCGTCGAAACGAAAGCCCAATTCGAATTCCTGCAGCAAAACGGCTGCGATCAAATTCAAGGGTACTATTACAGCCGTCCGCTGAATGCAGAAGCGATCTTGGGATTGTTGAAATCCAGTTAAAGTCCGCCGATGCATCGTGATGCTACGGCCGTGACTTTCTTCTACCCAAGGGATAGAAATAGAAAAACAGCAACGCCAGTAGCAGCGCCGCAGCCGGTATCCCGCTAAGCATCCATCGGATGCCGATCGCGGCCGATGCCGGCTGTTCGTTTAGGCCGGCGTCATACCCGCTTGCCTCCAGGATCACTCCCATGCAGGCGGCCTGCAGCGATACGCCCCATCGGACGATAAATCCGTTCATCCCGAAATACATGCCTTCCCGGCGTGCGCCGGTACGCTTTTCGTCCTCGTCGATCACCTCGGAGAGCATGACGTCGAGCAGCACCAGCAACCCTGCCAGCCCAATGCCAACGGCAACGGCGGTAGCGATGGCGCCGCCCTCCTGCGTAATCCAGCCGAACGGCAACAACGCGGCCGCATAGCAGGCAACGGCCGTTAATACCCCGCGCCGCGCCCCGTATTTGGCCGTCATCCGCCCCCACAGGAATACGCATGGAATGGCGGATAGAAAGATGGCCCCCAGCAGCATCGTATTAAAGCTCTCCTCACGGCCCAATACGTATTTGGTGTAAAACGGGATGCCTGCCGGCAGCAACGCAAACGTAAATTGCACCAGAAAACTACCGGTAACGTACAGGACAAACGCGCGGTTCCCCAGTGTATGTCCAACCGCTGCGGCCAAGCGGAACGTAGTGCGCGGGGCGTCGGGATTTTCCCGGCTCCCCCAAAGGGATAAGGCAAGGAATAGGGCCGACAACGCCGCAAATATCCCCCCCATCGCATCCCAACCGATTTGCGAGTAGAGCAACGGCGGAATGGCCACGCCAACGATCATGCCAACGATCCCTAACATCTGCCTCCAGGACGAGACGTAAGCGCGCTCCTTCATACTGTGGAACATCTCCGGGAACAAGGCGGAGTAGTTCAACACCACCAACACGAACAACGCGTCGTACAACATCACGGTCCCTATAAAATAGAGAAAAGCCCCGTCCCCGGCCGCCGGCGGCGTCCACAACAGGGCAAACGCCGCGGCAAGCGGAACCAAGCCGAACCCGATATAAGGGAGTCGTCTGCCAAACCTCGAACGGGTCCGATCGGACAGATGGCCAAACAGCGGGTTCAGCACGGCGTTCAGCACGCCGTGGAAGACCATCGCCAAGCTGATCCAGGCCGGGCGGACCCCCAGCACGTCGACGTAATAGTAAACGAGATAGGTAGCAAAAGCCTGCGACATCAAATTAACCGCCAGATTGCCCGAACTATAGGCTACCTTTTGAAGCTCCGACCGGTTCCCCGGATTCGCGGTGCGCATCATCCGCCTTGCCTCCTTCAATTCGAAAGCCGACCGATTTTAAGGCCGCTGTTGCTGCTGCAACTGCTGCAGGTCCTTCCAGCGGATCATCTCGATGCCTTCCTCCGCTAGTGCCGCCTTGATCTCCGGATCGCGGAAGAGCTGATAATCCCAATGTCTTTTTTCCCATTCGGCATGGATGGCCTTCAGCTCCTCCGTCGCGAGCGCGGGATGGATGATGATCTCGGAAACGCCGGGTCTTAGCGCCTTAAGGACGGCGATCATGTCCCGCTTATAGCTTTCGTACGTTTCGCCCGGCAGCTTACCGAATGGCAGCCCGATTAGATCATCGAGAAGAATGACGCCCATCCGATCGGCCAATTCGGTGACCTGCCGGGCTAGGGCGGCCGCCTCGGGCGGCAGTGTGCTCACCTGTGGCAGCGAACGCGGCAAGCGAAACGGCAAGCCATAATCCGCGCAGATTTCGAACGTCACGTCGAGGAAATGATTGCCGGTGGCCAAGCCGTATAGGCTGCCCATGTGGTTGTCGAGGTGCGTAGGCGCAAGGCCCAACGCCAGCGCCGTCTCCACCTGGTTGATCATCTCCAGGCGCACTTGCGGCCGGCTGGCCTGCAATTCGAAGCGGGTCACGTCCCCGGGAAAATAACCTTCCTCCGTGACCAACGTTCGCACATCTCCGTCCCGGGTGACCGGCCCCCATTTATACCCGCTCCATTCGCTGGTGAACGTCAAATGTACCCCAACGTCATATTCGGGATGAGCGACGCTCCAGGCCGCGGCCTCCTTAGCCCAGGCACAAGGGACCATAACCGTGGCTGAGGATACCGCGCCTTCCTGCAGCAGTTGGATGATCGCCGCGTTCTCCGCATGGCACATCCCGAAATCGTCCGCATTGACGATCAACAATTTAGCGTCCCCTTCATACCCCAATCGCTCTACCAGTGTCCGTGTCACCCGTCATCTCCTCCGTTTCCGCTCATGGCCTCTGAATAAAACGCTTACATAACACGTGAGTCCAACCGAAGGAATTCCTTCGGTTTACGGATACAACTCCGAATCCCGATTCACGACAAACGTGTCGCAGATCCAGTCGTGCAGGCCGCGTTTTTCCGCGCTGAAAGCGATCATGATGAACCCGATGAATAAGAGCAGGCCGGATAAAAATTGAGCAAAATACCTGCCGACCGACCGCAAAATGGAGATCCGATCCCCATTCCCGCCCACGATCTTCGCTCCCACCGCCAGTTTCCCGATCGTGCCTTGCCAAGCCGTAGCCGGAAGAATTACGAAGTACAGCAAATCGAGCAGCCTTTGGGTGAAATCGGGAAGGGGGAGAATCCAATCGGCCACCGACAAAATTATCCCATCGATGAAACAAGCGAGCAGCCTTCTCCAGAATCCGACATACACCGGGTTGGGATTACGGTAGATCATTTCCCGCCGTTCTTCCCGTTCCGGTGCCCGCGTCTCAAAATGATCGGGCCCATATTGATACAGCAGCGTTTGTGCCATACACCCCAAGTCCTTTCTTTGACCGATGGATCTACTCCATGTTTATGTAAGAAACCCGGCCTCTAGTTCCCTTGATTGTAATTTTCGCGCCATCCCCATAAAATTCCTCCCCACGCAAAAAAAGGCGGACCGATCTGGCCGCCCCCTGCTTCTCGTTACTTGCGAACCCTGTAATGATAGGCCGAGATGGCCCGAAAACCTAGCTTGTCGTATAACTCCAGCGCCGGCGCATTGCCCGCCAGCACTTGCAGGTACAAGCCTTCCGCCCCGTTCTCGGCCGCCCATGACGCCAGCGCGTGCAGTAAACGGCCTGCCACGCCCTTGCGGCGGTGGCGCGGGTCGACGACAACGTTGCTGATTCCGCCCCAGCCCTTCTCGATGACCACCGTGGCCACTCCCATCGGTTCTCCCGCCTCCTCAATGACAGCAAACGCCTTGGGCTCTGGCATCGCGGTGAAAATCGCCGAATACCCGGCCCGCCGTTCTTCCGGAAATCCCTCCATCCGCAGGAACTCCTCCATCCAAGGCTCCTCCGGCTGTGCCGACAAGCAAACTTCAGCTTCGCCGATTCCGTAAGCTGCGCAATGCTGAAGCACCTCGCGGATGTCGGCCGCCAGCAGCAGGCAATTCATCGAGACTTCGTAACCCGCGGCGGCCAGCCGCCCATCCAGCTCTACTGGCGAAGTTTCGCTGACGTGAAAGCACGGCGGCAACCCGCGCTCCCGGTAAAACCGTTCAGCCGCTTCCAGCCAGTCGCCCTCCGGAAACGGCCCGGCCGCCAGCACGCTGTTGGCCCGCGTCGTGACGCCTCCGTTCGCCCGCAGCTTCCACGCGCCAAGCGACTCGAGCTCGCACGGCGGCCAGCCGCTCGCTGCCAACTGCTCAATCCTGCCGGCTAGCTTGGATCCCACCGACATCCGATTCATTTCAGCCACTCCCTAAAGAAGCGTTCATACCCTTGCTTCATCACCGTCGCCGAGAACTTCGCGAAGGCGTATTCCCGGTTGTCCGCGGAAAACTTAAGCGGCGCGGCCGCAGCCATGTTGACGAGCTCAAACCAGTTGTTCTCGTTGCCGGCAAAGGCATGTTTGGATCCGATATGACCGTAGCAAGGATGCTCCGGCTTAACGACGATTTTGCCCATGGCCAGGGCTTCGGTTAGCGGCATTGCAAAGGTATCGAACCGGGAGCAGCTCCAATACACCTTGGCCGAATTCATCAGCGAGAATATTTCGTCCTGGCTTAAGGCGAACCGCAAGGTGACATTGAGCGGGATGTCGTATTTTTTCATGCTTTCCTTGTAGCGCTCCCCGCCGAATACCATCACGACATCCTTGTCCGGATTTTGCCGCGCATACTCCAACACCAGGTCCGGCCGCCGGTTCTCTTCGTCCCGCCCGATCCACAACACCCGGTTACCGACGATGGCCGCCGGGTCAAAATGCCGCTCCGCCAGCGATTCGTTGAACCCGATCGGGATCACGTCCACGTCCGTCACACCAAACACGTCGTTCATCTGCCGCCGCAAAAACTCCGTCTGCACGACGGCCTTATCCACGATCCCGTAAAACGGCTTCATCATTTCGTACCCGGTTAACGCCGGGTCGGGGAAGCTATGCGGGAATAGCACGCTTTTGGGGAGAAACATTTTTAGAAAAGTAAACCCGGAAACCGTATATATCACATGCTCGATCTGATGCGAATGGATTTGATCCAGTACGATATCGTAGTTGACCAGATCGCCTTTCTCATGCTCGTAGCCGGGAAGCCAATCATGTCCGCTGACATGGCGCTCCGGAGAGATAAATACGATCTCCACGCCAAGCTCCCGGCCGATATCGCGCAGCCGCTCCGCGAACACGCGTGGGCCTTGGGCTTCCGCATACTGGATTTTTCGCATGACTAAACCGACTTTCTTCAAATGGGATCCCGCCTTTTTCGTATGGGTTAGTCTAACGCCGCTGGCGTACAGGAAACAATAACTGCAAAAGTGCAGGTATTTCAGCCAATCTCCTAGAACGTGGCAAAAAAGATGCAAAAGTGCAGGTATTTCTACTGTTCTTCGAGTTATTCAAGCTTTTCTCGAAAATAAATGTATTTTTGCAGGTATTCACAAGGGTTGGGCCTGATTCCGGAAAAATAACTGCACTTTTGCAGGAATCCCCACCGGTTCAATGCAAGCCACTGCACATTCTAAGGCCGTCCTTGGTTTGCACGCGCGCCTTGCCGTTACCGCTGCGTATCCAACAGTTCCAGGCATCCGGCCAAGCCGTCCGCCGTTTCCTCCCGTTGCCGCAACAACCCTTCCTTCGTCCAAACGCCGCCTCCCCGCCGCAAATCGCTTTCGATCAACAGCAGCATCCATAGGGAAAAGATCGCGGCAAACCGGGCATATTCCCTGATCAGCAATTTCCTGATCCATGGCGTACCCTGCTTGTCCGCTTCGTCCAGATACGTCTCGAGCAGCTTCATTCGATCCTCCGACGGCATCGCCTTCGGGAACCGTGGATGCGACATGTCGATCAGATGGTACAGATCCCAGTACGGGAGATTCCGATGCGCGTGCTCCCAATCGAGCAGAACTACCCGCCCCGCCTCCGTCACGGCGTAGTTGCCAAGATGCAGGTCGCCATGCGACAACACCTGCCGCCTGACGTTGAAGCCGTACCCGTCCCGAACCGCCGGGACGATCTCCCAGTCGAGCCATTGAATCGGCAGTCCCTGCCCGTCAAGGACGGCCAGTGCCTCGTCCCGCCGTCGCAGCACATCAGCGGCAATGACCTCAATGCCCGGCTTGGGGCCTTGGGCCGTTAAGCCCGGCCATTGTTCCGCCGGTGCGGCATGTAGGCGGGCCAGCTGTCTGGCCGCCGCTTGGGCGTACTCCAATCGATAGGCATGCTGCAGCGGTCCCAGATCCTCGAAAACCGTCCAGCCCTCAGCGCCTTTCCCTTCCGGCGAGGCCAGAAGCAGCTTCGGTACCGCAATCTCGGGAAGCTTGGCCAGGACGTTCCGGTACACCCACGCCTCCTGATCCACCGATTCGCCGTTGGTCAGCGGCTTGAAGATATAAGAGTGCCCCGGGTCGGTATAAAACCGCTCCACCCATCGCCCGTTCATGCCCTGGTACATCGGTTCCCTGCGCCAGATCCGGTTATCGTCCAGCGTTCCGTCCGCCTTGACCGCTTCGCCCAAATTCCGCATTCCGTTTCCTTCCCGCTCCCTAGTTTGACCTTAATGGTACATAAATTTTGAAAAGATTGTCAATCCGCCGGCTCCGTCCAGTAGGTTACAGGAGAAAAAAAAGAGCGGCGCCCTTTTTAGGCGAACCGCTCTTCGTAGGTTTTTATTATTTCACTTAAGGATTAGACGAGACCGGAGTTGGTCCGGATAAGGCATAATTCGTGGATTTACTCGTATCTGGTACCGTGATGACGAAAATACTATAGGATTTACTCTGAATATCAATATCTTTTCCTTGATAATCCTTATTTACAGTACTTGAATAAGGACCTTGTTTTGCTACATTTGCCCCTTGGTACCCTCCCGAAGCTATAATCGATGAAACATCCGTATCGGGTACGGCAATAACAAGATATTTATCGATGTTTTGATCTTCAACAGGTTTGTTGATGTTTACATCAATGTTAGAGCCATTTGCCGTAGCACTAACAATGGTTGCGGCGGGCACGGGTACAGTGCTCGGATTAACTTTCAACTTCAATTGGCCTGATGGACCGGACAAGACGTTAGGCAAGCCCGATTGGGAAGTCGCCACGGTTAATACAAATACATGATAGGTCGTATTCGTATCCATTGGTGTGCCAAATACCGTGTTGCCTTTGCCCAACGGAACTTGGATATTTTGTCCGTTCTTAGGAACGGCCGTATAGTTATCAGCTACATCCACTTTATTCGCATAATTCAGATCAAAGCTGCTGACATTGGCTGCTGGAACGACCATGATGCGGTACTCTTGAACGTTATTTTCATTCGGCTGTTTGTTGAAGCTTACTACAATGTCGCTGTAAGAGTATGCATTTTCCGGAACTGTAACTGAAACGTTCAATGGCTCGAGCGCCCCGCTGTTGTTCAACGTAACCTCGTTCGAAACCCCCGACAGCGCATTCGATCCAACGCCGCTCGCGGCAACCGACAGGACGTAGACCCGGTAAGCCACGCCGTTGCGGATCACTTCCCCATCGGTATCCCGTGCCCCAGCCCCGAGGTCAACGATCAGAGTCGCCCCGTTTTTATTGACGGGCGTATAGTAATTAGTCGAATTCGCTGCGTTCAAATCAAAGCTTCCGAACTTCGACGCCTTCACCACGAACACCCGGTATTGGCTGATATACGTTTCGTTCGAGGCCCGGGTAAACGTCACTCGCAGATCCCGGCCATCGCCGAGATCATTCACGTCGTTCGCCGTGACGTTCGTAGCCGTCCCAACGGCGGTACCCGAGAGCGTAATGACGTTCGAAGCGTAAGAAAGCGCATTGCTGCCGGAATAACCGCCACTGCCATACGACAGGACGAAAACTTGGTAGCTGACGCCGCTGCGAATCGCGGCGCCATCAACGTCCTTGGCTCCCGCAGCCAGGGTGCCGGTTAACGTATAGTTGCCCTTGCTGATATACGTGTATCTGTCGCTCGGTACGGCATTCGCCTTCGACAGATTGAAGCTGCCGGCGTTCGCCGATTTCACCACCATGATCCGGTAGTGGCTGATATTCGATTCGTCGGCGGCACGGTTAAACGACACCCACAGGTCGCGGCCGTCTCCGTAATCGCTGACGTCGGCGACGTTCAGGTTCGAAACGGCGCCAACCGCATTGGTAGACAACGTAATCGGCGAGGAGTAATAGGACAACGCATTACTCAGATTATATCCGTTGGTGGCTACCGAGAGGACAAACACCCGGTAGCTTACCCCGTTACGGATCGTCGCCCCGTCGACGTCCCTTGCCCCCGCGTTCAGCACCGTGGAGAGGGTGTAGCCGTTCTTGCTCACCGTCGTATAGTTGGAACTGCCGACATTGTTAGCTTTGGATAACGTGAAGTTGCCCGCATCCGAGGTTTTGACCACCATGATCCGATAATTGCTGATATACGTTTCGTTCGAAGCCCGGGTAAAGGTCACCCGCAGGTCGCGGCCATCATTATAATCGCTCACATCTTCGACGGTCACGTTCGATACCGTATCCACCGTGTTGCCGTATGTCAGCGTAATGGCACTTGAAGCGGAGGATAGCGTATTCGTTCCTGCATAATTTCCGGTACCTACGGCCATGACGAATACCCGGTAGCTGACGCCATTGCGAATCGCGGCTCCGTCTACATCCCGCGCGCTGGAGGACAAGGCATACGACGTGATATTCGAGCCGGTCTTATTGACCTGCGTATAGTTCACGCTGGATACCGCATTCGCTTTTGCCAGGCTGAAGTTGGCATAATCGCTGGCCTTGACGACGAAAATCCGGTAAGAGCCGATCCGCGTTTCGTCCGAGATCCGATTGAAGCTAACGCGCAGGTCACGGCCATCGCCGTAGTCGTTCCAGTCTTCCACCTTCGTAATGACCGGCGAAATCACCGAACCCGTCGCAAGCGTGATGGCGGAAGATGCCGATGACAATTTGTTTGCATATCCCGAATGATTGCTGACCGACTGCACAAAAACGGTGTAAGACACGCCGGTCTTGATCAGATCGCCGGACGTATCCCGGGCGGAAGATGCCAATTGGCCGGTTAACGTTGAACCGCTGCCCGACTTGGACACGACCGTGGAGTACGAACTCGGCACGTTGTTGGCCGAACTCAGCGTAAAGCTTCCGGCATCCTTCGTCTTAACGACGAACACCCGGTAGTTGGCGATGATGCTTTCGTTTTGAGCCCGCGAGAACGTAACGTTCAAGTCGCGGCCGTCGCCGTAATCGCTCACGTCGCTGACCTTCACGTTCGTCGGAGCGGCCACCGCAGCGCCATTGGACAACGTAATGGCCGGAGACGGATTCGACAACGCATCGGCGCTATTGCCTTTACCAATAGCCAATACATAAGCGACGTAAGATTGGTTTTCGCGAATGGCGGATCCGTCCACGTCCCGGGCACCGGCCGACAGGTTCAAGACCGGATCGGTTCCCGATGGCGACAACGAGGTGTAATTGGCCGATCCGACCCTTTGCGCTGCCGTCAGGTTAAAGGCGGAAGCATTCGATGCTTTCACGATCATCACGCGGTACTGTTCGACGCGCGATTCGTTGGAGGATTTCGAGAAGCTGATCTCCAAATCCCGGCCGTCCCCGTTATTACCCACGTCGCGCGCAGATACGTAGGCTACTGGGTTAGGATCGGCGTTCCCGTTATCCGAGCCTCCCGTGCCCGAGCCGGAGTTGATCGTGACGATTTTGGTGGAATTGTTCCACCCGACTTGCTGGCCAAGCGCTTCGCTGACGAAGCGGACAGGCACCATCGTTCTGCCTTTGATGCTTTGCGCCGGCACGTCGAGCAACACCGCCTCGTTGTTGATCGTAGCCGAACGCGACTTCAGCTTCAGCACGATCGTCGTGCCGTCTTTGTGGGCTGTGACGGTTTGCAGCGTCTGGTTATAGTTGACCGTAGCATCCAGCGCCTCGAAAATGGCCCGCAGCGGCAGCATAACCCGACCGCTGATGACGACCGGCGCCTGATCCGTTGTCAGCCGGCTGCCGTCGATGTAGATGCTGATCGGCGTAGCCGCTTGCGCCGTCGTTTGTTGAAACATTGGTATGATTAGAAATGCGGCTAAGAGCGAAGCCCATAGTTTTTTCAAAAATCTCATCCTCCCCATGCTCATAAACAGAGCTAAAGAAAATAACTCTTCCCATTTGACGTATCATTGCAGGTAAAAGTTTCTATGATTTCCTGCCGCAAAAAAAATTTACCCCTGGAAGCCTAGCTTTGAACCAAGAGGCCCGGAAGTCCCGGATCCCACCTGTCCCTGCCTAGTCCTGAAGGCATAAAAAAACCGCCCCCCTCGCGGGAAGCGGATCATGACAAGGAGGCCTATTCCCCCGCCAGCCGACTTAACCGGGCGCTCAACGTTTCGCGCCAGCTATCCGACAGTTCCTCTACGGCCAAAACGCGCCGGATCCCCTCGGCATCCTCCTTATCCAGATGCATGACGCGGTTCGCGAAGGCCAACGTGACGCCTGCCGGGTGCCGTTCGATCAGCTCCAGCCGATCCCCGGGGCGAACCTCCCCTTCGCGAAGAACCCGGAAGTAATAACCGGTGTACCCCGTTTGCTGGATCTCCAGCGGCAGCTCCGGGATGCCGTGTTTGACGCCTACCTTGAAGCAAGGCTGTCTGGGCTGGCTGACCTGAACGACGGCTTCGCCCAAGTGAAACCGGTCGCCGATGCAGATCTCCTCTTCGAGCATCCCTTCGGTCGTGATATTTTCCCCGAAGGCTCCAAGGTCCAAGGTGATCCCCAGCTTCTCCTCCCAATAAGCATACCGCTCGAACGGATACACGCAGACCGCCTTATCCGGGCCTCCGTGGAATCGGAGATCCGCTTGCTCGTCTCCGGCAAAGTTCACCGTCGATAAATACCGCGCATCCGTCACGGGCTTTTTGAAAATCCCCGTTCGTACCGTTTTGCCTTGATGCTCAACCTCGGTCGGCTTGCCCACATTTATCGACCGGATTGCCATATGCTCTGCCATCTCGTTTTGCGCCCTCCTTTGCTCCGTAAGCACCCCTAATTGAACTCCATTATACGTAAGGAACTCTTCCTGCACCACCCTTTTTCCCAAGGAGGCAGCCGATCGGCGCGGGGCAATTGAAACTTACCGGGCTTCTCATCCGTATTACTTCTAGGAATCATTGCTTCACCTATCCCTATCCCTGGTTCAAGAGAGGAATTCAATCCGATGAAATTTAAACTTAAAAAAGTGGTCATCCTCGGTACGATGGCCCTCGTCATTACGATAAACCCCAGCATGTCCGGTTATTTGACCAGCCTGGCCTACGCCGCGCATCCGTCCAAGCAATCCAGCCTCAGCAATGACGCGGAGCGTCCGGAGGATGAACTTAACGGCTTGCTCGGCGCTTCCTCCGACCAGGAGGTCTACGATGCCTTGCTGGAAGGCAAGTCGCTGGCGGACATCGCCGAATCCCATGGCCAAGACGCGGACCGGGTTGTCCGGCTGCAGGTCGCCCAGCTGCAAGAGCAGCTGCAGAAGCGGTTGAACGAAGGAAGCATCACTCGCGAAGCTTATGAGCTTCAATTGCAAGAGCTGCCCGATCTCGTGGCCGACAGCGCTCGAACCGGGTATACGATTCTTGGTTGATTCGACGGTATAAAAAGAGAAGGCCCTACCAGATAACCGCTTGCTAGCGGCATCCGGCAGGGCCTTCTTTTGCTATTGCCCCCGTTTGGGGAGCAGCTTGACGTATTCGTCCGACAGCTTCATCAGCTCCGTCACATAATCGTAGTCGCTGCGGTACGGCGCGATATCGGCGACCGGTTGCAGCGTGTCCAGCGAGACGGCGGTGCCGTCGTCAAAGCCGGCGCCCGGCACGAACATGACCTCGTCATTAAAGAACGAGCCCGTCGGCAGATAATAGCGCATCCCAACTACGTTCCGGTCGATGTTCAACAAGTCATGCCCGAAGGCGGTAAAGCCTTCATCCTCCAGCGAGAGGCCGAGGAGATTGGCTACCGTCGGCAGAATATCGACTTGTCCGCCGGTGCGTTCCACCATTTGACCATGCTGTTGGCCAGGGAGGTGAATGATCAGCGGGATGTTGAAACGGCTGATCCGTTCGTCGTAAGCAATCCCCAGCTTCTCGCTGATCTCCCGGGCGGGAACGTCTTTCTCCTGGAGGCCGAAGTGGTCCCCGTAAAACGCCAGCATCGTATTGTCCCACATGCCCGTTTGCTTCAACCGGTCGATCAGCTTGCCGATCGCATAATCGGTGTAGTTGGCCGCCGCGATGTAATTCCCGAGCATCGTGCCTTCCAGATCCGCCGGCAGTTCGATATGGCGGCGGTCCTTCGGCACCACGAACGGATTATGGCTCGAGGTGGTGACGAACTGGGCGTAAAACGGCTTGCCTTGCGCCTTGAGCTCGGCCAGCTTTTCCACGCCAACCCGGTACATTTCCTCGTCGGACGCGCCGAAATCGTTAAAGTGATCGTTCGTATAATACGGCTTATCGTAATATTTATCGAAGTTCAGCGCCGGATACATTTTGTGGCGATCCCAAAACGTCACTTTATTGATGTGGAACGTGTTAGCTACGTACCCCTGACTTTGGAGCAAGCGCGGCAGACTTGGGATCTGCCGGTCGCCGTAGCCGGTCGACATCGCCTCAGCGGCCGTCGGATAAATCGAGGTGTTGGACATAAACTCGGCGTCCGACGTATTGCCGGGCCCGATTTGCTGGAACACGTGCGGAAAGTAGAAGCCTTCCTTCGCCAAACTGTTCAGCACGGGCGTAATCTCCTTGCCGTCCAATTTCAAGTTGATCGGGAAGTTCTGGAACGACTCCATTTGCACGACAATCAGGTTCATCCCTTGGGCGGCGCCGAAGTAAGCCGGTTCGCCTGTCGACGCAGCCGTTTGGTAAGGATAACTGCTCTCCAGCTGCCGGACTTTGGCCGCCGTTTCTTGCAGATTGCCTTCCGCGATCATCCGCTCTTCCTCTTGGTTACGGATCGCCGCATCCACCTGAAAGTTAAAGAAACCGACGCTTTCGGCCCGCACCAGCTCGTTATCGATGCTCTTCCCCGAGCGGATGTAAAGGCCGGATAACATGAGGCTGACGATCAGGACGAACGCCACGCCCACTTTCCACGTCAACGAGGTACGCGGCCGATCCGTTCGGAAGCTAAGGCTTCCCGACAGACCGAACCCCCGCGAAGTCCGGCGGCCCCGAGCCGCAAAGAGGATGCGCACCGCGATCAGCACCGGCAGGTCGACGAAATACAGGAATTGTTCGGGCCGCAAGAGCGAAGCTACGCTTGCTTTGACCTCAGGGACCTGGTTTAATCCGCTAAGCACCGCATAAGTCGGTACCGTCCCGAAATAGGCATTATACACCGTCGCGGCAAACAAGATTACGGAAATGACGAGGTTAAACCCCAGGTATACCCCCCATTTGCCCTTGGCCGGCGTCAGCAGTTCAACCAGACACAACAGCGCCAGCATCGACAGCCATTCGCCGGGCAAGCCCTGACCCGCAAGGCTCCCATAGAAAAAATAACGCAGCAATAACAGCTTCGCGCCGATCAGCGCGAACGTTACGACGAAATGAATTCGGCTTGAGTTACGTATGATCCCCATCTCTTTTCTCCGGAATGTTACCGTGTTTTACAATTTACATAACACGTGATTTTCTATCTGTTTATTATAACACGGTAAAATCCAGAGTCGAATTCACACGAAGTCGGCCATCGAACGGACGGTCAACCGGCCCGGATTCCCCGCTACGAAAGGTTCCGCGCTGTCCGTGCCGCCCCGCCGCCGGAATTCCACCGTCACCGGAACGCCGGGGATCAGGTCAAAGTAATTGTCCGAGAAAATGCCCTCTTCTTCCGCCGAAATCCACACTTGGCGTGCCAAGACATCGCTGACCAAGGTAAATCGGCTGCCGCCGCTCCCGGCCTCTTCCTGAACGGTGATGTTCGCCTGCGGTAACGAAAGTGCTTTGGCCGATACGAAATAATGCGGTTTGTCGTCTACCGCTTTTCCATCCAACTCCAGGACGGCATGCAATACGACTTGTCTTGGATCGCGGCCCTCCAGCCATTCCGCCCGGGTGAACACCGCAGCTTTGACGACGGAATCCGCAGCCGCGCGAACCTCCAATGCCTGTTCTTTCAACAAGGTGCCCTGGAAGTCGTATAGGGACAGCCGCAGCTGGGCTTCCACCGGCTTCTGCAGATCGGACACCAGGCTGATCGAGATCGGACCATCCTCCGGCTCATAAATCGCCAACATGACGTCGCGGAAGCTTCTGCGAACCGTATACTGCAACGCCTTCCAGCGTCCGTAATAGTCCATCCCAGCCCAAGACGCCACCGGCCAGCAATCGTTCATCTGCCAGTACAGCGTCCCCATGCAATAAGGCTTGTTGCGGCGGTGCGCTTCGATCGCCGTGCGGATCGCCTCGGCCTGGAGCACCTGGCTCATGTACAGGAACGATTTGAAGTCCTTTGGCGCAGGCAAATAAAGGTCCATGTATTCTTTGATCAGCTGATTGCCGCGGCCGTTCTTCTGATGGGCCAGCATGATGTCGGACTCCAGCGCCAACTCGCTCTCCGGCGCGTAGGTTAGCACCGATTCCAGCTCCGGGAAGGATTGGAAGCCGTATTCGCTCATAAAGCGGCCGACCCGGAGATTATAGTTGTCGAACGGCTCGACCGCGTGCCACACGCCCCAGTAGTGGACGTCGCCTTCGCCGGTCACTTGGAGCGCATGCTGGTTCGCTTCCCCCGTCAGCTTACGGAGCGGCGAAGACGGCCAGTAGGCCACCCCGCCGGCATGGCGTTCCACGACTTGCGGCAGGATCCGATGGAAGATCGCTTCGTAATCGGCCCATAGCTTCTCACGCTGCTCCGAGGTGAAATCCTTTTTCCAGCCCCAGCCGCCGTCTTCCTCATAATGGGCCCAAGCCGAGTCGATTTCGTTATTGCCGCACCATAGCGCGATACACGGATGATTCCGCAGCCGCTTGACGTTGTCCTCCGCTTCGCGGGCAATGCTGTCAAGAAACTCCGGTTCCCCCGGATACATGCTGCAGGCAAACATGAAGTCCTGCCAGACCAAGATCCCGTATTCATCGCACAGCCGGTAAAAGATGTCCTGTTCGTAAATACCGCCGCCCCAGATGCGAAGCATGTTCATGCCGCTTTCGGCCGCCGAGGCGATCTCATGGCGGTAGCGTTCGTCCGTCACTTCGGTCAAAAAACTGTCGTTCGGGATATGGTTGGCCCCTTTGGCAAATACCGGCACCCCGTTTAACTCGAAGCGGAAGGAAGCGCCGGCAGCGTCCTTTTCCCGCACCAGCTTGATGTCGCGTAGCCCGGTGCGGACGGACGCCTCGGCGATCGTTCCCTGCCCGCCGTCCGCCACAAGCTCGGCGCGGAAGCTGTACATGGCCGGTTCTCCCAGCCCCCGGCACCACCACAGCTTCGGCTGCGAGATCGCCGCAGGCACCTCCGCCACGTGCGTTCCCGGCTCCAGCGCCACGGGGCATTCCCAGGTCAGCTCGCCGTTGGTTAACCGCAGCCGGCCTTCCCAGCGCTCGGAGGTTTCGATCTCCGCCACGGCGGTAAGCTCGGCAACCGAGACGTTAACCCGGTCCTGGCGAATATGCAGGTCGCGAATGACCGGGCCGCTCCGGCCCTCCAACCGGACCTCGCGCCAGATCCCGCTGGTCACGAAGCGCGGCCCCCAATCCCAGCCGTAGTGATACGGCGCTTTGCGGGCAAACACGCTGACCCGGCGGTCGCCTAACCCGCCCAGCTCCGATTGGTCGTTCGACGCCGGCAGGTCGTAACCCAGCTTCTCAAGCTTGGGCAAGTCCTCCGCGATCGGCGAGCGGAAGCGGACCGTAACCTTGTTAAGGCCTTCGCGCAGCAGCGGCTTCACATCGATTCGCCAGACGCGGAACATATTGTCGGCCGACAAGGCACGCACCCCGTTGACCGCGACGTCGGCATACGTGTCCAAACCGTCAAAGACGAGTTCAATTCGCGGCAAGGCAAGCCAAACCTCATCCATTTCGAAGGAGGCCTCGTATTCCCAATCTTTTCGATCGATCCACTGCAAGTCATGTTCGTTTGTTCCATAGAACGGATCGGGGATCATCCCGTTGCGAAGCAGATCCGTATGCACCGTGCCCGGCACCCGGGCCGGCTTCCATTCCGTTTCGTCACACGCTTTGAAGTTCCAATGGTTGATCACATAGCTGCGGTTGTTCATAAGCCCTCCATTATGATGTAAGTTAGGCTTATTATATACTAATCCCGTTATTATTTGTTATATATTTGTTAGTGATAGGGTAAATCAAATTTCTATATGATTTTTGGCCGGAAACAGAGGACAGTACATGTTGATGTGGCTACGATTCTTTTCAACATAAAATAATAATTATCATTTTTACCGAATCATAGTATGATGTTGTCGAAAGTTTACCGATTGGTAACTCTTCCTATGAAAGGGGTTTCATATGAAGAAAATATGGATCGTTTATTTGCTGTTATTCGCCTGCTTCGCGTTATACGTGCTGGATTATCGCTCCCAGAGCCATTTGAACGATCAATGGAATTCCGGCGGCCTCCAAGGATCCATCGATGAGAAATACGTGATGGTGACATTTCAAATGGGGATCGATTATTGGAAAAGCGGGCTGAAAGGCTTCGAAGACGCGGCCCAGGCGCTGAACGTCTCCGTGGAATACCGCGGCTCTACCCAGCGCGACATTCATGAACAAATCACGGTATTGGAGCAGGCCATCGCCAAAAAACCGGCCGGGATCGCGATCTCCGCCATCCATCCGACCGAGCTCACCGCCACGATCAACAAGGCCGTCGACGCCGGCATCCCGGTCGTCTTGTTCGATTCCGACGCCCCGGGCAGCCGCGCCTTTTCCTTCCTCGGCACCGACAACTATTCGGCCGGCGTCGAGGCTGCGCGGAAAATGGCCGAACTCACCGGCGGACGCGGGGAGGTGGCTATCGTCACCGTGCCGGATCAACAAAACCATCAGGAACGGACGGAAGGATTCTCCGATACCATCAAGCAGGAATTCCCCGACATGCGCATCGCCGCCACCAAAAACGGCAAAGGCGACGAGCTTTACTCCCGGCAATCGGCGGAAGAGATCCTGCAGGACTTCCCGGGGATCGCCGGCATTTTCACCACCGAAGCGAACGGCGGCATCGGCGTTGCGGAAGCCGTGCGGGCATATGGCTTGGCATCATCCGGTCCGAAGATCATCAGCTTCGACACCGATAAAGGCACCCTGGACCTGGTCAAGAGCGGAGATATCGCCGCCACGATGGCCCAGGGAACGTGGAACATGGGATATTGGTCGCTGCATCTGCTATTTTCGTTAAAGCATGACCCGGATGGGTCGCAGCACCCCGGCCCCCGCGTTCCCCAACGGCTGGATACGGGCATCACCGTCGTCACGCGGCAGAATGTGAATGATTACTATGCGAAATAGCTATGGCAAACGGACCTGGGAGATCCGCCGTTTTTCGCTGAATAACCTGCCGATCCGCTACAAATTAATCGTCCACTTCATGCTGATCAGCATCCTCCCCTCCATCGGGCTGGGCGTGCTGACGAATTGGACGGTCAACCGCATTATCGAACGCCAGATCACGGACAATACGCTGCAGTTGATCGGCAAGGTAAACCGTTCGCTGGAGACGTATGTGGAGAATTTGCAAAACATGACGTTCTTCATCTCCTTTAACCCGGAGGTGCTGCAATTTCTCGAAAACAGAAGCGATGCGGATGCGGAACCCAACGTTGTGCCGGCATTGTCATCCGAGGGACACGAACCCGCTGGAGGCACAGGAGCCCGCCCACAGAAGGAAGTTCGCTCCGCCGGATCCACGGCACCTCCTCCAACAATGACAACGGCCGAGGCGGATGCCGACCACTACGAGATCCGCAAATTCCTGCAGGGCTTTACTACCTTGTACTCGGAGGTTGCGGGGATTCTGATCGTCAACGGCCGCGGCGACTATATCAGCAACGAAATGTACGCCAGAACCGATGGTGACCTGACCCGGGAAGCCTGGTATCAGGAGGCGGTCCGCAATAAAGGAATCTTCAAAATCATCGGTCATCCGCGAGGCCGAAACGTGACTACGCATGTAAACTACAAGGACAGCGAGGTCGTCTCGGCCGTAAGGGCCATTCTCGACCCGGAGACCCAGCAGGTCAAAGGCGTCGTATTAATCGACCTCAAGCTGCGGGTCATCGCCGAAACCGCCCAGGACGTCCGTTTGGGGAAAACGGGCTATTTAACGGTGGTCGACGGAAACGGCGAACTGATCTATGCCCCGCCGGAGCCTTACATCGACCGCGTCCCGTTGGAGCGGCTCGGCCAGGATGGCTCTGGAACCTACGCGGAGCGGCTGGGCGGCCGCGAATTGCAATTCATTTACCGGCATTCGCCGTTTACGAACTGGACGACCGTCGGCGTATTTTCAATGGCGGAGTCCGCTTCGGAAATGCGCGAGATTCGCTTTTACGTGGTCAGCTTTGTTTTTGTCGTCTGCTTGCTGGGGATGACGGCCTCCTTCTATTTGGCCCACACGATATCCAGGCCAATCGGACAGTTGGCATCCTTTATGCAAAAAGCCCAGTCCGGCGATCTGACGATTCGCCACTGGAGCGACCGAACCGACGAAATCGGCCTGCTCGGCCGCCGGTTCAATGCCATGCTGCAGCAGATCCATCGGCTGCTCTCCTTGACCGAGCTGCAGGAGCGTCAGAAACGGGAAGCGGAGCTGCGGAGCCTGCAGGCGCATATCAAACCGCACTTTTTGTACAATACGCTGGATACGATCCATTGGATGGCCCGCCGCAAAGGCGCGGAAGATATCGCGGAAATGGCGGAGTCCTTGTCGAAGCTGTTCCGAATCGGCCTCAGCAAGGGGAATGACATCATCCCGCTGAACGATGAAATCGAGCATGTCCGCAGTTACTTGCAGATTCAATCCGTCCGTTATCAAAACAAAATGGATTACTCGCTGCACATCGCCCCGGAAATTCGAGGCGTCTATGTGTTAAAGCTGATCCTCCAGCCGATCGTGGAGAATGCCATCTACCATGGGATCAAGGAACGCCGCGGCCCGGGCCGCGTTGTCATCGAGGCTGCCGAGGACAGCGGCACCTTGGTGATCACCATCCGGGACGATGGAAAAGGCATTCCGGCGGATAAGCTGGCCCAATTGCAAAAGGAACTGCAAGCCGCGGCCACCGCAGACGGCCGGGAACGGGGCTCCGAATCGATAGGGTTAACCGCCGCAGGCGAAGGCAGCCAGGGTTACGGGATGCTGAACGTGCAAGCCCGGATCACGCTGACCTTCGGCGCCAAATATGGGCTGGCGATCCAAAGCGAAGAAGGCCGGGGAACGGTAGTTACCGTCACCCACCCGATCATTCGGGATGAACAAACCCGCTGGGAGAGGAACGAATCATGAAAGGAATATTCTCGGAAAACCGTTGGAAGGTACTCATCGCCGACGATGAGCGCATTATTCGCGAAGGCATCCGTGACAGCGTGGACTGGGAAAGCTTGCGCCTTACGGTAGTCGCCGAGGCGGAAGACGGCGAGGAAGCCTTGGAGATGGCCATCCGGCACGGCGTCCATATCCTGCTCGTTGACCTGAACATGCCGATCATGGACGGCATCGAGCTGATGAAGCGGGTTCGCGAGCAGTTGCCGGAGTGTAAAATCGTCATCATCACGGGTCATGACGAATTCGCGTATGCGCAAAAGGCAATTCGCCTTCAAGTGAAGGATTACATTCTGAAGCCGGCCAATCCGGCGCAGCTCGAGAAGGTGCTGCGCCAGGTGCGCGGGGAACTGGAGGAAGAAACGTCCAAGCAGCAGCAATGGCAAGAAGCCTCGCGGCAAATTACCCGCAGCTACCCGCTCCTGAGGGAGCGGTTTTGCCAGCAGTGGCTGGACGGCGGAATGACGGGCGTAGAAATCTCCGAACAGCTGCAGTTTTTGAAGCTGCCGGACGCCTGCCCCGATTGGCTCGGTATCATCCGTTTGCCTGAATCGGCTGGCTCCTCCACAGTCCTCAAAGAGAACGAACGGCAGCTTTACGGATATGCGGTCGAAAATATCGCCGCCGAGGTGCTCGCCTCCTATCCCAAGGCCATCTTCCGCGATCCCTTCGGCCTGATCGTCGTCCTGCTGTGGAGTTTGGACGCCGAGGCCGATTTCAACCGCATCGAGTCCTTGGTGCGAACCCACTTGAAAATCGCCGCCGAGGTCCATTTGGCCGAGGGGAGCAGCGACGTGCTGGAGCTTCCGGCCATTTACCGGAGAGCCAAGTCCGCCGTCATGAAGGAAACCGTCGTTTCGCCGCTGGTGCGCCGAGCCAAGCAGTACATGCTGGAGCATTTCGGCGACGGCGGGCTAACCCTGGAAGCGATGGCGCAAGAGCTGCAATCTTCCCCGGCTTATTTAAGCCGCATGATCAAGCAGGAGCTAGGGACGACGTTTAACAGTTATTTGACGCAACTTCGCATCCGACGAGCGACCCGGTTGTTGAATGCAACCGAGCTGACGATTGCCGAGATCGCCGAACAAGTCGGTTACGAAACCCAGCATTATTTTAGTACGGCATTCAAGCGGTCGACCGGTCTTTCTCCGCTGCAGTACCGCAAAGGCGCATTTGGACGCGAAGACGCCCAGGGGGAGTAAATCTCCCCCCTTTTTTGCGCGATTTTCCGCCCCCTCCCCTTCCTTCTATTTTTGAGCCAAGCCTTCCACAAAGGTTCGATTTTTATAAAAAGAGTCAATTCGCTGTAAATACGGCCTCCCCTTCGCTTGCTATACTCCCTACTGTAAACGCATTCATTTCAGGTATAGGGGGAATCGGCTTTGAAGAAGGTAACGGTTATTTTACTTGCACTGGCGATGGTATTGGCCCTCGCGGCTTGCGCCAACGGCGGAAACGGCGGCGGCAGCGGATCGGGCAACAGCGAGAAGGGAACGATCGGCATTGCCATGCCGACGAAATCATCCGAACGCTGGGTGAACGACGGGAACAACATGGTCAAGGAATTTAAGGACCTGGGTTATGGCACCGATCTGCAATATGGAGAAGACGTCATCGAAAACCAGGTGTCGCAAATCGAAAATATGATCACCAAAGGCGTAAAAGTCCTTGTCATTGCCGCCATCGACGGCGGCGCCCTCACGGACGTGCTGCAAAAAGCCCATGACCAGGGCATTCAAGTCGTCGCCTACGACCGGCTGATCATGAACAGCGAGTACGTCGACTACTACGCTACCTTCGACAACTTCAAGGTTGGCGTGCAGCAGGCCTCCTACATTGAAGAGAAGCTGGGCCTGAAGGACGGCAAAGGCCCGTTTAACATCGAACTGTTCGGCGGCTCGCCGGACGACAACAACGCCTACTTCTTCTATGACGGCGCCATGTCCGTGCTTCAGCCGTACATCGATTCCGGCAAGCTCGTCGTGCGCAGCGGACAAACCAAGATGGAGCAAATCGCCACGCTGCGTTGGGACGGGGCTACCGCTCAGGCCCGCATGGATAACTTGCTGAGCGCCCACTATTCCACGGAGAATATCGACGCGGTGTTATCCCCTTATGACGGGATCAGCATCGGGATCCTTTCTTCGCTCAAGGGCGTCGGCTACGGCTCCGGAAGCAAAACGATGCCGATCGTGACCGGTCAAGATGCCGAGCTGGCTTCGGTCAAATCGATCTTGGCTGGCGAGCAGACGCAAACCGTCTTCAAGGATACGCGCGAACTGGCGAAAAAGGCGGTCTCCATGGTCCAAAGCATACTCGAAGGCACGGAAGCCGAGGTCAACGACACGAAAACCTACGATAACGGCGTCAAGGTCGTTCCTTCTTACCTGCTCGAACCGGTTTCGGTCGACAAGGACAATGTCGAACCGGCGCTCGTCGACACCGGCTATTACTCCAAGGAAGATCTGGGACTCTAACATCCACTTACGGTGACCGGCATAGCGGCGGACGCGGATTCGGGCGACCGTCGCTATGCGCTTACCCTAAGCGAAAGGCCAGGTGGCGCAAGTGAGCAATACGATTTTGGAAATGAGGGGCATTACGAAGACCTTCCCGGGCGTCAAAGCGCTAAGCCAGGTCAACCTAAAGGTAGCCTCAGGGGAAATCCATGCCTTATGCGGGGAAAACGGGGCCGGCAAATCGACGTTAATGAAGGTGCTCAGCGGCGTTTATCCGCATGGCTCTTATGACGGAGATATCCTGTTTGAAGGCAAGGTTTGCGAATTCAAGGACATCAAGGAAAGCGAACAGTTGGGGATCGTCATTATCCATCAGGAGCTTGCGCTGATCCCCTACCTCTCCATCGCGGAGAACATTTTTCTCGGCAATGAGCAAAGCCGACGCGGGCTGATCGATTGGAACGAAACCACGGTCAAAACGAAAACGCTGCTGCAACGTGTTGGCCTGAACGAATCGCCAGCCACGCGCGTCCTGGAACTGGGCGTCGGCAAGCAGCAGCTGGTGGAGATCGCCAAAGCGTTGTCCAAGCAGGTCAAGCTGCTGATTCTCGACGAACCGACGGCCGCCCTGAACGAGAAGGACAGCGAAAATCTGCTGGAGTTAATCCTGGAGCTGAAGAAACAAGGCATCACCTCCATCATCATTTCGCACAAATTGAACGAAATCAGCAAGGTCGCCGATTCGATCACGATCTTGCGAGATGGCAAGACGATTCAGACTTTGGATATGAAAGCCGACCAGGTGACCGAGGATCTAATCATCAAGGGCATGGTCGGGCGCGATCTCACCCACCGCTATCCGGAACGGGTTCCCCGGATCGGCGAGGTCATCTTTGAAGTACGCGGCTGGGAAGCGACTCACCCGCAGCAAGAAGAACGCAAAGTGCTGGACGGCATCAACCTGAACATCCGCCGCGGAGAAATCGTCGGGATCGCCGGCTTGATGGGCGCGGGCCGAACCGAACTGGCGATGAGCCTATTCGGCCGGTCCTACGGAAGGCATATTAAAGGCCAACTGTTCCTGCACGGCAAAGAAGTGCGGTTTAACGATATCAGCCAGGCGATCAAGCACGGCGTTGCTTATGTTACCGAAGACCGCAAGCAGTACGGCTTAGTTTTGATCGACGATATTAAACGCAACATTTCGCTGGCTTCGTTAAGGAAGCTGTCCCGCCGAGGCGTCATCAACGAACGGGAGGAAGTGCTGGTCGCCGAGGAGTACCGGAGCAAGTTGAATATTAAAACGCCGAGCATTTTGCAGAAAACGGTCAACCTGAGCGGAGGCAACCAGCAGAAGGTCGTCCTCAGCAAGTGGATCTACGCACAGCCGGAAATTTTAATTCTCGATGAGCCGACGCGAGGCATCGATGTCGGAGCCAAATACGAAATCTATTCGATCGTCAATCAACTGGCGGACGAGGGCAAAGGCATTTTGTTCATCTCCTCCGAGCTGCCGGAAATTCTCGGGATGTGTGACCGCATCTACGTCATGAGCGAAGGCCGGATCACCGGGGAAGTCCAGCGCGAGGATGCCACCCAGGAAGTGTTGATGAAATCCATGACTCGAGGCAGGGGGTAAACCGATGCAAGCGGTTAGCGAACTTTTCAGAAAAAACATACGCCAGTACGGCATGATCATCGCCCTGATCTTCATCACCGTGCTGTTTCAAATTTTGACGGGCGGCATCTTGCTGAAGCCGCTCAATATTACGAATCTGATTTTGCAGAACAGTTACATTTTGGTGCTGGCCATCGGGATGGTGCTTGTCATCATCACAGGACATATCGATTTGTCCGTCGGCTCCATCGCCGCCTTTATCGGCGCCCTGGCTGCCATCATGATGGTCGATCTTCAGTGGCCTACGTTCCTTGCAATCATCATCTCATTGGTGATCGGCGGGTTGATTGGGGCTTGGCAGGGATTTTGGGTCGCTTACGTGAAAATACCGGCCTTCATCGTCACATTGGCCGGGATGCTGCTGTTCCGGGGCTTGACGATGATCGTACTCGGCGGCCAATCGATCGCGCCGTTCCCGAAATCGTTCCAGCGGATCAGCTCCGGCTTTATTCCCGACTGGTTCGGCGGCGGCAGCCTTCACACCCTGACGGTTCTCCTTGGCCTCATCCTCTCCCTCCTCCTGATTTGGCAGGAATGGAAGGAGCGCCGGACCCAGGCCAAATACCAGTTCGAGGTGGCGCCGGTCTGGATGTTCGTGACGAAACTCGTGCTGCTCGTTGCCGTCATCAACGTGTTTACCTTTGTGTTGGCCACCTATAACGGGCTGCCGAACATCTTGATCATCCTGTTCTTCCTGATCGTCATCTACTCGTTCGTCATGAACCGCATGGTGGCCGGACGTCATATCTACGCGCTTGGGGGCAATGAGAAAGCCGCCAAACTTTCCGGCGTCAAAACGAAAAAGGTGACGTTCTGGGTGTTCGTCAACATGGGCGCCTTGGCCGCGCTGTCCGGCCTGATCTTCGCCGCCCGCCTCAATTCGGCGACGCCGAAGGCCGGGACGAACTTCGAGCTCGATGCGATCGCGGCCTGCTTTATCGGCGGGGCTTCCGCCTCCGGCGGCATCGGCACCGTCATTGGCGCCATCATCGGCGGCCTCGTGATGGGCGTCATGAACAACGGCATGTCGCTCATCGGTCTCGGGGTCGATTGGCAGCAGGGCATCAAAGGGCTCGTCCTGCTCCTCGCCGTCGCGTTTGACATTTACAATAAATCGAAGACGAACTGACACTCCGCCCTTGCATGAGAAACAAGCAGGCCTCCGCCGGAAATTCGGACGGAGGCTTGCTTGTGTGTTATACCCTTATGAGGCGCTGCCCCTCCTCCCCCTCTTTTGTGAAAGACTCAGAACCCGCGTATAATGGAGTTATCAATGCGAACCGGATCATGTTAAAGCAGGTGATTCCCTTTGTCGAGTTCCCATCTCACCAAAAAGGCGCTTGCCGCCTCGCTGAAAAGCAGGATGACCCATACCCCTCTAAACAAAATCACCGTTAAGGATCTCGTGGACGATTGCGGGTTAAACCGGCAAACGTTCTATTATCATTTCCAGGATATTTACGAGCTGCTCGGCTGGATATACCAGACCGAAGCGGTGGACGCCATTGCCGGGGAGCGCAGCTATCGCACCTGGACCAACGGGTTCCTGAAAATCTTCAAATATATCGAAGATAACCGGGCGTTTTGTTTGAACACGCTGAACTCCCTGGCGCGCAGCCACCTGGATTCCTACCTGTATAACGTGACGAACAGCCTGGTCATGGGCGTGGTTGAGGAAGTGTCTGCGGGGATGCATGTCGATGAGGCGGATCAACGGTTCCTGGCGAACTTTTATACCCTGGCGTTTACCGGTCTCATCATTGGGTGGATGCGGGATGGAATGAAGGAACGGCCAGAAAGGATCATCGAAAAGCTCAGCGAATTGGTGGATGGTCATTTCGAGCAAGCGCTGCAGCGGTATGAGCACAAAGCCACCAGGTCCTCCACCTCGCATAAAAGGTAATGGGGAGACGGCCAGTAACTCGAAACATGGCTTTTTCCGTCGGAATCCTAGACACTCCTGAGGGAGTGTCGTTTTTTTATACAGCGGCGCTTCATTGTGGATTTAGTTTGCTCCAAAGAGGGATTACATTGGGATTGTTCCATTCATCACACTCTTTGGAGGCGAAAGATCAATGTCAGCAGAACATAACACGAGACAGGTTTATTTTGTCGGTGGAGGGATCGCTTCGCTGGCGGGAGCCGCTTTCCTGGTCCGCGATTGTGACTTTCCCGGTCGGAATATTCATGTGCTGGAGGAAATGAAGGTGCTGGGCGGCAGTAACGACGGTGCCGGAGACGGCGAGCACGGATATGTGATCCGCGGCGGCCGGATGCTGAATGACGAGACTTATGAAAATACTTGGGATTTGTTGCGCTCCATCCCTTCAATAGACCAGCCGGGGCTTTCGGTGCGGGATGAGATCATCGCTTTCGACACCGCCCATCCTACGCATTCCAACGCCCGGCTAGTGAACAAGCAAGGCCAAGTAGAGGACGTCACTTCCATGGGCTTTGATATGGCGGACCGGCTAGCCATGGTCAAGCTGATCGTGACGCCGGAGGAGAAGATGGGCAAGGCACGAATCAACGACTGGTTTAGCCCGCACTTTTTTGAAACGAATTTCTGGTACATGTGGGCGACGACCTTTGCCTTCCAGCCCTGGCACAGCGCCGTCGAGTTGAAAAGATACATGATCCGCTTTATGCATGAGTTTCCGCGGATCCATACCTTGGAGGGCGTGACCCGAACCCCGTATAATCAATACGATTCCATCATCCTGCCGCTTCATAAGTATTTGGAGGAGCGAGGGGTCGATTTCACGCTGAAATGCACCGTCACCGATCTGGATTTCAAGGAAGGCGACGAGATTACCGCCACGCGCATGCACTATATCAAGGACGGCGTAGCCGGAACGCTGGATTTGGCGGAAGGCGACCTGGTGATCGTCACCAATGGCTCGATGACGGAAGGCTACAGCTTAGGCTCCATGTCCACGGCACCGAAGTTGAACGGCAAAGGCAGCTCCTGGCAACTGTGGGATCGCATTGCCGCCAAAAAGACGGGGCTAGGCAACCCTTCCTCCTTCGACGATCATATCGACGGCTCCAAGTGGGAGTCTTTTACGGTCACTTGCCAGGACTCGCGTTTTTTTGATCTGATGGAGGCTTTCTCGCGGAATAAGGCGGGCACCGGCGCGCTGGTCACCTTTAAGGATTCAAGCTGGCTCATGTCCATCGTGTTGGCCCATCAGCCGCATTTCCGCAATCAGCCGGAACATGTGAAAGTGTTCTGGGGCTACGGGTTGTTCCCGGATCGTGTCGGGGATTATGTGCCTAAGAAAATGTCCGAATGCAACGGCGAGGAAATTCTAACCGAGCTGCTGCACCATCTCCATTTCGATCAGGACAGGGAGGCGATCATCTCTAGCGCCAACTGCATTCCCTGTATGATGCCTTTCATTACGGCGCAGTTCATGCCCAGAGCGATCGACGACCGGCCGAAGGTTATTCCGGAAGGTTCCACCAACCTGGCGTTTATCAGCCAATTTTGTGAAATTCCGGACGACGTGGTGTTCACCGAGGAGTACTCCGTGAGAGCAGCCCGCATGGCGGTGTATGGCCTATTGGGGCTGAACAAGCCCATCGCGCCGATCAACCACTACCAGTACGACGTGCGCACGCTACTGCAGGGCTTCGTCACCTCCTTCCGGTAAGTCCGGAACAAAGCGGATGCGTGAATTGCCAAAATGACCCCTTTCGGATAAACTAGGCTTAATGGAATCAAAAATATGCGAAGTGAAGCACACTCGCGCATCCGCCAACCTTTGGCGTGCGCGGTGTGCTTTTTTTGCGTTCAGAAAGGACGTGATTTCGTTTATGACAACAGGGGTATACCTGGTCCATCAAATCGAAGAGGAGCCGCAAGGCGTCAACTATGGAAAAGGGGCATCCCCCACGACGAAGCGTTTAAAAAACTGCTGCATACGTTTTTCGCAGAATTTATCGCTTTGTTTTTTCCTGAATTGGAACAACATCTGGACTTCAGCCAAACTCGCTTTTTAATGCAAGAGCAACTTGTCGATGTGGTGGGAGAAGAAGCGCGAACGCTGGATCTTCTGCTAGAGACCAAATACATCGGAACGGATGCTTTCATTCTCCTCCATCTGGAACCTCAGTCTTATCGGCAGACAGATTTCCACGAGCGAATGTTTATCTACTTCAGCCGGCTCTTTGAAAGGCACCGGAAAGAACATCAACTCATCATCCCCATCGCGATCTTTACGTCCGCCGAAAGTAAGAACGAGCGGAATTCCTTGATCATGTCGATTCCAGGGGAGGACATTCTTCAGTTTCGGTTTTTGAAAGTCGAGCTAATCAACCAACCTTGGCGTAAGTTTATCGATTCCAACAACCCCGTAGCTGCTGCATTACTAGCCAAAATGGGCTACAATAAAGGGGAGGAACGGGAGCTCCATTTTTCCTATCTGCGCATGCTGCTGAAGCTCAGCCAAAGAATGCTGCAGGAACTGGCGAAACAATATGTAAAGGAGAGTGAAACCATCATGGAATTCATGCCATCCTGGATGCGCCAGGGTTATGAGAAGGGGCTGGAAGAAGGTATGGAGAAAGGGATCGCGCAAGGCACCCTGATCGAACGACAGCACGTCGCGCGAAGGTTGTTATCCAGAGGCTTCTCTCCGAAAGAGGTTGCTGATACGCTCCAAATACCAATCGAAGAAATCAACAAAATAATATACTAAAGGGAAATGACCGAAGGATAAAGAGGCCCCCCTCTAAGCGATGGGCATCTTTCTTCGATAGTCGGAGTAAGTGACTTTACTATATTTATTTAACAACCGGTCAAGAACAACCGACTGATGGAGAACCCGTGCATGCCGCAGACCGTATCTCTGGGCCAGTCGATTCAATTCTTGTCTTTCCATTTCAATACGAAATCTGAGTTTTTCAGAATTGTTCATTGCTATCACCCTAGGAACATATTAGAAGAGGTTGCCAAATATTGCATAATGAAACCTAATGCAAGAAACAAAAAAATTCCATTTTTTGAAATGTTACGGCCTGGAAAGTTGCTCACCCTGTCTCTGTATACGCTATAAAATAAAAATAGGGTCAACCCAAAAGGGCTGATCCCTACTTTTTTTGAATGGTTCAAGACAAAATATATTAACCCCAATAACCATGTGACAATGTTGAAATTAAACCAGTACCACTAGCCAAACCTACCAAACTAACCATTGTCAAAGCCGAAACCATATAAAACATTTTCTTTTTCATTTTCCCACACCTTTCTACACAGTTCTTCAAAATTTTTATATTGCTCCTCAGTTACGAACTTGCGGTTCAGTTCAAATAAACTCATGCAATTCACGATCAAAGATTTATTATTCAAAGAAATTGCCATCTTTAAACTATATAGTAAACTCCTTATACCTTCTTCATAATTCCTTTTCCTCAGATTATAAATTGCGTAATTCTGAAAAAAAACGGAACAACGATTCACACTGACTACTGATTCTGAAAACCACTTATCTTTTCCAATCAACCTGTATTTTTCAATTTCTTCGGAAAATCGATCAAGAATATCATCAATGTAAAACTGATGGCGATTGGCCGATTCTATTAATGTTATCAAGCCTTCCACCAGTTCATCGGGTTCATCTTCCAAGAATTGAACATACTTGGGAATTTTTGATCGATCCCCCGCTTTAATGTCCATGCAAAGATAATTGGCTTGTGCAAACATTTTAAATTGTTCTATAACGGCAGTTTGGGTTTCATCATCGGCATCAAACCAACTTAAATCCGCATATTCTGCAATCCATTTCTTTGCTTCCTCAAACATTCCTCTATATTCATAAGAACCAGACTTGAAAAGATAGCCCCTACCATAATAATAAACAAGAGGACGGAGTGGCTTGAAATCACTGTATCTCCATACTTTTCTATCGTACAACGCTTTAGCTAATGTGCAAAGTTCATCTGCGTAAGCTTCGGCTTCAGACCAATTAAATTTAAGCGAATAAACTTCGACCAACATTAGTATTCCATCGAGCGCATACACTTCCGGCAAACGATGTCTGTAGGGTAAAAATTGCATTGCAGTTTTAAATCCCTTGTCACTATCCATGCTGTGAATTTTAAACAACCGGTAGTAACTCATTGCAAGCCGTTCTGAATGACTTGATCTTTCGCTTTCGATTACGGCTTCATACAGAATGACGGCGGCTTCTTTTAGCCCTTGCTCAAACATTTGTTCCGCTGTCTCGAAAATCCCCGCAATCTGCTTCAAATCCTCTAGCAATCGGCTTAATACCTGCTTGATGCAGTCATGTCGCTGCAGTTCGGCGCATCTTAGCAGGAAGGGCCGCAGCCTTCTCCAATGCGGAGCGGTCGAAGTAAAACATTCATCGGCGTATAAATCGTAAAAGTGTCCCTCGGGCAGCCCCATCGCGGCCGTAATCCGGTCCAGTTGACCGATGGCAATCGGCCGGTTGCCGTTGATAATTCCGCTTAACGTTCCAACGTTAACCCCGGCGGATTCCGAAAAACGATGTAGGGTTGTCCCTTCGCTCTTGATGTAATCTTCCAGTTCTGCGCGAATCGTGGTTGTGGATATCAAAAAATTATCGCCCCCCAATCCCGCTTCCTTCTACCAGTCGAATGATTCTCGACTAGTAGAGCAACCAAACGACATCCAATGACATCAAGCAACACCATATACTTCAAAAATTCCAATTTATGTTTACATAATAATCCTAAATTTGACAATCGTCAATAAGAAAAAAGGCCGATAAGCAACAATTTTGTCTGCTTATCGGCCTTCTTGTATTTTCTTAGATTTCCAGCTCCGCCGCAGCCGCATTTGCCTCCACCTGCGCCGGATTCTTACAGCCCGGGATAACCGTGCTGACGATCGGATTCTTCAAGCACCAGGCCAAAGCCCACTGGGCCATGTCCACGCCCTCCGGCACTTCATTCCGCCGGATCTCCTCCACTTCCTCTAGCTTGCGGCGAGTACTTTCCGGGTCATGACGGTGGCGGACGTCGGTCTCGCCGAACACCGCGCCCGGTTTATATTTTCCGCTGAGGTAACCGCTCGCCAGCGGTACCCGGGCAAGCACGCCCAAGTCCTGTTGCTCGCAGGACGGGAACACCCGGTTCTCCGGCACGCGGTCCAGTCGGTTGTAAACCACCTGTATCGCTTCCGAACCTACCTTGGACGAAGCTTCGGTCTGATGAAGATTGTCATTGCTGCCGATCGACGTGCCGAGATGGAGGATTTTCCCCGCTTGCTTTTGTTTATCCAACAACGTCCACAGTTCATCATTGTCAAACGCCGCATCCGGCCCCGAGTGGAACTGGTATAAATCGACGTAGTCGGTCTTCAGCGCCTTCAGCGAAGCGTCCAGCTGTTGCAGGACCGCCGCGGCATCAAAGCGGTCCGTCCGCGTGAACCGTTCATGAAATTGATGCCCGAATTTCGTAGCGATCAGCCATTCCTCCCGGTTTCGCCGGCTTAGATAATCCCCGATAAACGATTCGGACAAATGGTCACCGTAGCACTCCGCCGTGTCGATCAGGTTGATGCCAAGCTCACGGCCCCGGTCCAAAATCGCATCCACTTCCGCCTGCGTGTAGTTCAGGCCCCATTCTCCGCCAAATTGCCAGGTTCCGATTCCGACTACCGAAACGTTCAAGCCGGTTCTGCCTAATTTGCGATATTTCATTTTCCGAATCCTCCTGATGTTTTCTGAATTATTTCAAGTAAAAAACCTCGCGCATCGGTACGATCGGCTGCGGCTCATTAAAGTCAAAGGAGCCCTCGACCATCCCCGACGTAATCGCGTTCCACCGCTGGCAAACTTCGCTGTCCGCAATGTATTTGAACGCCGCATCCGGATCATCGCATTCAAAGCAGTAGAAGAACTGATTCCCCTGCTGAAAGATCGAATAGTTTCGAATGCCCGCTTGGGTATGCTCCTCGAGCACCTCCGGCCAAGGATTGAAATGCAGGTCAACGTAAGCCTCCAGCTGATCTTCCTTCACGCGCCAGGTCCAGGCGAATTTGCGGCTTGGACTCATTCCCATGATATTATCCCTCCCATGAAAGATTCATTCCCTTTGACAGCTGCGGGTTCCCCCTACTTCATGAAACGTCGAATCAACTTCAGTTTGCCGGAGTTATAAGGCGGATAAATGAAGCTGAGGTTGACCCGGGTCGACTTCTTCAGCACGCTTTTCCGGTGGGAGAAGGTTTCGAAGCTGTAGCGGCCATGATAGGCGCCCATACCGGAGGAACCCACGCCGCCAAAGGGCAGATACGGGCTGACCAGATGCATGACCGTATCGTTGACGCACCCCCCGCCGAACGAAACGGATTCCACCACTTTCCGTTCCGTCTCGGCATTGCTCGTAAACAAGTACAGCGCCAGCGGCTTGGGCCATTCGCCGATGTCCCGGAGCGCCGCATCCAGATCCCGATACTCCAGCACCGGCAAAATCGGCCCAAAAATCTCCTCCTGCATCACCGGGTCTTCCCAGCTTACGTTCTCCATAATCGTCGGCGCCAGGTACAAGTCACCGCGATCGCCGGTTCCGCCAGCCGCTACCTTCGAAGGGTCCAACAACCCCATCAGCCGGTCCCAATGCCGCTCGTTGACGATGCGCCCGTAGTCGGGACTCCGCTGCGGATCGTCACCATAGAAAGCCGTGATTTGCGCCTTCATTTTAGCGATCAACTCCGCTTTCACCGATTCGTGAACGAGTACATAGTCCGGAGCCACGCAGGTCTGTCCCGTGTTGAGGTATTTCCCCCAAACCAACCGCCGTGCAGTTAGACCCAGATCCGCCTCGCGATCAACAATGCAAGGGCTTTTCCCGCCCAATTCCAGGACGACGGGCACCAAATGCTCGGCCGCCGCCGCCATGACGATCTTTCCAACCTGAATGCTTCCGGTGAAAAAAATCAGATCGAGCGGGGCGTGAATCAATGCGGAAGTCACCTCCTGCCCTCCCTCCATGACCAGGATGTACTCGGGATCAAAATATTCGCCGATCATCTCGGCGATGACCCCGGAGACATGAGGCGTGTACTCCGAAGGTTTGACGATCGCGGCGTTCCCCGCGGAGATGGCCCCGATCAAAGGGTCAATCACCAGCATAAACGGGTAGTTAAACGGCCCGATGATCAAGGCTGATCCGTATGGCTCCCGGTAAATGTAACTCTTGGAGCCGAGATGGGTTAGCGGCGTTCGAACCCGCTCCGGCTTAGCCCAATGCTTCAGCCGCTTCATCACGTACCCGATGCTGTCGTAGGCATAACCGACTTCCGTACTGTAGCCTTCGAGCTCAGGTTTGCGCAAATCCCGCTGCAGCGCTTCCAAAATGCGCGTTTCGTAACGGGAAATGGCTGTCTTTAGGCGCTCCAGTTGGCGCAGCCTGAATTCCACCGGCCGGGTGGCACCGCTGCGGACGAATTGCTGCTGGGCGCGAACGGCCGCCGCGACGGATCGCTCGGATGGTTGCGCTTCGGTTGGAGCTTGGGTCGGATTCTCGGTTTCACTCAAGGCGGATCCCTCTTTTTTCTCGAATTCTTAAAAGGATATTTGTCTATTGTCCCTATTGTAACCCGGATTTGGTTTGGAAGGGACAGTCCCCGGAAATAATGGGGCTAATAACACCTGCGAGAGGGAGAACAACGATGCCTTACCGGCGAAGAATGAAGCGCAGATCCGCACAAGCCCTTGTCCACGGCCCGTTAACAGCCAGCCAAACCTCGGCGTCCGGCGAACCGCAGTCACTATATACGGATTTGGAAGCTAACTTGCACGCAATCCAGGAAACCCTCGGAAGCAGTACCGACATCATTATCCGGAATCTGCCGATCGGCCACAAAGGCGATCGGTCGATGGCGATTCTCTTTACCGACGGGTTGGCCGATCAGAAAATCATCACCGACTTCATCATGAAATCGGTCATGTTGGATATCAACATCTTCGGGCAGACCGACAGAAGCGTCGATCCCCCCTCCGACGTCGTGCTAGCCTTGAAAAGCTATGCCTTAACGATCGGCGATATTCGGGATGTCTCCGATTTCGACGCTTTGTATCAGGCTTTGTTGTCCGGAGATACCGTGATTCTCGTCGACGGGCAGGATCAAGGCGTGGTTTGCAGTACTCGAGGCTGGAAAGACCGCGGAGTGAGCGAGCCATCCTCGGAAAACGTTGTTCGCGGTCCTCGAGAGAGCTTTGTCGAATCGTTGCGCACCAATACGGCGCTGATCCGGAGAAAAATCAAGGATCCCCATCTGTGGCTGGAAACGATGCAGATCGGCAGGATTACGCGAACCGACGTAGCCATCATGTACATCAAGGGCATCGCCAACGACAAAGTGGTGCAGGAAGTGCGAGACCGGCTGAACCGGATCGACTACGGCAGCATTCTGGAAAGCGGGTACATCGAGGAAGCGATTCAGGACGAAACCTTAACCCCTTTTCCGACGATTTTCAATACCGAACGGCCGGATGTCGTCGCCGCCGAACTGTTGGAAGGCAAGGTGGCCATCCTCGTAGACGGAACCCCGATCGTCCTGGTCGCGCCGGCTACGTTCGTTTCGTTCCTCCATGCCTCAGAGGATTATTACCAGCGCGCCGATATTGCCAGTTTTATTCGGTTGTTGCGATATCTCGGGATTTTCATTTCCCTTTTCGGACCATCTTTATATGTCGCGATCACGACGTTTCATCAAGAGATGCTGCCTACGCAACTTCTGATCAGCCTGGCGGCGCAGCGGGAGCAAGTCCCGTTCCCCGCTTTCATCGAAGCGGTTCTCATGGAACTGACCTTCGAAATTCTGCGGGAAGCCAGCATCCGTATGCCCAAAAATATCGGCTCATCGACCAGATCCAAACGGGATCGGGCCCGGATCAAATCACCTATTTCGTGGCGGACGTGCAGATGAAGGATTCCGCGGCGCTGCAGTCGGCGTTGGCCGAAAACAGCTTCGGCCGCAACATCACGCAGACGACATCCGAAATCGCCGAAGATCATGGCGCGGTTTTTGCGGTTAACGGGGATTATTACGGATTTCGCGAAGACGGCGTCATCATCCGCAACGGCACCCTTTACCGTGACGAACCGGCGCGGACGGGACTGGCCTTGTTCCAGGACGGAACGATGGAGGCTTATGACGAGCAGCAGGTTACCGCCGAGTCGCTGCTGGAGCGCGGGGTGACGCAGACGCTGTCGTTCGGGCCGGCGCTGATCCAGGAAGGTCAGGTGAACGCGGATCTGGACAACGTCAAGATCGACACCAACTTCGGCAATCGTTCGATCCAAAGCGCGAACCCTCGGACCGGCATCGGCCTGATTGCTCCGAATCATTACGTGTTCGTCGTCGTCGACGGACGGAAAGAAAACTACAGCCGGGGCATGACCTTGACGGAGTTTGCGCAGGTATTCCAAGATCTCGGCTGCACCGAAGCGTATAACCTTGACGGTGGCGGCTCGTCGACGATGTATTTTAGGGGCAGGGTCGTCAACAATCCGCAGGGCAAAGAACGCGAACGCGGCGTCAGCGACATCCTGTATGTCCCGGAGGGGAACTGACATGGGTACGATATTGATCCCCGCTTATGAACCTGACGATAGACTGCTTGAACTTATCTGCCATTTGAAAAAAACATCTCCGGACCGGCTGCTCATTGTCGACGACGGCAGCGGGAAAGCGTTTCGGCCGGTGTTTGAAGCGGCAGAAGCCGCCGGCTGCACGGTGCTCCGTCACGAGTTCAACCGCGGCAAGGGCTGCGCCTTAAAAACCGGATTTCGCTATTTGCTGGAATCGGGCGAACCCGGCGGCGTAGTCTGCGCGGACAGCGACGGACAGCATCTTCCGGCCGATATTATGCAGATAGCCGAAGCCGTGCGCGGACCGGGCCGGCGCATCGTGCTGGGGAGCCGCCGGTTTGCCGGCAAGGTGCCGCTGCGCAGCCGATTCGGGAATACGGTGACCCGGACCGCGTTCTCCTTATCCAGCGGGGCCAAGATTTACGATACCCAGACCGGGCTGCGCGGCTTTTCCTCGGACTTGCTGGAATGGTTGTGCGAGGTTCCGGGCGAGCGCTTCGAATACGAGATGAACATGCTCCTGAACGCCGCGAAGGAGGAGATGTCGATCGAAGAGATTTGGATCGACACGGTGTATCTCGATCAGAACAAGTCGTCCCACTTCCGGCCATTCGCCGATTCGTTCCGGGTATTCCTGCCGATCTTGCGATTCAGCGGTTCGTCGATCTTCGCGGCCGGGTTGGACTTCGCGCTGCTTTTCCTGATGCAGGGGCTGGGGGTCGGCTTGGCCTTTTCGGTGGCTGGCGCCAGAATCTACAGCGCCCTCGTGAACTATACGATGAACCGAAAATTCGTCTTTACCCCTCAAGCTGGACTGGGATTCCGCGCAGCCGGATTAACGACGAGCATCGATTCGGGAAGGGACGCTGCAAAGGACTACCGTTCCATGGCCAGGTACTTCTTGCTGGTTCTGCTCGTCATGCTGTTCAACATGGGTTTGATGTATCTGTTTCATGAAACGATCGGCATCCCTTTGTTCGCAGCCAAGCTGTTGACGGAGGTCTCGTTGTTCTTCTTCAGCTTTTGGGCACAGCGAAAATTTGTGTTCTAAACTTCAGGTTATGTTATGTTGTGTTATGTTATCTTACATCAAACATTCAAAATTCATATAAATTCATCAAACTTTGAGTGAAAAGTTCGTTTTCGCAATCGTCAAGATGCTTTTCAGTTAAATTTATGAACGTTTTTTGTAATTTATATTGACATCTTCTTTTTTCAGCTCATATAATTTAACTACGTTCACAACGTCGTGGCGCATATATTCCGGTTTCGCACAACGCTGTGCCGCCGGTCGGCAAAGGGGCCATTCGGGCAATCGCAAGATTGCGCGGGGCTCCTTTTTGTTTTGCGCGCCCGGTTCGGCGTGACCAAAGGAAACAGAAACATCCCGGTTGAAGAGGATGGAATTTGGAGAGGAGATGGAAGGATGGAACGTACCGGTTTTTTGAAAAGCGGGCATAAGCCCTCGCTGCTGAGCGCCTTTCTGTACTTTGATGTTAGCTTTATGGTATGGGTCCTGATCGGGCCGTTGGCCGTCATCATGATGCAGGATTATCCGATGAACGCCGCGCAAAAAGCCAATCTCGTCGCCCTGCCGATCCTTGGCGGCTCCGCGCTTCGCCTGGTGCTTGGTGTGTTGGCTGACCGGATCGGTCCCAAACGGACCGGACAAATCGGCATGGCCGTCACGATGGTGCCGCTCATCTGGGGCTGGCAATTCGTCGATTCGCTGGGCGAATTGTACGTAGTGGCTTTGCTCCTGGGCGTTGCCGGCGCTTCCTTCTCGGCAGCCCTGCCTTTGGCCAGCCGATGGTACCCGCCGCAATACCAGGGATTGGCGATGGGGATCGCCGGGGCCGGCAACAGCGGCACCGTCTTCTCCACCCTATTCGCCAACCGGATCGCCCAGCATTACGGCGGGTGGGAAGTCGTCTTCGGGCTCGCCCTCATTCCGATTGCGCTGGTCTTCCTCGTCTTTACGCTGCTGGCGAAAGACAGTCCCAACCAGCCGGAGCCGAAAAAACTGCGCGACTACGCCGTCGTCCTCCGCCAAAGGGATACTTGGCTGTTCTGCATGTTGTATATGGTGACGTTCGGCGGTTTCGTAGGGTTGTCGAACTACTTGACGATTTTTTTCAATACGGAATACGGGCTTAGCGCGGTGCGGGCCGCCGATTTCACGACCTTGTGCGTGATCGCCGGGAGCTTCTTCCGCCCCGTGGGCGGCTGGCTGGCCGATAAGGTCGGCGGAGTACGCATGCTGCTTGCATTGTACGCGGGGGTAGCCCTCATGATGGCTTCGGTCTCGTCGCTGCCGCCGCTGTCCGTCGTAACCGTGCTGCTGTTCGTCGGCATGATGTGCCTAGGCATGGGCAACGGCTCCGTGTTCCAGCTCGTCCCCCAACGCTTCCAGCAGGAAATCGGGGTCATCACCGGGATCGTGGGGGCGGCCGGCGGGCTGGGCGGCTATTTTCTGCCGAACATTCTTGGCCTCCTAAAGCAGTGGACCGGATCCTATACCCCCGGTTTCCTCATATTGAGCGGTATCGCGCTGGCTTGCATCCTCACGGTTACCTTCATCCAGGGTGAATGGAAGCGGACGTTCCTGAAACGGAAGGAGGCAACTTATGACGCATACCCCTACAGCCGTCCGTCCTGACGACCGAATGCGATCCCATTGCCCCTTCTGCAGCATGCAATGCAGCCTGGACCTGCACTTGGCCCCCGGTTCCTCGCTGGGGTACGAATTGAAGCCAAGCCCCGACTTCCCGGTAGCCACCGGACGATTATGCCAAAAGGGCTTCCACGCGTTTGACCATACGGTCCATACGGAGCGGGTGATGCAGCCGCTCCGGAGATCGGCGGAATGGGAATGGTGGCAGAGCAACGGGGCGGGGACCGGCGATTTAGCGGCGAGGTCTTTGTCCTCCGAAGCAACCTCGACGGCTTGGTCGCCCGCAGCCTGGCCCGAAGCGTTGGACGACATCGCCGCCCGGATCCGGCAGCTCCAGGAACGGTACGGTCCCGACAGCGTTGCCGTGTTTGGCGGCGGTTCGCTGACGAACGAAGTGTGTTATCTGCTCGGCAAATTTGCCCGGGTCGCTTTGCGCTCCCGCTACGTGGACTACAACGGAAGGTACTGCATGTCCTCCGCAGCGGCGGCGCAACAGCTGGCGTTCGGGATCGACCGCGGTCTCCCCTTCCCGCTCGAGGATATTCCCCAAGCGGATTACCTCATCCTCGCAGGTACCAATATCGCCGAATGCCAGCCGACGTTGATGCCTTACCTGCTGGCCGCCAAGAAAAAGGGAGCCGTCATCGTCACCATCGATCCTCGGCGGACGATGACGTCCAAGATCGCGAACCACCAGCTGACGATCGAACCCGGGCAGGATTCGCTCTTGGTTAGCGGATTGCTGCATGTGATCGTGGAAGAGCGGCTGTACGACGCGGATTTCGTGGCCCAACATACGGAAGGGTTTGAGGCGATGCAGGAAGCGGTACGGGCGTTTTCGCCCGACCGGGTTGCCGCCCTCACCGGGATCCCGGAGGGGACGATCCGGCAGGTGGCCCGGGAATTTGCCGGGGCGAAGCGCGGGATCGTCCTGACGGCGCGGGGGCTGGAGCAGCAGGTGAACGGCGTGGAGCATACGCTGCAGTACATCAACCTGTGCCTGCTATGCGGGCACATCGGCAAACCGGGCAGCGGCTTCGGCTCCGTCACCGGGCAGGCCAACGGGCAGGGCGGCCGCGAGCACGGGCTCAAGGCCGACCAACTGCCGGGCTACCGGTCGATCGAGGACCCGGACGCCCGGGCGCATGTCGCCGGCGTCTGGGGGCTTGATCCCCGCGAGCTGCCCGGCAAAGGGGTCTCCGCGTATGAGCTGTTCGGGAAGGTGCTGGACGGCGACATCAAAGCGATGATCGTCCTCGGCTCCAATCCGGTCGTGTCCAGCCCGAACAACGCCCGGGTCGCCGAGGCGCTGGCGAAGCTGGACCTGCTCGTCGTCGTCGACCTGTTCGAGACGGAGACGGCCGCCTACGCGGATTGGCTGCTGCCCGGCACGTCCTTCCTCGAAGTGGAAGGGACGATGACGAACCTCGAGGGCCGGGTGTTCTACCGGCCCCGGGTGTTTGAGCCGGCCGGCGCGTCCATGTCGGACGCTTGGCTGCTGTGCGCCCTCGCCGAGCGGCTGGGCCGAGGGCGCTATTTCTCTTACTCGTCGATGAGCGAAGTGTTCGACGAGTTATGCCGCGCTTCCGCCGGGGGCAAAGCCGATTACAGCGGTTTAAGTTACCCGCGCCTGCAGGAAGCGCAAGGGCTGTTCTGGCCGTGCCCCGGGCCCGGCCAGGCGCACCCCGGGACGCCGCGCCTGTTCGCGGGCGGCGTCTTCCCCCGTGCAGGCGGCCGGGCCCGCCTGCACGCGATCGCGCCGCAGCCGCCGGCGGAAGTGGCAGATACGGAATACCCGTATCTGCTGACGACCGGCCGGCTGGGCGGGCACTACCTGAGCGGCGCGCAGACCCGCCGCACGGACGCGCTGGCGAAGAAGGCGCCGGAGCCGGTGGCGGAGCTCCACCCGGCCCTGGCCGAGCAGCTTCGCCTGCGCGAAGGCGACCGCGTCCGCTTGACCTCACGCCGCGGGTCGCTGGATTTCGCCGCCAAGGTGACGGCGGACATTCATCCGCGCACGATTTTTGTCCCGTTTCACTGGGGCGGCGATCTAGCGGTCAACCGGCTGACGAACGACGCCCTCCACCCCGTCAGCCGGATGCCCGAATTCAAAGTCTGCGCCGTCCGGGCGGAACGGGCTAGGACCGAGCAGGCCGCCCCCGCCCTAGTCCATACGGCGAAGGCCGATGCTCTCAGCGATTAGTCGGGATGTTTCCTGTTAGCCTGCGAAATGCACAATAGAAGGGGGCTGTCCCTCCAGTAACGTGCCACTGGTGGAATAGCCCCTTGTATATTAATCGCCATCTTGAATCTGGATGCGTTTGGAGCGGGTCGGTTGCCGTTTCGGCACCTCCAGCTTCAGGACGCCGTCCTTCAAGAAGGCGCGGATCCCTTCTTCCTCGATGTCCTGCACGTAGAATCTCCGCACGTATTCGCCGTACCGGCGTTCCTTGCGGACGATTTGCTGCTTCGAGTCCTCCATGCGCTGATCTTCATGGCGAACGGCTTTGATCGTCAGGTAAGGCGCGGCATAGTCGATCTCGATGTCCTCTTTTTGAAAACCGGGCAGTTCCGCTTCGACCAGGTACGCTTGTTCCGTCTCACGAATATCGGTTCTGAAGGATACCGGCGAATGTTTCAACGGTGCAAAAAAGTCATCTTGAAACACATCGTTGAACGTCTTCGCCAGTTGACTGAACGCATCCTCTCTGTGTCTACCAAAAGGAATCAAATCAAACATCATGCATTCCCCTTTCTTTGACCTTATTTGACCTTACATCCTCATTATATGCCTCAGTCTGGGGAGTGACAAAACCGATCTACGGCGATTTTGTCCCTCGATGAGCGATTTTGCGGCATTTTTCCTCGAGTTTGGGGGCCGATCCAATGATTTGACCTTATTTGACCTTTAGACTATATCAACGGCGGTTCAAACAAAAAAGCGACCTGGGAAGGTCGCCTTTTCTAGTTTCGCGTTATGGTTGTTCTGCCGTAGTAGTTGTCGTTGTATCGGTAGTCGTCGTCGTTGTTTCTGTAGCATTAGTGGTTGTAGTTGATGTAGTTGTTGTGGCGGTTCCATCGTTCGTCGTCGTACCGGTGTTCTCGTTATAGATGACGACCGACTGGGAGCTAGGTTCCCATTGCACGACCGCTTCAAAAGCTTCGCTGATGAATCGAACCGGAACTACCGTGCTGCCGTTAATAACGGTGGCCGGCGCGTCCAGCGTCTGCTGTTCGCCATTCACGTAAGCCGTTTTGCTATTGATGATCAGCTTCAGCGTTACGCCGTCCTTCGTCACCGTGATCGACTTGTCCGCCGGGTTATAGGCGACTTCCGCCTGCAGGGCTTCGGAGATGGCCCGGAATGGGACCAGCGTGCTGCCGTCTTGTACGATCGGAGCTACGTCCGTTGTAGGCTGTTCGCCGTTGACGAACAACTTAACCCCTTTTTTCCCCAGCTTATCATACAGTTTGCCAAGCTTCTTGTACGATTCGATGTTCGTGAAGTCAGCCAACACTGCTTCCTCCTGCAGATAGACCGCATCAGTCACGCTGCCTTCTTGCTCCAACAGGTCCGCAGCCTTGGATAAAGCCGCAGCCTCTTCCTTGATTTGCGTAAGCTCCGCCTTCATCTCATCCGTGAGTTTGGCATCGTATTTCGTCAGCAGCAAATCGGCCAATACCGCACCCGCCGGCTTGTCCTTGACGTTTTGGATTGCATTCAGCAAACCCTTGTAGCCGTTGTGGCCCGGTTTCGTGGATTTTTGCGTATCCGTGGACTCTTCGCCCTCCGGGGTTTGCGTTTCCTCCGTCGCCTGTTCCTCTACGGTCCCTTGCGACGCCTGCTCTACCTTCTTGCCGTTAGCGGCCTTTTCTTGTGACTTCGTTTGCTGTGCATCCACTTGAACGCCGGCTTCCACCTTTTTCTCGGCTCCTTTGCCGTTCTCCTGCGCCGCCTTGGCCGACGCCGTGCCGGTCGTCAAGCTTAATGCCACCACGCAGAAAAATGCGATCATCCAGCTTTTTTTCATGTTGTTGTGTCCTCCTCAATGATTGTCGTTAATTGGGGTTTGTTGTTTATTACGTTGCCCTATCAAAAATTGTGGGGGGCGCCGACAAAGTTTTTGCCGGAACGCCACATGTCGGAAATCCGTTAATTCTTCCGCGAAACCTAACGGAGGAGCACCTGTGCGACCTCATCGACGAACAAGAGATCAGCCAAATCGCGGCTTGTTCCTTACGAGAAAATCATCGATATCGCCATGAGGTATGGCTATTTATCGGCGGATGCTTTTACCGTGGCCTTCAAGCGCTTACATGGGGTGACGCCGATTCAGGCCCGGAATCCGGCGCGTGACTCCTCATGGCGGCGGTACCTGGGCTGTGGTCCAAAGCGACGGCAGCAATGAAGCCATTCAGACGCTGTGCAGCCGCGCCCTGGACTTAGGGATATGCTTTGGGTTCGACAGCTATATGTATCCGGAAGGAACATGGTTGAAATTCGAGGCGAACGGCAGCATAACGGGGCAGACGCTCGGCAACGTATGGAAACGGATCAATACGGAATTCCTGCCGCAAAGCAAGTATGAGAAATCCGGTCCGACGATCGAAAAATATGCGGCATGGGATGAGGCTTCGGATACGTGCAAGGTCGAAATTTGGATCCCCGTCCAACTGAAGCCCAAGACACGGTCTTAACCCGCTTTACGGCATAAGAAAAAGGCCGGCCGATGTCCTCGGTCGGCCGGCGCTAACTTCTACCTTGTGCGCATCAGCGCCGATTTCCGGCGCGCCTTGATGTCCCTTATGCTGCCTTTGCACGATTATCCCTTTCATTCAGGAGGGCCAGGGACCCGGAGTGAGTCGAGCCCTTCTCCAGTTCTCGGCAATCTGATCAAAGGGGATAATCGTGCAAAGCGTCCGAAATGATCCTATTGCCCGCCAATCTCCGCCAGTTGCGCTTCGATCGCCGCCGACAACTCCTCGTACGAAGAGCTCGGCAACAATTCGCCGTTCACCATGAATTGCGGCGTCCCGTTGACTCCGTAATAGCCGGCGGTTTTGAAGTCTTCTTTGACCGGTAACATGTAGGCATGGCTCTTCAAATCGCCCGCGAACCGGTCGTAATCGATGCCGTCGATATTTTTCTTCACGAAGTCGAGCAAAAAGTCTGGCGTCGCCCAAATTTTCGTCTCGTCGCCTTGGTGCGCGTATAACTTGCTCTTGAACTCCCAGAACTTCTCGTTGCTCTGCGCAGCGATCGCCTCGCCCGCGCTGGCCGCCATGATCGAGTCCCGGTCGATGAACGCGTAGTTGGTAAAGAACAACTCGATTTTGCCGGTGTCGATGAAGTCTTTTTGAAGCCGGGACATGTAGGTTTCTTCCCATTTCTTGCAGGCCGGGCATTTGAAATCGGCGAATTCGATCACCTTGACCTTGGCGTCCGGTTCGCCCAAGTGCGGTTGCTTCTCATATTTCAAGCCTTCGGCGGTGTAATCGCCTTTGATTTCCGTGTAGTTCGGGAGGTCCTTCAAACTGGAACCATCCGAATCTTTGAGGAAAACGATAGCCAGCGTGATCACTAGGGCCCCGATCAAAATCAACGATATCACAAAAATCAGACCGGATTTCGCGGTCCCCCGGTCTGTTCCTTTTCCGCCCGCAGATTTGCCTGCCGTCCCCTTACCGGCGTTCTTCTTGCCTTGGGTTGTCCTGTTGTACGCCGTCTTGTTGTTCGGAGCCGGTTTCCCGCTGCCGCTACGATTGCTACCCTTGTTATGGGCCATCCGCTATCCTACCTCCATATGGATTCGTTTCGTCCTCATTCTAGCGTATGGCCCCCGGCAAGGGAGTAATATAGGTCACAGCCTTAGCTTCCTATAGACGCTTCAAGTATACTAACCGGCTGGCATAATCGCCGGCCAAGATCAGCGGCAGGCCGAGACGCATCAAGGTGGAGCCGTGCCAGACGTTGTCTGCGGCCAAGTCGGAGGCGGAGCCGACGGGTTGGGCCGCGCGCTGATCGGCGGTGTTGTCCGCCTCCGCGGTCAACTCCTCCCCCGGCACTTCCACCCGGTACCGCGCATCCGGCTCTAGGCCCTGCAGGCGCAGCCGCAGCTCCGCGTCGCCGAAATATTGCGCTTGCCGGAAAGCGAACACGGCGAAGGAGGCGAGCCGGTAAAGTTCGCCTTGGGCGATCAAATGGCGCACCTGTTTGTACAGCGACACATAACGACCGGCTTCGGCGATTTCCGACTCCGACCAGCGGGCGATGTTCGCCCCGATCCCGAGGCCGCCCAGCATGGCGCTGTGGAAGCGGAACGACAGCGGCAGCCGCCGGCCGTTCATGCCGTGCGGGGACTCCGTTACCCAGCACATCATGACGGAGGGGCTGTAGGCGTACGAGAAGCCCTCCTGGATCGTCAGCCGGTCCCGGGCGTCCGTATTGTCGCTGATCCAAGCCTGATCCGCAAACCGCAGCATGCCGAGATCGATGCGCGAGCCGCCCCCGGCGCAGGTCTCGAACTCCACTCGCGGGAAACGGCGCCGGAGCTCGGCCCATATCTCGTACAAGCTGTCGACGTGCTTGATCCACACCGATTCTTCCGTATGCTCGCGCAGCGGGATGGCACCCGGCTCCGTGATTGTGCGATTCATGTCCCATTTGATGAAGGCGATGTCGTAGGTGCTGAGCAGATCCGTCATGAACTCGAGCACGAACGCCTTGACCTCCGGATTGCCCAAGTTCAGCATCAATTGATTGCGCAGCAGCGTTCCTTCCCTCGTCGGGAATTGATATACCCAATCGGGATGGTTCCGGTACAACTCGCTGTCCGGATTGACCGATTCGGGTTCGACCCACAGCCCGAAATCCATGCCGAGCCGTTTCACCTCGTCGATCAGCTCTTGCAACCCGTTCGGGAATTTCTGTGGGTTCACCTGCCAGTCGCCGAGACCGGCCCGGTCGCTGTGACGCGCGCCGAACCAACCATCGTCGACAACGAACCGCTCCGCGCCGATCCGGGCCGCCTGTTTGGCCAACTCGATTTGCTCCCGGACGTTTACCGCGAATTCCGTCGCTTCCCAGGAGTTGTACAACACTTTCCGTTCCCGGGATCCGGGCAGCACGTCATCCCGTTGATAGTTGTGCAAATTCCGGCTCATCTCTCCGAAGCCGCCGGAGACGAATCCTCCCGTAAACACAGGAGACGTGCAGCTCTCCCCCGGTCCCAAGGTAAACGCCCCATCGAAGTCGTTGACCCCGCCGACGACGCGGACTCGGCCGAAGATGGAGGACTCCAGGACGATTTTCCAGTTGCCGCTCCAACCCAACGCGCCGAACCAGACGTTCCCGGACCGCTCGTCCGCCTTGCCGTCATCCAACGCAAACCAAGGGTTGGCATGCGCACCGGTGAAGCCTTGCCGTGATTCCAGCACTTTTTTGCCTTCGGTGAGCGGCGCCCGCCGAAGCTGGTATTCGCCGGCCCAGCGGCCGGTCACATGCGTCAGCCGGACGGACGGCTCGGCCGGGGCGGACCAGGCCGCCGCCATGACTTGATCGATTCGGACGGGAACGTCCTCTTCATTGAGCACCGTCACCGAACGTTCGATTAAATCGTATTCCTCAACGACCCGGTAGCGCAGCTCCACCCGCAAGCGATAATACGCGTCGCTCAGGCGGACGACCAAGTGGTCTCCCCGCACGCCGCTCCCGGTTTCATACCCTTCATAACGCAGCCGCAAATCGCGGACGCCGTTCTTGAACTTGACCTTGAGACAGGGCTCCGCATATAAGGTACCGCCCCAAGCTCCATACTCCTCCCATTCCCGGTTCACCTCGGCATCGAAGGAGCTGTGGTGACGGATGCGGAGCAAATCGGCGCACTCCGCGGCCTCCACCGGCTCGCCCCAATAGAGGTGCTGCACCCCTCCGTTTTCGTTGACGCCAAATACGTAAGACGCTTTTTTCGTGCGAAGTTCAAATAGGTTCGCGGCTTCCAAAACCTTAATCGGCATACGTACAACCTCCCCTTCCCGCTTTCTTCCCTAACCTCAGCCTTTGACCGCGCCGGCGGCGATTCCCTTGATGATGAACTTCTGCATCAGCAGGAAGAACGCAATGACCGGAATCATGCCCATGACGGCATAGGCAAACGCCAGGTTCAAGTCGCTGCTGTATTGTCCGAAGAAGAAATACTGCTGCAACGGGATCGTACGGTATTGGTTATCCTGCAAATACAATAATGGCAGCAGGAAGTCGTTCCAAATATATAAGGCATTCAGCACGACGACCGTCGCCGTCACCGGTTTGAGCAGCGGGATGATGATTCGGGCAAAAATACCCGGCGTGCTGCAGCCGTCGATTTTGGCCGCTTCCTCGATCTCGCGGGAAATCTGGCGGATGAACGCGGCGTAGAACAGCACGCCTGTCTGGATTCCGAACCCGCCGTAGATCAGGATGATTCCCCAATGGGTATCGAGCATCTGAAGCGTTTTGCCGAGTTTGTACAACGGCAGCATGGTGACCTGGAACGGAATCATCATGCCCGACAGAAACACCATGAACATGATGTTGTAAAACGGTTTATTCCTTCTCGCAATGGAGTAGCCGGCCAAAGCGGATACCAGCACGATCAGCACGACGGAAACCACCGTGACGATCAGGCTGTTCATGATCGCCAGCGGGAATTTCGAAGTCTCCCAGGCGTGGACGTAGTTGGCGAAATTGAGGCTGGACGGCAGCGCGTAGAAGTTGTCGAACGTTTGCTTCGCCGTTTTGAGCGACATCAGCAGAGCCACATACAGCGGAAAAAGGAACACGAGAGCCAGTGCCAGAAACAGGAGGAACGTGACGAGTTTGTTTGCTTTCATCTTCATTACATCTCGACCTCCCGTCTTCTGGAAATGGACATCTGCACGACTGTCACGAGGACGAGAATCAGGAAAAACATCATCGACAGCGCCATCCCGTACCCTCCCTTAAACGAAGCGAACGACGTCCGGTAGATGTAGGTGGACATCACTTCCGTCGCAAAGCCGGGACCGCCGTTCGTCGTGACGTAAACGAGGTCGAACACCTTCAGCGAGCCGGTGAGCACGAGCAGCAGGTTGATCGTCACGGAAGGGGCAAGCAACGGCAACGTGATGTGCCGGAACGTTTTCCAGGCTCCCGCCCCGTCGATGCGGGCGCTTTCGAACAACTCGCCCGGAATGCCCTGCAGGCCGGCGATGTAAATAATCATGGGCGATCCGACGCCCTGCCACAAAGCGATCAGGATCAAACCAAACAGGGCGTAATCCGGATTACCGAGCGGACTGGAAACCTCAAGACCGAGATGGCTCAGCAAATTCGGAATTCCCGTGCTGTAGTTATAGCTCCAAACGAAACCCGCCAGCACGATCGAGATGACGCTTGGCAGGAAAAAGACCGTCCGAAACAAGTTGCGCAAAGGCAAGAAAGCGTCCAGAACCAACGCCAGCAATAGAGACAGCACGTTAACCAGAATCGTTAGAATAATCGCATATTTGAACGTGTTCCACAGGGCGTCCCAAAAGCTCGAATCACCGAACGCTTGCACGTAATTATCAAAGCCTACGGAAGCAAAGGAATCGGATACCCCGTCCCAATTCGTGAATGAATACCGGGCTCCCATCACCAGCGGAATCACGACCGCCAGCACGAATAGAGCCATGCCCGGCAGCATAAACAAGACGTACCACATTTCATTTTTCGCCGTGCGTTTTAAAGTTCCCATCGGTTCACCCTCTCCTAAACCGGCGAAAGGCACAGGCCCCTGCCCATGCCTTCCGTCAAGTTCGCTCTATTTGTGATTCTTACTGACCCAATCGTCCATATCGGCCAGGATCTGATCCACGGTCGTTTTATTAAAGAACAATTTTTGCAGGTTCTGGTCGAACTGGGAGCGCCAGTCGATCGTCGTTTTCGCCAAATAGAGCTGGGAATCGTAGGTTTGCGCGTTATCGAAGTACGGTTGCAGGTCTTTCAGCGCCGGAGCGATATCCGTCGAGGTGCCCTTCACGTAGCTGAGCGATTTGATGTTCTCTACCCAGGCGTCCCCGCCTTCCTTGCTGCTCATGAACTCCAGGAATTTCAAAGCGGCTTCCTTATGTTTCGTCTTGCTGCCGATCGCCAGCGATGCATCCGCGTTGAAATCAAGCTTGTTGGCATTCTCGTCATTGCTGAAAGGGTACGGGAAATAGCCGAGGTCATTGTTGTAAAGCTCCGGATTCTTCTTCTCGATGTCCGGCAACGGCCAAGTGCCCATGTACATCATGCCGACATCCCCTTTGGCGAAAAGATCGACGACTCCGTTGTAATCGACGCCAAGCTGGTCCTTGTTTCCGAGCTCATACAGCTTCAGGGCATGCTCCATCGTCGTTTTCACGGCCGGATTGTCGGCGAATTTCGCTTCGCCGGTTTCGATTTTCTCGAAGAAGTCCGGTTGACCGATCAACGCCGAATTGCTTGGCATGTCGCGGGTATCCCACATCGTCAGCGTCCAGGCATCCTTCCAGCCCAAAGCGAACGGCGTTTTGCCCGCGGCTTTGATTTTCTCCGCGGCGGCGATCATGGCGTCCCAAGTTCTCGGCACTTCAAGGCCCAAGTCGCGGAAGATTTTTTTATTGTAGAACACGGCGATCGGGTTGGCATTCAGCGGCATGATGTAATTTTTGCCGTCGGTCGCTTGACCCTTCACCACATTCTCGTCGAAGTTGCTTAAGAACGGTTGGCCGGTCAAATCCATCAGGTAACCGCCGTCCGCGAACAACTGGGTGTTGAAGCCGGCGTTCAGGGTGAACACGTCGATGATGTCTCCGCCTGCCAGTTTCGTCTTCAGCAGGGTATAGTAGTCGTCGTATTTTACCGGTTGCACTTCGACTTTGATGTTCGGGTTTTGGCTTTCGAATTGCTCCACGATTTGGTTAATCTGGTCGGTGAAGTCGCTTTTGAAATGCATGAATTTGATCGTCACCGGCTCGCCGGAGTCGTTCGAACTGCCTGAACCTTGAGCGGCGTTCGTATTTCCGCCTGCATTATCCGCGGTTGGCGTTGCCGAGTTGTTCCCGCCGCCGCAAGCCGCGAGCAAAAAACTTAACATCAGGATGCTGAGGCTGATAGACATCCACTTTTTCAATTTTCTTCCCCCTCGTCTATGTCGTTAAAGTCGGTACGAAAGGCCGCGCCTGCGGGCATCCGCTCTTCGGACCCGGCATCCTTCGTCCTGTCTTTATCGTATCGGTCCGCCGCTTCCGCCGGAATAAAATAAATTGTGCGTCCAATGTTCAATTTTTTGTGTTTCCGGTTTCGCCCGCCTGGGCGTCGCGGTATTCGGAGGGGGTTTGCCCGGTGCTTTTTTTGAACACCTGGCTGAAATAACGCTGGTTCTCGTACCCGACCAATTCGGAGATCTCGCTGATTTTCCGTTCGGAGGAACGTAACAGCTCGCAGGCCTTCTCGATCCGTTTGCGCGTCACGTATTCAATGAAATTCTCGGCAGTCGCCGATTTGAACAACTTGCTAAGGTAGCTGGGATCCAAATGAAACCGGGTTGCAACGTCAATCAAGCTGATATCCTCGAAGTAATGGGCATCCAGGTAGTCGACGATGTGCCGGATCAGCTGCGATGAATCCGTTTCGCGGCGGCCCGCCCCGTACTCCTCGGCCGCATCCGCCCATCCGGCCAGAAGCCGGCGAAGCTCGCCGGGGTCGTTGACCCCTGCAACGGCGACGGCATCATATAACGCGGGATGCGTCGCGGCGATGCCTCTCATCTCCGACACCGCCGCTTCCCGAATGATGGCGAGCTCTCGCTGAACCTGGCCGATCGGGATGTCGGCGGATCGGTCCAGCCGCGCCAGGTATTCATCCAGCAGCCTGCGGAGATCCTTGGCATTGCCGGTAGCAAACGCCTGACGGATCTCCTGCGCGACAAACGACGTTAAGGTCTCCGTCTTCCGCGGCTGTTCCGGATGATCGGCCAGCGACACCGTCAACCCCGACCCATGGAAGGCTTGGCGTAGAAGGGCACCCTCGGCGGCGCGGTACGCTTCGGGCAGCTCCGCGAACCCTTCGCATACGCCGCTGACGCCGGCTAACACCTCCAGCTTGAGCGTGCGCTGAACGGCTCCATGCAGGGCTTCCAGCCATTCGAACCGCACGGGGACGCCGGCTGTTCCGGCTGCTGCAAAAGCTTCGCCTTCGAAGGAACTTGCCGGTACGATCAAACAATACCCCGTCCCCTCCTCCGAGATGAAAGCGGGCATTTGATCGTCGCCAAGAATTTCGCGCAAGATGTTATCGATGCTGAACATGAGCAACTCGGCATTGCCGTGGAAGCTGGTGCGGGCCACCTCGGAAAATCGGCGGAACCGGATCACGGCCAGCCGATAACGGATGCCCGCATCCATTTGCATCTCTCTGGCCTGCTGAAGGATATCTGCCCGATTGGCGATCCGCTGCGCCGTGATATTTTGCAGGAAAGCCCCGCGCTTCATCCGCCGCATTTCCCGGGTTTCCCTTTGCTGCTGCTGCAAGCTCATGTAGCGACGGAGAGCTTCCATCGCCTGGACCATCGATTCGCGCAGCTCCGGGACAGACACCGGCTTGAGCAAATATTCGCACGCCTGGTAACGGATCGCCGCCTTTAAATACTCGAATTGCGAGTACCCGCTAATGACGATGACCCGAATATCGCCGTACCGGTCATGCAGCGCCTCCAGAAAACGCTGGCCGTCCATCACCGGCATATTCATATCCGTGACCACGATGTGCGGCTTGCTGATTTCGATCAGTTCCAGCGCTTCTTCGCCGTTTTGGGCCTCCGCCATCACTTCGACGTCCAACGACAGCTCGCTGATCATTTTTCGTATGGATTTGCGGCCCAGCGTCTCGTCATCCACGACCATGACTTTATACATCATTCGTCTCCCCTTGTTTGTAGAGGTTGTTCTGAATCCGCATGATAAGGAATCGCCAGGGTTACCGTCGTCCCGCGGCCTGGGCTGCTGTCGATGTCGAGCCCGTAAGGGGGGCCGTAAAAGAGCCGGATCCGTTCATGGACATTCCGAAGTCCGATGGATACGCCTGAGAATACCTTAGAGGCGGGATGAGCCAAAGCCGCCCGCAAGGCCTTCAGCTTGTCCGGTTCCATGCCGGGCCCGTCATCGGATATCGAAAACCGGATATGGTCGCCTTCCCGCCGCGGGACACCTCGATTCGTACCACGCTCCGTCTCTCCTTGCCCAGCGCATGCACCATGATATTCTCGAGAATCGGCTGGAGCACGAAACGGATGATTGGGGCATCCATCAACTCGGATTGCACGTCGAACCGGGTTTTTAGCGATTCCTCAAACCGGAACTGCTGGATGTACAAATAATTGTTCAGGTGCGCCAGTTCGGCTCCGATCGTCGATTCCATGTTCCCCTCATAAAAGCTGTAGCGGAACATGTCGCCCAGGGCCCGGCACATCTCATAGATTTCGTAATCCCCGGCCAGAACCGCCTTGCCGCCGATCGTCTGCAGCGTGTTATATAGAAAATGCGGGTTGATTTGCATCTGCAGGGCCAAAAACTGCGCTTCCTTGTTGCGCAGCTGCAGTTTGTATTCCTTTTCGATCAATTCCTGAATCGTCCGGGTCATGAAGTTGAAGCTTGCGGTGAGTTCGGACAGGTCGTCATGCCAGCGATTCGTAGGCAGGGCGACGTCGAAGTTCCCTTTGCGGACGGCTTTCATCGCTTTTCCGAGATATTGGATCGGCCGGGTGATAAACTGCTGGGCCAACAGGGAAAATGCCGCGATCACCAGCATGACCAGGGCCAGGGCCGAGATGGTTATGCTTAGCGTCGTTTGCCGGTTATGGGCGAGTTCGGTGCTGGGATATACGATGTTGAGTCCGATATTGCCATGGTCCAAAGGGGAGGCGCTTATTAATAGTTTCCTGCCTTCCGTAAACTGGAGCACCTGTTCGTTGCTGTCGTTCAGCTCGGCGGGCAGCCGATACGGCCGGATCTCCGCATCGTAACTAGGATTCGTCCGGTAGAACGTTTCTCCCCTACCGTTTTGCAGCACGATCACGTTAGGTGCCCGGTTGTAGGTTTCCACTTTCTTCACAAGGTCTTTGCCCAACACATAAAACAACAGGGTCCCGAATTTCTCGCGGTAAAACGGGTCGTAAATGGGCAGCGCATAGACAAAAAGATCCTGCCTGATCGCGGGATCCTTATACGTAAACATGAGGGAATGTTGAAACGGCAGCTCCACAACGTCGCCATAATGCGGCGTAGCCCGGTCCAGGGCGATCGCGTTGTAGCTGTCGGCGCGGGACCAGCTGTCCCGCAGCGTATTATCGCTGCCGTACACCATGATTTTGATGATGTCCGCGTTGTTGTTCACCGCCAGCCGGTAATAGCTGGCCAGCGATTCCCGAACGTCGATGATGTCGGCGTCGTTATAATTGGTGCCGTATTCCATGAGGTCGATGACCCGCTTAAAGCCGTAGACCTGAAGGGCGGACGTGGAGAAGCTGCGAAAATACTCGTCCAGGTAATCGGATAAGTACTCGGCATTCTGGTCCGAGCTGCGTACCATCGCCTGCTCCAAGGAACGGGTACTGTTCTGGTAAAAGAGATAGGACAGGACCAGCAAGGGAACCAGCGAGATCAACACGGTGCTCCAGACGAGTTTGGCGCGGATGCTTTGGTTCATGAACAGTCGTTTGATCATGTCGGTTCCCCCTGAGGTCATGGATAGTAAGTTTACAAATTTAGATCAGGTTCACGTCCAGATGCCAGCGGTACACCCCGCGTGCCGGAACGATGGCGGCCTCGCCTCGGCCGACGGCATGGGCGAGTTCGTCCATGCGGCCCGTAGCCGGTTCCAGGGCAATTTGGTAGTTGCCGCCGAACCCGCCGTAGTTGGCCCAGACGGCCAAGTACGGCACCCGGTCCGCAGGGAAGCGGAACGTCAGCGCCTCGCCGGTGGCGGGATCGCTGATCCCGGCAAAGCCGGCACCGAGCCGGCCGGAGAAATAATATTTCTCCGCGAACCGGCCGGCATTGGGCTCCACCGTGCGCAGGTCGACCGGCTCTCCGGCCGCGCCGTGCGCCAGCGGCCAAGGTTGCTTGTCGCCGAACGACCCTAGCCTTCCTTCCGCGGAATAGGAGACCTCGATCTCCGTTAAATCGGCCGGTACGTGGAGCTTCATGCCCTCCCGCGCCTGCAGCAGCGGATGCGCCGCCCATAGAAAGGAGAAGGGGGCACCCGACAGGTTCGTAACGGCGTATTCGACGCGCAACGTGTCTTCGGCGGGGAAAGTATATGCTTTCTCCAGGATGTACGGAAATTGTACGCCGCCGATACGGCAGGTCAGGGCTGAGTTCGCGGCCTGGTGCTCCCAAGCCCGGGACCAGACCTCTCCGTGATCGGGGATCGTTCGGCCTTGCCAAGGCTCCTGCGGGTAAGCGCCGACGTTGATGGCCGGGAACATTTCGTCCCAGCCGCTTTCGTCGCCGGCTGCGAAGGACGTGCCGTAACCTCCGTTCCCCAGCGGTTTATCGCTCCGCCACAGCCATTCGCGCCCGGTCTTGCGATTCTTCAGCGAAACGGCCTTGCCGCCAAGCTCCGGAACCACGGTCACCGCCAGGAGGCCGGTTTCTCCCGTCCAGGCATCCCAAGCTTCCGCTTGGGTCTTGCGCCATTGTATCATTCGCATACTCCTCCTCCAACTGGATAGCCGTAAGGCGATACGTTGTTGAATTTTGCCCGCTTGCCGCGGGTTGCCCTCTCTATGCAACGTGATCTAGACCCTCTAACGCTTGTGGCCGGCGCTATTTGAGCAAAAAGGGGGGACGCTGGATCTAACGCTTACCAGACACCTTATTTGCTCATTTTATAGTAAAAAGGGGGCTCAATCGCCCCCATAAGCACGCTGATCCGCGTTAGAAAATCAAAACCGCCATTTGAAGCCAAATAAGCGTTGTGGCAAGCGTTAGCGCAAACCTACCCTCATGCCTAACCTCATGCCTTTCTTCGCTATACGCCTGCGTCCGGTTCTTCGATCCATCGGTTCGTCCATTACGGCAGGTGGGTTCCCTCAGCGGCCCGGCCCGGCCCGCCATACCGCCGGCTTACCCGCGGCACATCCGCCGATGGATCATTGCGCCCTGGTGGCTCGGCTCCATGGCCATCACTTCGTCGAACCGCTCGGCGGCCTCCTTCGCCTGGCCAAGGCCCAGCTTGCCAAGCCCCAACATGAAGCGGCAGTGGATTCCGTTGCGTCTGTTCAAGTCGTCTTCGAAGACGAGGAAATCCGGGAGCGACACGGCGAAGTAGTCGAACTCGACCTCATCGAACAGATGTTTCTCGGCATAGTCGACCAGTTTGTTGAACCGGCGTTTCGCTTCTTTCTCCACGCCCAGCTTCCGCCAAGCCAGCCCTTGGTAGAAAATCATCTCCGGCGGCTGATCGTTATAGTACATCGCGCCGGCCGGCTCCTCGAGCCCTTGCGAGGCGGCCTGCCAATAGGGCGTCGCCAGTTCAAGCCGGCCTTGCCCTTCATAAGCGCAGCCCAGGTAATACAGGATGTCGTTCTCCTGTGCCCCGGTGAGCTTGCCTTCCCCGAGATTTTCCGGATAGACGAGCGCCCGCTCAAGCAGCTCGATCGCCCGTTCGCCGTTTCCGGCCTCCAGCGCTTGCTTCCCAAGCTCGACGAGGGCAAACCGATATTGCCCGGTCACTTTGCCTTCGCCGCCCTCCCAAGGATGGAATTTCCGGGCTTCCAGCGCCCGCAAGGCTTCTTCGTGGCGGTTCAGCGTATTCTGCAGCGTGACGTATTCCAGATACAAATCGTCTCGCTTGCCCACCAGAGCGAGATGACGCTCCAGCGCCGCAAGCCGCTCCGCCGCCGGACGGCCCAGCTTCTTATAGAGCTGGTCCAATTCATAAAACACGCGGGCGTCGTCCGTGTTCAAGGCGAACGCCGTTTCCAAAGCTTCCCGCGCCGCGTCCGCATCGTCGCGCTTATTGAAATAAGCCAGCGCCAGATTGCGGTGCACGGTCGGGAACCCGGCGTCCGCCTTCCGGGAGGTCTCCCAGTGGGCGATCGCTTCGTCCGGGCGTTTCTTGTCGTACATCCAGTTGCCGAGGTAGTAATGCGCTTTGGCATCGCCCGGGTTTGCCTCGATCGCGCTTTGCAGCACGAGCAGATCCGTCAGGCTGTTCGGGAAGCAGTAATCCGCCGGCGCGGCGGCGCCTGCTTGCCGGTGGCGCGCGGCCAATTCGCCGCGTCCGGCCCGTTCAAGCGCATAGGCCAAGGTGTAATGCAGCATCGGGTAAGCCGGCGTTTCCGCGTCCGGCGCGATCCGCTGCAACACCTGCACGGCCTCGTCGTAAAGGCCGAAGCCGAGGTAATCCGCGGCCAGCTGCAAGGCGTTATGCGCGTCGTCGCGCATCAACCGCCGGAGCTCGGCCAAGGCTGCAGCGCCCGAGGCCGCATCGCCCAAGGCCAGCAGCGCGGCCCAGCGCTCATTCGCGGCGCCGAAGTCGGCCGGGTCGAGCGCCAACGTCTCGTCGGCATAGCCGAGCGCTTCCGCCGGCCGCCCGAGCTTCCGCAGCAGCGCCGCTTTCAGATGCCGCGCCTTATAGTTGCGGCTATTGCGGATCAGCGAGCGGGTGACCAGCTCAAGCGCTTCCGCGTAGCTGCCGCGGCCGCATGCGATCGCCGCCAGCGAGAAGTAGCCGCTGTCCTGCCAGGCGGCGGACCAGACGGATTTGTAGAAGGCGGCGAACGCCTCTTCGTTCCGCCCTTGCAGCTGCAGCGCCAGCCCGAGCTGGTACAGCGCCTCGCTGTCGTATGGGTTAGGGTTGCGCCAGGTCAACGACTTCACCGCCGTGCGGAAATGCGCCTCGGCCTCGGCGAACCGGCCCCGGCGCAGCATCAGCGTGCCGTAGGCCACGTTGATGCGGATGTCTCCGGCGTCCCGCTTCAAGCCTTCCAGATAATACGCTTCCGGCTCGAACGTGGCATGACGGTACTGCTCCAGGTGAAGGCCGGCCAGATACAGCTGCTCGTTCGTTTTCAGCTCTTGCGGCCGGGGCAGCGGCTTGGCGGCTTCCGGCACCTGCTCGATCGACGGCTTGGCCGTGCGATACGAAATCAGCAGCCGTCCTTCGCTGTCGCGCACCGTCACAAGCAAGTCATGCGGCTGGTCGCCTTCGTCCAGCGCGACAACCGATTTGTACGTCGAGGCCGGCGACAGCCGCACCGTATCGGATACGTAGACCCGGCGTGCGCCCTTCAGCTCCACGACTGCCCCTTCATAATCGGAGGTTGCATAAGCCAACACCGTTGCCGTACGCGCTGTCTCGTCGACCTCGAGGTTGACGGCCGCTTCGATCGAAGCGTTTTTCACGACGCCGATGTCTTTATACGGCATGAAATACTGCTTAAACGTCTTTTCCTCGTAGGGCTGCAGCCAGGTGAAATCCGGCTGATTGTCGGTATACACCCCGGTCATCAGCTCAATGTACGGGCCGTCTTCGTCCGTCAGGTTGCGGTCCCAAGCCTGGCCGAATTCGCCGTTCCCCCAAGTCCACTGCTTCTTCCCCGGGGAGATGTGGTGGTTGGCCACATGCAGCAGGCCGGCTTGCACGCCGTGGTCATACCCGCCGACGAAGTTGAAGTCGGACTTGTATGCCATGTAGGACGTGGGCACCGGGATGTTTTTGTACCGGGAAATATCAACGCCCTCCGAATAATCCATCTTGTAATACGTGCCGGTGGCGATCGGAAAACGCGAGACGTCCCGTTTGCCGTGGTCGAACACGGCGGTAACGTCCGGCGGAAACACGGACTGCGTGTGGTCATTGACCGCCACGGCCGGGTTGGCCCACCACAGGAAGGTCTGCGGCTCCGGCGTCCGGTTGTACAGCTGCGCGGAGATTTCCAGATACGCCTTGCCAGGATACAGCGTAAATCCGGCCGTCATTTTCGTACCGTACATGCGGTCGATCTCGCTGACCCAGACGGTGGCGCTGCCGTCTTCGCCTTGCTCCAGCCGGTATTCGACCGGGCCATAAGTGTTCGGCCGGTGATGCTGCGGCCAGTTGAACTCGATGCCGCCGGAAATCCACGGCCCGGCCAGGCCGACCAGCGCCGGTTTGATGACCTGGTTATAGTAAACGAAGTCGTAGTTGTTCGTCTTATCGAGCGCACGGTAGATCCGCCCGCCCAGCTCCGGCATGATTTCGATCCGAACGTACTCATTCTCCAAAATCGCCAGCCGGTAGCTGACCTCCTGCTTCTCGTCGTGAATCTTATCGATTACCGGATGGGGGTAAACCCGTCCGGAGCTGCCTTGATACACGCGTTTCTCCAAAAACATCGGGTTCTTGTCAGGCTCCCCAACCCCGTACGTCGGAATGAGCTTATCCTCTTCCCAGACCCTTACCGCGGTCGTTTGGGCGGCGCCTCGATGCCGATCGTTCATATTGAAATCCTCCCCTTCGTTGGTTGTAACGGTTGTAACCTCAATGTACCCCGGACCCGGAGGAATTCCAATTGACGAAATACGGGAGATGATGGACTATATTCTTATGAGGAGGGGATTCCGTGGATAACCAAATTCGCAAACCTGACGGTTTTGATGCGCAGAAGCTGTTCGTTCAACCGGATTATATGCTGAAAGAACTGAACAACTCCGCGCTGACCCGTCCGCTGTTCGTCAGCGATATCGGCTTTTTCCCGCAAGCGCGGCACCATTTTCGGGAGCGCCCCGAAGGGGCGGACGCTCATATTTTCATCTATTGCGTGGAGGGCGAGGGATGGGTGGAATGGAGTGAAGAACCGAGCAGCACGGAAAGGAGCTATCCGTTGACGGAGCGTCAGCTGGCGGTCGTCCCGGCAGGTACGCCGCATCGGTACGGGGCGTCGGCCGACAAGCCCTGGAGCATTTACTGGTTTCATCTTCAGGGCGAGGATACCGCGGAGCTGATTCGCACCTACGGCTTGGATCAGGGTGGCCCCGTCCGGCTGCCGCTCAGCGTGCATGCCCAACTGCTGGAGCAGTTTGAACAGTGCTACCGCCTGCTTTACGACAAGCACTATTCCCTCCCCGCGCAAATCCATGTTGCCCAGACGATGCGCCACCTGCTCAGCAGCATCGGGCTCAGCGCCGAGCGTTCGGCGCAGGCCCGCAAACGCGAGCGCTATTTCGACGAGGCGGTCCGCTACATGACCGAACGGCTGGCGGAGAGCGTCACGCTCCCCGAACTGGCGAAGCAGGTCGGGCTGTCGAAGCAGCATCTCGTGTACCTGTTCAACCGCGAGGCGGGTCTCCCGCCGATCGAGTATTTTTTGCGGCTGAAAATGCAGCGGGCCGGACAGCTTCTCGACCTCACCGGCTTAAGCGTCAAAGAGATCGCCGGTGCGGTCGGCCTGTCCGACCCGTATTATTTTTCGCGGCTATTCAAGAAAATCATGGGGTACTCTCCGACCGAATATCGCGGCATTCCCAAGGGGTAAGCCCCGGACGGCCCCGAGTCTCCAAGGCCTGGGCGTTATCCGCCGATGCGCATCAGGACCGCCTCGCGGGCCGCTTTCGTCAAACCGCCAAGCACCAGGTCGTAGGAATGATCGATCATGGCCCGCAAGTCGTCCATCGGCAGGCTGCCGTCCGCCGTGATCGTATTCCAATGCTTCTTGTTCAGGTGGTACCCCGGCTTCACGCAGGCGTGCTGTTCCCGGAGATTGGCGGCGATCACGGGATCGCATTTCAAGGAGATGCTCGCCGCCCTATCATCGGACGTGACGGGCAGCAAGGCGAACATTTTCCCCCCGACCTTCATGACCGTCGTTTCCGGGCCAAAAGGATACTCCTGGACGGCCCCTTTTTTGGACAAACAATACGCAACCAGCTTTTGATACACGACCCTTCCTCCTCACTCGCACAGGTTCTGGTGTTACTATATCATGCCGGCCAGGCAAGGAAAAGCATCGTCATGAGCTCGGAAACCCGTTATGTTCCAGAGAGCTTCCCTTTGGGTTTTACGGATCATGGCAGCTGCGCATCGATCGCCGCGGCCAGCTCCTCATAGGTAGAGCCGCTCAGCAGCTTGCCGTTGACCATGAATTGCGGCGTGCCGTTAACGCCGTAATTGCCGGCGGTCTTGAAATCCTCCTTGACCGGGAGCAGATAGGCATGCTCCGTGAGGTCTTTTTGAAACCGTTCGAAATCGATGCCCTGAATGTTGTCCTTGACGAAATCAAGCAAGAACGCCGGCGTCGCCCAGATTTGCGTTTCGTCGCCTTGGTGCTCGTACAGCTTGCGCTTGAACTCCCAGAACTTCTCGTTCGACTGCGCATAGATCGCTTCGCCCGCCCCGGCGGCCATAATCGAATCCCGGTCGATGAAGGCAAAGTTCATGAAATACAGCTCCGCTTTGCCGGTATCGAGATACTCCCGCTGGAAGCGTTCCATATAGGTCTCCTCCCACTTCTGGCAGGCGGGGCATTTGAAATCGGCGAATTCGATGACTTTGACGGGGGCATCGCGGCTGCCGAGATGCGGCTGCTTCTCGTATTTCAACCCTTCGGCATCGTAATCGCCGCGGATCTCCGTATAATTGGGCAGTCCGTTCAAGCCGGAAGCTGCGGAATCGCCGTTCTTCCAAAGCAGGATCACGGCGGCCAATACGACGATCCCGGCGGCGATGAGAGTAATCACGAATTGGGCCGATCCCGACTGTGCTTTTCCGGTTGCCTTATTGCCGGAGGGCCTCTTTGCTTTGCTGTTTTTCTTATTGGGCATGATGGGGATTCGCTCCTTCCCTTGAAGCCGGGTTCTCATTTAAATCGACAGGCTGGAGGGTCCTCGCCTTCGGATCGATTCGATACGTGGCGATTTCGAAGCCGTTCAGGCGAATCTCCTCACGAAGGCCTAGCGCCGGTATCGCGATCGCCGTCCTCCTCGCTTGACCCGTGGGTTCAAACAACCGAAGGATATAGCCGTTCCCGTCTTCCGCTTGCTTGAAGGCGCTCAACTGGACTGCCTCATCCTCCAGCTCCAACAGCTTCCCGGACAAGTCCCCCTCCCCGGACGGGAAAAACGACAACGCGTACGGCCGCTCGTTGTGCAGGGCAGCTTCGCGGTCAATGCGAGCGGCCCGGTTCTGGGCTTCGCCCGCGTTAAGCCAGAAGGTGAACCGATGCTCCCCTTGGTCGATCCGCGGCGAGAAACGGTCCTGGGCCAGGATCGGCCGATCCCCGATCGGGTGGGCGCAATAGCCCGGGCTGCGCAACAACGACAGCCGCAGTTCGCCGTCCAGATAGTCGCAGCCGTAGATCCCGTCGTTGATGCAGGTCAACATCCGTCGACCCTCCGGCGTCTCCCCAAGGACAGCCACCCATTTCTGGGCAACGGCCTCTGTGCCGTCCTCCGGCAGGTCGCTGATGCCAAAGGCCGTCTGGCCGCGGAATTGCCCGCGATTGCCAAACACGGTTGGTACGGCCAGCTTCAGCATCGTGTCCTTCTCGTTCCAATAGACGCGCAATCCGATTTCGACCTCCGTCCCCCGCTTCGGCAGCTTGTAAGTTTGAACGAGAAAAGAATCCCGGTACCGAAATACCGCCTCGACTACCGTTCGCACTGCGCCATCCTCAATGACGCGAACGGAAGGCAGCGTCGTCCGGGTGCCGGAAAAGGCGCTTCCCTCCGCCGGATCCATCAGCTCGAAGCGGCCGGCGACCTCGCGGAACGCATGGGTATCCATGCGCCACGGGTCCTCGTTATCCCGGACGGCGAGCGCCGCGAACGCCCCCGGCCGAAGCAGGGATTCGCCGCCGCGAACCCGGTATTCGTCGATCAGTCCGGTGCGGGAGTTAATCGTGACCTCCAGCTCCTCGCCCCGAAACCGGCAGGCCCCGTTCTCCTCCCGCAACGCCGGAACCGGCTTGTTGTCCAGCATTTCGATCCGGCAATCGAAACGGTTCATCGACGACGGGGCCAATTCCGCCGCAAACACGACCCGCTTGCGCCAATCGAGGTTCAGGTTGCTTTCTTCCTTCTCCGCCTGGCAAGGGATGGGCACGCCGTCCCGGCAAACGACGGGGTTCGAGAACCCTTCGCCCCAGTTCTGGTCCTCCAGCATGAATTCGCATTCGAAGGTCCCCTTGACCGGGAAGGGATGCGGATTATACACCAGCACCGGATACTCGCGGGGCCGCGCCTTCGGCTGACCGGCGGACAGGGCAAAGAAGGCCCGCGTTTTCAGGCGGGATACGGTTTCCAGTCCGTGGCTGAGCAAATGCAGCGAGGCTTCCTCGGCCGGCTGGATCGACGTCCCCGGCAATATATCGTGGAACTGCGCCGTCATCAGGTCCCGCAAGGCGGCGCGTAGCTCCTCCGCCGGATAGGGGAGGGCGTGTTGCAGCGCGGCGGCGGACAGCATTTTTTCCGTCACATACAGCTCGTTCTCGAGCCTCCGGTGACGCTGTTTGATGCGAATCATCGAGGTATAGCAGCCGACGAAGCGGGGATTCAGGTCTCCGGCGTAGGTCGGCAGCACCTTGGCTTTCGGCAACTCGCGGAAATATGCCTCCGGCGTGGAATGGACCAAATCGAATTCGCCGGGCCGCCGCATCATTTCCCCAATCCGGTCCAGGTCGAGACGGGACGGGCCGCCGCCATGATTGCCGACGCCCCACAGGATCAGGCCGATGGGCTCGTCGCCGTGACGGTTTAGCCACTCGCCGATTTTTTCATGAGCCTTCCCCAGCGCCGAATTATAGCTGCCTTCGATCTTGTGGGCCATCAACCGGCTGCCGTTATACCCTTCCCAGATAAAATCCCGCGCCAGCAGCGCCGGGAACTCGTCCGGACGCATGAAAATATAAGAATCGTAGCCCGCCTGCTGCAGGATTTGGACGAGCCCCCGCGTATGGCCAAACGAATCGAAATTGATCGCGGTCATTGGCTTCACGCCGAATTTTTCGCGGAAATACTCCCGTCCGAGCAGAATCTGCCGCGCGAACGACTCGCCCGACGGCATGTTGCAATCCGGCTGCAGGTACCATCCGCCCATGATGTGCCATTTGCCTTGTTGGACCAACGTTTGAATGCGGGCGAATAATGCCGGTTCATACTCCTCGATCCATTGGTACAAAATCGCTTCATTGTGGTTGAAGATATAGCCTTCATATTCTTCGCAAAAATCCGCGGCCGCCCGGAACGTGGAAATCGCCGCGGCGGCTCCTTCGTCCCACTCCCATTGCCACACCGGATCCAGATGCGCATTGCTAAGCAAATGCAGTTTTTTCACGTGTCTCCCCCTTGTCTTGCTTGCCGTGTTGAAGGTGATCGCCGTCCGTGACAGCGCTTTCTAGGCATGATGTTACCTCGTGCCCGGGGGAGCGTAAAGGTACCTTTGCGTTGCGCAGCGTACATTTCCTCAACTTGACGGAGTACTTATATCCGGGCGGGGGGCCCAGCCTCCTCGATCGGGTCCCAGTCAGGAGTTTAACGGTCCGGTCCGGCATAATTCAGATCATCCTCGAAACCAGAGCAGGAAGAGACTCTTAGGTCCGTCGGAGAAATTACTGCAAGAGTGCAGCAATTTTTCCAAATTATCGGGTTCTCCCGAATAATAATTGCAAGAATACAGTTACTCCTAAAGATAAGATCCGATTGTCTCGAAATTGCCCAGGAATAACTGTATCTGTGCAACTATTTAATCGATTGGGCCGAGGTACACGGAAACAACTGCATTTACGCAGTGATTTGATTCCTTCGTGATTCTTTCTTCCATTTAATTCAATTCATCCTAGCGAAACGCAAATCCGGGCCATTCAATTCATATTCGCCGCCAGCCTCGGCCGCAATGGCGATACGGTGGTCGCCCAAGCATACCGTCAAGCTCCCGGGCGAATGGGTACGAATCACCGCAGTCGTTAACCGCCCCGCTTCCCAAGCAAGATCAACCTCGGCATTGCCTTTGGCCCTAAGCCCCGTCACCCGGCCCGTTGGCCAGGCCGCGGGAAGCGCCGGCAGCAAGCGGATTTCGCCGCCGGGACGGCTCTGCAGCAGCATTTCCGCGATCGCCGCGGTACCGCCGAAGTTGCCGTCGATGACGAAGATGTTCGTCTCCGCCCCGGCGATGCCGGCCTTGGAATAACTGAACAAATTGTCGAAGCATAGCTCCCCGACCAGATGCGAAATATGCTTCAAGGCGCGGTTTCCGTCGCCTAACCGGGCAAAAAACAACCCGAACAGCGCCGCCGTAAACTCGATATCCTCGAGTTCATCCTGCTGCATGCGGTTTTCCAGCGTCACCCGGGCCGCGGCCGCCAGCTCCGGCGTTTCCTCCGGCGTGATCTGATGCGCCGGGTACAACGCGAACAGATGCGACAAATGGCGATGCTCCGGCTGCGCCTCTTCGAAGTCCTCGAGCCATTCCTGCAGCTGGCCTTTTTGGCCGACTTGCAGCGGGGGCAGCATGGAGATGGCGGAGACCAGGCGTTCGCGCAGCTCCACATCCTCCTCCAGCAGCTCCGCGGCCTCGAGACAAAACGTAAACAACTCCCGCACGAGCACCTGGTCCATCGTTGGTCCCATCGACAGCTGCCAGTGGCCTTCTTCCGGACGCCCCGGGTAGAAATGGTTCTCCGGGGAATTCGACGGCCCGGTCACGAGCCAGCCATATTTCGGATGCACCGTCATGTAGTCGAGGAAGAACAACGCCGCTTCGCGCAGCACCGGATACGCCTGCTTCTCCAAGAATGCGCGGTCCAGCCCGTACCGGTAATGCTCGATCATTTGCATGGCCAGCCATAACCCGCCGGTGACGTTTAATCCCCACGAGGTGTCCCAACCCGGCTCCGTAAATCCCCATACGTTGGAGAAAACATGCGCTACCCACCCCGGCGAACCGTAGGTGTCGCGAGCCGTCTTCCGGCCCGCCCGGGCCAAATCCTCCAGATACCGCATCAAAGGCAGTTGGCTTTCGCCAAGGTGGACCGCCTCCGTCGGATAATAATTCATCTCCGTGTTCACGTCGAGGTGGTAATCGCAGCTCCAGCCCATGCGGCAAGCTTCGCCATCGTTCCAGACGCCTTGCAGATGCAAGGGCAGCGGCGAATCCTCCCGCGAGCCGGCCAAAGTTAAATAGCGGCCGTACTGCAGAAATAAAGCGAACAACTGGGGATCGTTGCCGCCTTCCTTCCGCAGCAGCTGCATCCGTTGGTCCGTAGGCAAATCCGCCGCCCCGGAAGGGCCAAGATCGACGGATACCCGCCGAAACAGCGGCTCATAGTCGGCCAAATGACTCGCCCGCAGGCGCTCGTAACCCTTGGACAACGCCAGGGCGGTCTGCAGCCGGGCCGCCCGCTCCCACGCGCGCGACTCGCTGCGGTAATCCGTGGCGACGGCCAGGTAAATGCAGGCTTCGTCCGCCCCGATGACAACCAGCCGGCCGTCCTGGACGCGGATGCTCCCGCCCCGGGTCTCGAGCTCGATGCGGCCGCGGCACATGACGCCGCAAGCGCCGTCGCTATGCACCGTCTCCGTCGCCCGGCCGCGGAATTCGAGCGCCGCTTCCCCCTCCGCCGATACCGCGAACTCGGGCGTGAGCCCCGCGATGGCGAGCGTAAACGAGACGCCGCCCGCCGCTTCGCTCCCTATCCGCGAGACGAGGACATCGTCGGCGTGGGAAGCGAACAGCTCGCGGACCAGGGTCGATCCGGGAGGGCCGGCGGTCGTCGTCAGCAGGGCGGTCGCCAAATCCAGCTCGCGCCGGAAGGGTACGAAGGACCCGTCGGACATTCCGGTCCGGCCGGGTTCACCGGACCGGGCCGGGACGAACCCGCCAGGGCCGCCAAGGCCGCCCTCATCCGTCTCCTCCCCGCTCCCGGCAAATTCAATCACCACATCGCACATCGCCAGATGGGTGCCGAAGTTCGGCTTGGGCGGTTGCAACGCCTGCTTCGCCAGCCGGTCGCCGCCGGCGTAATCGCCGGCGAACAGCCGCTCGCGGATCGCCGCCAGCGCCGCCTTGCCTCCGGTCGCGGCGGGTGCCCCCTCATCCGCTCGGCCCGACCAATACGTCGACTCGGTCAGGTTCCAGACCTCGCGGTCCGGCGCGGCCATCACGACGGCGCCGATCCGCCCGTTGCCCACGGGCAGCCCCTGCGGCCACGCCGCAGCCGGCTTGTCATACCAGAGCCTGGTTGAACCGCGCTCCGCTGCGTTCTCCTTCATCCCCTTCACTCCTTCCCGGCCGCCGCGTCACCCGGCACCAGCCGATACGTTTGTCCCGATTCCGTCGCAAATCGGGTTTCGCCTTCCGCGGTCCGTTCCGCGGCTACCTTGGCGGTGCCGTGGTAAACGACCAGCGGCGCGCCCCCGCCGAGCCCGTCGCGAACGCGGCAGGCATGCCCCAGCGTCGAGACGATTTCCGCCTCGGCTAATTTGCCGTTCGCCCAGCGCAGGCTCACCTCGAAGCCGCCGCGGGCGCGAAGGCCCCGGACTTCGCCGTCCGGCCAAGCTTCCGGCAAAGCGGGCAGCAGCACCAGCGCAGGGAGATGCGACTGCAGCAGCATCTCGGCGATCCCGGCCGATGCGGCGAAGTTGCCGTCAATCTGGAACGGCGGATGGGCGCCCAGCAGGCTCGCGTATACGCCGCCGTGATTGTAGCGCTCGGTTTCGCCGTCCTTCACCAGCCGCAGCATATTGCCGAGCAGCCGCAACGCCCGGTCTCCGTCGCCGAACCGGCTCCACAAGGCGACCCGCCAGCCCAGGCTCCAGCCGGTGCTTTCATCGCCCCGCCGCTCCAGCACCTGCCGCGCCGCGGCGAACAGTTCCGGCGTTTCCTCCGCCGACAGCTGACGGCCGGGATACACGCCTACCAGATGGGAAGTGTGCCGATGGTGGACGTCTTCGTCCTCGAAATCCCGGCTCCACTCCTGCAGTTGCCCATACTTCCCGACCTGCAGCGGCAGAAGCCGTTCGCGGGCCTGCCGCAGCTCCTCGCGAAACGCCTCGTCGATGCCGAGCACGCCCGCCGCTTCAATGCAGTTCGTAAACAGCTCCCAGATCAGCGAGAGGTCCATCGTCGATCCTTCGCTAATCGCCGCCACGCCTTCCGCCGTACGGAATTTATGTTCCGGCGAGGTGGACGGCGAAGTCACGAGACGGCTCGACTCGTCTTCGATCAGCCAGTCGAGGGCAAACAAGGCGGCATCCTTCAGAATGGGGTAAGCAAAATCATGCAAATAGGCGACATCCCCGCCAAAGACGTAATGCTCCCACAGATGCTGCGTCAACCAGACGCCGCCCATCGGCCAAAGCGCCCAGGCGGGATCGCCATCCCCATAATCGCCCACCGGGGCGGTTTGCCCCCAGATGTCCGAATTATGATGGGCGGTCCAACCGCGAGTGCCGTAGTTGACGGCGGCCGTTTTGGCCCCGTTTTCGGCCAGGTTGCCGATCATCTCCAGAAGCGGCCAATGGCATTCCGCGAGGTTGCACGCCTCGGCCGGCCAATAGTTCATCTCCGCGTTGATATTCAGCGTCCAGTTGCTGCTCCATGGCGGCCGGGTCATCGCGTTCCAGATGCCCTGCAGGTTGGCTGCCTGCGTGCCGGGCCGGGAGCTGGCGATCAGCAAATACCGGCCGTAATGGAACAACAGCTCGACCAAGCCCGGATCGGAAGCGCCGTATTCCACGATTCGCCGCTCCGTGTCCATCCCATCCGCCGCCGGCGATTCGCCTAGCCGCAAGCTGACGCGGCCAAATAGGGCCCGATAATCCTCGATATGCCGGGCCCGAAGCTCCGAATAGCGGCCGGCCAATGCGCCGGCCAAGTCGGCCTCGGCGCGCACCGCCGCCACGTCCGCCGGCAAAGGTCCCGGCCGCCCCGCGCCCGGAACCTGATCGAACCGGTCGAAGCTGGTGGCCGCGCTGAAGTACAATACCGCTTCCGTCGCGTCCAGCACGCGAATGCCGGTGCCGTCGAGACTGACCCGGCCATCGGTTTCGGCAACCGCCAGCCGGCCCTCGAAAGCCATCGCCGGCGAGACGGACGGGTCGCCGTACCGGATCGGACGATCCGCGCTCACGTAGTTCGGCTCCACCCGTTCCGGCGCCGTCCCCCGCAATGCCAATGTGCCGTTTTCCACGACGGTAGCATGGCGGAGCGGGCTATCGAGCCGCGCGTGAAAGCCGAGCGCCCCCGCCTGGCTGCACGTCAGCCGCAGGGCGATCACCCGGTCGGGGTGGGATGCGAAGATCTCCCGCGTATAGGTCACTTCCCCGACGGCGTATTCCGTCAGGTGGACGGCGTTCGCCAAGTCCAGCGTGCGCCGGTAGCTCCGGCAAGCCGCCCCGTGCTCAAACGTCAACTGCAAGTCGCCGAACGGCAAATAGGATTCCGTATAGGGTCCCAGCATCTGACGTCCCAGCCGGTCCGCCTCTTCGTATCGGCCTTCCCGAACGAGCTTCCGCACTTCGGGCAATACCTGCCGGGCAGATGGATTGTTCCAATCGCGCGGATACCCAGACCATAAGGTATCCTCGTTCAGGCTGATCGTTTCCCGCTCCACCCCGCCGTAAACCATCGCGCCGAGGCGCCCGTTTCCGACCGGCAGCGCCTCGGTCCAGACCGTAGCCGGCCTGTCGTACTGCAGCTTCGTGTTTTGCTCCATCGTTCCTTCCTCCCCTGCCTGTTCTTATTTCTCGTTCCCCCGCGCTTCATCGCCGCAGAAGACGTTGTCCTCAATTACCGCACCCGGGCAAGCTTCCAGCCGGACGAGTCGCTCCGGGTCGAACCCGCCAGAGGACGCGGACCAAACTTCGTTCCCGCGAAACACCAATTCCTTCGTGCTGCGCGCGGATAGCAGCAGGCCTCCTGGCTCCGGCTCGAAACGATTGTTGACGATCGTTATCCCGCAGTGAACGGGTCTTTTCGGGAGCGCTTCCCGGTTTTCCGGCACGATCGCGATGACCGCTTGGGCATCGTCGCCGCACCCGATAAACCGGTTCCCCCTGATCTCCATGTCCCGGACCGCGCCCGATTCATACCAGGAATTCGCATCGGCCGCGACCAGAATGGCGCTCATCCGCGTTCGTTCGAACACGTTGCCGCGGATCACGGTCCGCCCGCGTGCGGAAGCCAACACCCCGCGTGTCGGAATGCGGGCGAACTGGTTGCCCGTGATTTCTACCTCCGGCGACCAGGTGACGTTCTCCACCACGTCCCGCGGTCCTATGTTCTCCGGCGCCGGGCGCTTCAGCGTAAGCATCAGCTCGCGGGGGCTTAACCGAAGAACCTCGCTTACCACGCCGGTTCCCTGCGTCGCGAGCGAATCCGCCTCGACGAAGCCGACCTCGTCTCCAGCGCGAAAAGCCGGCAATCCGTAGGTTTGCGGATGCATAAACCGTACGACCACCTGGTTCGGCGCCGGACGGCCGACGATTCGCAGGTATGTGCCGTGGACGTTGATCGCGTCGTCGTGCGCACCGGCAAACCGGCAATCCCGGATGGCGATCCGTCCCCGGCATCCCGACAGATGGATGAAATCGGCGAAGCCGGCGACCGTCCGGCCGCTGTCGGCGCGCGGCGACAAGTCCAGGCGCTCGAAGGCGAGATTTTCGCTGAATTGCCCGACCATCCCGAGCCCATGCATAAAATGCATGCCGCAGCCGGAGAACGTGATGCCCGAGCTTTCGCTAACCAGGACGCCGACCTGATCGCGAATGCCGTCGCGCATCTGTATGATCCGGCCAGGGGCCAAACCCTCGGGTAAGCCGCCGCCAAAATAAAACCTTAACCGTCCAGAGCCCGCTTCCTCCGTCCGCGTGGCCGCCTGCTCCAGCCAGTTGTCCACCCGCCAAGTCGTATTTTCGGCCGGATCGCAGAGCTGCATCGGCCCGGCTTGAAAGCGCCAGTCCTCGCCGACCCATTCCAGCCGGCCTTCCTTCACTTCATACCACGAATCCGGATGTACCGCCGCCTCCATCCAGCCCCCCTCTTGCTCGCAACGCTCCACCGTCATTTCCGTCACTGTCGGCACGGCGTAATCAAAGCGAAGGTCGAGGATGGCGATGTCTTCGCAGCCGTCAATCAACAGCATCGTCTGCTTGCCGTGAAACAGGAACAGGGCCCCGTTCCCCATGATGGTCAACCGCCGCCTCCCTTTCAGCAGCAAACCGATCGTCTTCATGACGTCGGATTGCTCCTCTTCGCTTGCCGTATTGGTCACATAATAAGGAGCCCGGATGGCCGATTGCGGATAAAAATGATACCGCCCGAACGGCACATCCAGCACGACCGGGCCCTCCGCCCGCGCGGCCGCCTCCAGTGCCATCCGCATGGCCGGCTGCGTATCCTCTTGCGTATCCGGCCGGGCCCCGTAATCGCTCAAAGAGATCACGGTTACCGGTTTCTCTTCGCCAAGGGAAACCCTATCCCCTTTCCTTTCTTCCTGCTCCCAGCGCATCCGTATCCCCCCTAGTCCTCGTTACCCTCATCTTGTGCCGACTCCCCTTAGGAAGTCAACAGCTTTAAGATCCGCAGTCCCGTACCCTTGCTTCGCTCATCCTTCCGGCCCGTGTTGCGGACCGTTACCTGAAGTTCCCCGTGATGCTCCAGCGCCGGGAACAGGACCGGCACCGGACGGTAAGCCCCGATGCACCAGTCGTCAAATGGATTGACCGCCACATAGGGCGCTCCGTTAACCGAATATTCAAGGATCCCGGTGTCGGGACCGCAGAGCAGCAGCATGCCCGCGCCCCGGCCTTCAACCTGAAAGGTCAAGCCGGCGCCCGATGCTTCGGCGAATACATGCTCCGTGGAGTACCGCCAATTCATCAGCGGTTCGTTCGGCCGCAGCTTGCGGATCCGGAAGTGCTCCGAATAGTCGGCGGCTTCATAGATCAGCATGGCGGCATGCTCGTAACTCCCGGCGATCAGGGGCTCGCCGGGCAGCTTGGGGATCTGCCCAGAAGAAACCGGCGACTCCCCGGCAAATAAGGCAGCATCCAGATACTCCCGCAGGAATCGGGCATACAGCGCATGCCCCTCATCGTTCGGGTGATAGCCGTCAGGGGCAAGATCCCCCCACTCCACTCTCCCTTCTTGGATCAACCCATACACGCCGGCGGCAAAATTAATGGAAGGAATGCCGTAATGCTCCGCCACTTCTTCATGAACGGCAATATTAAAGGGCCGCAAGGACGTCAGGTTCTTCTCCGCTCCCGTGTAGATAAAGCAAAGGTCCGTCGCCGGCGACAACCGCCGGCATTGGCGGACAATCCCCTCCATGCCGCGCAGCGATTCCTCCCGGTCTTCGCCGTCGTTGACGCTGAATTCCACAAACAGCAGGTCGACCTGCCCCTCCCGGAGCACATGCTCCCGCAAACGGTGCGCCCCCAGGGTCGAATCGGTGCCTCCCACGCCGGCGTTGATGCAGCGCAGCAGCCGTCCGTCCAACCGCTTCCGCAAATATTTCCCGGTCAGCGCACGCCAGCTGGTCTCGTCCGCCGCCGAGGCGCCTGCCCCTTCCGTAATCGAGCCTCCCAAAAAAGCGACCGTAACATCCCCGTCCTCAGCACGCTTGGCGCAGACCCGAGGCAGCCCCATGCGGGGGACGATCCATGCGTGTCCGGGCGTCAATCCCGGCACGCCCGTGTCTGTATCGGGCATCTCCATCCGCTCCTCTCTATCCGTCGATATCCCATGAAAAACGGAACGCCGGCCCGACAGGCCGGCTTCCGTGATCCGCGCCGCCGGCTGCCCGAAGGCGTGGCGGCGCGAAAGTTATATTATTTCGCCGATTGGTCGTAAGCTTTTTGCAGAATCTCCAGATAGCGGTCCAGCTTAAGATCTTTCAGACCTTGCACGTAGGCGTCCCAATCCTTGTTCAAATCCTTGTTGCCGGTGATGAATTGCAGCTGGCTTTGCTCGATGTAATTTTTCAGGTTCGTTTGCAGCATGCTGGCTTCATCGATTTCGCTCGGATCGATCCAAATCGACCAGATCGGGAAAATCTCCTTCGGTTCATGTCCCTGATACAGCAGCGTGGCGTTGTACAATCTGCGTTCATAACCGTCCGAAGCATAGATGTCTTCGCCTTGCACCCAAGTATCGCGGTATTCCTTCGGCATGTAGAAATGGCCCATCCCGCTCCAGCCCGCGTTGCGCGGCGCTTCGCCTTCCTTCATCGGAATGGTCTTGACCATCGGCGTTACGCCTTCGCCCAGCGCCTTATCCCCAGGCTCCGGATCGGTCCAGTCGATGCCTTTCATCCCTGTGCCGGCATTGGTTTGCCCTTCCGGCGTGTACAGGTAGTCGATCGCTTTGATCAAGGCGATTTGGACCTCTTCGCTGGCTTTGTTCGTAATGACGAATTTCGCTCCGGAGGTAACGCCCCCGGCATCATGCGTGGTGAACGATACCCCGTTTGGCCCCGCCAAAGGAGCCAGCGGGTTGTAGTGCGCGGAACGGGTATTGCCCGGATCAATGTTCACGAAAATGGCTGGATGCATGCCCGCGCCGGCGCCGAGGATTTCCGCATCCGCGTTTTCGCCGATTTTCTTATAGGCTTCGGCGTTTTGCGTAAAGGCACCCGGGTCGATCAACCCTTCATCATACAACGATTTGATGTAGGCCAAGCCTTCCTTCCATTCCGGCTTGATCGCCGCGGAGACCACCTTGCCGTTTTCCATGTTCAAGTAATTGCGGTCGTCATCATAGACGAAGGCGTTCATCAAGTACGGTACGATACGTACGCCGAAATCCTCCGTGGAACCGCTGAGCGGCACTTCGTCGGCTTTGCCGTTGCCGTTCGGATCTTTCGTTTTGAACGCTTGCAGCATCGCCTTGAATTCTTCCGTCGTTTTGGGCTCTTCCAGGTTCAGCTTCTTCAGCCATTCGGTGTTCACCCACATTTTGTTCGGGTAGGAACAGTGGAAGCATTCCGTATAGGCGCCCAGCCCGTAGATGTTTCCGTCCGGAGCGGTATATAGCGCTTTCATTTCCGGCGATTCTTCCATCGCTTTTTTGATGTTCGGGCCGTATTTATCAATCAAGTCGTTCAGCGGGATCAATACCCCTTGCTGCCCGTATTTAAGCACGTCGGCTTGGGAGAACTCGTCGATGTAAGCCGTCAGCAGGTAGGCTTCCGGATAGTCGCCGCTCGCCAGCGAGATTTGGCGTTTCTCTTTCGCGCCGTCGGACGGGTTGATCTGCCAATTAAACTTGATGTTGAACTTCTCTTCCAAAAACTTCGTGAACTTGTTGGTCGGAATGTCGATCCCCGACTCCTGAACGGCGAAGACGCTGACTTCCACCGGCTTCGACGCTTCGGCGCCGCCGGACGAGCCGTTGCCTTGGGCATTGTTCGAGCTCTCTGTATTTTTGCCCGAACAGCCGCTGATCACCAGCGTAATCGCCAGAACCAGCATGAACATGCTTAACAGGGTTTTTTTCAAATTTGATCGCTCCCTTTTTGATAGTGTCCATCGCTTCCCTTTTGCAACTCTCCTGGTGCCAATCGAGAGCATCACCTCCTTCTATAATGAAGTCAGAAGCCTTAAGGCGCAACCGCCATTTCCGGACCTTGCGGCCGATCAGCCTTTCACGGAACCGACCAGCATGCCCTGGACAAAATAGCGCTGCACGAACGGATAAATAATCAGCACCGGCAGCGTGGCGACCACAATCAGCGAGTATTTCAGCAGCTCGGCAAGCTGCTGCTTCTCGACGATGGCCATCGCATCCATGTTGCTGCCGCTGTTATTCTGGATAATGATGCTTCGCAGGATGAGCTGCAGCGGGAACAGGTCTGCGGATTTCAAGTAAATCAACGCATCGAAATAGGCGTTCCACTGCCCGACCGCATACATCAGCACGAGAACGGCAATGATCGGTTTGGACAACGGCAGCACAACGCTCCAGATGAACCTCAGATCGCTGCAGCCGTCGATTTCGCTAGCCTCCAGCAGCTCCTCGGGAATCGAGGAGTGGAAAAACGAACGGGCAATGATGACCTGCCAAACCCAAATCGCATTCGGGATCAAGAGCGCCCAGCGCGTATCGATCAGATCCAGGCCCTTCACGACCATATAGGTCGGAATGAGCCCCCCGCTGAAGATCATCGTGAACGTGATGACCATCATCAGCGCGTTCCGTCCGAAGAACGCCCGGCGCGACAGCGGATAAGCGATCATAATGGTCAGCGTGACGCTGATCAGGGTCCCGGCCGTCGTATAAAAGATCGAGTTCAGGTAGCCGGTCATCACCTCGCCTCTGCGGAACAGCTCTTCAAAACCTTTAAAGGATAACTCCACCGGCCATAACCAGACCCGGCCCGAAGTGACGGCCGCCGGACTGCTGATGGAGCTGCTGACGATATAGATTAACGGATAAAGCACGACGATGACGAGCAGGGTCAGGATGACGTAGATGACGCCGATAAATATCCGGTCTCCCGCCGATTCTTTGATTCTTTTCTTGGGAATTGCTGTAGCTGCCATATCCTAACTCCTTTCCTACCAGATGCTGTTTTTCGTAAGCCGTTTGGCTAGACCGTTGACGGTCAGCAGCAAAACAAGATTGATGACGGAATTAAACAAACCGACGGCGGTCGCGAAGCTGTAGTTGGCGTTCAGCAAGCCGATCCGGTAAACGTAGGTCGCGATGATTTCGGAATTGACCAGGTTCAGCGGGTTTTGCAGCAGATACACCTTCTCAAAGCCCAGCGCCATGACGTTGCCGACGTTCAGGATCAAGATGATCACGATGGTCGGCACGATCCCGGGCAAGTCGACGTGGCGGATTTTCTGGAACCTCGAGGCCCCGTCCACCTTGGCCGCTTCATACAAGGTCGGGTCGACTCCCGCCAAAGCCGCCAGATAGATCACGGCATTATAACCCGCGGTTTGCCAAATATCCGACCAGACGTAAATCGAACGGAACATGCCCGGTTCGCCCAGGAAGTTGATGGACTCCAGCCCGAAGTAATTGAGCGCGATATTGGCAAAGCCGAGCCGGGGCGCCAGAAACAGCATGATAATCGACACCATGACGACGGTCGAAATGAAATACGGCGCAAAGGAAACCAGTTGCACGAACTTCTTGAAGCGGCCGCCGCGAATTTCGTTGATCATCAGCGCCAGAAGAATCGGAATCGGGAATCCGGCCAGGATCAGATAACCGCTGAGGATGACCGTGTTCTTCACCAACGTCCAGAACTGCGGGTTCTCGAAGAACAGTTGGAAATGCTTGAACCCCACCCATGGACTTCCCCAGATCCCCTTGATGACGTTGTAATCCTTGAACGCCAGCACCGCATTCAGCATCGGGTAATATTTGAAGACGAGAAAGAACAGGAGCGGAGGAATCACCAGCAAATGCAGCTGCCAGTGCTTCTTGATGTTTCGGCGCGCAACCCGCCAGTAACTGACCTTTCGTTTGGCGTCCGGCACGTAATCCGGCTTGAAAGCAAGTTGTTTTTCCAGAATAATTCCCCCTAAAAGTTTTGTAAGTGCCACCCCCTAAAGACAGCTTCAAACAAAACTTGCTTCGGAAGCATAGGCTTAGCAGATGGCCTGCGGTGTTATGGTAGCGTTTTCTTTACGAGTCGATCATAGGGCATGTTTGGCGGCGCTGAACAGGTACACTTCCGTCTTTTGGCGTACAGATCTCCCGTTTTTCGGGGGTCATCCTTCGGGCCTGGAGCCATTTTTCCGTAAAAAGAAAACAGCGGCCGCGCCTCCCTGGATCGGAAGGTACGGCCGCTGCATTGGCGGAGCGATATCGATAAGCTTAGGTGAATGAAAGACAGGTCAATCTTGGCACGATTGCCGATAAGCGCTCGGCGAAATTCCGGTTAATCGCTTGAACGCCCGACGGAACGAATGCGAGCTGTTGTACCCGACCCGGGCGGCAATTTCGTCGACGGTATAGCTGCTCTCCTTGAGCAGCACAGCGGCCTGATCCATCCGCACTTTGATCAGGTGGTCGGAATAGTTGACCCCGGTGACCTCTTTGAACAGCTGGGAAATGTATTTCTCCGGGCGCTCCACATGTTCCGCGACCCGGTATAGCGTCAGGTCGGGATCCGCGTAGGCTTCGGCCGTATACTGATAAATCTGCTTGATCAGCTGGGCGTGCGAATCCTTCTTCTTGTTGGCGATAAAGCTGCACAATTCTTGAATGATCGCGTGGATATCCTGTTGGATCGTTTCGAGCGGCCCGGAAAATCCAATGTCGATGATTCGCTTCTTGACGCTCTCGAACAGCGGGGATTCCAGGAAGATTTTCTGGTCCAGCAGCTTGAGGAACGTACCCTTCATTTCCCCGACCAGCTGGTGTTTCATCTCGACCGACAACTCGCGTTGTTCCAGATTTTGCGCGATGATCGAATCGATGATTTTCCGTGCCTCCTCCAGTTCCCCGGCACGGATCGTGCTGATCAGGCGATGCTCGGTATCGAGCGGATAATAATACGTCGTGTTTTCGATTTGCGTATCATGGCTCCACAGGATGCCTTTTTTGTTCAGGTAAATCGCGTACTCCAGCGCCTGCTTTGCTTGGTCGAAGGATTGGCCCACCTCCGTGACGCTGGTAAACGGTTCGCCGAAGCCGGCTTGCATCGAGATTTTGTATTCGGCGAACATATGCTGGGCGAGCGTCTCCATCAGTTCCGAAATCCGCTCTTCTTCCGCCGGACCCGGGAGCCGGTCGGCCTCGGAGAAGAACAGCAAGACGATTTTGTCCGACCCCGAATCGGTCATCGGCACCGGCCCGGCCAGCTCCGTGACGGCTTGCTTCATGAGCAGCCTTGCGGCGTTCAGCTCGTTCAGCACCTCAACGGTATCCATGCCGGCATAACCGTTGATTTGCAGGATGCCGACGTAACCCTCGCCTTGCCGCAGCGAGATGTCGGCTTGGGCCGCCGCCGAGGCGATCTCGTCCCGGGATTCGAACTCGCCGGCAATCAGCCGCCTCAGGAAGGCATCGCGCACCAAAGGAAGCTGGCGGTGAAGTTCCGACTCCAACAGTTTGTTTTTCGTGATCATGCCGGCGATATTCCCGCTCAGGAAGTCGAACTCGTTGCGACCCGTATCTTCGTCCTTGCCGAACTGCTCCTTCATCACGCCGATCAAACGGTTGATCGGGAGACTGTTCCGGTAGGCCAGGAACAAACCGACCAACACTCCGATCAACATGGCGCCGCCGGTAATCATCCACGAAGCCTGCTTGATCCGGTTTGGCTTCTCCATCAGCGTGCTCCGGGGAATGCCGGCTTGATAGACCCAGCCGTTCTTCTCCGAGCGGGTGGTAATTACGAGATCGCTGCCATAGAATTGGCTCGTCTTATTCTCGTCAAACCCGGGATCGGCGTGGAGCTTGGCGATATCCGGCACCGCTTCGCCCTGGAGGAAGATCGTGTTGCCTTCCGCGTCGTAGATGTGAACCCAGCCGCCGCTTTGTTCCGTTAAGCCGGACAACAGCCCCGCAATCGTCTTCTGGTCGATCAGGACGACGACGATCGCCGGGGACGTATCGTTAAAGCTGTCCAGAGGCAGCGATTGCATGTACGTAATGACCGAAGTCTTCACGTCCCGCTCGCTGAACGGGGTCAGCGGCTTGATTTCGCTGCGGTGGGTTTTGCCCAGCACCTGCTGCTCCCACTCCTCCAATGACAGGTTGTCGTAATGGAAATATTCGTAATAGTGCTCCGGCCGGAAAGAGGATCCGGAGGTCACGATCAAATTATAGTTAGCCAGGTAAATATAATAATTCCGCAAAAAATCGTTCGTTTGCCCAAACGTCAGCACGTTGCGCATCGCCTTCCAAATGCCGTACACGTCCCTTTCGGTGCCGCGGTCGTTCATCAGGGCGTTAATCTCCTGGCTGATCGCCAGTTGCCGGGTCATGCCTTCCACTTCCGCCATCCGGTGTTCGAGCAGCTCCTGGCTTTTCTCCAGCTGGATGACGCTGTTCTCGATCGAGATCGACTCCGTAACGGAGATGGACGTCCGGTAGGAGATGTACCCGCCGATGCAGGGGATGAGCAGGATGGCGACGTAAGAAATCAGAAAGTTGCGGAAAACCCGGGAATGCCGAAGCATGGGATGACCCCCCATCTTTATTGGTAGCGCTATCATTTCAGGCCGAGCCGCCCGCCTTTTCGGTTTCATCATTATATCTAGTTCCGTTTTATTCTGTCTAGCGGCATCAAGCGCCCCATCAGTAAAAGCATATCGAGGTTTGCTTCGCTTGGATAGGTACTCCTGGGTAGCGGAGCGTACATTTTTCCCGGCTTGTCCCCGGGAAAACCGCACAACGGCGCGGGTTTGCAGAAACGTTAGGCAAGGGGAAGAACTGTTCAGAGGGGCGAGTGCCGATGTTGATAGCACGGCGTACAAGCGTACGGTGACCATAGCGGTAAAAGATGGCTTTATTTCTCCTCGTAAGACCGATTCCACAAAAATAAGGCCCAAAAAGGGCCTTATTTGCACGATACCATAGCAAAACAAGCTAAAATGGGGCTCCCGCGAGTGAATAACGGAAAAAAGTTCCCTTATTATTTCGAAAACGGCCCTCCCAGCTGAAATAAGGCCCTAAAATACCGCTATCGTAAGAAAGAGCCGCAAGGCCTTCCGAACATCGGGACGACGGATGCTGTGCGATGGTGCCGCATCAGAACACCGGTGCTTGTCGCGACAGTACCGCACCGGCATGCCGCATGCCTGCCTCGACAGTGCCGCATCAAGACACCGGTGCTTGCAGCGACGGTGCCTATCGGCACGCCGGATGCCTGCCGTAAAGGCGCCGGACTGCGGCGCCAGATCCCTACGGTAACGGGGCTACCCTATCCCGCCTCCCGCGGATACTTACAGCGGCATCGCCTTCCCGTCGATGCCGATCATGACCGCGCCGTTATCCGCCTCCAGCTTGCCCTCGGCCAAGTCGAGGATCGACCGCGCGGAATCCAGCGGGTCTCCCGGCGCCTGATTGCCGCCCATCGGGGTGCGCATCCAGCCCGGATGCATGGCGTACACCCCGAATCCCTGCGGCACCAGCTCCTTACGCAGCTGGGCGGTAAAATAGTTGAGCGCTGCCTTGGACAACGCATACGGGTAATCGCCGCCGTAAGCGCCGGCCAAACAGCCCGCTTCCGAAGACACGTTCAAGATCAACGGCCGGTTACCGGCCTTCAGCAGCGGCAGGAAATGTTTCACCATTTTCATGGGGCCGTACAGATTGGTGCGAAAGGTGTTCTCCACGGCGGCGAACTCCAATCGCTCGATCGGCTGCTCCCGTGCCAGCAAAATGCCCGCGTTATTGATCAGCGCATCAACGGCGCCCCATCTGGCGGCCATAGCTTCCTTCGCTTTGGCGACCGAATCCTCTTCATCCACGTCAAGCTCAAGCAGCGTCAGCTTCCCCGGCGCTCCCTCCTGGAGTTCTTCCAATGCTTCCACGTTCGTCTCCAGCGAGCGAATGCCGGCTGCTACCTCATGGCCGCGCCGCAGCGCTTCCCCGACGATCTCCCGACCTAGTCCCTTACCCGCTCCCGTTACGATCAGTCTCATCATCCAACCTTTGCCTCCTTTGATCGATATGAATCCGTTTACATTTCTCGAAACGCCTGCCGCCTAGTTGTCGTTCTCCAGCAGCTCGATCCACAGCTTCAGGTCTCGCGTGGCGTCCATATAGGCGTAACGCCCGCCGGTGTATTCCCCTTTTTGCGCTAGCGGCATGCCTCTTCCTTCGAGCAGTTGGATCTTCTCCTTCATCCCGTTGATCACAAAGGCGATATGGTGCATGCCTTCCCCTTTCTCCTCCAGGAAATCCCGCCAAGTGCTTGGATGCTCATCCGGTTCAATCAGTTCCAACTGCAGTTGGCCGCAATCAAAAAACGCCAATTTGGCGCGAGCCGGGGAGGGCGCTCCCCGATATTCCGTCTTCGCCACCTCTACCGCGTCTGTCCAAAACCAAGCCGGCTTTCCACGCCCAGGAAATCCGCGTAGGCTTGCGAAACGGCTTCGATATCCCGGACGACGATCCCGATTTGCGTAATCACTTTGGTGCCCAACGGTTGTTTGTCCATGTGTGATCGCTCCTCTTTTCATCAATTATGTCGTTGGATGAGGCCATGGCCCAATGCATCCCCATCTTAGCATATTCGAGTGTGTTCCGGTACAAGCCGATCGTGGCAAAACGGGTACAAGAACCTATCGCACAAATGCCCAGTTCCGCGAATATACTGCAGCAAGAACAAAGGAGGAATGGATTCGAATGCCTAATATGTATACGCCTTATGGCGGCACGCCAAGCCAAGTTAGCCCGATGAGCCAGGAACCGATGGGGTACGACCACAAGAAACAGATGATGGAAATGTGTAAAAAATACCACCACCATCTGATGCAAATGGAAGGGACCGACGGCAAGATGTATGAAGGCATCATCGACGGAATGGACGATGAACACGTCTACTTACTCGTTCCCGTCGGGGATATGGATGATCGGGGGTTAGGGTATCCCTATGGCGGTTTCCCTTACGGCGGCTATGGTTACGGCTACGGTTATCCACGTCGCTTCCGCCGCTTTATCCGCCGGCCGTTCCCGTTTTTCTTCTTCAGAAGCTTTTTCTTCCCGTTTTTCATCTAAAAAGCATGCAAAGGGCCTCCCGTTAATGGCGGGAGGCCTTGCTTTCTTGCCCTTGGCTGGATTTCGATCGGGAGGCGTCGTTGCCGGGTTTGCCTAGCGATTTGGCCCGAACCCAGGTAATCGTCGACAACAGCAGCGCCAAAATGCCGATAAAGGCGAGGAACTCCCAGGGGTAGAGGGTCATCGCCTCGTATCCCCAAGGCCATAGGATCGCGGCGTTCACTTAAGCGTACCTCCTTTTGCCGAGGAGCTTCCGAACCATCGAAACGAGAAACAGCAGAACCGGAAGGACGATAAACAAGGGAAGCCAGATGTAATTCGGCAGCGTTTTAAAGGCTACGGTCGTATGCTCCGGCATGTTTTTCGCCATCGTCATGCCGACGATAAACGTGATGGCCGCAAAGAGCACCATCAACCCTTTCGGATTGCGAATGCGGCACAATTGCTTCGCCGCAATGACCGACATATACATATGTAGCGATATTTTGAAAAAGGTGGAAATAAACAAGTAAATCACAAACAGAACGTCCAGATTCTCGATGAACTCTGCAAGACTTACCTGCTTTAATGTCTGGATTAAAGGAAAATACTCTCGGATGAATATTTTCTCGCCCAGCACAATAATCGCCAGCGCATCGAAAAGCGTAATCACGATGCCCGCATTCAGCGCTGCCGCCAGATTAATCCCCATCAGCCTCTTCGGCGAAGCCATCAAAGTCCATATCATGGCGAGTTCGATCGACTCCCCGAAGCTCTGCGTGACGCCAAGCGGCCATACCGCCTTCCATACCCGCCCCCAGCCCTCCCCCAAAACCGGTTGCAAGTAAGAGAAATGGTGCATTCCCGAGCTTAACAGCAGAAAAATCTCAAGTGAAAAAAGAACCACCAGCACGGGGAAGATCATCCCTCCCAAGCGGCATATCACCTCGATCCCGCTGAACAAGAAATAGAGGACTAGCAGCAGGAAGCTCCCGACGAGGATCCAAGCCGGGGTTCCCGGGAGAATGGTCGCGGGCAGCAGGAACTTCAAATCCGCCACTCCGCGCCCCGCGTCATAGAGCCACACCAAGGGATAGAGCCAGGCCAGGGGAACGCCGATCCACCGGCCGAATTCGTAAGGAAACCATTCCACCAAGGTTTGCCCCGGATGCATTTTCTGCAAAACCGTATACATCCCAATAAGCACCGTTCCCAGACCGGTACTGAGCAAAGCGGCGATCCAGGCATCCCGGCCGGCGCTCGCCCCAAAAGCGAAGATGAGAGTCGTCCCAAGTTGGAACATGGACGTAACCGCAAACAATTGGTAGGCAGAGATCTTTACCATTGGCCCTTTCCTTTCAGCGTATCCTCATTTGAATCCGTCCCTGTAACTCTTGTTGCTTAGTCCGGTTCCCACGACCTTAACCTGTACGGTGATCCGTACCGGAAGATACGGAAACCTGTCGTCCCATTGTTTCTTCAACTCTTGATTCCATACTTTCGGATACTTCCGATAGAAGGCATCGCCAAACCCAAATATGTCGGCCCGCCATTCCTTTTGCACCTTGTCCAGCACCTCGCCGATGCGGGACAAGGCAGCGGCCTCCATCATCTTCTCCACCTTTTCGACCGTTCGCGGATCGCTTAAATCCAGTCGGCTATTATTCTCGTAGATTTCCACACCCGAGTTGATCCGCAGCCCAAGGGAGGGTTCATCCCCGCCTATGTTCGGAGTCACCTTGGTTTTGCACGCATTCAACTGTGCGCTTATTGTACCGCCCCCTTCGGTTTCGGGGACAGCAACCGTGATGACGCTGCCCGATTTGACCTCGTTTTTGATCCAGAGCAATCCTCGCGTTTCTTCATCATCCAACCAACCCACCAACTTATCGTCCTTGAAAACCGCCGTTCCGAGCATGGCGATGGTCGTCTTCTCGTCGGGCAGGTCGAGGTTCTGCCCGGTTGTTTCCTTTTTCCGTCGATTATATCCGGAGATAACTTCCACCTGTCCCGCCGAAGGCTCTATCCCATCGTTCATCAACGCGTTCATAAAGTCCTTGGCGTGGACCGCAAGCACGGACCCGTTGGTCAATTCCTCCCGAAACTGGTGACCGTCCAGGCTTTCGATCTTAGGTTTGTACGACAAAACATCAAGCGCTTTCCCTTTCGTCACGAGGATATAGCTCGCAAGCTGCGGCTGCCGGTATCGTTCGAAAAAGTCCATTACGGGCAATATTCCGCTTTGCGCCAACTCTTGTCCGAAGATGATGATTCGACTATGGGTGAAGTATATTTCCCGGGGGACCTTCTGTTGAATTTTCCGGTAAGCTTCCATAATGGTTGCCCCGGTCTCCGAAATCGTTCTAGCCGCATCGGAAACCAGCTTGGTGTTGGTCCCCCCGCCTGAGATGGCGGGCCCCAGGAGACGGGAGATCGGCACTTGCAGGCTCACGGTATACTGGTCTTTCTGCTTATCGATGCCTATTGCGGTAACCACCGCGATATCGTTGATCTCGTTTCGGCTCCAGCATCCCGACAGGAGAAGAGAGGCCGCACAGCAGGCCAGCAATACGCACCAGCCTCTATGGAAACCGTCCATCGAATCATCTCCGTTCATCGCTATTTCGCATTCTCGTCAGGTTTCGTTTCGCGGTTTCCGGCGGGCGGGTCTTCATCTCCGACCAAGGGGACCGTACCAGCGTATCTTTCAATGCGCCGAGATGCACCGGCGCGATCGGAGCCATGAAGGGGACGCCGAAGGAACGTAGCCGCGCCAGATGAATCAATATCGCTAGAATTCCCAGCAAAATGCCGTATAAACCTAGCGTCGAAGCCAGGAACATCAGGGGAAACCGCAACAGCCGGATCGAGATCGCCTGATTATAGGAGGGAAGCACGAAGGAGGAGATCCCGGTAAAAGAAACGATGATGACCAGCGGCGCGCCCACGATGCCCGCTTGAACGGCGGCCTGTCCGATGACCAGGGCGCCCACGATGCTGACGGCCTGTCCGACGGTTTTGGGCAACCGGACCCCGGCTTCCCTTAAACCTTCAAAAGTGACCTCCATAAGCAAGGCTTCGACCACTGCGGGGAACGGCACGGTATCCCGTGCAGACGCAATGCTAAGTAAAAGGCTTAGCGGAATCATTTCTTGATGGAAGGTCGTTAGGGCAATATAAATCGAAGGCAACGTCAAAGCGCAAAACCCAAAGAAATACCTTAGCCAGCGAAGGCACGTGGAAAAGAGATATCTCTGGTAATAGTCCTCTGTGGCTTGTAAGAATCCGAGAAAAGTCATCGGCATCACGAGGGCAAACGGCGTGTTGTTGATGAGGAGGGCCGCTTTCCCTTCCAGAAGGCAAGCGGCTACCCGATCCGGACGCTCCGTATTTAGGATCTGCGGAAATATGGAACGATGATTGTCCTCGATCAGTTCCTCGATATATCCGCTTTCCAGGATGCCGTCGATGTCGATACGTTTTAACCGGCTCCGAATTTCCTCGATGACGGCCGGCTCGGCAATTCCGTCCAAATAGGCAAGGATCACTTGGGTTCTCGACAATCTGCCGATTTTCATCGATTCCATCTTCAACTGTGGCGTTTGCAATCGCTTGCGAATCAGCACCGTATTCGTAGTGAGCGATTCGGTGAATCCGTCCCGCGCGCCTCGAATGACGGCTTCCGTGGTCGGCTCCTCCACCGAACGCTTATCCCATTGCACCGCACTGACGGAGACTGCCTGCTTCATTCCATCCACTAAAAGCACGGTGCTTCCCGATAAAATGTCGTCGACCAATTCGCCAACTCGCTGCGGGGTTGTGATCTGGCCCACGGATAAAACCCGGTTCTTCAGGATTGCCGCCATGTCTTCCGGCGGAACCTCCGGCTCCCCGGAAGACATTTCAATTAATGGCTTGACGACATGAGTGTTTACTAAGTCCTGATTGGTGAGTCCATCCACAAACACGAGAACCCCATGCAAGCGGGATCCGATCTCCAGGTAGCGGAATTGGATGTCCGCGGACCGGTCCAAAATACCTTTCAAGGTTCGGATATCCTGCTGCAGGGATCCGGTCAGCGCCTCGTTCTCGATTGGGATAGTTCCGGACATCGCAATTCCTCTCCTCAAATGCAGTTAGATCAGCTTTATCCTGCCACATCATGGGGAGGGTTATGCTCTCTCCTCCGATTGACCGTATCGGTACACGGTGCTGCCGATCCGGGCATACACGCCCCTCAGGCTGCGGATATGCTCGTAATTGGGATAAATGATCGTATCCAGCAAATAGGCCGATTTCCGGCTGCCGGGTTTTCTTCGCCGGTTCAGCGCCTCGATGATCCCGGAAGACGAGCGAATGCCGATACCATGGCCGTAATAGCGGTCCTCGCCCAGCATGATCACGTTCTCCCCTTGCCATTCCGGAGTTTCGGGATGATGGTCCGGATTTTTGAAGTAGAGAATATCTCCGGGATACGGGCCCAGCCGCAGACTGCCTTGACGAAAACCCAGATCGCTGTCATACTGCCAATCGTACAGAAGCAGATTGGTGAAATAAGTATTGAACGCCTGGTAGCCGATTTGATCCAGCACGGCTTTATACATCACGATCATCATCGCCATCGAGCATTCGAAGCCGTAAAGCGGACCGTTCCGGTAGATGTCCAGGATGGCGTCCGCCGGCGCAGCTCCGGCCCTCAGCCGGAACCCTCCCTCCTCCGTGCGGTTCCAGTACATCTCATTGCATCGGGATTTGCGGTAGACGGCGAATTGGGCACCGCTCTCATTGAGCGCCAGGGCGGAGTCGACGATCGAATTGCGCAAGCTTAGTTCAAACAGCAGTTCATCCAATGAGCCGTAACGATAGGGCACCGGGCTTCTTTCTTGAGCCTGCACGATGTCCCGTTGAAACGCTGGCAACATCATTTGGGATAGTTGCCTTTTATCTTTTGGCGGCAGAAGGATCAAACCTGTTCCCCTCCTTGTCAATATTCGGGTGAATCTAGGTTAGTGTACGTGCGGATGCTTGGTTTGGTGCCCGCCCGTATCGAATCTGCCTTTTCCAGAAATGCTAGACGAAGTGTGAAAAGCCTGACGCGGATACTTAAATCCCAGATCGATGGGGTGACGCGAACCGATGAACAACCGTCAGAAGGACATTTTACATATGCTGCTCACCGAAACCCGGCCTCACTTGGTGGTCCGGGACATTGCCCTGCAATTTGGCTGCTCGGAGAGAACCATACGCAACGATTTGGATGAAATCGACCGGTATTTGACCGAGACGTCGAACGCCCGGCTTGTCCGCAAACCCGGATTCGGGGTCACCCTGGACATGACCGAGTCGGACAAGTCCGAGATCGCCTCACGGCTGCTCCGGCCCGCCAAGCACAAGGAGCAGGAGACGGAGGAGGAGCGGCTCGTTGCCGTAGCCTATCAGCTGCTGATGGAGACGAAGCCGATAACGATCCAAGAACTGGCCGACAAGCATTATACCAGTAAGACCGTCATCAAAAAGGATTTGGACACCTTGCGGGAATGGCTCGAAAAACGAGATCTGGCCGTCGTTTCCAAGCAAAAGGTCGGCGTCCTCGTCGACGGGAAAGAACGGGACAAGCGGGCGGCGTTGTCCAAGTTGTCCCAACTCACCGGCGAAGCAGGCCAGACATTCATCAAGGATCGGTTTGCCCCCCATGAGCTCGATATCGTGACCCGGGAGCTCAAGCAGCTCGAACTTGATGCGCAGCTTGCGTTTACGGACGAAGCGTTCGACAACCTGCTGATCCATACGCTGCTGATGATTCGCCGGACGAAGCTGAAGCAGCCGATCACCTTCTCCGAGCAGGAGAAAATCTTTGTCCGCGAGAAGCAGGAGTTCCGCTGGACCGGAGCCTTCATCCGTAAGCTGGAGCGTCTCTTTGCGGTGCACTTTCCGGAGGACGAAGCCGCTTATTTGACCGCTCATATTCTAGGCGGGAAAATCCGCTCTCAAGCACGGATCGAAACGGAGGACCCCGGAGCAGCTCCGGCGGCGGAAACGGCCGAAGCCCGCGGTTTGGCGGAGACGCTCGTTCGGAAAATGTCGGCCTTGACCTGGGTGGATTTTGGCAAAGACGAGGTTTTGATGGAAGGGCTGCGCATTCATTTATATTCCACATTGAACCGGTTAAGCTATGGACTTACGGTATCCAACCCGATGCTGCAGGATATCAAGAGAATGTATCCTTACATGTTCGATATGGTGATCTATGCGACAAGGGAGTTAAGCGCAGGATATCCCTTCGCCATTCCCGAGGAAGAAGCGGCCTATTTGACGCTGCATTTTCAGGCCGCAGTGGAGCGGCTTAGCCAGCCGGCCGAGGATCGGAAGAGAATCGTGACCGTCTGCCATATGGGGGTCGGCATGTCGCAGATCCTGCGCACCAAACTGGAGCGGAAGTTTCCTGAGCTGGATGTATTGGACTCCGTTCGGAAGGCCGACCTCCCGGCGTATTTGGCCCAACATTCGGTTGACTTTATCATCTCCACGATTCCGCTGGAGCAGGTCAACACCCCCTCCATCACGGTGTCCCCGCTGCTGGAGGCCGGCGAAATGCAGAAGATCGCCGACTTCATCGGCAAGCTGGATCAAGAACCCGGTCATGCCGAACACGCCGGCTCGATACTAGGCTTGTATACCCAGCCCTCGCTCGTTTATCCGCGCCTCTCCATCGGCCATCGGTTCGAGCTGATCGAATGGTTGGCGAACGAATTGGCGGATCAGGGGTTCGTCGATCGGGATTACGCACATCAAGCTTTGCTGCGGGAACGCCTTTCATCCACGACCATCGGCGGCGGCATCGCGATCCCCCATGGCGATCCGAAGCTGATTCGGACCTCGCGGATCGCCGTGGCTACCCTGCAAGAGCCCCTGGAATGGCAGGAAGAGAAGGTTTCCATCGTGTTTATGCTGGCGCTCGCCCCGCAGGAGCAAGAAATGATGAAAAAACTGTTTCAGCGCCTGTCTCTGCTAAGCGAACAACCTTCGACGGTCGAGCGGTTAGTGCGGGCGCAAACCCCCGAGGAACTCCTCGGCAGCTTATAGTGCCTGTTTAAAAAGCGACAACCTCTTATAGGGATATAATCCGGTTTTTCCGCAACTTGCGGTAATCTAAAGTTCTTTTCCGCCGTTCTTTTTACGATAAGATGGGTGATGTAAACGATTTCGATCTTTGAATACGGGAGGAAACAACCATGAAATTATTGGCGATTACCTCATGTCCCAACGGGATTGCCCATACGTACATGGCGGCGGAAAATCTGCAAAAAGCCGCCGACAAGCTAGGCATAGCCATGAAGGTCGAGACCCAGGGCTCGATCGGCGTGGAAAATCAGTTCACCGATGAAGATATCAGCCAAGCGGACGGCATCATCATCGCCGCCGATAAATCGGTAGACAAAAGCCGGTTCGTCGGCAAGAAATTGATTGCCGTCGGCGTGCAGGAAGGCATTCGGAATCCCGAAGCGCTGATCAAACAGATGATTCGCGGAGAAGCGCCGGTATACCAAGGACAAGGCGGCGGTGAAGGCACGCCGGCGAAGCAAACCGGCGCCAAGCAACAAAATGCTTTTTATCGCCACCTGATGAGCGGCGTCTCGTACATGATTCCGTTTATCGTCGTAGGCGGTCTCCTGATCGCCATCGCTCTCTCGATCGGCGGCGTACCGACGCCGGGCGGGCTGCAAATTCCCGAAGACTCGTTCTGGAAAACAATCGAGAAGCTGGGGGCCGCATCCTTTACGTTTATGGTACCGGTGTTAGCCGGGTTCATCGCGTTCAGTATCGCCGACCGGCCGGGTCTGGCTCCCGGGATCATCGGCGGTTATATCGCCGCCAATGGCAGCTTCTACGGCAGTGAAGCCGGTGCCGGATTCATCGGCGGGATTATCGCCGGCTTCCTGGCCGGTTACGTCGCGCTGTGGATCAAGAAGTGGAAGGTACCGAAAGCGATTAACCCGATCATGCCGATCATCATCATTCCGGTCCTATCTTCGTTAATTGTCGGTTTGGCCTTCATTTATTTGCTCGGCGGCCCGATCGCCCAGGTGTTCGAATCGCTGACGAGCTGGCTCGCCAGCATGCAAGGAGCCAGCTCGATTCTGCTGGCATTGATTCTGGGCGCCATGATCTCCTTTGACATGGGCGGTCCGGTCAACAAGGTGGCCTTCATGTTCGGCTCCGCGATGATCGCGGAGGGCAACTATCAAATCATGGGTCCGATCGCCGTGGCGATCTGCATTCCGCCGATCGGGCTGGGTCTGGCAACGTTCTTATTCAAGCGCAAGTTCCATGATGCAGAACGGGAATCGGGCAAAGCCGCCTTTACCATGGGCTTGTTCGGGATTACCGAGGGCGCGATTCCATTCGCTTCTCAAGACCCGCTGCGCGTCATTCCCAGCATCATGGTCGGCTCGATGGCCGGTTCCGTGATCGCCATGCTGGGCGGCGTCGGCGACCGTGTCGCTCATGGAGGTCCCATCGTAGCCGTGCTTGGCGCCGTTGACAATATCCTCATGTTTTTCGTAGCCGTCATCGTCGGTTCCATTGTTACCGCCTTGATGATCAAGCTGCTGAAGAAAGACCAGGCCGAACCTCAGCTCGTTGGGGCAAGCGCTGCGGAGGAGGCAGCTCCGGCCGTTGAAGCGCCGCGATCAAGCACCGTCCGCCCGGTGAGCATGCCGGCTGCCGAAGCCCATCGTCCGGTTAGCAAATTAACCGATATCATCAGTCTGGATTTGATCGAACCTTCCCTTTCCGCCTCGACGCGGGACGGAATCATCGACGAAATGATCGCGAAGCTGAACGCCGAAGGAGTGCTTACTTCCTCGTCCGAGTTTAAAGAGGCGATTTTGAAGCGCGAGCAGGAAAGCTCTACCGGCATCGGCATGAACGTCGCCGTGCCGCATGGCAAATCGGCGGCCGTGCTGAAGCCCCGGGTCGTATTCGGAATGAAGCCGGAAGGCGTTGATTGGAGCAGCGCGGACGGTTCGCCCGCGAAGCTGATCTTCATGATCGCCGTCCCCGCCGAAAATAAAGGCAACGAGCATCTGAAGATCCTGCAAATGTTATCCCGCAAGCTGATGGATGACGGATTCCGCGAGCAATTGCTACAGGTGAAATCCAAACAGGAAGCCTACCAGATGCTGGATCAAATCCATTAACACAAAGACAAGGTCCCCCGAGCCGTCGTGACGGCTTCGGGGGACCTTGCTTTTTCTACACCTGCTGGATTTGAATCAGGTTTGTCGTTCCCGCTTGACCCAGCGGCAATCCGGCCGAGAAAACCACGGTATCGCCTTCCTGGACGTAACCCGATCGGCGGGCGCTGTCGATCGCCGAGGCCAGCATTTCGTCCGTCGTCGTAACCGGGCCGCCCAAATAAGGGAAGACCCCGGACAACAGGATTAACTTGGTCAACACATGCGGGTGATGGGCGATCGCCAGAATCGGCGCTTTCGGCCGATATTTCGAGACCATTCTGGCCGTAAACCCGCTCTCGGTGGACGTGATGATCACTTTGGCGTTGAGCTCCAGGGAAGCGCTGACCGCTCCTTGGCTGATCACCTCCGTGATATTGGTGCCATGCAGCATTCTTCTCCGGTGGAAGGCCTCTCCGTAATCGATCATGGATTCGGCCTTGCGCGCGACGGCAGCCATGGTCCGCACGGCCTCGACCGGATATTTCCCGGCCGCCGACTCGCCGGACAGCATCACAACATCCGCCCCTTGCATCACGGCGTTGTACACGTCGCTGACCTCCGCCCGCGTCGGACGCGGATTGACCTGCATCGACTCCAGCATATGCGTGGCGACGATGACCGGTTTGCCGGCCAAGTTGCACTTGTCGATCATTTCCTTCTGAAGCATCGGCACTTCCTCGACCGGAATTTCCACCCCCAGATCGCCGCGCGCGACCATGATGCCGTCCGAGGCTTCGATGATATCCTCCAAATCGTCCACGCCTTCTTCGTTTTCGATCTTGGAGATGATCTGGACATGCCCCCCGTTGTTCTCCTGCAAGATTCGCCGAACCTCACGGATATCGTCGCCTTTGCGGACAAACGATACGGCGATCATCTCCACCCCGTTCTCCAGGCCGAAATGAAGATGCCGAATATCGCGCTCCGTGACGCCAGGCAGCGTCGTATGGATTCCCGGCAGATTGACGCCCTTGTTCGGCTTCAGCTTCCCGCCGTTGACGATGCGGCAGCGAACTTCGGCACCCTCGGCCGACATTACGCGCAGCTCAATCAATCCATCGTCGATCAGGATCCGGTCATTCGCCTTCACCACCTGGGGCAATTCGGGATAGTTGACCGAAATCCTTGCGGCGTCTCCGGCTAGCGGCTCCGTCGTAAGGACAATTTCCTCCCCGGCAATCAGTTCGCAAGAAGCTTCCCGCAATTTGCCGATTCGCACCTCCGGCCCTTTGATGTCCATCATGATGGGCACAAAGGTATGCAGTTCTTGCGCGGCTTGCCGCACCCGCTGAATGCGGGCTACATGCTCCTCGAGCTCGCCATGGGCCATATTCAGCCGGCCGACCGTCATCCCGGCTTGAATCATTTCCTTCAGTACGGAAACCGAATCGCAGGCTGGGCCTAATGTACAGATGATTTTTGTCCGAAGCACCTTGGTACCTCCCTTAGTCTCGTTTAGGTTAGTATGCATCAAGTTGCAAAAAAACAGTTCCTATTTTTTATATTCCTATACTGGAATATTTCCATTTCGTTAAGGTATACTTGAACCAAGGAAGTGAGAATGATGAACACTGCAACTTTGAGCGCGCTTGCTGAACCCCATCGTCTGGAGATGGTCGAATTGCTGCGATACGGCCCCCTGACCGTGGGCGAAATCGCGGACCGGCTTCAAGTCCGGCAGCCGCAGGTATCGAAGCATCTGAAGGTGTTGAACGAAGCCCGCATCGTCGAGGTTCAACCCGTCGCGAATCGCCGGATTTACCGGCTTCGGCCAGAGCCCCTTCGGGAGCTGGACGAGTGGATCGCTTCGTTCCGCAGCTTGTGGGAAGCCCGCTTCGACCGGCTTGACGAATACTTGCAGGAATTGCAAAGCCCGGATAAGAGAAAAACACCGTAAGAAACGACAGAAGCCGTATTCTTACGGTGTTTTTCTAGGATGATTCCAAGCCGAATCGATCAAGCTAGCGTCAAGACCTCGTATTGCGCCGCCAGTTCCATGAAATGCCCCATGCTGGATACCTCGCCGGCTGCAAGTTGATCTTGAATGCCGTAATAATTCACGCAGGTGCCGCACGCCAATACCGGAACGCCGCGGTTGGCCAACTCTTTCAAGTGCAGCGAAGCAAACGACTGCTCCGTCAGTGCGAGAACCCCCCGATTTACGCAAAACACCGCCGCCGGAAGCTGCCCCTGTTCCCGTTGCTTCAACAGCGTCAGGAACGTTTCCAGCAGCTGCGTCCCGAGCGCCGGGTCGCCGTTCCCCAAGCTGTCGGTGGTCAGAAAAACGACTTTACGGTTCATACGATTCACCTCTCAGCTTTTGATCGAGCAGTTCAAATGTCAGTTGCAGCCGGTCTTTCGGCACCTCGCCATAGCGGTCCCCGATACTTACCTCGAAGCTGCAGGCCCGCTCCGCCTTCTCCTTGACTACGTGCGTTAAGCCAACCCCGGTTTCGCGGTAGACCTCGATCAAAATGTGCTCCAGCCGATCCTTAGGGAGATCCGCATGGACGTGGAACATGTTTGAAACCGGGACCTCCGGTACGGTCTTCAGATGTTGGCAGCGGTTATACAGACCGGAGAGCTCCTGCGCTTGCCGGTAATATTGATCCATCTTCCCGATGCGCCGCTCATAATAGTAATCCGCACTCAAAAAATACGGATACAAACTGATCAGATCGCCGCCGTGCCTTCTTTTCCACACCTTGGATTCCTTCGTAAACTCCGGTTCTCCGGCCAATATCGCCCCGGCGATCCCGCCGATGCCTTTATAGAAGGAGATATAAACGCTGTCGAATAAGGCGCAAATTTCGGCCGCGGTTTTCTGGTAGAAGGGAAGGATTTCGAACAGCCGGGCACCGTCCAGATGCAGCTTTATGCCTTTCTCCCGGCAGTACCCGGAAATGGCCGCGAGTTCTTCAAACGGCGGCAGCTGGCCGCCGATCTCGCGTTGCGGCAGCTCCAATAGCAGGCACGAGACGTCCTCGGGCAAGCGCTGAACTTCCTTCAGCCCGATCAGGCGGTCCCTGTCCGCCAGGAGAATCGGCTCGATCCCGTGCAGCTCCTTTAAGCCATCTTCCTCATGAATCTCCAGATGGCATAGGGGGTGATACGCCACGCGTTTCGTCCCTTTCCGGTCGCACCAGATCCGCAGGGCGATTTGCTGCGCCATCGTGCCGCTGGGAAAAAACACGGCCGAGGCCTTGCCAAGCACCCCGGCCATTTTCGCCTCGAACGCTTCCAAGGCTTGTCCGATGCCGTACATGTCGCTGTCCAGCTCCCCGTCGATCACGGTTAAGGCCTTCTTCAGCACCTCCACATTCCGTTTGCCGTGGCCCCCCACCTGATAAACCGTCCGATCAAATGCCGTCTTTAACGTTTTCTTGTCCGCCGTTCCTTCGTTTCCATACATCGATCCTCGCCGCTCCTCTCCAAGCTGTCTGCATAAACTGTGAATTTATGCTTATTATAGCTCGATTCGGAGCAGGAAGCGATGTTGATCGTGTCGCGGGGGTTACCTCTTACGTCAGCTTGAATTTCTCCACTTCGCGAATCATATCGCGCGAAAGCGATTCAAGCTCTTTGATCGCCTGGGCGATCTCCTGGGTGGCGCCGTTTAGTTCGATGGACGATGCGGAGATTTCCTCCGCGGACGCCGAGTTTTGTTCGGCTACGGCCGAGGCGGAGCTTACCGTAAGCAGTACGCGGTTCTTGTCCGCATTGACGGCGACCACGGACGTCGTGATTTCCTCGATTTGCGGCATCATTTCCCGAATGGACCGGATGATCTCCTGGAGGGCCTCCATCGTCGTAAGCACGACCTCCGATTGCCGGGCGAGCACTTCGCCCGTTCTGGCTGAAGTTGCCGATACCCCGTCCATTTCCTGTCCGATCTCCTGCAGCAGCTCGTCGATTCCTTGCGAGGAATGCTGCGTTTGTTCCGCCAGCTTGCGGATTTCCCCCGCCACGACGGCGAAGCCCCGGCCCGCTTCACCGGCGCGCGCCGCTTCGATGGACGCGTTCAGCGACAACAGATTGGTTTGCGTGGAAATATCGCTAATCAAACGGGTAATCTCCGTCACGCGGGCTAGGCTGCCCGTCAGGTTATGGACTTTGCTTTGCGTTTCCTCGAACGAATCGGCGATCCCTTTCACGGACGTAACCAACTCGGCCAATTTCCCGCTGCTGCTTTGGGCCTTGTCGTTCGCTTGCTTTGCCGCCTCATCCACCGTCTCCAGCGAGCGGGTAATTTCGTCCAGGCGGTCTCCGAACGCTTGGAAGGATTCGGTCATCGAAGCCAGCTCTTCCGCTTGATTGACGGAGCCCAGGGAAACCTCATGGATCGCCGTCGAGACTTCGCCGACGCTCGTGTTCATCGCCTCGGAGGAGGCTGTCAGCGCAATGGTTTGTTCAGTTAGTTTCTGCGAATCCTGCCCGATGGTTTGCAGGATCGATTGGATCGAGCCGATCGTCTTGTTCAATGCGCGGTTCATCATCCCGAATTCGTTGCCGAGTTTTCCGTTAAATTGGACCGTCACGTCGCCTTCCGCAACCAGCTCGACCCTGGAGATGAACTCCTTCATGGAAGAGCGAATCATGATGACGACGAGCACGGAGATGGCGCTGACCAGGAGGAGCGCCGCACCGAAAATATAGATAAAGAATTTCAGGCTCTGCTCATAAAGCCGCTTGGAAGCCTGGCTCCGGTCTTCCGCCACGTTTTTTTGGTAATCGACGATGTTCAGGATGTCCTGGGTCAATTGATTCCCGGCCTCAGCCATGACCACGTTCGTCAAGTTGCGATCGGCGACCAGTCCTTGTTTTCGCTGTTCGATCACGGCTGGAAGGTAAGACACGTATTTTTCATAGCTTTGCGCGGCCTTCTGCGCCAATTCTGATTCTTCGGGGTTGTTTTGGGAAGCCGCCACATTCCGCTCCAGGATCGTGGAGATTTTCCCTTCCAGCTCCTCCAGCGTTTGAACCATCGCTTCGTCATAATCGCGGTCGATGATCTTCGTCACCGTATTTCGCAGGTTCCCCATGTGGCCATTCACATCTTCCCAATCCTTCAGCTCCGGGATGATCTCGGAGGTAATCTCCTCCGTCGTTTGATGCAGCTTCAAAATCGAATTCATTCCAACTACGCCGATGGCCGTGGTGGCAAGCAAGGAAAGTACCCACAACAGTACTACGCTGTGCACGATCTTGATGTTACGTAAACGCTGGATCCAGGCTCCCAATACAACCCCTCCTTTTATGTTTGTTAGTAGTATCAAGTTGTTGATTCATATATCGGTTCGAACATCGAAACCTTACAGACATAAACCGTCTTATTTCGACAAATAACACGTTTTACGGACAAATATTTATCGACGATATTCGCCATAATCCAAAAAAAAGAACGCCTGCAATCCGCAAGCGTTCATTCCTTATGGTTGTTGGAGATTTAAAGCTTAAATACGTTCGTCAGCCCATTCATATTCTCAGACAATTCGACCAGCTTGCCGGACGTTTTCTCGATTTCGCCAAAAATCTTCTCCTGCGTGCCGAGCTGCCCCTGGATCTTGCCGGAAACCTGCAGCCCCGACTCGATGGTGCCGTTGACGTCCTCCAGCGTTGCGGTCATTTCCTCCAGCGAAGCCGCTTGAGTGTTCACGCCGCCGGAAATTTCGGTCAACATGGCGAAGGTGTTCTCCATATTGTCGATGATGTGCTCGATATTGGTCTTCACGTTCTCCGATTGCGTTACGCCCTCTCGGACCTTCTCCCCGGTCTGGGCAACGGCGGCCACGACGCTGCCGGTTCGGACGGTCATATTCTGGACCAGGTTGCCGATTTCCTGCAAGGATTGATTCGTATCCTCCGCCAGCTTCCGGATTTGTCCGGCGACGACGGCGAATCCTCTTCCCTCTTCCCCGGCCCGGGCGGCTTCGATCGCCGCGTTGAGGGCTAACAGATGGGTCTGCTCGGAAATTTGTTGAATGATACGGACAACCTCGGTGATTTTCTGGCTCTGTTCCTCCAGCGCGAGTACTTCGCCGCTGACATGCTGGGTGTTCGCCGCCAGTTCGTTGATGGCCTCGACGATGGAATCTACCGACTGCTTTCCGCCTTCCGCGGAATTCATGACCAATTGAGCCCGCTCGGCAATTTGATTTGCGAGTTCTGCCGTCGTCTGGGAATGGTTCGTTATTTCTGAAATGGCAACGGCCGTTTGCTTCATGCTTTCCGCGTTTTGGGTAAACACGTTTAGCAAATGCTTAACACCCTCATTGATTTCGTGTACCTGTCCATTGGCCTGCTCAATAATCCGGTTCAATTCTTCCGAAGACAACGTCACCCGTTCGGAGGAGGACTGGATCGTCGCGATCAGGTGTTTCAGGTTATCTCTGGCCTTCTGAAGCGACTGGATCATCTGCCCCGCTTCCCCTTGCTGCGTCGTCCGGATCTCGGCGGATAAATCGTTCTCGGCCATCGAATTGGCCAGCTTCACGCCTTGTTTGAGCGGCCGAACCAGCAAAGCTTCGGAGATGAATGCCGCCCCCACTTCAAAGATGATAAAAATGATCAGTGCCTTTAATCCCAAAGAGGGCGTAATCAGCTTAAAAAAGTCATGATGTTGGCTATAGGACAACGTGACGATTAATGCGGTATTCGAGACGAACATGGCCAAGAAGACAAGCACCATGATCCGGGTACGGATAGAAATGTTACGAATTCGATTCATCTTAGCATCACCTTGATCGTAGTATGGTAGGAATGATATCAACATTGTTTTAGTAAAATTTTTAATAGATTCGGGTATCTCCTCCTAGCTTCGAATAGGTCATAAGTTCCATATATTACATGTGATGTTCATTATATAGTTCCATTTCACTACAGTCAAATTTAAGACCGGATGATGGTAAACCGCTTACAAGTCTAGTAAAATGAGATTCGTTAGGACACCAACCTAGAAGAATCGCAAACAGGGAGGATATCGGAATGGTTAATGTGAAAGGCAAATGGGCGCTCGTCACCGGAGCAAGCCGCGGGGTGGGGGACCAGACCGCAAGGTTTATGGCCGAGCAGGGATGCAACTTGATTCTGCACAGCCGCAAGCTGGAGCATACCCGGCAGATGGAGCAGGAGTTCCGGGCAATGGGCGTCCAGGTATACTCCGTCCAAGCCGAACTGGCCAACCATGAGGAAGTCGTGGCCATGCTGGATGAAATCGAAGCGAAGGGCACGCCGGTCGACATTGTTTTTAATAACGCTGCCGTGCAAATCGCCTACCGGACCGACTACTGGAAAACCCCGGTTTCGGATTTCGAACAAAGCTTTCAAATTAATTTCATATCCGTCGCGACGATCTGTAACCGTCTGATTCCCAAGATGATCGAACGCGCCTTCGGCCGGGTCATCAATACCACCAGCGGGATCAAAAACGAGCCGGAGCAAGCCGGCTACGCAGCCAGCAAAGCGGCGCTCGATAAGTTCACCAAAGATCTGGCCTCCCGCCTCGAAGGCACGGACGTGATGATCAATTTGAACGATCCGGGCTGGTGCCGAACCGATCTGGGAGGCCCCCAGGCCCCAAACTCGGTGGAAAGCGTGCTGCCGGGCATCGTGGTCGGCGCTTTCGTCGACGACAAGAAGAGCGGGCGTTACTTGCCCGCGCAAAGCTTCACCGGGCTATCCCTGGAGGATGCCGTCGCGAAAGCGGAGACGTTCGAAGCGGTACCTTATACGATATAACCGGAAACATCCCGCGGGCAGCCGCGGGATGTTTGCATTGAATGGCTGATCATTATTCATCAGCACGTTGCTTGCACCGGACCTTGGTCAAATCGGACGATATCCCCGCGCAAGGTCCATGAACACTTCCATTGCCTTGGTGTAAAAAGGCGATTTCTGCGTTACTAACGAAAATTGACGGTAGTACGGTAAGCCCTCCAATTCCAGCAACTTCAGCGTTCCGAGCGCCATTTCCTTTCGCACCGCCGCTTTGGACAACAGGCTGATCCCAAGCCCCGCCTCCACCGACTCCTTAATGATTTGCGTACTGCCGAATTCCATCAACCGCTCCGGGTGAAAATGATGCCGGGTAAACAGATGATCCGCCGCTTCGCGTGTCCCCGAGCCGGCTTCCCGGACGATCCAGGTCTCCTCGCTCAAATCGGCAAGTCGAAGTCCCCTGCGCTCGGCATAACGGTGTCCCGCCGGGACGACTACGTACATCGCGTCATCGGCGATCGGCACGATCCGGTAGCGTTCATCCCGAACCTCTCCTTCGATGATTCCTACGTCTAGCCGGCGGCTTCCCACCAAATCCACGATCTCCTTAGAATTTCCGATGGTGATCGTCGGTTTAATGTCGGGGTACCCCGCCATCATCTCCGCCAATACATGCGGCAGCACGTATTCCCCGTAGGTATAACTGGCGCCGATCGACAAATCCCCTCGCGCCGCGTGTTTCATGTCGTCGATGAGATACTGCATACGCGCATACAACCCGGAGATTTCCCGGGCATGATGATAGACGATTTGTCCTGCCGGGTTCAAACGCACATATTTATTGCTGCGATCAAGCAGCTTCGTTCCCAGCGCCTGTTCCAAGGAACGGATATATTGGCTCACTGCCGGCTGCGTCATATGCAACATTTCGGCCGCCCGGGTAAAGCTTTGCTTCTCCGCTACGGTAAGGAATACCTCAAGTGCCGGATCCATTTCGGCTTCCTCCTCCTATCAAACAACTTTTTTCATAATTAAATGCTTATCATAATTATACATATGAATTATTTTACTTATCATTAAAGCCGAATTAAGCTTAAAAGGCAAATCAACGGAGGTGATTTCACGTGGCAACTCCTCTCATTCCATCTAAAGCGGTGTTGACAACACCCGAAACAACGAAAAAAGCCGATCTCCTGTTCGGAGGCATCGGCTTTACGCTCGTGATCGCCATGCTCGGCTTCGGACTCGCACAACTGCCCGGCTTCAACCGGATCGGACAGCTGGGTTGTTCGATCTTGCTGGCCGTCCTTTACCGGCATTTCGTCGGATACCCGGAAGCCTTGCGTCCGGGCATCCGGTTCGCTTCCCAACAACTGCTGCGTTTGGCCATCGTTCTGTTTGGGCTCAAGCTGAACCTGGACGTCGTATTGCAGCAGGGCCTACCTCTGCTGGCGCGGGATGCCGCAACGATCGCCTTCAGCATCGCCGCCACTCTGCTGATCGGCAAATGGTTGAAGGCGGATTTCTCCCTCTCCTTACTGTTGGGCATCGGTACCGGGGTGTGCGGAGCGGCGGCGATCGCGGCCGTTTCGCCGATCCTCGAAACCAAGGAAGACGATACCGCCATCGGCGCAGGACTGGTGGCTTTCGTCGGCACGCTGTTCTCCGTAGGATATACGCTTCTTCGGCCGTTGCTTCCGATGTCCGAGCTTCAATATGGGGTTTGGAGCGGTGTCAGCCTGCACGAGATCGCCCATGTGGTGCTCGCCGCCGAGCCGGCCGGCCCGGACGCCCTGGCCGTCGCTTTATTAGCCAAATTGGGCCGCGTATTTCTGCTCATCCCGCTTAGTTTCCTGCTGATGTATGGCATGAAGCGGGCCAATAGAAAACGGTCGCTAGACCCAACCGCCGCGAAACCGGCCGACGAATACGCGGCTAAACCGCGGGCCGCCGTCCCGTTCCCCTGGTTTCTGCTCGGTTTTATCTCGGCCAGCGTGATCGGAACCTATGCGTTGGGGACCTGGATCCCTGTGAAGGATACGTCTCTAAGCGGTATCTCCACCCTGACCGGCTTCTTGCTGACGATGGCCATGGTGGGCCTAGGGCTGAACGTCAACCTGCGGGAGCTCCGTTCCAAAGCGCTCCGGCCGCTGCTGGCGATGCTGATCACGTCAGTACTGTTGTCCACCGGGACCTGGCTCTCGCTTATACTTTGAATTTTCCGATCAACGCCTGCAGTTCCTCGGACAACTGACTGAGTCCTTCCATAGAAGCCATCATTTCCTGAACGCCGGCGTATTGCTCTTCGGTATGCGCGTACACCTCGCGGGAGCCATCGGCCGTTTGCTGCGCGACTCGGTCGATCGAGGAAATCGCCTGCACCACAGACTCCGATTGCGAGGACAATCGGTCAACCTGACCGGCGACCCGGCCGATCCGTCCAGCCACCTGCTCGACCGCTTGCCGGATGCGGGTGAATACCTCGCCGGCCTGATGAACCGTGGCAATGCCGGCGGCCACTTCCTGCGAACCGGCCTGCGCCGCTTCGATCACCAGCTCCATCTCGCTGCGTACGCCTTCAACCATCTCGGCCACGCCCGCGGCCGCTGCCCCGGTCTCCGCCGACAGCTTCCGCACCTCGCCGGCGACCACGGCAAACCCTTTGCCGGCTTCCCCGGCCCGTGCCGCTTCGATCGAGGCGTTCAGCGACAGCATCTGCGTCTGCTTGGCGATGCCGGCAATCAGCTCCGCCGCCTCCGCGATCTGCCCGGAGCGGACGCCCAGCCGTTCGATGAACGCACGCAGCTCGTCCATTTGACGCTGAATCGACGCCATCTGAGCCGCCGCCGACGCCACGATCTCCTCGCCGGCTCTCGTTTCATGCACGGCCGACGCCGATTGCTGACGAGCATCGTCCGCCAGGCCGGCCATCTCCCGGGCTCCGTCCGCCATTTCCGTCACTTGGGCCACGCCAAGTTCCACGCTTTGCACCTGCTCCTCGCTCCCTGCCGAGATTTGGCCCATGATTTCCGAAATCTCTCCAGAGGAGGCACGAAACTGCTCCGACTGGCGGCGCAACTGATCAGCCGATTCGGCAACCCGGCCGGCATGCCGCCCCAAATTGCCAATCATGTCCTGCCAGCTGCGTCTCATGTGGTTAAACGCAGCTGCCAGTTCGCCAATCTCGTCGCGGTTTCTCACGACCGTCTCCGTAAGCGTCAAGTCGCCTTCCGCCAGTTCGCGCGCCCCCTTCACCATCACTCGCATCGGCTTGACGATCTGCCGGGACAACATGACGCCGGTCAAGACGGCGAACACGATCGCGACGACGCCGCATAACGCCAAAATCCACATCGTCAGCGCCGATTCCTTCTGGAACTCGCCTAATTTGGCCTGAAGCTCGTTCTCCTGCAATGTCCGCAGCTCGCCGGCTCCCTCAATCATCGTATCCGACGTCGGGATCGCCCACATCAAGGCCTCCGCTTTCGCCAGATCCGGCTTGTCCGAATGGACGTAATCCTGGACCTTCACCAACAGGCGGGCAAACGTGGCGTTGGACTCGGACAACGAGGAGGCCACCGCCTCTTGTTCCTTCCCTGCGGAAGCGCTTACGATTTCGTCGATCAACGCGCTCAGCTGCGCATTGGCTTCCGTCAGCTGCTGTTCCTTCTCGGACGCCGGCTCCACGATATACCCGAACAGCAGGCTGTTCTGGCGCTGCGTCTCGATCTCCAGCTTGGCCACTTGATCCAGGGCCGCCGTATTTTGCTGAAGCAACTCGCTATAGTTTTGATCCAGCCGGTTCAAGAACACGTAAGCCACTCCTGCAATGACTCCGACCAGCAGCGATACGGTAATAAAAGCCGCTGTCAGCTTCCGCCCCAGCGAAAATGCGTGCCGCCCGTTTCGCCGCATCCGAGAATTCCCCTGATTCTTCATCTATTAGCCCCCCTTGGTTTGTTCCAACGAAACAAGGGCCGCGAGACTTGTCATCCGCGGCCTATGCTTCTTCTGTTTATTCACTTGTATCATCTATCAAACCATGGCAGGAGGGGAATTCAAAATTCTCCTGTCTTCTAGCAAAATTCTCATATTTATCGCCTCTGCTACGCCTTTTCCGTTTTCCCGGCCCGCATGAAGATCTTGCCGACTTCATTCAGGAGCAACGGGATCAACGCCAATAGGATCACGAGCCCCCAGTCGGCCAAGCTGAGATTTTGCACTTTAAACGCCGCGGCCAGGAACGGAATGGAGATGGAAAGAAACTGCAGCAGCAATCCGGCTACGACCGCTCCGACCAGCAGCAGGTTGGAGAACAAGCCGACCGTAAAGATCGACTTGGTCGAGCTGCGCTTCGAGAACGAGTAAAACAGCTGCGAAGCCGCCAGCACCACGAAAGCCATCGTCCGCGCATAGGTCATCACATCCTCGGGTATGTCGGCAGAACGCAACCCATACCCATGTTCGCGAAGCCCCACGTAAAAGGCAACCAGCGTCAGCGCACCGATCAACAATCCGCCCAGCACCGCCTGCATTGCCGCTCCCCCGGCGAAAAAGCTCTCCTTCGGATCGCGCGGTTTACGTTTCATCACGTCCTTCTCGCCGGGATCCACCCCGAGCGCAATGGCCGGCAGCGTGTCGGTGACCAGGTTGATCCAGAGGATCTGGGTCGCCAGGAGCGGCAAAGGCCAGAAGAACAGAATCGAAGCGAGGATCGCCACGATCTCCCCGAAATTGCAAGCGAGCAGGAACGTCACCGTCTTGCGAATATTGGAATAGATATTCCGTCCTTCCCGGATCGCCTGGACGATCGTCGTAAAGTTGTCGTCCGTCAGGATCATGTCGCTGGCGCCCTTCGACACATCGGTGCCGGTAATCCCCATCGCCACGCCAATGTCCGCCGTCTTAAGCGAGGGCGCGTCATTGACGCCGTCCCCGGTCATCGAAACGATGTTGCCCTTCGCCTTGAAGGCCTTGACGATCTTCACCTTATGCTCCGGCGATACGCGGGCGAACACGCGGATGTTGTTAATTTTCTGGGCAAAAGCCTCGTCCGAAAGCTCGTCAATCTCCGCCCCGGTCATGCTCTGCTCCAGGGAGTTGGCGATCTCCAGTTCCTTGGCGATCGCTACGGCGGTGTTCCGATGGTCGCCCGTAATCATCACCGGCGTGATCCCGGCCCGCTTCGCTTCGCGGATCGAATCCTTCACCTCGATCCGCGGCGGATCGATCATGCCGACGAAGCCAAGGATCGTCAAATCCTGCTCCATTTCCTCCGGCGGCAGGATGCGGTCCGTATCCTTGTAAGCGGCCCCGAGCACGCGGAGCGCATCGTCCGACATCACTTCGGCCGCCTCGATGTAGCGCTGTTTCAGTTCCTCGGTCAGCGGCACGACCTCCCCGTTCACTACGGCGGAAGTCGAAATCCGCAGCAACTGGTCGATCGCCCCTTTGGTATGAACGCGATACCCCTCCCGTGTTTGGTTGAGCGTGGACATCAGCTTACGGTCCGAATCGAAAGGCTTCTCGGAGATCCGTTTGTATTCGACCTCCAGCGATTTTTTGAGCAGGTCATGTTGCTCGCCGTAGGCAACAAGGGCAATTTCCGTCGGGTCGCCGGTGCCCTGGCCGTTCTCGTAAGTGGCGTCGGAGCAGAGCACGAACGTCTTGAGCATTTCGATCGGCGCCTCGTCTCCCAGCGGCTGCGCGGTAAAATGCTGGACGACCGTCATTTTGTTCTGGGTCAGGGTTCCGGTCTTGTCGGAGCAGATGATGTTGACCGAACCCAGCGTTTCAACGGCCGGCAACTTCTTCACGATGGCGTTGACGCGGGACATCCGGGTTACGCCAAGCGCGAGGACGATCGCCACGATCGCCGGCAGCCCCTCCGGGATGGCCGCGACCGCAAGGCTGATCGCGGTCAGGAACAGCTCGAACAGATCCCGTCCCTGGATCAAGCCGATCACGAAAATCACGACGCAAATCCCGATGGCGATATACCCGAGCATTTTGCCGAGCTCTTCGAGCTTTTTTTGCAACGGGGTCAACTCATGCGTATCTTCGTCCAAAATTTTGGCGATTTTGCCCATTTCGGTGTTCATGGCCGTCCCGACGACGACCCCCTCGCCGCGCCCGTAGGTCACGAGCGTGGACATGAACGCCATGTTGCTTTGGTCCCCGATCGGGGTTTGAACCTCCTCGTGCACGTCGTCCGCGTTTTTGTCCGAGGGCACGGATTCCCCGGTCAGCGCGGATTCCTCGATTTGCAGGTTCGCGCTATCGAGCAGCCGCAGGTCGGCCGGGATGAAGCGTCCGGCATCCAAAATCACGATATCGCCCGGAACGATCTCCCCGGAATCGATCTCCTTCACATCGCCGTCGCGCCGCACCAGCGATTTGGGCGTCGTCATTTGCTGCAGCGCCTCGATGGCTTTCTCCGCTTTCTGCTCCTGGATGACCCCGATGATCGCATTCAACAGGACAACGGCCAGGATGATGACGGCATCCATGTATTCTCCGACGATGAGCGTGACGACTGCGGCGCCGAGCAGGACGTAGATCAGCATATCCTTGAGCTGGGCGAAAAATAGCGACCACACGCTAGGCTTCGGCTTGCCCTTGATTTGGTTCGGCCCGTACTGGGACAGCCTTTTTCCGGCTTCTCCCGAGGAGAGCCCGGCTGCGGGGTCCACCTGCAATTCCTGCAGAACGGCCTCCCGGGTTTTGGTATGCCACATGCGGCAGCACCTCTTTACTCAAATTTGGCAGGCAATGACTTACCATTATTGTAAACCACATCCACGGAAAATTATGATGCAATCTTCCTTATAGTAAGAAGTTTGGCCAGCCTATTCAAATCACGGCGAATTATGTCGATATTTGTAGAAACATCTTACATCATAGATTGGGGAGATCCATTGAAATGTTTCGCAAACTCTCATTAGCTGTCAAATTCATGACGACCGCCGGCTTGGTCGTGGTCATTTCCTTGACCCTTCTGCTTCTCGTCAACCTGGGCCAGTCCATGGATACCAGCATGGCCAAAGGCGAATTGGAAGCCGAATTGGCCGGCAAACAATACGAAGCCGATTTCGAAAGAATGTTTATCGGCCTCAAGGTTTCTTCGGAAAGCCTGGCCAAGATGATGGTCGAGACCGGCAAGGAAGGCGATCTGTCCCGGGAAGAAGCCGTAACCCTGCTGGAGAAGGAATTGCTGAGTCACCCCGAGGTCTACGGAATCGGCATGTTGTGGGAGCCAAACGCCTTTGACGGCGCCGACGTAAAGAACGCAAACCAGGCGGCCTACAACGACGCGAGCGGACGGTTTCTCCCTTACCTCTATAAAGAAGGGGATCAGGCGAAGCTGGCGCCCCTGGCGGATTACGGATCTCCCGACGAGCACGAGGAGTACCAAATCACGAAATCCACCGGAAAAGCGGCCTACCTCGAGCCATATACCGATGAGATCGGAGGGCATCCTGTACAAATGATGACAGCAGCCTATCCGATACTCGATGCGTCGGGTGCTTTTCTCGGCGTTATCAAAGTGGACGTGCTGATGGATTATTTGCAAACGGCAGCAGCAAAATACACCCCGCTTGGCGGTTACGTCGCCTTGGTGACGGAAAACGGACTTTATGCGGCCAACCCGCATGATCCCGAGTCGGTCCTCCAGCCGTACGGCGATAATCCGGAAAAAGAAGCGCTGTGGCAGCAAGTGAAAAGCGGGGCAACGCTGAAGGGCTACACCCTGAACTCCGCGGGCCGAGAGGTCCTTCGGTCATTCGAACCGGTAACCATGCCGGGGAGCGATCATGTCTGGTATACGCAGACGGCCGTAGACAAAGATGTCATTCTGAAAGATTTCACCCAGGCAAGAACGACTTCGATCGCCATGTCCGTAGGTGCGTTGGTCGTGCTTGCGGCGATTCTCGGCTTGCTGGTTTGGCGCATGGTCATTCTTCTTTTACGCCTGTTGACGGGGAAGCTGCAGCTCATGGCAGGCGGCGACCTCACGCAGAAGCTGCAAGTTCGAAGCGGCGACGAGTTTGGAAAAATGGCCGGTCATTTCAATGAAATGACCGAGAAGCTGCGCGACATGTTCCAGCTTGTTGCCGATCTATCCATGTCCGTCGGGGCGACGTCCCAGCAATTGACCGCCAGCGCCGAACAGACCGGCAAAGCTGCCGAGACGATCGCCGCCTCGATCAGCCGCGTCGCCCAGGGTGCCCAGGACCAAAACGGTTATGCTGCCGAGTCATCGCAAGCCGTGTCCGAAATGTCCATGGGCGTGCGGCGCATTGCCGACTCCTCCTCCGCAATCTCGGTGTCCGCGAGCGAAGTCACGTCAAGAACGAAGGAGAGCAGCGTCCAACTGGAACGGGCGGTGTCCGACATGAAGGAGCTTCAGGCGGCGACCGAAGCCACCGCCTCCTCCATCGTGCGCTTGGAAGAGCGGTCCACGGCGATCGGCGGCATGATCGAACTCATCGCCAATATCAGCACGCAAACGAACCTGCTCGCGCTGAATGCGGCGATCGAGGCCTCCCGCGTCGGCGAGCACGGACGCGGCTTCGCCGTCGTTGCCGGAGAGATCCGCAAGCTGGCCGATCAGACCAAGCAAGCCGCCGAGCAGGTTACGGAGCTGGTGGAACAAGTGCGCACCGATACCAGCGTGGCGGCGGATTCCATGGCCAAAGGCAGCGACCAGGTCGAACGGGGCGTGAAAAGCGTGACCGACAGCAACGCGATGCTGTCGCTCGTTCTGGCTGAAATCAGCAACGTCAACGACCAGTTGCAAGAAGTCTCCGCCGCGGCCGAGCAGATGACCGCAAGCACGGATCAAGTCTCCGCTAGCGTGGTGCAGTTGGCCGACATCGCTTCGGAATCGTCCGCGGAGGCGCAAAGCGTCGCCGCGGCTTCCGAGGAGCAGCTCGCCTCCATGGAGGAAATCTCCGCTTCCAGCGAAGCGCTGAGCAACATGGTGCAGGAGCTGCTGGACAAGTTGTCCCAATTTAAAATCTGATCGGTTCGATATCTTGCCATAAAATCGCCATAATATGAAGGCACCCGTTTAGGCCGCAACAAGATGAAAAAATGCCCGGGCTATGCTACAATACTGAAATGTTAAACGGGAACGTTTAGAGGGATGTACTTAGGAGGGTATTCAATTTCATGTTAATCATAGGTATCGCCGGCGGCACCGGGTCCGGGAAAACGACGGTCGCCCGTTCGGTTATCGGCCAGCTGGACACGGATAAAGTCACGTTCATCTCGCAGGACAACTACTATAAAGACCAGTCGCATCTCAGCATGTCCGAACGGGAGAAAACGAACTACGACCATCCCTTCGCCTTTGACAACGAGCTGATGGTGGAGCATCTTACCCAACTTAAGAACGGACAAGCCGCCTATGCGCCGGTGTACGATTTTACGATCCACACCCGTTCCGAGAAGACGGTGAAGCTGCTGCCGAACAACATCATTATCGTTGAGGGACTGTTCGTCCTGTATGACGAAAAGCTGCGGGAGATGCTGGACATCAAGGTGTTCGTGGACACGGACTCCGACGTACGGATCCTCCGGCGCGTGCTGCGCGACATGGAGGAACGCGGCCGTTCGATCCATTCGATTCATCAACAGTACCTTGCAACGGTCAAGCCGATGCATGAAGCGTTTATTGAGCCGTCCAAAAAATACGCCGACCTCATTATCCCCGAAGGCGGGCATAACGAAGTCGGCATCCAAATGCTGACCATCCTGACGGAGAAGCACTTAACCGGCGGGTTCAAAGCCTAGAAGGACGGGTCCTGCGCGGATGTGCGGGAAAGATGCGCGGAGGCATACGCTTGGCTGCGTCGCACGCCATGATGCGCTGGGGCATACGCTTGGCTGCGTCGCACGCCATGATGCTGGGCGGCGGTTCACCGAACCAACGCCTCGTGCAAGCCCCCCTCCCCCTGTACGTCGTGAAATTACTGCAAAAATGCAGTAATTTATCAACGCAATGGCCTTCCGACTCAAAATAACTGCAAAAATACAGTTATTTAGGCCAGAGTTGGCCCAATCCGGAATAATCCGAAGAAATACCTGCACTTTTGCAGGTATTTCTTTAGTTTATCGAGTTTCCCCGAAAAAGCCTGCATTTTTGCAGGTTTTTTGTTTTATTGCCCCACACAGCCTACTCCTACGATTTCGCCTGCCGGTACCGGCTTTTGGCCAAGGCCGAGAAGATGAAATAGAGCCCGATCAGCAGCGGGAACAACAACCAAGCGAAGCCGCGCCCCAACGCAAACGGCGTTTCGAACAGAAACGCCTGCCAAAACGAAACGCCCGTTTTCTCCCAGAGACCCGGGGTGTAATATAAAGCCTTCGGATGGGTGAACGCTGCGGCATCCACCAATCCCGTCGAGACCATGGCCACAAAAATCGGAATATAGCAGCAGGCGAGCGAGAACCACATTCGGGACAAGCGTTGGTAGCGCCCCGCCCGGGAATCGGCGTCCGAGAAAATATCATCGCTGACGGTCTCGTCAACCTTGCGGAAATACTGCGACCCGGACGACTTACTGCCGGCCACGTGCTTCCAGCCGCTGTCCTCGAACAAGGCCAGGTAGTCTTCGAAATCCGCCCGGCTTTTAAACTGACGGAAGTCGATTTTAATCACCGCATCCTCCGGTTCGGCCCGTTCAAAGGCATAGGCGACCGACTTCCCTACCAGCGCGAATCCCCGCTTGGCCATCTCGTTCAGCCATTGCTCCTCTTTTTCAAAACCGATGAAAAATTTAATTTGCCGCATGCCGTTGCCTCCTCCTTAATCCCAAGACATGACGTCCCGGGTGACGTTCCTCATCTGGTTCATCCGCTCGTAATCCAGCCTTAGAATCTCCCTCCCCCGGGTCGTCATCGCGTATACCTTGCGGCGGCTGTCCGCCGTAGCTACGGGTTCAATCCACTTCAGCTTCACCAGATTGTCGATCGCCCCGTACAACGTGCCGGCCGCCATCCTTACCTGCCCGTGGCTGAGCTCCTCCACCTTCTGCAGGATCAGGTAGCCGTGCGCCGGCTCCGCCAACGCGAGCAAAATGTAATATACCGTTTCCGTTAAGGGCAAATGTTTGTCCCTGCTCATCGGTTTCGTCCCTCCTCCCAAGGTGGTCCTAAATATATCGTTCAACTGTATAGTTTAACTATATATAGTTTTACTGTATATTGCAACAAAAAAATCCGCCCGGCTCCGTCGTCAATTGCTCCGGGCCGAGCGGCTTTGTTTTACCCACTGTCTGCCTATGGCAATAAGGAGCAGCAGCGGAAGGTAGCCGAATGTCAGGGTACTGCCGACCAGCGAGATGACATTTTCCATCCGCTCGATACTCACGGGAGTCCGCAGCGAGAGCACCATCCCGATGATCACGAGCAGGGTCGTCCCCAGCGCCCATCTCCTCGAGAACTTCAGCGTTTGGTTCAAAATGCGGACCGCCGCCCAGATCGAAACGCAGCATATCGGGAAAATAACGAGCAGCCAATTGAAGATGTAAATATAGTCAAAACGCTCCAGGAAAGCAAAACGGATGATTTTGGAGAGAATCAATGTCGGCCAGAGGGTATGCCGTAATTGCCGCATATTGAAATAACCGAGGGTGGTCACCAGTATAATCAGGTAGAGCAAGGTCGTATGAGCAACCGCGAGATGGGCCCACTTCTGTGCCTTTGCGTTATTTTTGATAAACGGATAATAGAACAAGAGAAACTCGGGCCCCAAAAAGACGTAAACGGATTTGGCAGCCGACCTGGCGTAATCGCCCAGACCGTGGCTCCATAGGGGAAGAAAATTCAGCCAATGAGCGAATTTCAAGGGAAAATACAAGGACGGCAGGACCATACTGGGGATGACGACGCACAGGAGGCAGATGCCGGCGACAACGCGAAACCCTCCGGATACGATATACCCGGCCACCGCCAGAATAATCAACGAAATTTGCCAGAGCGGCGCGTCGGGAAATACCCAGACGTGAATGATTTCCGCATACGGTCGGACCTGCCCCGTGCACATCAGGACGCAATAGAAAAACAGAATCACGGATAATCCGGAACCGACGACCGGTCCAAACAGCTCGCGGTGGAGGGAAAGGATATCTCCGCCTTCGGCCATTCGCAGCAAGCGGTACAACATCAAAATCACCAAATGCATGCAAGCGCCGACAAACAGGACGGATACCCAGGCATCCTGCTCTGCGCCGTCCGCAATCTTTTGCTGAAAATTAAGCATGCCTATCCCCGTCTGGACCCCATGAACCAGAAACCAGGTGATATACCCCGAGACTTGGTTGCTTTCCTTGACGGTACCGTCCATCGCCTTCCCCGCCTTCTGCTAGTTTCCGATCCCCGATTCTTTCAGGGTGATATGGGTATGCACCTCGAAGCGCATCTTCGGATAATCCCTCTTATAAAAAGCTTCCTCGTCCCATGACCGGCCATGCGCCCGGACGAAATCGCCCACGCCAAGCGGATCCACCCCCTTGTTGCGCAGCTTGTTCAGCAGCTTCACCGAACCGGCATCGATTTGCCGCTCCAGCCGGCTCACGGTATCTTCGTAAGGCTGCCGGTCGCGGAGATTCATTCCGGCCGGCGGCTCCTTCAACATACCTTCCAGCCGGAGATCGACGGATATTTTCAATACGCCGCCTTCCCGGGACAACCGCAATACCGGCATCCCCTTGAATACGTTAAAGGCGGCCATCCGATTCCCCGGCTCCGCGGAGACGGTGACGGGAAGAATTCCGCCCGTTCCCCGGCCTTTCAACATCTTGAAAAGCAGCGTCTCTTTAGCGCCAAGCACCAATTTGAGCCGATCCTCGCGAAACACGGCGAGGCCCGTAAGTTCGATTTTGTCATCGCCGTTTTGGCTCAAATAAGGGGCAAACGGATCCCTTCCCTCCCCGTAGTAATTGAACAGGAAGATGTGCAGGTTGTTTAGCGGCACGTTATCGGAAATGACGTTTTGTTCGACCAAATGATAGGGCAACAGCTCCCGACTTTGGCCCTCCAGGCTCCGGAATAACCGTTCGGGCGATTGCTCCGATACCGCCACGATCATGCTGGTGCTGATCAACGGATTCCGGCAGAAGGTATGGAGGAAATGGGCAACCCCCTGTTCGGCCATTCGCCGGTCAAAGACGAGCAAGCGCAGTTTCCCTAAGTGGATCGGATGGGGCGACTGCATGTTCATTTGGCTAAGTAAAAGCTCCATGTTCTCGCCTTTTCCCTGAAGGGGCATAATCCGCTCGTTCTTCATCGGGTCCAGATACAATCCGACCGCCTGATATTCCCCTTGTTCCCGATTCACGCCAAGTACAGCTAGAATCTTGGTGTTGTCGACGATTCGGGTTTGGCTGCAGCCCGCCACCATCAACGCCAGAACGAGGATACCGGCAACGATTGGTAACCGGTACGGATGACGTTTATTCCACATCGCCATCCTCCTTCCGGGAACGCGGATGGTAACGAAATGCCGACAGGGGCCGAAGGAACAGGCTGCGATGGAATGAATACTGGTAGGAAGCCCGAATGATGCTGTCGTCCAGGTTCCCCTTCCGGAACGGAAATAGCGGCACAAAATAAGGCATCCCCAGCGATTTTAGGCGGATCAGATGACCCATGAGCACGAGGAAACCCGCCGTGATCCCAAGCCCGCCCCAAAAGGCCGCCAACAAGACGAACGGAAAGCGCAGCAGCCGAATCGTATTCGCCATTTTAAAAATCGGGGTCGTAAAAGAAGCCAATGCCGAAAGAGCCACGATTATCAACAAAATGTTACTGGTCAGCGCCGCTTGAACCGAGGCTTCTCCGATCACGATACCGCCGACGATCCCGAGGGTCTGGCCGATTTTGGACGGCAAACGCGCTCCCGCTTCCCTAAGCAAATCGATGGTGATCTCCAAAAAGATGACCTCCACCACCGGGGGAAACGGTACGTGAATGCGCGATTCGATCAACGGCCCCAGCATGCTTTCGGGAATGATTTCGTAATGAAACGTCATGACCGCCACGTAAATCGGCGTGGCAAAGATGGAGAACATGACGCTCAGCAGGCGGATAAAGCGAAAGAAGGACCCCAATACCCAGGGCAAGTAATAATCCTCCGGCGACACGAAAAACCCCAGAAAGTTGGCTGGGGCCGCCATCGCGTAAGGAGATCCATTGGAAAAAACGGCGACCTGACCGGAGGTAATCGCATAGGTGATTCGGTCAATCCGTTCCGAAGACAGGAACAGCGGAAACAAGGTGTTCGAGTTGTCCGCTAGAATCTCCTCCAGTTGGGAGGTATCGTACAACACCTCGATATCAAAGTTCTGGAGACGTTGTTTCATGGTCTGAACATACTCCAGATTGGTGACATTCTCCAGGTAGACGATGGCCACTTTCGTCTTGGAATGCGAACCGATCGTCAGGGTTTCAATGATCAACTCGGGTGTCGGAAGCTTTGCCCGCAACAAATGCAGATTCGTATCCAGGTTCTCCACGAACCCGGCTTTGGGCCCCACCACGCTGAATTCGTTCTCCGTATCGTTGCTCTGCCGTTGCCCCATTTGGCCGTTATCCAAATTCGCCAGAATATAGGCATCTTCCGCCGAACCCAACCGAAGCAGGACGAACCCCTCCATGATTTTTGCGACGGCTTCTTTCTCCGCGTTCGTTAGCGTCACCTCGGCAAAAGGCAGAATGCCCCTGAGGTCTTCCGGACGCCGGAGCCGGTCCCGATGCTTTTGAAGGGCCGGCAACAGGAAATGCGTCACTTTCTCCTCGGCTACCAGGGAGCGGTAGAACGCGATCCGGAGGAAGCCGGCATCCTCCTCATAGGGGGAGAACTCTTGAAAATCGCTGGATTTCCGGGCCAGATCCAGGGTCAAGTGCTCCCCGTCCGGCCGCCTCTTTTCGCCGGGATGGTCCACAAACATCTCCCTCGATTTCAATGATTTTCCTTTAAGGTTCCGCGGGATAACGGGTTTTATGCAACCACCTAACGTGTCCGCAGGTTTGATGGATCGGACGATTCGCAGTATGATAAAAAAGTTGAGACTGGAAATAGGAGGATGGAGAGAACCGGCAAACTTTTCTGAGAGAGGACGGGATGCCCGATGCGGGGAAAAACCTTGCTGCTTGACCACATCAAGTCGCATTTGCCGCTATACTTGACGGCCGTGTTGTGCCTGACGGCCGCCAACGTGACGTATTCGTATTTTCCGAAGGTATTGGGGGATTTCACGGATAACCTCCAGCAGGGCGGGCTAACGAGAAGCGGCGTAGGCCGATACGCGCTGACTCTGGCTGCCATCGCCGTCGTCTACGGCCTGTGTTTCGGAATCGGGCAATATATGAACCATCGCCTGGGGCGGATGTTCGAATTTCGCGCCCGGGGCCAGTTGTTTCGGCATTTTACCCAATTAAGCGAAGCGTTCTTCTCGAAACACGGGATCGGCAAGCTGCTCAGCTACGTGATGAATGACGTCACCGGCGTACGGGAGTCGATCGCGAACGGGCTGAACCAATTAACCAATGCGTCGGTGTTGTTGATCTCCGTCATTACGATGATGACGGTCAGCGATATTCCGGCGCTTTTGATCGTGGTTTGCGTTGCGCCGCTGCTCGCCATCCCGTGGATCGTAAGCGCCTTCGGCCCTAAAATCCGCGACAACTCGCGGAAGGTGCAGGAGTCGTTAGCGGCGATGACCGAAGCGGCGGAGGAGCAGTTTGAAGGCATCAAAGTGACGAAAAGCTTCGCGACCGAGGAGATCGCCCGAGCCCGGTTCGGGCAAACGGTCGACCGCATCCTGGGCAGCCAGCTGTCGCTGGTGCGCATGAGTTCGCTGTTCCAGGTGTTGCTGCCGTTTACCGGCGCGGTATCGATGGCCGTGGCCATCGCCTACGGCGGCCTGCTCGTCGCGCGCGGCGAGCTGTCGCTTGGCAGTTTCGTCGCCTTGACGTTGTACCTGCGGATGATCATGAACCCGCTAAGGCTGATCGGCAACGTCATCAACTTCATGCAGCGGGCACGGGCTTCGCTGGACCGGCTGAATCACCTGCTGTCCGTGAAGCCGGACATTCGCGACGAGAACGAGGCCCTGCCGATGCCGGAGGATCCGCAAAGCCTTAGCATCGACATCCGCGGATTGACGTTCACCTATCCGGACGCCGCGCGCGAGTCGCTGCAGGACATTCATCTCCGGCTGAACCCTGGAGAAACGCTGGGCGTGGTGGGCCGGACCGGCAGCGGCAAAACCACGCTCGTCAAGCTGCTGCTGCGGGTGTACGATCCGCCCCGCGGCACGGTCTTCATCGGCGGATGCGACGTCCGAAGCCTGACGCTGGAGAGCCTGCGCACCCGCATCGCTTACGTGCCGCAGGACGGCTTCCTGTTCAGCACGACGATCGGCGACAACATCGCCTTCTTCGACCGGACGTCCGAGCTGAACGCGATCGAGGAGGCCGCCCGGTTGGCCGATCTCTACGATAACGTCGCCGGCTTCCCGAAACGGTTCGACACCGAGCTCGGCGAACGCGGCCTGACGTTGTCCGGCGGGCAACGCCAGCGGACCAGCCTGGCCCGGGGTCTGATCAAGGACGCCCCCATCCTGCTGCTGGACGACAGCGTCAGTGCGGTCGACGCCATGACGGAGACGCGAATCCTCTCCCATCTGCGCGAAGCCCGCAAGGGAAAGACGACGCTCATTATCGCCCACCGCATCAGCGCGGTGAAACACGCCGACCGCATTCTCGTGCTGGATGACGGGCGGATCGCCGAGCAGGGAACACATGCGCAGTTGCTGCAAGCCGGGGGCTTGTACGCAAGCCTCCATCACCTCCAGGAAGGAGGCGACAGCGATGTCGTCTAACCCGGAAACCGCCGACACCCGCAAGAAATACGAGGTCACCCCGGAGCAGCGGAGGAAGGCGTTCGCGGCCTTGCTCTCCTATGCCAAACCTCACCGGAAGGCTTTTCTCGCCGTATTCGGCTTTGCGTTCCTGGCCATTTCCGCCGACTTGCTGCAGCCTTTCCTGATCAAATACGCCATCGACGAGAAGGTGCTGTTCGGCGCACACGGTCCGAGCATCCTGCTTGGCCTGGCTTTGGCTTACCTCGCGCTCGAGGCGGTCAGCGGCGTCTTCTCCTATTGGCAAGCGAACCTGCTGCAGCGGGCCGGGCAGAGCATCGTCGCCTCGCTGCGCAAGGACCTGTTTAAGCAGATCACGAGGCAGTCGATGTCCTTCTTCGACCGCAACTCGGCCGGTGGCCTCGTCACGAACGAGTCGAGCGACACGGAGACGATCAACCAGTTTTTTACCCAGGTGCTGCTCAGCCTGGTACGCGACGGATTATCGCTCATCCTGGTCGTCGTATTCATGTTTGCGCTGGACGTCAGGCTGGCCACATACTGCTTGATTCTCTTTCCGATCATTACCGTGATCGCCGTCGCCTTCCGCAAGTATTTGCGCACCAGCTACCAGCGGGCCCGCTCCCTGCTGTCCCGGCTCATCGCGTTTACCGCCGAGAATCTGAGCGGTATGAGCCTGATCCAGTCGTTCCATCAGGAGGGAGAGCAGTCCTCCCGCTTCGGTGAACGGAATACCGCGTATTTGCGGGCCAATCTGCGGGAAGTGCGGGCGACCGTCTTGTTCAACCGGTCCTTCGATATCCTCGGCAATTTGTCGGTGGCCTTCGTGGTTTGGATCGGCGGCTTCGCGGTACTGGGCGAGCGTATCGAGTTCGGCGTACTGTATGCCTTTATCAGCTATATCCGCCAATTCTTCCAGCCGATCAACCAGATCACCCAGCAGTGGAACACGCTGCAATCGACGATCGTGTCGGTGGATCGGCTGTGGCGGATCTTCGCCTCCGAGCCGGAGGTGAAAGACCCTGCGCCGGAGGAAGCCCAAGCGTTGCCGGCCCACGGGGTGCGCGGGCGGATCGATTTCAACCGCATCCGCTTCTCGTACACGGACGGGCAGGAAGTGCTGCACGGCCTTGACCTCCACGTGCGGGAAGGCGAGTTTATCGGCATCGTCGGCACGACCGGCGCAGGCAAGAGCTCCCTGGTGAACCTGCTGACGCGGTTCTATGACGTGGACGACGGCAGCGTCGAAATCGACGGCACGGACATCCGCCGCCTGCCGCAGACCTCGCTGCATCGCCTCGTCGGACTGGTGCAGCAGGACCCGTTCCTGTTCGCCGGGTCCATCATCGACAACGTCCGCCTCTTCCGCGAAGACATCCCCCGCGAGGAAGTGATCCGGGCCTGCCGGCGCATCGGCGCCGACCCCATGATCGCGCGGCTGAAGGACGGCTACGACACCCGGCTGTCCAACCGGGGCAGCGGGCTGTCCGCCGGGGAGCGGCAGCTGATCTCCTTCGCGCGCATCTTGGCCTTCCGGCCGAAGATCCTCATTCTCGACGAGGCGACGGCCAACCTCGATTCGCAGACGGAGCAGCTGATCCAGAACGCGCTGAACGTGGTGTCCGCCGGCCGGACGACGCTCGTCATCGCCCACCGGCTGTCCACCGTCCAGCACGCCGACCGCATCCTCGTCATCCAGGACGGGCGCATCGCCGAGCAGGGCAAGCACGACGCGCTGCTCGCCCGCGGCGGCTACTATGCGGAGCTGGTGCGCCACTCGCGGCAAGGCCGCATGGAGCTGCCCCATCTGGCGCAGCGCCGTTGATCCGAACCTAAGGGCTGGCCCGTTCAATCGGGCCGGCCCTCTTTTGGATAAACCGCACCTCCCCGCCTCGTTCGCAATACTATGGTTGTAAAGTCTATCTTGGGTGGGTGACCTGCAGATGATTTACACCGCGCTTGGGGATTCCATTACATTTGGCGACAACGCTTCCTCGCCAAAGCTGGCGTATCCTCATTTGGCCGTAACGGCTTATCATCGTTCGAACCCCCGTACGATCAAGGGTTATGTGTTGGCCCGGTCCGGCTGGACCAGCAGCAACCTGCTGGATGCTGTGCTGTGGCAGGGCTCGGAAATGATTAAACGCTCCTCCGTCGTATCGGTCTGGATCGGCGGCGTCGATTTGGCAAATGCGGCGATTACTCCGCTCGTGCAAGGCGGGCCGTTTCCGAATATGGAGCTGCTCGTGCAGTTCCGCCGGAATCTGAGCGCCATCCTGGGGCATATCCGGCAGACCAGTTCGGCCCGGATCGTATGCTGCACGCAATACAATCCGTTCCCGAGCAGCTCGATTGCGGTCGATTGGATCGGCCGGCTGAACCAGACGACCCAAGGCATCGCCGCCGTGTACGGCGCCAAAGTCGCACCGGCGCACAAATGGTTTGAAGGCAAGCAGGCGGAGCTGATCGACGGTTACCGGGAAGGCCAGCTGGAGGACATTCTCGGCGGCAAGCTGCCGATTCATCCGAACGACCGGGGCCATCGGGCTATCGCGAACGGGCTTGCGCCTTATCTTTTTCCCAAAACGAACGTTTCTTCGAAAAAAAAATAGCCGGGACGCATTCGCATCCCGGGATTCCTGCTTACCCCCACAAACTTCTTCTCCGGCTTATCTGGCGACTTCGTCTTCCGTGACGTCGTTGAAGAACTTAAACGCGTAGATGGCGCAAATGCCGACGATGGTATAGATCACCCGTGACAAGGTTGCGTCTTGCCCGCCGAAAATGCTCGCCACCAAGTCGTATTGAAAGAGCCCTATCAACAGCCAGTTTAACCCGCCCACAATCAGTAAGGTGAGCGCTACAACGTTCAATGTTTTCATTCCGGGCCAACTCCTCGGTCGAAAATTTGTATTCATTAGTTAAATTTCCAAGTTGCCCAAATTTTATGCAGGTGCCGGCAAATATCACGAATCGGCCAAAAACTAAGGAACAAGCACAGGCAGCACGCTCAAATCCGAGTAAGATATATCGAGCAAAACGTCTATCGAAAAAACAAACACTGAGGTGATCCTTGCATGGCAAGTTCGGCAAACATTCGCAATCGCGCGAAACAGCTGAAAGGCCAGCCGGTTCGCGTTGTTTTGCACGACGGGTCTTCTTATATCGGATGGATCGCCGGGCTGGATCCGAACGGCCTGTTCCTCTCCGTGCCCCCGCGCGGCAAGAAGAAATCGAAGAAAAAGACGGCAGCCCGCAGCAAAAAGGCTCGGGTATCGGCCTTCCAGCCGCTATTCGGCGGCGGCTACCCGGGAAATCCTGGCTCACCTGGTTCAGGCACCGGCATCCGTCCGGGAGGCGGCTGGGGCTATGGCGGCGGGCTAGGGGGAGGTTACGGCTCCTTTGGCGGATATCCCGGAAGACCCGGACCCGGAGCGTATGGCTTCACGGGTGGCCCGGGGCCGGGGAGACCGGGGTACATCGGCTTTGGCGGCGGAAGCGGGGGTTCTGCCGGTTCCGGGGGGCCGCAGGAGCAGAGCCCGGAGGGCGAATCCCCGGTAAGGCCCCGACGGGCCGGCCTCTTCGGGATGGTGCAAAAAGTGCAGAAATACATGCCTTTGATGAAGATGGGCTACAACGCCATCAAATCGATCATCCCCCTGTTTAACGGCATCAAAGCTTTGATGGTCTAACCGCGGGCAGCCGTCTCCTTGGACGGCTGCCTGTTTTGTCCGCGGGTCCATATGGGCAGGATGGAATTATGAACGATCCTAGGCGATGATCCCGAACCCTCAAGTTTTGAAAGGAGTACCCGCACCATGTCGTCCTCATATCCTTATTTGTCGCGAAAACTGGTTCGTGAGCCGTTTCATGATCCGGACCTGCTGGAGGCCATCTGGAAGTACCGTTGGGGAACGGACAATCCCATCGGTCCGATTCGTCTGGTGCTGATGCACGCGCCGGGAGAAGAGGTGCTGCAGTTGCATGATTCCGCCGGCGTAATCGAGTCCGGCCCCGTCCTGCTTCAGCATATCCGCGGGAGGCTTAGCAAGAACAACGGCACCGCCGCTCCCAAGCTCAAGCGACTGCAAGCGCAGCACCAAGCTCTGGCAACCGCCCTGGAGAAGGAGGGCGTTCGTATCCTGTGGCTGGACAAGCCGGACAAGCTCTGGCCGGAAACAATGTATACCCGCGATTTGGGGATGGTTATTCCCGGCGGCGTGATTTTGTCCCGTCTCGCGCTGTACGTCCGGTATGGGGAAACCGCGATGGCCGCCCGCACGCTCGGCGCCGCCGGCGTACCGATCCTCGGCATGATCCAAGGCAGCGGCTTTGCCGAAGGCGGCAGCTTTACCATGCTGGATCGGCAAACGGCGGTCCTTGGCCGTTCGGAACGGGTGAATCCCGAAGGAATCGCGCAGGTGCGCCATATTCTATCGTTACAGCAGATCGACCTGATCGTCATCGACCTGCCCGCCTCGATCATTCACCTGGACGAAGCGTTCCTGCTGGTCGACCGCCGCAAGGCACTAGTGAATATCGCGCTGCTGCCGTACTGGTTCCTGGACGAGCTGCATCAACGCGGTTTCGAGCTGCTGCACGTCGATCCCCGCGATCCGACGTTAACCATCAACGGCTTGGCCCTGGCCCCGGGGAAAGTCCTGTTCTCCGCGGATGGGAAGCACACGATCGATCTGCTCTCCAGCCAAGGCGTTCAGGTCATTCCCGTCGAAATCTCCGAGATCGCCAAAATGGGCGGCGGCATCCATTGCTGTACCCTGCCGTTGATTCGAGAACCGCTGCTATGAACCGGGGG